>JAGBDN010000017.1 GCA_017937485.1 Thermoguttaceae bacterium
CGCGCCGCCGCCCATACCGCCGCCCATACCGCCGCGTCCGGTCGCCGTTCCTCCGGCGAGACCTTCCAAAGTCGTTCCGGCGATTTGCATTTCGGCGGGGTCGATTCCGTTGCCGGGAATCGCGCCGCTTCCGGCGCCGCCGCCCATCGAAGAATCGCCGCCCATACCGCCGGGGCCGCCCGCGCCGTCCATCGAACCGCGCGCGCCGCCGGAACCGCCGGAAGCGCCGCCCATCGAGGAACCGCCCATCGACGACGAGCCCATCATCGACGAACCGCCGGACGCGCCGCCCGCGGCGTCGGTTCCGGAGATCGCCGACATAATCGCGTTCGCGTCGACGGTAACGCCGAACGTCATATAATCTTTCGGCGTCGCGATCCACGGGTCGACTTCGCGATAGAACGGTTCGCGCTCTTTCGCCTTCAATTGGTCGCGCAACGCGCTGTCTTCGCACGCGGAGACCAAGTCTTTTTTCACGTCGTACAGATAAACGTCGGCCAAGGGCGACTCTTCGTTTTCCGGATCGCTCAAAATACCGACGTAGCAGAGTTGCGCGCCGTCGGCGTCGGTCGAAACGTAAACCGGCCAGAATCGTTCTTCAAGCCCGGTAATCCCGAGGTGATCCATCTCCGCTTTTTTCAAGAGTTTGTACTCTTTCACCTGAACGCGGCGACGTTGCATCTTCTTCAGAAGATCGGGAAGGTGGTTCGCGATGAAGTACCCGTAGTCTTCGAGGAGGTCGGGACGCCCGACGCCGATCGGGTCGCGGAACTTCAATTTCTTTTCGACCAAATCAAGGAACTCGCGCGAAAGTTGGCGCGGCCAACGGTTGCGTTCCTTTTGGTCGTTGTACATCAGGCCCCACGCGTCGAAAACGCTCGTTTTCAACACGTCGGTAACGCCTTCGATCTCCGAAATCGTTTTTTCGTTCGGGTGTTTGTTGTTGCCGGCGATCGAGTCGACGGATTTCTTTTCGGCTTGCACCGCTTCCGACTTCTCGACATACGCCTTTTTAATTTTCCCCTTCGCCAACATAGTAAAGACGAAGGCGATCACAACGACCAACGGCAGGACGATCCAAAAGTAATTCCTTTTGATATCCTCCAATTTTATACCGGCTTTTTTAGCTTTTGCCATTATATCTTCACCTTAATATTGCGGAAGCGACCTCGCGGCTCTTTTCCGACGATTCGCGCCGTCGAAACGGCGAGAGTTGATTCAAAGTTGAGCGTTGGAACGCGCCGAGCGACGCGTCCCCACTTTTCGTTTAAACGCGAAAACGCGAATAGTCGTTACGCGGCCGGTTCTTCGGCCGGGGTTTCGGTCGCGGTCGGTTCCGCCGCCGGGGTTTCAGTCGCGGTCGGTTCCGTCGCCGGAGCTTCGGTCGCGGTCGGTTCCGTCGCCGGAGCTTCGGTCGCGGTCGGTTCCGTCGCCGGGGTTTCGGTCGCGGCCGGTTCCGTCGCCGGAGCTTCGGTCGCGGTCGATTCCGTCGCGTCGGTCGTTTCTTCGTCGTCGGTCGACGCGCCGGCTTCCGCTTCTTCGGCGGCTTTCGCGGCTTCTTCGGCGGCCTTGCGACGTTCGTCGCGGGTCGTCGGTTTCGTTTCAATCCAAACGAATTGAATCGTGAAGTCGTAACGACGCAAATTCAGAACTTTGTCGCTTCCGAGCGCGTTGGCGATTTGATTGTTCATACTGTCGCCGCCCATACCGCCGCGACCGCCGCGACCGCCGCTCGCCGAGCCGCCCATCGAGCCGCCGGCCATACCGCCGCCCATCGCGCCTCCGGTCATACCGCCGCCCATACCGCCTCCGGTCATCCCGGCGCCCATACCGCCGCCGTTCATTCCGCCGCGCATACCGCCGGCCGCGCCCGATTGCTTAATCATCGATTCGAGCAACTTTTTGCGCGCTTCCGCCGCCGCTTGCGGGTCGAGGAGACGGAACTTGTCGTCGATGACGCCCGGATTCACCAGGACGGGGTAATAAATCCCCATATCTTTAAACGAGACGGTTTCGACGCCCGATTCGTCCGCGCGTTGGCGTTCCAAGCTGATCGGCAAATCGACGGCGCCGTGTTTCAGGTTCGACAGGATCGTGCGACGCAAATACTCGGGGCCGCGCGCCGGGTCGTTGGCGTCGTCCGGGTTGTGGTAGTGGTAACCGGTCAGCTGAACGATGCGGCCCGGGCCGTAAGGCGCCGGAATCAGTTCCAAGCGCGCGTCGACGCTTTCGGTAATCTCGTTAAGCGCGGTCGTTTCCAAACCGGCGGTCGCGGAACCCGATTTCGACGAAGATTTCGAAGAAGATTTCGAAGAACTCGACTTCGACGAACTCGATTTCGACGACGAAGACTTCGAGGAACTAGAACTCGATTTCGACGACGAAGACTTCGAAGAACTAGAACTCGACTTCGATTTCGACGAACTCGAGCTTTCCTTTTCCGGTTGCGGTTGGAACGGGAACATTTCTTCCAACGTGTATTCCGGAACGTATTCGGCGGTCTTGGTCGACGAGGTTCCCTCTTCTTCGGCGGCGGTCGCGGCGTCGGCGGGGGGCGTCAGCTCGTTGCCTTCGGCGTCGATGGAGAACGCTTTCGCTTCCTCGGCGTCGATGTAATACCAACGGCGCACCAGCTCGAACCAGTCGCCCAGCTCTTCGATTTCTTGAACTTCAACGTTGTTGACGTAAACGCGATTTTGACGGGTGATCGCGTCGATTTTCAACGCGGAAACGCCTTCGGAAAGCGCGGCTTTATCGGGCGCTTCGGACGGAATCGCGACGTTGATCGCCTTCAAAAGCTCCATCCAAGTGAGCCGCCCTTCGACGCCGCCGGTCAGGTTTTGCCCGATTTTATCGACCGCTTTAAAGGTCGACGCGGCGGAGTCGGCTTTCGAAATAAGGTCTTTCGACTCTTTAGAAACCTTTTGCGCGGCGCTGTACGCGGTGTTGATCGCCGGGTTTTCGACGACGCTAAACATCGAGGTCGCGTTGAAATATTGCCAAGTCATCCCGGCCATCAGGAGCGACGCGGCGGCCAACGCCCACGGCTTTTTCTTATTAATAAGGCGCGTTTGAACGACGTCGCGCGGCACCAAGTTGATGCTCAGCGGCGCTTCGCCCAAGAGTTGCAACGCGAGCCCGTAAGCGACGCCGAACGACGTCGAGTTGTTGCGGAACTCCGGATTCGCGAGCGCTTCGGCGCCTTGCAGTTTGCGGTACGCGGTCGGCACGACGACGTCGAGGCCCAAGCTCTTCGAGAGGAATTGGCGCAACCCCGGGAGTTTCATCGCGTTCCCAAGAGCGTAAACGCGACGGATTTTCGCGTTTTTATTCAAGCTCTTGTAGTACTTGATCGACCGCTCGATTTCGGTGAGCATATCGTTGAAGACCGGCTTCATCGCGAGAACGACGGCTTTCGGGTCTTGCGCGGTCGCGGCGTTGCGCTTGATGTGTTCGGCGTTCGAGAAGGTCAGTTTGAGCGCTTTCGTCAGGGCCTTCGTGAACATATTGCCGCCGACGGCGATGTTGCGGAGCCAAACGTCGACGCCGTTCGTAACGACGATTTCCGACGCGTCCGTCCCGACGTTCAAAACGACGTCGTACTCGAAAAGCTCGTTCGGGTCGCGTTCGAGGAGCGCGTCGTAGTCGTGCATATCGTTGACGAACGCGTTGTACAGGGCGACTTGCGCGCCTTGAATGCAGTCGACGTCGACGCCGGCGTCGGCGTAGCGTTCCAAGGTGCGTTTGGCGATGTCGCGCTTCATCGCGTACATAAAGATGCGAAGGTCGAGCGCGACGCCGCCTTCCATCGTCCCGCCGACTTGGCGATAGTCCCAAATAACGTCTTGCAGGTCGAAGGGAAGCCATTGTTTGACCTCGTATTTAATGAGGTCGTTGACCTTTTTCGGGTCGATCGGCGGAAGCGGTTGGTAACGCCAAAGCGCGTTTTGACCGGAGACCGAAATCGCGATCTTTTCGCCCTTGACGTTGTTGCGCGAAAGGAAAAGCTTCAAACTTTCCGCGAGAATCTCGTTCGGATCCGCGCCCGGTTGCGTCATAATCTTGCTGTGTTCGATGTATTCGCACTGCAAGACCTCCAGCGTTCCCGGCTCCGTTCCCTTGCGACAACGCAACGCTTTCAACGACGCGCTACCGACGTCGATACCCCATACGGTTTCATTTTTTGCCATAATTATTTCGTCCCGTACATTTTTCCCGACGCGCCCGACCAAGCCGACCTTCGGCGCATTTTCCGAAGACGGCGCGTTTTCGGTTTCGTATAACGTTTTCTCTCTATATTAATAATGAAAAAAGACCAAACCTTCGGCGCTCGTTTTGCGCGGAGTCCCTCGTCGTCTCGGTTAAACGTTAAAACGTCGGCGACGGAGGACGCGACGCGCAAGCGGCTCGACGGCGCTTCCTCCTCTATTGTAACATAACGCAAGGCGTTCGGTCAAGTTTTTTTTTCTTGTTCTCGGCGATATTTTGCGAATCCGTTAAAAAAACGCCCTTATATTTCTTAGGACGCTCCCTTATCTTTCCTCCAAGTCCGCGACGCCTTGCAAGCGGGGCAAACTGCGCAAAATAGGCAACTCGCCGCCTCTTTCATTCAAAACCGACTTTTTTCTTGTCGGCGAATATTTTAGAAAAACTTGTTAAAATATTCGGATTTTTCTAATTTTTCCGCAAACACGGCCGAAAATAACAATGAAGGCGTTTCGCTTCGGAGGCAAGCGATCGCCGCCCGCCGACGACGCGGGTTTCGACTTCCGAAGGACGGGCGGTCGACTTTTACCACTTTTCTTTTTTGTTGAATGGAGTCTTTGCGATGGTTCGAACGATCGCGATGGGGATTGTGATGGCGTTTGCGTTGGGTTTCGTCGGTTGCCGCTCGTGCCTTTCGCCTTACGAATATTGTCAACCGACGTTCGTTCCGGAACGGGGCGATCAATGTATGGGCGAACTTTACCGTTGCGGTTCCGTTCTCGGCGGAATGGATCGCGTCAAGTCGCCGACCGACGACTGCGAAGAGTGCAACGGCGGTTACACGGAATATTACGGCGGCGGAAACGTCGCGCAAAACGCCGCTTCCGACGAAACGACGATCGCGCAAACGCAAGGTTCGGTCGGCGCTTACGACGCGAACGCTTACTCGCAAGCGAACTACGTCGCTCCGGCGGACGCTTACGCCGGGAACGATTACGCCGTTTCGAGCGAAGCGTCGGTCGGCGCTTATCCGCAAGGTTTCGCCCCGGCTTACGGCGCCGCGTTCGAGGGCGACAATTTCAATCTCCGCGACGATTCCGGCGACGCTTACGCTTACTAATTTAAGCAAACGGCGCAAAATAAAAAGAGCGCGTTAAATAAACAAGCGGCGCGATTCGGCGAATCCGGCGGAACGTCGAGCCGCGCCGTTCGCGTTAATTTAGCGAAACCGCGACGACTTTTCCACCCAATGAACGATTTCGACGCTTCTTCCTTCGACCGCTTCCCGAAAACGCCGTTCCTGCCGGACGTTCCGCTCGAACGTTGGACGCCGGACGACGGCGACCGCGACGAGTTCTTCATGCGCGCCGCGCTCGTCGAAGCGCAGATCGCCGCGGAAGAGGGGGAAACGCCGATCGGCGCCGTTCTCGTTTGCCAAAATCGGATTCTCGTTCGCGAACACAACCGCCGCGAACGCCTTTGCGACCCGACCGCGCACGCGGAGACGCTCGCGCTGAGCCGGGCGTCGGCGCTTTACCCGTCTTGGCGAATCGAGGACGCGGAACTCTTCGTAACGCTCGAACCTTGCCCGATGTGCGCCGGCGCGCTCGTTCTTTCCCGAGTGAACCGCGTCGTTTTCGGAACCCGCGACCCGAAAGCCGGGTGCGCCGGGTCGCTGATGAACCTCTTGACCGAAGAACGCTTCAACTGGCGTTGCGACGTCGTCGAGGGCGTCCTGCGCGACGAATGCGCCGATCTGCTTCGCCGATTTTTCCGCGAACGTCGGCAAGCGAACGCCGCCGCGCGAAAGTCGCCGTCTTAACGCGCCGCCGTTCTTCTCTAAAACGCCCAGCTTGCCTAAACCGCCGTTCCCAACGCGCCGAACGGGGAAAAATCGCGCTTGATTCCCTTCCGTTTCGTTCGGGGCGTTGACAAGCGGCGCAAAATGTGTTCTATTATAACGTCGAGCGCGCCAAAGATCGACTTTTTTCCGCCGCGCTTTTCCGAACGTCCGTCGGGCGCCGCCGAGTTTTTATCGAACGTTAAAACGTCGAAAAGCCAAAAACGCGGCGCCGCGACGCAAAACCTTAATCGACCCAAAAAATCGCGATGAAATACGAAAACGTGTGCGTCGAGGCGATCGAATGCGCCCTCCCGCCGGAAATTGTAACGACCGACGAACTCGAAAACCGGCTCGCGCCCCTTTACGAACGGCTGAAACTTCCGTTCGGACGGCTCGAGTTGATGACCGGCATTCAAGAGCGCGGCCTTTGGGAACGCGGTCGGCTCCCCGGCGACCAAAGCGTCGACACGGTCGAAAAGCTGCTCCGAACGACCGGCGTCGACCGTTCGAAAATCGGGATGTTCGTACACGCGTCCGTTTGCCGCGACTATCAAGAGCCCGCGACCGCTTGCGACGTTCACCGGCGGCTGGGCTTGCCGCAATCGGCGGTTATTTTCGACTTGTCGAACGCTTGTTTGGGGCTGTTGACCGGCGCGCTCCAAATCGCGAACGCGATCGAGTTGGGGCAAATCGACGCCGGAATCGTCGTCGGAACGGAGACGAGCCGCGCGCTGACGGAGACGACCGTCGACGAGTTGGTCGCCGACGAAACGTTGACGCGCCGGACGGTGAAAGACGCGTTCGCGTCGCTGACGATCGGCTCCGGGAGCGCCGCGATTCTCTTGACGAACCGCGATTTAAGTCGAACCGGCAACCGCCTCCTCGGCGCGTCGGTTTTGGCGAACACCGAACAAAGCGCGCTTTGCCGCAGTCAAGTCGACGTAACCGCGGGGGGCCGCTCCGACGGACAAACGATGAAAACGGACTCGGAAACGCTCCTGCGCGAAGGCGTCGCCGTCGCCGCGAAGGCGTTCGAGCGTTTCGTCGCCGAAATCGGTTGGGACGCGGCGGCGCTCGACCGCGTTTTTTGTCATCAAGTCGGGAAAGCGCACCAAAAACTCCTTTTCGAAACGCTCGGACTCGACGACGCGAAGAATTTCGCGACTTTCCCGCTCCTCGGCAACACCGGCTCGGTCGCGCTTCCGACGGCGGCGGCGCTCGGGATCGAATCGGGGTTCGCGCGCCCCGGCGACAAACTCGGTCTCTTCGGAATCGGTTCCGGGATTAACGTCGTTTTGGCCGCGCTCGACTGGAAAACGACGCTTCCGAGTTCCGCTCCGACGCCGCCCGAAACGCTCGCCCGCTTCCTCGCGCTGAACGCCGGCTGAGTCGACGCGCTTACCGATTCCCCCCAACCTCCCTAAATTAACGGAAAAAATGACGAACAACGCAAACGAAAACGCAATCGAAAGCGGAAACGCGCCGTCGCGGCGCCGCGTCGCGGTTCTCGGCGGCGGGATTTCCGGACTCGCCGCCGCTTGGCGCCTGTCGAAAATCGCTCCGGAACTCGACGTCGTTCTTTGGGAGAAAACCGGGCGCGTCGGCGGGGTGATCGGCTCGAAACAAATCGACGGTTTTCACCTCGAAGCGAGCGTCGACAACTTCATTACGACCGTTCCTTGGGCGCTCGACCTTTGCAAGGAACTCGGTTTCGAGCAAGAACTTACGTCGACGAACAACCGTTACCGCCGCACGTTCGTCGTCCGTAAGCGCCGCCTTTACCCGCTCCCGGACGGCTTTATGACGATGGCGCCGACGAAACTTTACCCGATGGCGACGACGCCGCTGTTGAGCCCGCTCGGAAAGCTCCGCTGCGCGCTCGAATTGATTTTGCCGCGGCGGCGTTCGACGGAAGAAGAGTCGATCGCGGCGTTCGTAACGCGGCGCTTGGGTCGCGAAGCGTTCGAGCGTTTGGTCGAGCCGCTCGTCGGCGGGATTTACGGCGGCGACGCGAGCCGGTTGAGCTTGCAGGCGACGCTCCCGCGTTTCGCCGAAATGGAGCGGAAAGACCGGTCGCTGATTTGGTCGATGAAAAAGTCGCAAAAGAAAGCGAAAAAGGTCAAGCGCGAAGAGGAGAGCGGCGCGCGGTACAGCTTTTTCTTGACGTTAAGTTCCGGAATGGAGTCGCTTCCGCGCCGTCTCGCCGAGCGGCTCGAATCGGAGAATCGGGCCCGCGTCGAGCTGAACCGGGAGGCGGTCAAACTCGAAAAAGCGTCCGACGCGAACGGAGCGAACGGCGACGGCGGTTGGCTCTTGACCGATTCGACCGGGAAAACGGAGCGTTTCGACGCCGTTCTTTGCGCGACGCCGTCCGACGCGGCGGGCGCGCTTTTCCGTTCGGTCGCGCCGATTACGTCGGAAGTTTGCGCCGGAACGGAGCGAACCGGAACGGCGATCGTTCACTTGGCGTTCCGCAACGAACAGGTCAAGCGCCCGGTCGCCGGAATGGGGTTCGTCGTCCCGCCGTCGGAGGGAAACGGCCTTCTCGCCGGGAGTTTCAGCAGTTTCAAATATCCGAGCCGCGCCCCGGAGGGAACGACGCTCTTGCGCATTTTCGTCGGCGGCGCCCGGTCGCCCGACTCGCTGACGATTCCGGAATCGGAGTTGCTCGACCGCGTTTTGACGGAGACGCGGGCGCTTCTCGGCGTCGAAGGGGAGCCGTTAATGTCGGACGTCGCCCGCTTCCCGAACGCAATGCCGCAATATTACTTGGGCCGACTCGACGCGATTCGCCGACTCCGCGAAGAACTCGCCGCGACGCCGACCCTCGCGCTTGCCGGAAACGCGCTCGAAGGCGTCGGACTCCCCGCTTGCGTCAAGAGCGGAAACGACGCCGCGGAGAAGATCGCCGCCGACCTCGGAATTTCCGCAAATTAACAAAACGACGCAAGCCCCCGGCGCTTCTCGGCGTCGAAGGGGAACCGCTTATGTCGGACGTCGCCCGCTTCCCGAACGCGACGCCGCAATATTACTTGGGCCGACTCGACGCGATTCGCCGACTTCGGGAAGAACTCGCCGCGACGCCGACCCTCGCGCTTGCCGGAAACGCGCTCGAAGGCGTCGGGCTCCCCGCTTGCGTCAAGAGCGGAAACGACGCGGCGGATAAAATCGCCGCCGACCTCGGTTTCGCCGTTGAAAAAAGCGGTCGCTAAACCCTCCGTTTCGCCCGTTTTCCCCAATTTAACGCCGACGGCGCGGTTCGGGCGTTTCCCGTTTCGCGTCGTTCGTCCCAATTAACGCCGATTCGAACAACGGCGGCCCGGTTCCGTTCCGCGCCGCCCGCATTATTTCGCGTCGCTCGACGCTTTTTTCATTCGTTTTTCTATTCAAGGAACGTTAATATGAAAATCAAACCTCGCTGTTTGTCCGCCGGGATTCTCTTCGCCGACGTCGGGTGCGCGCCGATTACGCATTGTCCGGTTCCGGGCGAACTCGTCCAAACGGAGCGCGTCGAGCTGACGCTCGGCGGCTGCGCGTCGAACGTCGCGCTTAACCTTGCGAAACTTGAAGTTCCGACCGGCCTTTGCGGCTGCGTCGGCGACGACGCGTTCAGCGATTTCGTCTTTTCGGCGCTCCAAGACCCGTTGATCGACCTCTCCGGCGTCCGTCGCGTTCCGAACGCCGGGCCCGGTTGTTCGTTGATCGTCAACGTCAAAGGCGAAGACCGCCGCTTCGTCAGCACGACCGGCGCGAACGCGCAATTTTCGCTCGACGATATTCCGACCGCTTGGACGGAAGAGTCGGAAGTCCTTTACATCGGCGGCTTTCTGATGATTCCGCCCCTCGAATCGGCCGCGACGGTCGAGTATTTGAAAGCGTTCCAAGCGCGCGGCGGGAAGACGATTTTGGACGTCGTTTTGTACGGAAATCGACCGTATTGGCCGGCGATCGAACCGCTCCTTCCTTACGTCGACTATTTCCTCCCGAACGACGACGAGGCCCGCGTCATTTGCGGCAAAACGGACCCGGTCGAGCAGGCGAAATTCTTCGTCGACGCGGGCGCCAAGACTTGCGTCGTTACTTGCGGCGGCGACGGTTCGATTTATTACTCGGCGAACGAGAAGTTCCGCGCCGATATTTTCCCGGTCGAGTTCGTCGGCGGCACCGGTTCCGGCGACGCGTTCGCGGCGGGCTTCGTCTCGGCGGTTCTCGACGGTTGCGACCCGGTCGAAACGGTTCGTCGAGCGAGCGCGCAAGGAATGAGTTGCGTTCGCGACGGCAGCGCGACCCGCAGCGTCTTTACGAAGGCGGAGTCGGAAGCCTTCTTGGCCGCCAACAATCTGAAAATCGAGTCGCTTTAATCGGTCGAGCGATTGAGTTCGCCGCCGTTTAACCAATTTTAAGCGCCGCCCGACTTGAAAAACCGAGTCGCGTTTATCGGTTAAACCGGTTTCGGTCGACCGTTCGAAACGTCAAACCGGGCAAACCGCGCAAAACAGGCAAGAAAAAACGCCGCGTCCTTTTCGGAAACGCGGCGTTTTTTCGTTATTTAAGCGTTAAGCCGAAACGCTCGACCGGTTCAAGCGGCGGGTTCCGCTTCCGGAGCGGCTTCGGTCGCCGGTTTCGCCGGAGCCGATTCCTCGACCGCCGGGGCTTCCGCCGGTTCAACCGCTTCCGCTTCGGTCGCGGTTTCGTCGCCGACGAGCGCGTCGACGGCGGTTTCGGTCGCTTCCGCTTCCCCTTCGACCGTCGCGACGGCGGCTTCGTCGGTCGGTTCGGCGGCGGGCGTTTCTATTTTCGCGCCGATAATCAATCCCAAGCCGACGACGAAGAAAACGAACATCGCGGCCAACATACGAACGACGTCCTTCGACGCGCCCTTAAATTCGCGCCAAATGAAGACGCCCCAAATCGCCGAAACGAGCGTCGCGCCTTGACCGAGCCCGTACGCGATCGCCATCGAGACCGCGCCCGCCGCGACGACGCTAAACGTCATCCCGACCGCCCAAACGGCGCCGCCGATCCAGCCCCAGAAGTGATTGCGGAGCGAACCCTTGAAGTAAGCGCCCTTTTCGACCGGTTCGCCGACGAACGGCTTCTTCATCAAATACGGCATCACAAAGAAGTTGCTAATCAACACGCCGAGCGCGAAGCACATGTTCGCCGCGTAAGGGCCCATCTTGCCGGCTTCCAACCCCGCGCCGACTTCCGCCGCTTTCGCAAGGTTTTCGAACGTCGGATCGATCAGCGCGCCGTCCAACTCGACTTTCGCCATCGAATTCGCGACAAAATAAGAAAAGAGCGACATCAACACGCCGCAAACGACCGCGAGCGTCAGCCCCTTGCCGATCGGCTTCTTTTCGCCGCCTTCCGCTTGAAGCGCCGCGTCGCGTTTGCGATACGAAAGCGCGCTCGTAATAATCGCCAACGTTACCAAGCCGACGCCGACGAAAAGAAGCGTCGAGTCGCCGGAGCCCGCCGGGTTCGCGATGTAATTCCACAACACGCCGAGAACCAGCGCCAAACCGATCCCGACCGGAAACGCGACCGACATCCCGGCGATCGCGATCGCCGCGACGAGCAAAATGTTCGCGATATTAAAAACGACGCCCCCCGCGAACGCCCAACCGATCGCCGCGCCGTTCGCTTGCTTCAAGTCCGCGCAGAACGAACGCCCGAGTTCGCCGTTCGACCCCATCGTCAAGCCGAAAATCAGCGCCGCCGCGACGACGCCGAAGACGTAATCCCAATAAAACAGCTCGTAACGCCATTTCGAGTCGACCAACTTTTGAGCGTTCGCCCAAGACCCCCAGCACAACATCGTAACGACGCAAAACGCGACCGCCAGCCCGAAACTTTCGACTAAAAACATCGCCGCCCCTTTAAAAATAACGTCCCAACGGCGATTCGCGTTCGCCGAAACGCTCGGCGACTCTTACGCAAACCCCGCGACTTTCGCAAATTATCGAAAAAAGCGCCCAACGCGCCGTCGAGAACCGCCGGTCGACGCTAAACCGCGACGCCGAAACGCTCCCGCGACGTATAGGATAACGGATTCTTCGCCGTTTTTCAAGCAAATTTCGCAAAAAACGACCAAATTTTTCGCCGTCGCCGATTGACGAATCGCGTTAAGCGGAAATAATGAAAAAGATTCGCGGCGTTTCCGCGCCAATTCGTTCCGCTCGCCGTCCGCGTTTCGCGGAGCCGTTCCCCGCGCGGCTTCCGCGTTCCGCCGACGTCCGCTCCAGCGAACGCCGCCGATAATTTAAACGAAAATCGAAAACGAGGCAAAAATGGCGTCGTCGTTGCGTCCGCTCGCGCTCCTCGGAGCGTTCGTCGTCGGTTATCTCTTCCCGCAAGGGGCCGCGCTCGCTTGGGCGATTCCTTGGTTCGTCCGCTTTATGCTCTTCGCGGTCTTCCTGAAATTGGAGTTTCCGAAGTTGCGGCTGCGGCGGAGCCATTGGGCGATTTTGGCGCTGAACCTCGGCGGCGCCGTCGTCGGTTGCGAACTTTTTCGACTTTTCGACGCGGAAACGTTCGCGTTGACGGCGTTTTTCACCGCGATCGCTCCGACGGCGACCGCAGCGCCCGCGGTCGGCGGCTTTTTGAAACGCGACGTCGAATATATCGTCGCCGGGCTGTTGCTGACGACGTTCGGTTTCGCGGTCGCGCTCCCGACGCTGTTGCCTTGGGTTCTCGGCAAGCCGGTTTCCGGAGCGTTCCTCGACGTCGCGTCGAACGTCGGTTCGGTCGTCGTCGCGCCGATTATCGCCGCTCGAATCGTTCGGGCGCTTTACCCGGCGTCGCAAGGTTGGACGGCGCGCTTAAAGAACGTAACGTTCGGCGCTTGGGTCGCGATGGTAACGATCATCGCGGCGAAGGCGACGACCTTTATCGCCGACCCGGCCAACGGCGTCCGTCCGACGATTTTGCTTGAAATCGGCGCTTTGTCGCTCGTCGTTTGCGCCCTAAATTTCGGACTGGGCTATCTCGTTGGAGAACGGGACTTCCGACCGGAAGCGAGCCAAACGCTCGGGCAAAAGAACACCGGCGCGGCGATTTACTTCGCGGCCCTGTACGCCGACCCGGTCGTCGCGCTCGGCCCGACGCTTTACGTCTTGTGGCACAACGTTTGGAACGCCGCGCAACTCGAAATTCTCGCCCTCAAAGAGCGGAAAAAAGAGCGAAAAGCGGAGCCGCCCGCCGCCGCGCAAACCGCCGACGGCGAAAACGAATCCAACGCCGTCGACGCCGCGTCGCCAACGCGAAAAAGCCAAATCAGATAAAACCTTTAACGGCGGCGCTTAAAACGTCCGCAAGGAGAATCGACAATGAAATATCGAATCGGGTTCGGGTGCGACCTGCACCGTTTCACCGAAGGCGTTTCGCTCCGTTTGGGGGGCGTTTCGATTCCGTTTTCGAAGTCGCTGCTCGGGCATTCGGACGCCGACGTTTTGTTACACGCCATCGCCGACGCGCTCCTCGGCGCCGCCGGGTTGGGCGACATTGGCGAACTTTTTCCCGATACCGCCGAGGAAAACCGGGGCCGCGACTCCGGCGAAATCCTCGCGCTCTGCAACGAAGCGGTCGCGGAAGCCGGTTGGCAAGTCTCGAATCTCGACTGCGTCGTTTCGGCGCAACGTCCGAAATTAGGCCCGCTTAAAGAAACGATGCGCAACCGTATCGCGGCGATTCTCGGCGTCGAACCCGGTCAAGTCAACGTCAAAGCGAAGACCGGCGAACACGTCGGCCCGGTCGGTCGTCTCGAAGCGATCGAAGCGCAGGCGGTCGTTTTGCTCGAACCGCTCGACGCAACCTCCGCCGACTAACGCGTTATCGCTTCTCGACTTCCCCGTTTTTCCCCCTTTTTCCCGCTTTCCGGAGTTCCCGCAATGCCGATTTTCCCGAGCGGCCCGCTGACCGTTTACCGTCGCGCGGCGATGGCGTCCGATTTCGAAGTTTCGCTCAACGCGACCCGCGACGACTCCGGGGCCGACGCGGCGCTCGACGCGCTCGACGAGGTTGACCGCGTTGAAAACGTCCTGTCGATTTTCCGCTCGACGACGCTTGCGAGCCGCGTAAACCTTTTGGCGGCGGAGCTTAACGTTCGCGTCGACGAAGAGTTTTGGGGCTGGCTCGAAACGGCGATTCGCTTTTCGGAAGAGACCGAAGGCGCGTTCGACGTCGCGGCGGCGCCTCTTTGGCGCGCTTGGGGGTTCGCGAAGCGAGACGGCGAGTTTCCGGCGCCGGACGTTCTTAAACGCGCGCTCCAACTCTCGGGAACTCGGCATTTGCAACTCGACGAAGCGGAGCGGTCGATCGCGTTCGACGAAGAGGGCGTCGAGTTGAATTTCGGCGCGATCGGAAAAGGAATCGCGCTCGACGCCGCCGCGCAAAAGCTCCTCGACGGCGGGCAAACGGACTTTATCATCCAAGGCGGGAAAAGCGGTTGCGTCGCGCGCGGCGGGCGGCTCAACGACGATCTTTTCGTTTTCGGCGACTTTGCCGACGAAAAATCCGACGAAAGCGACGACGAAAACCGCAATAAAGAAACGAACGCGACGCGTCCCGACGCCTTCCCCAAAAACGCCGTTTTCGCGTTCGGTTCCGCGGTCGAAACCGTTTTAACGCAAGGGTTGGGCGCGCTCTCCTCTTTCAACGACGCCGCGTCGCCCGACGCAGCAAAAAACGAAGACGCGGAAGACGACGACCCGGAGTTCGACGAAGAGAGCGGGCGGCGTCGCAAGACGTCGCGTCGCGCCGACGAAGAGGCGGTCGACGCGTTGATTCCCGATTTTTTGAAACCGGACGCGGAAACGGAGCGCTTGGCGTTACTTTCTAAAGCGCGTCGTTACCCGGGTTGGACGATCGGCGTCGCGCACCCGCTTTTCCCGGAGCGTCGACTCGGCGAAATCTTCCTCCGCGACCGCGCCCTGGCGACGTCCGGCTCGACGTACCAGTTTTTCCGTTGCGGCGGCAAGCGTTACTCGCACGTCGTCGACCCGCGCGACGGCTACCCGACGACCGGCGTCCTCTCGACGACCGTCTTGGCCCCGACCGCGACGGAGGCGGACGCGCTTTCGACGGCGTTTTTCGTTCTCGGCCCGGAAAAAACGGCGGCGTTCTGCGCCAAGCGTCCGGAAATCGGCGCGCTCCTCGTCCTCGAACGCGAAACGTCCCCCGGATACGCCCTCGCGACGTTCAACCTCGGCCCGGACGTTTGGCGCGAGCTTTAAACGCCGCGAACGCTCGACTTATTTTAACGCCGCGCCGTCGGTCGTCAATTATCCGGCGACAATTCTTCTTCGTCGGAAGTCTTAACGTCGCCGGCGTTTAACGCGTTTTCCTCCGATTCCGCCGTTTTGGGTTTGTCGGCGACTTCGGCGTCGTCGCTAAGCGTCAAGACAACGACGCGTTCTCCCGTTCCCTCCGGAACGTAAAAGCGCAACCCCTCGTACTTCTTGGCGACGAGGCCGACCAATCCGGTTTCCCCTTCTTCCAAAACGCGTTCCGGAACGTCCGCCCGAACGGTCGCCTCGTACTCGACGCCGCGCAAAAGAGGCGCCGAAACGAAGCCCTTGCCGTCGGCGCGCAAATCAACGACGTCTCTTAAACCGTCCCCTTGAACGACTTGCGACGCTTCCACAACGGCGAACGGAACCGGTTTTCCGACGACGTCGACAACTTTAATCGTCGTTTTCTCCCGCAATTCAACCGCGTTCGACCGCCTCGCCGCCGAACCGAGCGTCGCGCTCGACTCCGCTTTGTCGTCGCTAGACGCGTTTTCCGTCGATTTAAGTTCGACGGCGGGCTTCGCTTCGCCGCCAATTTTCAGCTCGACGACGGCGTCTTCTTCGCGCGGAATGTTAAACGACAAAAATTCGCTACGTCCGTTCGCCGTCGTTACCGTCGCGTCGTAAGCGCCTCCTAAGATACGAACGATTTGGACGCCTTGCTCGTCGGCGGTCAAATGCCCCGCGCCGCCGTCCGCGCCCCGCTCTTTAAAATCGATTTTCGCGTTCGGAACCGGATTCCCGTCCGCGTCGACGACTTTAAGCGTCGTCGTCGGAATCTTTAACAACGCGCCGCCGTCGGTCGGCTTCTCGGGCGACGAATCCAAACTCGACGCGGGTTCCGTCGAACCGAGCGTCGTTAACGAAGCCTCGCCCAAAACCGTCGAATCGAACGTCGCGCTCAACGTCGCTTTTTCGCCGTTCGACGCGGGTTCCTTCGGCTTCGCTTCGTCGACGGGCTTGATAATTTCGCCGACGTTAACCGTCAACTCGACCGGTTCGCCGTTTCCTTGACCGACGGTAAACGTTGTTCCTGCGTAAATTACGTCCCCGTTTCCGCGCCAAGCCGTCGCCCGCGCTTCGTACTCGCCGGGCGTCAAATCGATCGTATAAACGCCCTCGCCGGAATCGCTTCTCCACCAATGCGTCGGCGACGGCCTTTTTATCCTTTGAACCTGCGCGGTAATCTTCGGAATCGGAGCGCCGCTCGCGTCGACGAATTTCAGTTTCATCGCGGTTTTCGTCTCGAACGCCGCCGTTTTCCCGTTCCTCGACGTCGCGTCCGCGCTCGGCGGGTCGTCGAGCGGCGCCGCTTCCAACCGCTCCTCGTCCGCGGGCCGGAACTCGTTCGACATTTCTTGCGCCGCGCGATCCGTCAACTTCATCTCCTTCCCTTCGCCGACGTTAAGCGTTAGCGACGCGGCGTCGAAATTCGCCTCGGGAGCGCGAAACTTCGCTCTTTCATAAAAGACGGCCGACCCGCCTCGCGGCGCCGTTACCAACGCTTCGTATTCGACGCCGGGCGTCAACGCGATCGTAAAGCCGCCGTCCTCGTCGCTATGCGCTCTTAAACTCGTCGTCGCCGCGCCTCCCAAGATTTTTCCTTGAAACCAAGCGCGAGGAATCGGAGCGCCGGTCGCGTCGACAAGTTTAATTTTTACGCGAACGGTCGCCGGACGTTTCGAAGAGACCGGAGCGTCCGACTTGGGCGAAACGCCCAACGGAGAAAAGCCAGGATTCGCTTCCGCTCGCGGGCGGCTCGCCGGAATCCCCAACGGCGTCGTTCGAACCGGCGTTCCCAACGGCGGCGCGACGTCGCGACGCGTTCCGACTTTCTTCGGCGGCGCCGGTTCGTCCAACGCCTCGTCGACGAGCGCGCGGTCGGCTTCGCTTAAATGTCGATAACGGAAGGAGTAAAGGTCGCCGATCGCGTCGATAAAGTAAACCCGATTCGGCGCTTCGACGCCGGGCGTTTCGTCCAACGTTCGTTCGACGTCGAGCGTTCCTCGAAGCGCGATTTCTCCCCGCGAGTTCGTCCAAACGCGCGGTTCCGCCCCAAACGCCGCGACCGTTCCGAAAAGGAGCGCCGCGACCGACGCCGCGAACGCCGTCGTTATTTTTCTCGTTTTCATTTCCGTTTCTCCTTCGTTTTTCGCGTTTACCGCTCCAAGAGCGCCTTAACGTCGTCCATTATACCGCTCCGCCAACCGCGCGTCAAGTAAAAAATCGCTCGGATCGACCAAAAGAAAAAAAACGAAAATCAAACAAAAAACCGACCGCGGCGCTTCACTCTGTCGGTTTAATTTCCGCGCCGTTGAAAAAGCGCAAAGGCAAGGTTTTGCGCAAGTCTTTTTCTTGCGACAGCCCGCAACATTCTCGCTATTCGAGCGTCTTCAGGGCCGTTCTCGCTTTTCGAGCCCGGCCAATCCCTCGCCGTCGCCCGCGACGTCGTGTAAAACGAGGCGTTCGAGTTTTCCTTCCGGAACGGCGACGAAAAGCCTTACGTCGGCGGCGGTCGCGCTTTCGGTTTCGAGTTCCAGCTAAACGACGCGCCCGTCTTCGTCGCGTTCGAGCGTTCCGCCAAGTTCCTTAACGCTTTCGACGGCGGAAGTTGCGTCGTTCTTTTCGCCGGGCGTCGTTTCTTTCGTTTCCGCCGCCGGAGTCGATTCGTTCGCGTCCGTCGACGTCGACATTTCGGGCGCGCCCAACGCTTTTAGCTCCGCGTCGCCCAAAATCGAGTCGGTTCGCGTCCAGGCGTCCAATCGGCCCGAACGAACATAAACCATTCTGCCGTCGAGTTTTAACGTCGCGACGTTTTCACCGGGCGCAATCTCGACGACGCCCGCGTCGTATCGTTCGCGAATATCCCGAAACCCCGGATAGGGCGCGAGAAATTCCGGCCCCCTGGGTTTCATTACGAACGCCTCGTACCGTCCGACCGGCGCGCCTTTGAAATAGACTTTTTCCCGCCAAAAGCGCATTGAAACCGAGCCGTTAAAATCGCCGACGCCGTAAGCGACCGCGACGCGCTCTTCCCCTTCGGTCTTCATCAGTCGAACCTCGGCCCGCGGAACCGGGGCGCCGTCGGCGTCGACAATATGAAACGTCGTCGGACACGCCGTCGCAAGTTCCGCGTCCGCCGTTTCCTCCGATTTCGCTTCGTCCGCCGCTTCCGGATCGTCGACGGGAACGAGAACCAGCCGGAACCCTTGCCAACTCGCGCCGCGGTCGAGTTCCTGCGACGAACGCGACGCCGAACGGCAAAGCGATATTTCGTTATGGTAAGCGCCGCCGCGCGTTACCCGCCGATCTCCGCCGACCGTCGCGCCGACCGGATCGATAAGCGGCGATTCGTCGTCGCCGGTTCCGCCGCCGGTTTGCGTCTTTACGTCGCCGTCCAAGCACCATTCCGACACGTTGCCGCACATATCGTAAAGTCCCCAAGGATTCGGCTCTAGCGACGCGACGCGCAACGGGCGAAGACGAGCGTCCGCGCCTAACGACATATCGTCGCAATAGTTAATTTGCTTTTTCGTCGGGCGTTCGCCGTAAGGATAAGGCGTCGTCGTTCCGGCGCGGCAAGCGTATTCCCACTGCGCGTCGGTCGGGAGGCGAAACTCGAAACCGGGCGGCGCGAGGCGGCGTTCGTTCAGCTTCCGAACGAACTCTTGCCCGTCGTTCCAAGAGACGTTTTCGACCGGAAAATCGAGCGTGTCGAGGTTGGCGACCGACGCCGCTTTCTCGCCTTCTCGCGAAAAGAAGCTCGGGTTTTTCTCCTCCATCACGACCTTCCACATCCGTTGCGTTACCTCGAATTCGAGCGTCCAAAAGCCGCGCGTCAAGGTTACGCAACGACGCGGTTCGGTTTTGAGCGCGAGCCCGAACCGCCCCGGCTCGTTCGGCGCCGCGCCCATCGCAAAGGTTCCGGGCGGACAATAACGGAACGGCCAATAACACCCCGAAATTACGAGAGTTTTGCGTTTTCCCGCTTCGGAAACGTCGCTCCAAGACGGGTGTTCGTCGGCCAAATCGAAATCGGCGGGATTTGACAACGACGTCGAGTAGCGTCGATATTTTTCGGTTTTCGACGTTTCGTCGCTCGAAACCGCCGACGGCGTCGCGACGTCGCTCTTTGCGTCGACGTTTTGCGAGACGGCCCAAACGCGGACGTCGGCGCCAAACGTCGCGACCGAACCGACGAGAAACGCGGCGCTTAACGTCGCGAGACGCTTTGTCGTTTTGGGGCTTTTAAGGCTTTTCATTTTTGGCTTCTCCTTCCGCTTCATCATCAGCGAAATCGGTCGACGCGACGCGGCGCCGCCCGTCTTCGCTACCTTGCGCAACCGATTATACAACGCCGCGCTATACGGCGTCAAGCGAAAAATGCTAAATAGCGTCGTTTTTCGTCAAAAAAACAAAAAACGCCGAAACGGTCTCTCGATTCCGTCTCGACGTTTTTCTCGCCGACGCTTGCCGGCCGACGCGGCGTCGCGAACTTCGCCGTCGACGGACAAGGCGTCTTCAAGTCGCCGCGTTTTTTCAACGCCGCAACTTCAAATACAGCAACGGATAAGGCGCGCCCTGTTCGTCCCGTTCCGTTCGTCGCTCGACAGCGAACCCGAATCGCTCGTAAAACCGAGTCGCCGCCGGGTTTTGCTCGTTCGACGTCGTTTCGTCGACGCCCAATTCCTCGACGCAACGCCGCAAGAGCAGCGTTCCCAAGCCTTTGCCTCGTTCGTCCGCGTCGACAAAGAGCGCTTCGAGCCGCCGACCGTCGACGCCCGCGAACGCCGTCGGGACGCCCTCCGCGTTCTCGACGACGAGAAGCGTCGGAAAGTTTCGCAACGCGGTCGGGATAAATCCTTTAATCCGTTGAACCTCCGCGTCGCTTAAAAACGTATGCGACGCGCGAACCGAACGCTCCCAAAGCGCGACGAGACGCTCGATCGTCGCCGCCGAACGCTCCTTTTCCTCCCGCGCCGTCGCCGAGTTTTCTCGCGTTTTTTCTTCTTCCGCTTTCATTTTGTTTCGTTTGTCTCAAAAAAATCGCGACGCCCCGAAGAGCGTCGCGAAAGGTTGCGTTTGCTCGATTTATCGCCGTTAACCGGTTTTAACGTTTCCGCGTCAGTCCGCCGTCGAGCGCCCGGTCGCGACGTCGAACTCGTCGACCGCCGGAATCAACATCGCCAGCGACGCGAAGAAGTACGCCGCCGCGACGGAAATAAAGACCAGCGCCGGTTTTCCGAGCAAGAAACTCGTCGCCGCGTAAAAAGTCGCCGGGGGCAGAATAAACGACGCGACCGCCAGCGCCTTCGACGGGTTGCGAGCGCCCAGCGCGACGTAAAGCCCGACGCCGCCGCCCAACATAAACGCCAAGAACGGTTGGAGTTGCGCCTCGAACGAACCGCTAAACGCCAGCATCGTCCACATACACACCGCAACGCCGATAAACAAGAAGAAAACGACGCCCAAGCTCGTCGCCGCCGCGCTCCGAGTGTTCTCGTATTGCAGGCCGATATGCACCCCGATCGTCGCGACGAAGAGGTACAAAACGCAAATTCCCAAGAAGAGATAAACCGCCGTCGACGGCTCGACCGCGCCCTTCCAACCCAAGTAACCGCAAAGCAAAAGCGGGAAAACGACCGCTTCCTTCATATTGTAAAACGCGCCGAGAAGTTTCCCGTACACAAATTCTTTCGGCGACAAATCGCTCGCCAAAAGCAAGACGAACGCCCCCAAGTCGCGCTCCGACGTCATCGACGCGATCGCCTGCGCGTTCAGGAGGAACATCGAAAGCAAAATCAGCGGAATCGTCGGCGCCGCGAGTTGCGCAAAGGTCGGAAACGCGGTCGCTTCGAGCGTCGTATGCAACGAAAACGCCGCGACGCAGAACAAGAGGAAGTAAACGATTCTTGCGACAAACGTTCGCGCTCCATACGCTCGCGTCCGCACCTCGCGCCAAAGAATCGGGTTGTCCCAAACTTCGCGCGCTTTCCCGCTCGACGAAACGGACGGGTCGACGGCGTATTTCCCTTGCGGCGCGACGCCGGTCGCGATCGACTCTTCCGTCGCGACGCCGGATCGCGTCGAGAGGTTTTCGCGGAGCCCGCGGGCGTCGAACCCGGCTTTTTCCGCTTTCGTCGACGTTCCGGAGTCGGTCGCGGGCGCCGTTCCAATCCCGCCGAGCGAACCGAGCGCCAAGACGTTGTCAACCGTTTCGCCGCGCTTCTCGTCGACGACCGCTTTCGCGACCGCCGCCAGTTCGTTCCGTCCCTCGCGCGCTTCGACGTCGGAAAGCGTTTCCTCGACGGCGAAGAGGTTGTCGGCCAAGTCGGAATAGGGGTTCTCGTCGGCGTTTTGCCCGCGTCGACGTTCGGCGGCTTCGCGGTCGAGCCGGGCTTGCACCGCCTCTTGACGCCAAGTGTCCTGTTCGCCGGTCGCGTTTTTCAGCGTTTCGCGGGACGGGTTCCAAACGCGAACCATCGCGATCGCGACGCCGTTGATCGCCGCCGCAAGCGCCGCGCTAACGCCGAGGAACGGCGCGATCGGAGCCAACGCCGCCCAAACGGACGTTATCGCCGCCCCGTCCGGACGCGCCGCCAAGACGACCGCTCGCCAAGGACTCGCCGCCGACGCGAGCGCTTCGGTCGAAACGCCGCCCCAAGTCGCGCCGAGGACGCCGAATCCGACGATTTCCCAAAAGCCGAGCCAAACGGCCAGCGTCAGAATCGTCGACGAAAGCGCTTGAAACGTCTTGTCGCGCCAAAGCGCCAAGCAGGAGCCGAGCGACCCCGCCGCCGCCATCGCGAAGAGCGTCGCGACCAACACCCGAGCGATCTGCGCGTAAGAAACGCCGCCGAGAAGCCCGACCGCTAAAAAAATCGGCGCGGAGACGAACCAAAACGTCAAAATTTGCAGGAGCGCCGACGCCAGCTTCCCGAGCACCAACTCGCTGTTCGAAAGTCGCGTCAACAAGAGCAACAGCAACGTTTTGCGGTCTTTCTCTTGCCCGACCGCCGCCGCGGCCAACATCGCGCCGAAAAACAACATAACGACCGCTTGAAGCGGCGCGAGCAAGCCGAAGAGCGCGGAACCGAACCGCGCGAAGTCGCCGACGTCCTCGACGCGC
Source organism: Thermoguttaceae bacterium (assembly GCA_017937485.1). GTDB lineage: Bacteria > Planctomycetota > Planctomycetia > Pirellulales > Thermoguttaceae > RUG369. The sequence goes on from JAGBDN010000017.1 coordinate 22,472, forward strand.
TGCGTTCCGGTCGTCGCCAACCAAGCGGCGCTAATCGTCAACAAAAGGAAACCGCCGTACACGCCGCGACCGACGTAAGTTTTGTCGCGCCGCGGAGCGATCGTCGCCTCGCGGGCGAAAACCGGGCCAATCAACATTGTTCGAACCTCAAAACGCCGCGATTATCGCGACGAAAAATAAACGTTGTTTCTCTCAACAAGCCCCGACGCTTCCCAACGAACGCGGAGCGGTCGGGCTCGACGGCGCGTTTCGGCAAACCGTCCCTTTTTTATTATATCGGCGTTTAGCGATTTTCGCAAGAGCCGCCGTTCCGCAAAGAGGCGTTTCCGACGCGAAAAAAGTCGCCGCGTCGACGTTACAAACGTCGCGACCGCTTATTTTCGCCCCTTAAATCGTTGTTTCGAGCTTTCCCGTCCGCATATTCGTTTCGAGAAAAATAAAAATAAAAAGTCGTCTTGTCTTGCGACGGCAAAGATTGTAAAATAAATTAAGGGACGGTCTCCGCTCGTCGCGTTTTCGCCGACAAGCGCCCGCGTCCGCGCAAAAAGCCAACGAAGAAAACGATTGAAGGAAGAAAAGATGCCCCGATCCTGGAAAAATATTTCGGCCGTTTTGGCGACAAGCGCCGCGTTGACGTTCGCTTCGCCGCTCGTTTTCGCCCAAGACGCCGACGCTCCGGCGCAAACCGCGCAAGAGTCGCAAGACGCCGACGAAATTCAACTCGAAGAGGAACTCGACGGCGACGAAAACGCCGAATCGTCGGACGACGTCGCGCTCGACCAAGCGCTCGAAGCCGAACTCGACGCCGACCCTAAAGAAATGTCGGCGGAAGACTTGCTGAACCTCGCGACCGAGTTGAAACTCTCCGCCGCGAACCTTCTCGACCTCTCGAAGGTGATCCGGCTTTGCGAAGAAGCGCAAAAGAAAGGCCTCGACGAAGTTAACGCCGAATTCGCCAAACAGCTCCTTATTTCGTCGCGCCTCGACCGGGGCTTGGGCGTCGCGCAACTCTTTTTGAACCCGGAACTTCCGATCGCTCAACTTCCGCGCGGTTGGGAAGATCTTCGCGATAACGCGATCGGCGACCTCCAAGCGGCGCTGGCCGAAACGCCGGAAATTCCGCTCGCGCAACTCGCGCTCGGACGGCTCTTAGCGCTCGCCGACAAAACCGACGACGCGAAAAAAGCGTTCGACGCCGCGCTCGCGTCGCCCGATCTTGAAGCCGAAGCGAAAACGCTCGCGCTCCTTTTCCGCTCCGAACTCGAAACCTCGACGCGCGAAGCGCTTGCGCTCCTCGAAAAAGGTCTCGAATTCGCCCCGGAAGCCGCCGAAATCCGCTCGCGACTCGCCGCGCAATACCTCGCCGCCAACCGCCCCGACGCCGCGCTCGCGCAGATCGACAAAGCCCTCGAACTCGAACCGGAAAACGTCGATTTCAAAAAACTTAAAGCGAATATTCTCGCCGAAGCCGGGAAAGTCGACGAAGCGCGCGCCCTCTTCGACGAAGCGACGAAAGACGCCGGCGACAATATCCTCGTTCAAATCGAAAAAGGCCAATTTTTGGCCGCGCTCGGCAAACACGACGAAGCGATCGAAAACTTCACGAAACTGATCGAAAAGTTCGACGCGCCCGGACTTTACTACTTCCGCGCCGTTCTTTACCTCCAAGCGAAAGATTACGACAAAGCGCTCGCCGACGTCAACAAGTCGCTGCGCCAAGGAATGGAAGTCGCGCCGGCGACCCGACTTAAAGGCGTTATTTACCTCCAAATGGAGAAATACGACGACGCGATTCGCATTTTCAAACAACTGCGACGCCACGTCGAACACAAAGACGACGCCGCCGCTCAAATCGCTTACGCGACCGCCAAAAAGGGCCTTTACAAGTCCGCGTTGAAAATGTTGAACGCCGAACTTGAAAAGAAACCGGAATCGCTCGATTTCCTCCGAACCCTCGCCGATATGGAACTTATGTTCGGCCATTGGGAAAAAGCCGCCGAGGTTTACGAACGTATTCTCAAGTTGAACCCGGCCGACTCCGGCGTCCTCAACAACTACGCTTGGCTCCTCGCGACCTGCCCGGACGACAAGCTCCGCGACGGCAAACGCGCTCTCGAAATGGCCGTTTCCGCTTGCGAAATCACGTTTTACGCCGAAGCGCACATTTTAAGCACGCTCGCGTCGGCGCACGCGGAACTCGGCGACTTCGAAAAAGCGCGCGAATGGGCGCGCAAAGCGGTCGAACTCGGCGAAAAAGAAAAGCACGAAAGCCTCGACAACCTTAAGTCGGAACTCGCGTCCTACGAAGAAGATAAGCCTTGGCGCGAAACGTCTGAAATCGTCGAGGAAGTCGAAGAAGACGCCGCGTCGCAAGAAGACGATAAAACCGACGAAGACGCCGCGTCGCAAGAAGGCGAAAAAACCGACGAAGACGCCGCCGAATCGGACGCCGAGTAACGCGTCGTTTTTCCCTTCGTTTATCGATTGACGCCGCGCCGTCGTTTTTCGCGAAAATTTTCCGTCGCGAAAGGGGCGGCGCGTTTTCCATTTTTCGCAACTTTTTCAATTTTCCCGTTTAGGAACCGTTTATGCGCATTTTTCGTTTTCTTACCTTAGCGCTTTGCGCCGCGACGTTCGCCTTCGCAAACGCCGCCGTTTCGACGCTTAACGCCGAAGAGCCGAAATTCCAACAAGTTTCCGACGTTGTTTACAAGAAAGTCGGCGACCGCGAAATCAAATTGAACCTCTTTTTGCCCCTCAAAAACGGCGAAACCGTCAAGAACGCGCCCCTTTACATCTACCTCGACAGCGGTTGCTGGTACTCCGGAAACCCCGGCGACGGCGGCTTTTGGCGTTGGCTCGGCGTCCTCGACCGCGGTTGCGCGATCGCCAGCGTTTCGCACCGTCCGATCAACGAAGCGCCCTTCCCGGCCCCGATGGAAGACGTCCGCGCGGCGGTTCGTTTCTTGCGCAAAAACGCCGAAAAATACGGCCTCGACCCGAACAACTTCACGGCGGGCGGCTACTCGAGCGGCGGGCACCTCTCGCTGACGCTCGGAATCTCCGACGCGAAAAGCGTTTACGAAGTCGGCGACAACCTCGACGTTTCCGGGCAAGTCCAACAAGTCGTCGAATTTTACGGCCCGACCGACTTCCCGCTCGTTTTCGAACGCATTTCAAGAGAAGCGGTCGACTGCATTTACGTCGCGTTCAACATTAAAAAAGCCGACGCCGACGACAAAACGTCGCCGGTTTACGCCGACTTGATGGCGCGCGCCAAAAAATACTCGCCGCTTCACGCCGTCGACGGCGATTTCGCGCCGACGTTAATCCTTCACGGCACGGATGATACGATCGTTCCGTTGAGTCAAAGCGCGCTCCTTTTCGACGAACTGCGCAAAGCGGGCGTCCGAACGAAGTTGATCGTCGGCAACGGCGGCGTTCACGACGGCGGCACGGTCGCGCTCCCGCAAGAATTTCGCCGCGAAGCCGCCGAATTTCTCGGTTGGTAACGCTCGTTTCTTAACGTTTTAACGTTTTTTGCGACGCCGCTTGTTTCTCGTTGAAACGGGCGGCGTTTTTCGTCGGCGGACGCTTTCTTTCGCGCTTTCTTTTCTCGCCGCGACGCCGAGTCAAAAAATTTTGCGAAATTTTGCGAAATTTTGTCGAATTTCCAAGAATTTACTTGACGTCGTCTTTGCGACGCGTTATCATTTTACTTAATGTCGCCGCGTCGCCGAGTCTTGTTTCGATTTTTTGTCGAAACGCCGTCTTTTGACGCCGCGACGCTTTTATTCGCGTTTCTTTTGCCGTTAAGGAGTTTATTATGCCGCGCCGCAGATTACTATACGTTATCGTTTTTTATGCGACTTTCGCCGCCGCTTCGACCGCGTTCGACCCCGTCGTTTCCGTTTCTTCGCTCCGCGCCGACGAATCGCGGGCCGCCGTCGCCGCGTTCGACAAAACGCTCCTCGAAATTCCGGACGGCGAAACGACCGAATTTTACCAAAAACGCTTGGAAGTTTTGCTCGCGGAACTCCGCGCTCGTCCTTCGGCCAAACCCGCGAAAAACCAATTTCCGTTCGTCGACCTTTCTCCGGAACAACGCGAATTAACCCCGGCGATCGCGACCGTTCGTTTGAAGCTCGCCGACGCCGCGTCGCTGACGCAATCCCAACGAGACGAACACTTCCGCGCCGCGCTCGATATTCTTAGCGCCGCGAACGATCTCGCCGCGTTGCGAGCGATTGTCGCCAAGGAAAAAGCCGCTTACCAAGCGTCGCCCAACGATAAAAACGCCGAACGCGTCGCGTTTACCGAACAAATAATCGTCAACCGCCGCCTCGTTAGCGTTCTGCAATCCCTCTCCAAGCGTTACGCCGATCGGCCAATAACGCGCCGCGATCCTCCGACGCTCGCGCCGGAAGAAGAGGCGGAACTGCGCTCGCTCGAAACCGAACTCGTTGCGAAAGTTAAGGCGGCGGAAATCCCGTTCCAACCGACGGACGCCGTTCAGGACTGGGCGGACGCCGCAGTTTCTTATCTCTCTATTTTTGAAGGCCTTGCGCCTCAAATCGGCGGCTCGTTCAAAAAAGAGTTGCGCGACGTTTTGGCCGACTCCGACGACGCGAAACGACGCAAAATCGCCGAGCGATTGAGCGCCGAAATTCGCCGCGACGAACTGCCGGGCAAAGAACTTAAACTTGAAGGCTTCCTCGCCGACGGCGCCGAACTCGATTGGGAATCGTATCGCGGCAAAGTCGTTTGGCTCCAAACGCGTTACAACGAGGAGACAATGACGCCGTTCGCTTTGCCGTCCAACAATCCGCCGATCTCGAAATTTAAAGCGCTTTACGCGAAATACGCCGACGCCGGGCTCGCGATTCTCGAATACAATATTTCCGAGCGCGCTCCGAACGCCGACTCCAAGTACAAATCGCGCGTTCCGGAACCCGGTTATCCGATTTTGTCGCGTCGTTTAAGCGCCGATGCGGAAAAGGATTACGTCGACTTCGCTCAATTTTATCGCCTTAAAGCCGCCGGACTCGCGATCCTTATCGACGTCGACGGGAAAGTCGTTAGCGTCGCCCCGAATGCCGACGACCTCGAAAAGCTCTTAAAGGAGCGTTTCCCGAACGTTAAGTAACGCCGCGCAACGTTCCGACGCCCGCCGCGATGTTCTTTCGCAACGCGTTTCCGACGATTCGCCGCTCGGAAGCGCGTTTTTTCTCGTCGTCGCGCTTCTTGCCTAACGTCTTGTCGAACGTCTCTTTCTTGCGCATTTTACGCAGTTTGCGCCGTTTCGACGGCGGCGCGTAAAAATTTCGAAAAAAATTCGCCGAAACGCGCTTAAAATTCTTCGTTCCGATTGATTTTTCTCGGCGTTTACGCTATACTTGTCGACGCAATTCGCGACGCGAACGGTCGTTCGGCGCGCCGCGACTCGTCGACGTTTTCGGCGACCGAAGCGTTTTTTCCTCCGTTCGCCTCCGCTCGACGCTTATCGTTCCCCCCTCGGCGACGCGCTCGTTTTTAGCGGCAAGTCGCTTTAATTCGACCTTTAGAAAGGGTTCCAATGCGTTTTTTCCGTTTCATTCTTAGCGCCGCGCTCGTCGCCGCTCCCGCCGCGCTTTCCGTTTCCTCCGCCGCCGCGCAAGACGCCGCTCCGGCCCCCGCCGCCGTCGCTAAGTCCGGCGCTCCCGCGACTTTCGACGAAACGCTCTTCAACGTTCCGGACGGCAAAGACGCGAAATTTTACCAAGAACGTTTGAACGCGCTTCAAGAAGCGTTCCAAAAATATTACCAAGCGACCGGCGGCGACCAAGCGAAGATCGGCGCGCTGATTCCGAAACTCCAAGTCGCGGCCAAAACGATCTTTAAGAACCTCGTCGACGCGCAAGACGTTCCGGAAGCCGAGCGTTTCCAATACTTCCAAAGCTACGCCGCGTCGTTTGCGCAAGAGGGCGACCTCGACGGGCTGAACGCTCTCCTCGCCAAAGAACAAGCGAAGAAACCGGTCGACGCCGAACGCGTTAAGTTCTTGGATTACATCATCGTCAGCGTCCGCCTCGACAAAGCGCTCGAAGCGAACGACGAAGCCGGTCTCGCCAAAATCGGCGCGGAAATTATCGCTAAAGCCAACGCCGACGAAACTTGGACGCAAAACGCTCCGGCGTTGCTCTCCGGCGTCGCTCGAATGAATCCGAAAGTCGGAACGAAACTGCTGAACGATCTTTGCGCTTCGTTCGCCGCTTCGAAAGACGCGAACCGCCGACAAATCGCCGCTTCCCTCGCCGGTCAGCTCCGTTTCCTCAACCTCGTCGGGAACGAAATGAAAGTCGAAGGGCTCTACCTCGACGGAACCGAAATCGACTGGAAGTCGTATCGCGGCAAGGTCGTTTTGATCGACTTCTGGGCGACTTGGTGCGGCCCCTGCGTCGGCGAAATCCCGAATATGACGCGTATGTACGAAAAATACAACGCCGCCGGCTTCGAAATCCTCGGGTACAGCCTCGACCAAGACCTCGACGCGCTCCACAAGTTCGAAGAAGACCGCAAACTCCCTTGGAAAACCGCGTCGCAAAAGCTCTCGCTCGACTATAAAGCGAAGAAATTCGTCGATTTGAGCCAATATTACGGGATCACCGGCATTCCGACGATGATTCTCGTCGGCAAAGACGGCAAAGTTCTCAGCGTGAACGCCCGCGGCCCGGAACTCGAACGCCTCCTCAAAGCGCAATTCCCGAACGTCAAGTGAATCGGGAAAAGCGTTTCGCTTAACCGTTTAAATTTTGTCGTTTAACAACGATTTTTAACGCCGTTTCCGAACGTTTTCGCGTTGGGAGACGGCGTTTTTTCTTTCTTGACGCGCTCCTCTTTCGCAACCGCCGCGCGACGCAACGTCAAAAAATTTCCAAAAAAACGACAAAACGAAGCGGAATTTCCTTGACGTCGCTTAGCGCTCGCGATAAAATATCGACGACGGAACGTCGTTTGGCGCGACGTTTCCCCCTTAACGCACTTTTCTTTCCTTTCCTTACAACGCAAGGAGCCTCCGTTATGCGCAACTCTCGGAATCGACGTCGCGGCGCCGCGGCGCGCGTCCTTCTCTCCGCCGCGCTCGGTTTCGGAGCGGCGGTCGCTTCGCCGGTCGTTTTCCCCGAATCGCCGACGCTTCGCGTTTTCGCCGCCGACGAAGCGCAAAAAGCGCCCCTTTCGGACGCCGAGTTGTTCGCGTTTCCGCCGGAAGACCAAGGAGTCGCGTTTTACCAAGAGCGTTTGGAGGCGATTCAAGCCAGAATCCGCGAGATTCGCCAAACCGAAGGCAAGGACGCGGCGAAACTTGCGAAAGAAAAGTCGCGAGAGGCGCGCGTCGCCGTTTTGCGCGTTCTTATCGACGAGCCGTCGCTTGAAGCGAACCGCGCCGTTCGTCTTAGCGATTATCTTCAAGAGAAGTTCGGCGAATCGGGCGATCTCGACGGTTTTCAAGCGTTTGTCGACGCCAACGGCGCCGCGCTCGAAACCTCCGTTCTTTCTTCGACTTACATCCAAATAGCGGAAACGCGAAACGTCGAGGCGGCGAAACTTTTCGCGATCGGCGACCGCGTCGCGTCTTACTCGCTCGACCAATGGTTTTCGCTCGGGCCGTACAATCGCAACCTCGAAGCCCCCTCTTTGAACTACCTCGTCGAAATCCAAGACGGCCAAACGTCCGGCTACTACCGCCGCGCTTACCTGCGCCTGCGCCAACAACGCGTTACTATTTGGACTTACGACCGTTTGAAACCGATCTTCAACTTGGCTTACCGCGAGATTTTCCGCAATCTCGCCGACGCCGCCGACCTTCCGGAAAGCGACCGCGCCGAGTATTTCAAGCGTTACGCCGCGACGCTCTCCGGCGACGAAGCGAAAGCGCGCCTCGCCGACGAAGAAGCGAAACCGGAAAACAAACGTTCCGACGCTCGCGTCGCCGTCCTTAAAGCGACGGTCGACGGGACGTTAGGCGTCGAGCCGCAAGCGCCGCTTTTTCACGTCAAATCGAACGCGAACACCCCGAAATCCGCCGACGATTTTTCCGAAACGCTCTTCGACGTCCCGGACGGTCGAAGCGCCGATTGGTACGAAGAACGCTTGCGACGTCTTGAAGACTCGGCCCAAAACGCGCCGCCCGAGCTCGCGCCGCGCCTTATCGACGCTCGTCATAAACTCTTGCTCCGCCTCGCCGAAGCGCAAACGACGCCGACGACGACGCGTTTTCGCCATTTTACGCTCTTGATCGACTCGCTCGAAGAAGACCTCGACGCGTTCCAAGCCTTCGCCGCCGAATTTAAAGCGAACGCCGACCTAAACGACGAACACGAAGCCGCTTGCGTTCGCGCTCTCGACGAACGTCTCATTCGCCGCCGCGTCGCGCGGGCCGCGCTTTCGCCGTTCAATCCCGAAGCGCTAAGCCCCGAGAAACGCGACGCCGAGTTGGCCGAAATCGAAACGGAACTCGTTCGCCTCGCGACGGAAGAAGGCGTCCGTCTCGCCGCCGGCGCAAAGGAGTCCTCCGACCTCGACCGCATTCCGCATCTCTTCTTCCAAAACGCGCCGCAGGTCGCCGGTCGACTTCGCGAGAAAATTATCGCCGCTCGAGCCGCCGCCGTCGCGGAAATCCTTCCCGACGATTCCCCGTTCGCAACGTTCGACGAAACGCTTCTCGACGTTCCAAACGACGAAACCGCCGCGTTTTATCTCAAACGTTTGAGAGCGCTCGACGCCGAACGCGGCCGTTGCGCCGTCGCTTACCGCGAACGCGAAAAGGAACGCGGTCTCGACGAAGCGGCGCGCCTTTACGTCCGCCCCGGTCAAGTTCGCCAAGGCGGTCGAGTCGTTCGCGCGAAGCCGGAAACCGTCGATTCGCGGTACTTTGCGACGGTCGCCGAGTTGGAGCGCCGTCTCGCCGACGCGCCGGAACTCGAACCGACCGTTCGGAACGAACATTACCTCCGTTATCTCGCGGCGACGACCGACGCGAAACCCGCCGCGGACTACTGGTCTCCGGAGCGACGTCGCGACTTTTACGCCGAACGCGCCGCCGAAGAAACGTCGAAAACGCCGGTCGATTGGCGGCGCGTTATCCTCTTGAACGATTTGATCGACCGCGAAGAGGAAAAAATCGCCAAGGAGGCGAGACTCGAAGGCTACCCGACGCCGCTCAAAGCCGACGAAATCGCCCAACTTTGCGACGTCCCAAGCGGAGAAACCGCCGAGTTTTACCGCAAACGCCTCGCCGCGTTAAACGTCGTCGCGATTTACGCCGCTCCGTCCCCCGCGTCCGCCCGAAATTCCAATTCCAACCCCAACGCCAAGTTCGCGCCGCAAATCGCCGACGCGACGCTCGACGTTTCGCGGCGTCTCGCGTTCGCCGACGACTTGGAACCGTTCGCGCGCTTCGTTCAACTTCAACGTTACGCCGACGCGCTCCTCGCCGCCGGAAAATTCGACGCGCTTCGGGACGCGCTCGAAACGGAGCGTTCCCGCGACAAGAAGTCGCCGGTCGACGAACTTCGCGAACCGTTTTTGGAGTTTGCGCTCCTAAAAGCGCGTTTGCAAGGGGTTAAAAGCGCCCCCGACGCCTTAAACGCGCCCGCCGAACTCACCGAAATCGCCGACGCGCTCGTCGAACGGGCCGCCGACGGCGCCGTCCCTTGGCTCCTCGACCGCGCTTGGTCGCAAGAAGCCGAAACGTTCGCGCAAGAAATCGCCGCGCTCGACGCCGACGTCGCAAAGCGTTTTGCAGCCGACGTTTGCAAACGTCTCGCCGACTCCGAAAGCGCCGTCGACCGCGCCGTCGTCGAGCGTTTAAAAGTCGCGTTCCCCTAAACGACCTCGTCGCTTCAACCGTTGAATTTGCAAGTTTTACCCCGTTCCAAAGGAAACAACGACATGTCTCGCCGAAAACGCCTTTCCTTCGTCGCGACGACCGCGCTCGTCGCCGCTTTCCCCGTTTTTCCGACCTTCGCCGACGCGCCGCCGACGCCGCAAGTCGAGTCGACGCAAGCGGAAACCGTCGACGCTTTCGTCGATCCGTTCGCCGGGTTCGACGAAACGTTGCTCGACGTTCCGGACGGCCAAACCGGCGCCTTTTACCGCGAACGCTTCGCCGCGCTCGAAGAAGAAGCGAAACGGGTCAACGCCGAATTTGAGAAAAATTATCCGCAAATCGCGTCGAAACGCGCCCAATTATTCGGAAAAGTTCTTTACGGCGACAAGTTAAAGCCCGCGCCGGTCGGTTCCGTCTCCGCTCGCGTCGCCGCCGCGACCGCTTGCGCCAATCGCCAAATCGCCGAATCGCCGGAACTTCCGGAAGCCGAACGGATCCAAGCGTTCGCCGTTTACTATATGGCCGCCGGATTGGCTCCGGACGACGCCGAAGCGGCGGAAGCCTTTTTCTCCAAACTTCTCGCCGAAGAAGAAGCGAAAACGCCGTTCGACTTGGGCCGCGCGCTCCGTTTGCGCCAAGGTCTTGAAATCGCGACGGTTGCGCAAAGTCGAAACGAACGCGGCAAAGCGACGGAAGCCGACCTCGAAAAACTCCTCGACATTCCGGAAGACGAAAGCGCCGAATTTTACCGCGCCCGTCGCTCCGCGCTTCTTCGAGCGAGCCGCGATTTCCCGCTCGACAAGCGGTTGCGGAAGGCGCTCGCGACCGTCGCGCAATGCGTCGCCGACCTCGACGGCGCGACGCCGACGGAACGTTTCGCCGCGTTCGCTCAACGCGTCGACGCTCTCGTCGCGGAAAAGCAACTCGACGAACTGCGCGCTCTCGCCGAACGCGAAGCGGGACGCGCCGCCGACGCGAAGAACGTCGCCGACGCGGCGCGGCTTTCTTACGTCGAATACCGAACGCTGCACGTTCGATACCGCGCTCTCGAAAAGGCTGCGCAAGAATTTCGCCAAAACGAGCAGAACAAACAAGTTAAATTACCGCAAAACGTCGTCGACGAACTAGCGCGACTCGCCGCCGAGTTCGCCGAATTTTCCGACGACGGGCGCGTTCCTTGGACGGTCGACGGCTCTTGGGCGAAATTTTCGCAAGAGCGCGCGCTTGCTTTCGATATGCTCGATTTCGACGTCGCGACGCAATTTCGTTTGGACGTCGCCGCTCGGCTCGCCCTCTCCAAAGGCGAAATGGAACAAAAGATTTACCAAGAGTTTAAGGACCAAATTTTCGCCGCCGGAATTCTCGGTTCCGCGCTCCCGTTCGAAGCGGTCAACCTCGACGGAACGCCGTTCGATTGGGACGCTTACCGCGGCGCGCCGACGTTGATCGAAATTTTAAGTCCGAATCGAAAGGGCGAAATCGCGCACGATTACGCGCTTCCCGTCATTCTTGCCCCCTATTGCGAAGCCGGTTTGCGACGTCTTATCGTCGTCGCCGCCGCGCCGGAAGCCGCGAAAGAATTCCGCGAAGACCCGAAAAACGACGACGTCGCCGACATTGCGCTCGCCGTCGCGAAGCCGGACGGCTGGACGCGTCGACTCGGGTTCGACAAAACGGATTCGCACGCGTTCCTTCTCGTCTCCGCCGAAGGCCGCGTTCTCGCCGGAAGCAAGCCGATTCCGCGCAACGATCCCGACGCGCCGAAAATCGTCGACGAGTTGAAGCGGCTCTACCCGCAAATCGCGCCGCCGCTTCCTCAAAAGCCGTCTCCTTACGACGAGCCGAATCCCCCGCTCGCGTCCGTTCCCTCCGATCTCGCCGAAAAAGTCGGCGAACCGCTCGACGGTTTCGACGTTTCGCTCCTCGACCTGCCGGAAAACGCGCCCGTCGAAACGACGCGGGCCCGTCTGCGCTCGATTCAAGCGGAACAAATTCGTTGCAACGCCGCGTTCAACCGCCGCGTTACGGAACGCGCTCGCTCCACCAGAAACCCGGAAATTCTCTCCGCTTGCGTTTTCATCGGCGAGGAGCGTTGCGCGACGGCGCCCGACCCGAACGGCGTCGCGGGCAAAGTTCTCGCTTTTCGCGTCGCGGCCTATCGTCGCCTCGCCGACGCGCCGGAGCTTCCGGCCGAAGTTCGCGGCGAATATTACCGTCGATACCTTGACCTCGCGCCCTTAGCGTCGCCCGAAGTTTGCGGTTCCGTCGAGAAAGCGAAAGCGTTCTTCGCCACGCTTCTCGCCGAAGAGGAAGCCAAGCCGTCGCCGGACTTAGGCCGCGTCTTCGCGTTGCGCGACGCCGTTAGTCTTTCGATCAATTACGTCCCGTATGCGCGACGAACCGCCGCCAAACCGTTCGACCTCGACGCCGCCGCCCAACTTCTCGACGTTCCAAGCGGCGAAAATTCCGAGTTTTACGATAAATACGGGTTTAAACTTAAATCGGCGTATCACGCGACGCCTCGCAACGCGGCGTTCGACGACCTCCGCGCTAAAATTGTCGACGCAAGTCAAGAAGCGCTCCGGCTTCGTCGCGAAGCGCAAAAACGAGAAGCCGACGCCTTCGACCGCGCCGCGTTCAACCGTCTGCTCGACGTTCCGAGCGGCGAAACGGCGGCGTTTTATCGTCAACGTTTCCAAGAACTTAAAGACGTCTACGACGAAATCGCGTTGAACCCCCGTCTTCAACGCTTCGCTTCCCGAGCCCTCGACGCGCGAAACGACGTCGCCAAACGCCTCGCTTACGCCGACGATTTGTCGCCGCTCGAACGTTTCGATTATCTCCGCCGTTGGGTTCCTTCCCTCGATCTTAACGGTCTCCTCGACGCGCTCGACGCCGAAACCGTTCGCGACGCGACGTCGGAAATCGACCGTTTGCGCCGTCCTTATTTGGAACTCGCGCTTTTGCAAAAGCGCGCGTCGCTCGTCTCTCTTGAAGACGTCGACGTCGAAACCAAACTTCAACTCGGCTTGGGCGACGACGCGTTACAAGGCGAAGCCGACGCGCTCGGGCGTCCCCAAATCGCGCCGGGCAGAGCGACGCGCGTTTTGACGATCGCCGACGAATACGTCGCTCGCGCCCTCGACGGAGCGATTCCTTGGGAACTCGGCGCCTCTTGGGCGCAAAAAGCGGTTCAATTCGCGTTGAACGCCGAAACGTTCTTCGACGACCCGGAACTGGCGACGTATATCGGCAAAGAGATCGCCGCGCGCCTCGCCGAGTCCGAAAGCGAACCGGATCGCCAAGCCGGTCTTCAGTTGTCGCGAAACCTTCTTAGACAAGAACTTAACGTTCGTTTCGACGGTCGTTTCCTTCCGGTCGAGGGACAAAATCTCGACGGAACGCCGTTCGATTGGAGCGCTTACCGCGGCGCGCCGACGTTGATCGAAATCGTCAACGTCGACCCGACGGGCGCGCCGCTCGTCCGCAATCCGTTCGCTTCTAGAAGCCTTCAAGACGGGAACCGCGTCGTCGACGCGCGCCCCTCCTTCGCGCAATTAGCCGCTTCGCTCGACGAATACGCCAAAGCCGGATTGCGACGCGTTCGTTATATCACGTCGACGCCCGAAGTCGCTCGCCTTTTCGCGCAACGCGTCGCAGAAGCCGCGAACGCCGAAAGCGACGACGCAACCGTCCAAAAGTTAAAAAGTTACGCAGACGAAACCCTAATCTTCGCCGCGCCGCTGGAAGCGGAATTGATCGCGCCGACTTCCTTGCGCAACCATTGGCAGGAAGCGCTTCCGCAAGGGAAGCGAGCGATTCTCGTCGACGTCGACGGCAAAACGCTCGCGAACGACGCCGACGGCAAAATCGGCGACGAGTTGAAACGGCTCTTCCCCGACGTCGCGCCGAAAACCGAGTAACGCGACAGCGCGCCGCTCCCAACGTCTTAACGCTAAATATTATCGAAGTTAAAGTTGCAATAAAACGAAAGGAAATAAAATGGCCGCTAAAACTCGTTTTAACGCCGTCGCGACGGTTGCCGCCGTCGCCGTTTTCCCCGTTTTTCCGCTCTTCGCCGACGAACCGACGACGGCGCCCGACGCCGCGCCGCAAGCCGTCGCGTCCGCCGACGCGACGGCCGCGCTCGAACGCGAAACCGCCGCGTTCGCGGAATTTAACGTTTCGCTCTTCGAGATTCCGGACGGCGAAACGGTCGAGTTTTACCGCGAACGCGCCGACGAAATCGAACGCGAATGGAACCGACTCGCCCTCGATTACGCGGTAAAACAAGAAGAACTCGCTCGCAAAAACTCGCCGATGCAACCGTTCCCCAATCAAGGGCGCCGCCTTCACGGGCCGATCGGAACCTATTACGACGGCGAACGTTACGTCCTCGCGCCCGCCGATTCCATTTTGGCGCGACGCGCCGACGCGCTCGCCGACTTATACGGTCGCTTGGCCGACGCGCCGGAACTGCCGCTCGAAGTTCGCGGGCAATATTACCGAAATTGGATCCAAGTTTTGAACGGACGCCTTACCGGCAAATCGACGCAAGAATGTCGGGAGTTTTACGCGAAACTTCTCGCCGACGAAAAAGCGAAGTCGCCGCTCGACTTAGGACGCGTCCTTTATTTAAGCGGCGTCGCGACGATTTACCAAAAAGACGACGACGCGTCGTCCCAACCGACCGAGCAAGCCGACCTCGAAACGCTCCTCGCAATTCCGGAAGGCGAAAGCGCCGAATTTTATCGAAAACGCGGCGCCGACCTAAATCGCGCCTATTCGGAACGCGTCGTCGCCGACCGACGAAACGGCGTCGCGCCCGACGAAACGCTCTCTTCTCGCTTTGAAAAAGTGCTCGACGAACTCCGTCAACTCCGTTCGCAAGCGTTGGACGCGGAAGCCGCCGCGTTCGACCGCGACGCCGTTAAGCCGCTGTTCGACGTTCCAGCGGGCCAAAGCGCCGCGTTTTATCTCGAACGCCGCAAGGAAACGAAAACCGTTTACGAGCAAGTTTCAAAACTTTCGCAATGTCAAGAAGGCCGCGACTTAGGCTCGATCAGCGTTCGTCTCCGAACCGAAACGCTCCCGGAAATCGACAAGCGGCTCGCGTATGCCGACGACTTGGAGCCGTTCGAACGTTTCGAGTATTTCCAAAATTGGCTTCGTTTGGCCGACGCCGAGGAACTTCGAACCGCGCTCGAAGTTGAAATCGCTCGCGACGCGACGTCGGAAGTCGACGCTTGCCGCGAACTTTACGTCAGAAAAACGTTGGCGGCAAAACTCCTCGCCGACGCGCTCGCCGAAGCTCGCAAAACGCTTCCGGAAGCGGAGCGCTCCGCCGTCTTCGGTATGTCGCCGAACCCGCCCGTCGAGCCGGAAGCGCAAGCGATGTTCGACGAAGCGTTTAACGAAATTGCGGAACTTGCGGCCGGCGGCGCGGTTCCTTGGTCTCTCGGGCTTAGTTGGGCGGAATGGGTGGAAGACCTCGCGCTAGGACTCCAAAATAAGGAATACGCCGGACTTGCGACGCAGCTTCGTAAAGACGTTCGCGACGCGCTCGCCGACTCTGAAAACGAAACGGATCGCCGCGTTCTTCGCAAACTCGAACGCCATATCCGCGCGGGCGAAATCATCGGTTCCGAAATTCCGGTCGAAGGGCGCAATCTCGACGGAACGCCTTTCGATTGGGCGAGTTATCGCGGCGCGCCGGTCTTGCTCGTCTCCGGTTCCGTCGAACGACATTGGGCCCCGAACGGCGATCTCAATTTTATCCCGAACTGCGTCGAAGAGGGCTTGAAAGTCGTTAAATATTGTCCCGATTTGAAGAGCGCGCAAGCGCAAGCGGAACATTGGACGCAAAATCGCTCGGCGGTCTTAAACTTTCAATCGAAAGGCGGCGACGTCGATCGGCTGGGCCCGGACGTCGAATCGCGAATGCCGTTCGCGGCGTTTACCGTTCCCGCCGAAGGAAAGGGCGGCCCCAACGATTGGCCTTACGAACGCGGAATCGTTTGGTCCGAGTTCGGCGTTCTCTTCGACGCGGACGGTCGAGTTCTCGCGGTCGAACGAGCGCCGCTTGAATGCGAAAACGCGCCGAAAATCGCCGACGAGTTGCGCGCGCTCTTCCCGAAAGTTCCGGTCGTCGAGCCCAAATAAAGCGACGTCGCGTCAAACAAATTTTCCTTCGTTTGTTTTAGACGTTTAATCCAATATTTTCAACGATAAAAGGAGACGATTATGTTCCGTCGAAACCGCCTTAACGCCGTCGCGACGACCGCGCTCGTCGCCGCGTTTCCCGTTTTTCCGCTCTTCGCCGACGAGCCGACGGCGAAAGACGACGCCGCGACGCAAGCCGTCGCGACCGCCGAAACGGGCGCCGCGCAAACGTTCGAACTCCCGGACTTAAACGCCGCGTTCGCAGACTTTAACGTTTCGCTCTTGGAGATACCGGACGGCGAATCGGTCGAGTTTTACCGCGAACGCGCCGCCGCGCTCCAAGTCGAATGGAGCCGTTACGCTTCGTCTTACCGAAAAAAACTGGAGGAAGCCGCTCGCGCAAGCGGCGCGTCCCAAGAGTTTACCGCGCTCGCCTTTTGGATGTTCCCGGGAACGATTCCGACGCCGACCGGGTTCGTTAACGCGCCCGCCGACTCCGTTCCGGCGCGCTACTCCGCCGCTCGCGCCGCGACGCTTTATCGCTTGATCGACGCGCCGGAGCTTCCGCCCGAAATCCGCGGTCGGTATTACGCCGACTGGGCGAGCGTCGCGCCGGGGCCGCTCGGAGAACGTCCGCTCGTCGCGTTGCGCGACTCTTACGCGAAACTTCTCGCCGCCGAAAAAGCGAAGTCGGCGCCTAACTTAGGACGCGTTCGTTACTTGCAAGAAAGAGTCGGCGCCGTCGACCAACGTATTAAAAACGGTTCCGGAATCCTCGACTGTCTCGAAACGCCCCGACCGTTCGACCTCGCCGCCGTCGAAAAACTCCTCGCCGAGTCTCCGCAAGAGGAAAGCCTCGAAGTTTATCAAACGCGCTTTCGGAACCTTATGTTCGCCGAAAATCGCGCCCGAAAAGCGGGAATGGGCGACGACGTTATCTCGGCGATTCGCAAACGCTTAGAAGCGACGACGTATCTTTTGCGGGAAGCGCAACGCAAGGAAGCCGCCGCGCTCGACGTCGCGGCCGTCGAAAAACTCCTCGACGTTCCGCAAGACGAAAGCGCCGCGTTTTATCTCGAACGCTACAACGAGACGCAAAAAATTGCTTCCACCCTTCGGGACTACAACAACGCCGGCGTTTGCGACTTGCGCGACCTCGAAAACCGCCTTTTCGAAACGCTTCCGTCGCTCGCGCGGCGCCTCGCTTACGCCGACGATTTGGCCCCGCTCGAACGCTTCGAGCGCTTCGTTCGCTATATTTACTCTTGCGACGTCGAAGAGATGCGAGCGGCGCTCGAAGTCGAAACCGCTCGCGACGCGACGTCGGAAATCGACCGGGCCCGCAAGCCCTTCCTCGAAAACCATCTTTTGGAAACGCGCCTAAAACGCGCCGTCAACGAAGCGCGCAAAAACCTGCCGGAAATGGATCGTCATCGTTCGCAGGTCAAAATCCAAACGCCGATTTCGCCGGAACTTGAAGCGACGTTCGCCGAACTTTTCGACGAGATCGCCGAACGCGTCGACGACGGGGCGCTTCCTTGGGAACTCGAGAAAACTTGGGCCGCGCAAGCGTCGTATCTCGCGCTGATCGTCAAAGATTTTGTCGGGGCCGAGTACGCGACGCGGCTTCGCAAGCAACTTTGCGCCGCTCTCGCCGACGACGAAGACGAAACGAACCGTTTGTATCTCGGGATGTTCCAAAACGACGTCCGCAACGAAGAACTCAAAACGCGGTTCGCCGGTTTTCCGGTCGAAATTTCGGGAACGCTTCTCGACGGAACGCCTTTCGACTGGGCGAGTTACCGCGGCGCGCCGGTTTTGATTGAAATCGTTCGAGTCAACGCTTCCGGCGACGTTCTTCCCCGCAAATCGCTCGACGTCGCGTCGCTCGACGCTTACGAAAAAGCCGGTTTGCGCCGCGTTTGTTACATTGCGCAACCGGTCGACGCGGCAAATTTCAACGCGGAAGAAATTCAGAACGCCGTCGGCGACGGCGCGCCGACGCTCGTCGCTCCGGCGAAACTTCAAAGTTGGCTCGCGCAACTTCGCCTCGCCTTCGGTTGGGTTCTCGTCGACGCCGACGGCAAAACGCTCGCCGCTTGTCCGAAACGCCCGACGAACCGCGACGACGCGCCGGAAATCGGCGACGCGTTGAAGCGGCTCTTCCCGAACGTTGCGGTCGAAACCGCTAAATAGTTCGGCCAAGCGTTTTACGCTCCGCTTTCCGCCGACGCCGTTTCGCCCGTTCGACCGTTTGGGAACGCTTGTTCCGGAACGGTTGAGCGCGGCGTCGGCGGGATTCGCGCGACTTTCGCCTTTTTTACCTTTTTAACTGTCGTTTTCATTTTTCGTTCAAGGAAATCCTATGCAACCGAACGCCTTCAAATCCCGACGGTTACCAATCGTCGTTTTCTCGCTCGCCGCCCTCGGCGCCGCCGCGACGCTCGACGTCGGGCCTTTTACGCAACACGCCGCGCCGCAAGCGCAAGCGCAAACCGAACCGACCAAAGCCTATTTCGACCGTTCGCTCCTCGACGTTCCGGAGGGTGAAAACGGCGCGTTTTACCTTAAACGGCTGGCGCGACTGGAAGAGGAAACGAAGAGCGTCGGTCGCGATTTCCAACGCGCTCGCAAAAACAGCCTTCCGCCGCACCATACGCTCCAACCGATTCCGGCGCCGCCCGACTCGCTCGAAGCGCAAATTTTCGCCGCCGTTTTGAAAACGGAGCGAGCGCTAATCGACGCCGCCGATCTTCCGAGTTCGACAAGAGCGCGTTATTTCAACGCTTACTTCGACGACGTTTGTCAAGGCGTTCGCGACGCGACGAAGCGTTTCGCGCTTCTTCAAGACTTGCTCGAAACGGAAGAAGCGCGCGAATCGGTCGTTTTGTCCCGCGTCCTCAAACTGCGTCGAACGCTCGCCGACGCGCCGATCGCGAACGTCGAACCGTCTTCGGACGGCCCTTCTGTCGACGCCGCGTCGCTCGAAAAACTCCTCGACGTTCCGGACGGAGAAAGCGCCGCGTTTTACAGCGAACGGTTCGCCGCGTTGGTCGCCGCTCGTTGGCAGGTCGCCGGTCTCGACGACTCCCGAAGCGCCGCGCTTCCCGACGCTTATTCTCATTGGCCGCAAACGCCGCAATATCGCCGCGATACGGCGGTAAACAAAATCGACGCCGCGCTAAGAAAAATTTCGTTTTTCTTGGCCGACGCGCCGGAAATCGCTCCGGCGGAGCGTTACTATCACTTCCAACGCGTCGTTCACGCGCCGTCGTCGCAAGACGGCGTCGAGCGGTTGTCGGAAATCGTCGCTCGCGAAACGGCGCGCGAAGCGACGAACCCGATCGACAAACGTCGGGCGCCTTACGCTCGCTTCGAGTTGGCGCGACTCCAAGCGATTCGCGTTAAAGAGGCCGTCGGCGCCGCGTTCCTTAAAGCGAACCCGCGACTCGAAGACGACGAGTATTGGGAGTCGCTTACTCGCGACGAACAAGAGGGCTTTCTCCGCGCTCGACGCGAGTCGGATTTTCCCGTCCCGCAAGAGGTTAGCGACGAATTGGCGCGCCTCGCCGACGAGATTGTCGACCTCGTCGAAACCGGCGGTATCTCGCCAAGCGAAGCGCAATTCTTCGTCGAGCAACGTCTCGTTCCGATTGACAAAAAAACGGCGACGCGCGTTCGTCGAGCGATCCTCGCGACGCTTCCCGACGAAGGTCGAACGCCCGCTCAACAAACGCTTTACGACGAAATCTCGCGGCAAATCGCCCAAGCGTCTTTAATCGGCTCCGTTCTCCCGTTCGAAGGGCGAAACGTCGACGGAACGCCGTTCGATTGGGCGGCTTATCGCGGCGCGCCGGTTTTGGTCGAAATTACCGTCGACGGTTTACTCGCGCCGTTCGACGAAAAGAATCCGAACGCGCTCGCAAAGTACGAAGAAGCGGGACTTAAAGTCGTTCGCTACTTCGGCGGCGATTTCGAAGCGGCGCGCCGCCTCGCCAAAGCAATTCGCCAAAAAACCGCTCTCGAAAACCGCGATCTTCGCGCTAATATCGGCGACCCGAATTGGCCGATCGTCGGAGCGCTCGACGGAGTCGCTCCCGACGCCGATTGGCCCGAGCGCGTCGGACTCGGCAAAACGCAAGTTCTTTGTTGGGTTCTCGTCGACGCCGAAGGCCGCGTTCTCGCCGTCAAATTCCCGCCTTGGAAAGACGAGTCCGTCGGAACGACGAGCGTCGAAAAGGCGTTGCGAACCCTTTATCCGAACGTCGACGCGTCGGCGTCGACGCAACCTTTACAGAAAAACGACTTAAAACCGCTCCGCAATCCTTGGAGTCGCCAAATCTTTTTTTAACGACAAAAGTCGTCCGCGCCGCAAACCGACGCAAATCGACGCTTAACCCCGACAAATTAGCCTCTTAACGCAATAAAAAGAGATAGCTTATGACTCGCCAAAAACGCTTTTACGCCGTCGCGACGACCGCGCTCGTCGCCGCTTTCCCCGTTTTCCCGCTCTTCGCCGACGACGCGCCGTCGCCCCAAACCGCCGCGACGCTCGTTTCGCCGAATACGAATCCAACCGCTTCCCCAAACGACGTTTACGACGCGGCCGCCGCGTTCGCCGACTTCGACGTTTCGCTCTTCGAGATTCCGGACGGCGAGTCGGTCGAGTTCTACCGCAAGCGCGTCGCCGACGTCGAACGCGAATGGAGCCGTTGCGTTTTCGCCTATCGCGAACGCCAACGGGAAGCCGCTCGCGAACGCGGCGAAAAAGCCGACAATATCGACCCGGCCGCCGTTATGTTGGACGCGCCGCTCGGAATGTTGGCCCGCGGCGTCAACGGAGCGTTCGTCGCGGCGCCCGCCGACTCCGTTCCGGCTCGACGCGCCGTCGCGCTCGCCGACTTGTACGGTCGCTTGGCCGACGCGCCGGAACTTCCGCTCGAAGTTCGCGGGCAATATTACCAAAATTGGCTCCGCGCCGCTTCCGCTTCGCTCCGCGACAAGCCGTTGCAAGAACAGAGCGAATTTTGCGCCAAACTTCTCGCCGACGAAAAAGCGAAATCGCCGCTCGACGTCGGGCGCGTTCTTTATTTAAGCGGTCTCGTCAAGGAATACGAAAGGCGCGCCCAACGCGACGTCGCGTCGAAAACGCCGCTCGACCGAGCCGCCGTCGAAAAACTTCTCGACGTTCCGCAAGGAGAAAGCGCCGAATTTTACGCCAAACGCGAAGACGAACTGGACGCCGCTTACTCGTTCGCCTACCGCCAAAACGACAAGGAACTTCGCGCGGAAGTTAACAAGGCGCTCGAAGTCGTTCGGCGCTATCGCGCGGAAGCGGAAAAAAAAGAAGCGGCCGCGTTCGACCGCGACGCCGTTAAACGCCTCCTCGACGTTCCGTCGGGAGAAAGCGCCGCGTTTTATCTCGAACGCTACCAAGAGACGCAAGAGGTTTGGAAGCGCGTTTCGAAACTTTCGCAATACCAAGAAGGACGCGACTTAGGGCGATTGAAAGTTCGACTTCGCGCCGAAACGCTTCCGGAAATCGACAAACGGCTAGCCTACGCCGACGACTTGGAGCCGTTCGAACGCTTCCAACGTTTGACGCGTTGGCTTTATTCCGCCGACGTCGAGGAAACGCGAAGCGCGCTCGACGCCGAAATCGCTCGCGACGAGACGTCGGAAATCGACGCGGTTCGCGAACCTTACGTTCGTTACGCGCTTTTGTCAAAACGAGTTCAAACCGTCGCGACCGAAGCGCGCAAGGCGCTCCCCGAAAACGAGCGCAACTCTTACGGCGCCGTCAAATTTCCCGAGCTTTCGGCTGAAATTCAAGCGGAACTCGCTTCTCTCGCCGACGACGTCGCCAAACGCGCCGACGACGGAGCGTTACCTTGGGAACTCGGCGGCTCTTGGGCGAAAACGGCGGCGGGATTCGCGGCGCATATCGAAAGAGAAATCCACCTCGACGCCGCCGCGCCGATTTACAAGGAAATTTACGCCGCGCTCGCCGACTCCGACGGCGAAACCGAACGTCAAGTTTGCCGCGAGCTGAAACGCAAAATCGCCGAATCCGAGTTCCTCGGCTCGACGTTCGAAGTTCCGGGGCTCGACCTCGACGGAAACCCGATCGATTGGAAACGGTTCCGCGGCGCGCCGGTTCTGCTCGTCGCGGGCGGAGTCGACGCGACTTACGCTCCGGGACACGACCGCGACTTCCTTCCGAAATGCGTCGACGCGGGCCTGCAAATCGTTCGTTACTGCGGCGATCTGGAAAGCGCCCGACGGTTGGCGCAACGCGACCAAGAAGAGGCGGAACAATTCAAACGCTTTCAATCGCAAGGGCTTGAAGCGTTCGTCGGCGCGACGTCGATCGCGGGCTACGTCGTTCCGGTCGAGAGTCGCGGCCCCGGCGACTGGCCCTACGAACACGGGATTATTTGGACGTCGTTCGCCGTTCTTTTCGACGCCGACGGACGCGTCCTCGCGACGTCTCCGCGCCTCCTTCGCCAAAACAACGCCCCGGAAATCGCCGACGAGTTAAGCCGTCTCTTCCCGGACGCTTCGAGCGCCGAACGCAAGTAACCGCGTCGTTTACGGCGTCTTTGCCGTCGTTTTGTCAAGCGCGACGGCGAAGAACGCCGGGCTCGATTCGGTTTGCCCGTTTTAACGAACAATCTCTTTTTCCCTTCTTTCCCCGTTTAAAAGGAATTTAACAAATGCGTCAAAAACAACGTTTTTTCAAATACTTGCCACTTTCGACTATCGTCGGAGTCGCCGCCGTCGCCGCGCTTGATTCCGGGCTCTTTAACGCCGCGACGTCCGTTCCGACGCCGCTTTCGAACGTCGCGTTCGCCGCCGTCGACGACGAAACCTCCGCTCGCGACGAGAAAACGGACGCGATTCTCGCGCTTCTCGACGTTCCGGAAGGGGAAAGCGGCGCGTTCTACCGCGAACGCTTGCAAGAACTCCAAAACGCCTGCGCGCGCGTCCTCGATTTCGACGCGGCCTGTTACAATCTCGTTCGTTGCCGCGACGAAAAAGGAAAGGTCCAATGGCGCCGCGCGGAGCCGAACTCGCTTGAAAACAAAGTTTACGTCGCCGCTCGCGCCCTTTACGAACGCCTGTTCGACGCGCCGGATATCGCGCCGCAAATCCGCGACCGCTACTTCGCCAAGTATTTGCGCGACGCTTATTACCTCGACCGCGCCGAAGACGCCGACGTTCAAGGTTGGCTCGACTATTGCGCCGCGCGGTTGACGCTCGAAGAAGCGCGGGAGCCGTTCCCGTTGGGGCGCGTTCTCGCGTTGCGTCGCCAAATATCCAACGCGGAAAACCGTCTCGCCCGCAAGGCGTCCGGCGACGAGAAAAAAACGTTCGCCGATTTCTCGGCGCTCGCCGCGTTAACCGACGACCTCGCCGAAAAAGTCGAGCTTGAACGTCTCGCCGCCGAAGCGGAAGCCGAAGCTAAAGCGAAAATTAAAGCTAAAGCGGAAGCTAAAGAGGAAGCTAAAGCCGGAACGTCGCAAGACGCCGAAGAACGCCTCGTCGCGTTTTTAATCCTCGCCGACAAACTCAACGCCGCGCTTCCCGAACTTCTCGCCGACGAACGCCCGGCGGAGGAAACGACCGAGTTTTACCGCCGACGTCGTCAAGAGTTGGAACAAATTACCGGACAACTTACCGGCGGAAAATTCAACGTCGACGTCCGCCTCGTCCTCGTTTCCGATTTCCTCGCCGGAAAGCTCGCTTACGCGGAAGACCTCGCCCCGGTCGAGCGGTTTGAAGCGTTCCAAGATTACGTCGGCGTGCAGGGAACCGAACGTTTGCCCGCGCTTCTCGAACAAGAAACGAAGCGAAAAGCGGCACATCCCGCCGACGCGGCCCGCGTTCCTTATCTCCGCGACCGCTTGTTCGCCGCTCGTTGCCAAGCCCTTCTTCCGAAGAACGCCGAAGAAACAAACGCGCCGTTTTCGGAAGAAGAGCGCGCCGAATTGGAGCGTTTCGCCGCCGACGCGCTCGAACTCCTCGACGACGGCCCGCTCGCTTGGGAACTCGGTCAAAGTTGGGCGACGACCGTCCTTGGCTTCCTGCGCGACTTCGCCGACCGAATCGACGTCGATTTTGCGACGCAACTTCGCAAGGACGTTCTCGCGCGGTTCCCCGACTCCGAAAAAGAATCGAACCGCGGACTCCTCGCTTGGACGGAGAAAGAAGTTCGCGAGGGCGGTTTTATCGGTTCGAAACCGAAAATCGTCGGGTGCCTCGCTTCCAACGGCGAACCGCTCGACTGGAACTCGTACCGCGGCGCGCCTGTTTTGGTCGAGATTTTCCGCTATCGACCGGAAGAAGCCTTCCCTTGGCAAAGCAATTTAGCGTTCGAAAGCGACGCGTTCTTCAAGGGTTGCGTCGACGCCGGTTTGAAAGTTATCCGATACGGCGCCGGAAGTTACGAAGACGCTCGCCGGCATTACGAAGCGACTCGACCGAACAAGCCGGAAGCGCCGAACGCGATTTTCGTCGACCCGAATTCCCCCGTCGTCGGCCCGGTCGAAGGAAGGGAAGGAAACGACGATTGGGCGCTTCGTCTCGGCTTCGCGAGGTTCGGACGCTCTTGGATTCTTTTCGACGCCGACGGTCGCGTCGTTACGACCTGTCCGAAACCGGCGGGATTAAGGGTTTATCGCAACGCGCCGACGTTGCAAAAAGCGTTGGAAGCGCTTTACCCGAACGTTCCGGTCAAATAGGAGCCGCCCCAAACGGCAAACTTTACGCGGTTTGCGCCGTTTAACGCAAATCGGAGGCGCGGCGGAGAAATTTTAGCGATTTCGCAAAAAAATTGTTAAAAAATTCGCCGCGCCCACTTGATTTTCGCCGGTCGCGTCGTTATATTAAGCGACATATTGACGCATACGGCGACGTCTCGTCGATTCGCGCTTAACCGTTTTTAGTTTATTCCCTTGCTCCGTTTTAACCAAGAGGCAAACCGTTGAAACGCAAACCCCAAACTTTCAAGAGTTTACAATTTCTACCGCTCGTCGCCGCCGTCGCCGCGCTCGATTCCGGGCTCTTTAACGTCGCGACGTTCGCTCCGACTTCCGTTCCGGCGTCGGTTTCAAACGTCGCGTTCGCCGCCGACGACGAAACCTCCGCTCGCGACGAGAAAACGGACGCGATTCTCGCGCTTCTCGACGTTCCGGAAGGGGAAAGCGGCGAATTTTATCGCGAACGCTTGAACGAACTCAAAAACGCCTGCGCGGACGTCGTCGCCTTCGACGCGGTTCGTTGCAATCTCGTCAAATACCGCGACGAAAAAGGTTTGCCCCAATGGCGGCGCGCGGAGCCGAACTCGCTCGAAAACAAAGTTTACGTCGCCGCTCGCGCCCTTTACGAACGCCTGTTCGACGCGCCGGATATCGCGCCGCGCGTCCGCGACCGCTACTTCGCCGAGTATTTGCGCGACTCTTACCTCCTTTACCGCAACGCTTTCGACGAGGTCGCGCGACAAGATTGGCGCGACTTTTGCGCCGCGCGGTTGGCGCTCGAAGAAGCGCGGGAGCCGTTCCCGTTGGGGCGCGTTCTCGCGTTGCGCGCCGAGCTTTCCTACGCGGAAAACCAACTCGCCCGCAAGGAATCTGGCGCCGAGAAAAAAACGTTCGCCGATTTCCCGGCGCTCGCCGCGTTAACCGACGATCTCGCCGAAAAAGCCGGGCTTGACCGTCTCGTCGCCGAAGCGGAAGCGGAAGCCAAAGCGAAAATCAAAACGAAAACGGAAGCCAAAGCCGGAACGACCCAACCCTCGGAACGCGCCATCGCGTCTGAAGAACGCTTCCTCGCGGCTTTAATCTTTACCGTCAAACTCGGCGCCGCGCTTCCCGACCTCCTCGCCGAAGAACGCCCGGCGGAGGAAACGACCGAGTTTTACCGCCAACGTCTTCAAGAGCTAAAACAAGTTGCCGCCGAAGGTTACTCCCCGCGCCGCGTTCTCGTCGCCGGTTTCCTCGCCGGAAAACTCGCCGACGCGGAAGACCTCGCTCCGGTCGAGCGATTCGAAGCGTTCCAAGGTTACGTCGGCGCGCTCGGGGCCGACCTTCCCCGCGCTCTTTGGAAGGACGCCGAAACGCCGAGCGGAGTCGAACGCTTGACCGCGCTTCTCGAGCAAGAAACGAAACGAAAAGCGGAACATCCCGCCGACGCGGCCCGCGTTCCTTATCTCCGCGAACGCTTGTTCCACGCTCGTTACGGAGTCTTTGCAAAGACGAACGGCGATCTTTCGGAGGAAGACCGCGCCGAATTGGAGCGTTTCGCCGCCGACGCGCTCGAACTCCTCGACGACGGCCCGCTTCCTTGGACGCTCGGCGAAACTTGGGCGTCGACCGTTCTTCTCTTCTTGCGCGACTTCGCCGACAATATCGACGTTAAGTTCGCGACGCAACTTCGCAAAGACGTCCTCGCGCGGGCGTCCGCCGCCGAAAGCGAACACCTCGTTTGGACGGCGAAAGCCGTTCGCGACGCGGAGCTTGTCGGCTCGCAACCGGAAGTCGCCGGACGCGTCCTCCCGAACGGCGAAACGCTCGACTGGGCGGCTTACCGCGGCGCGCCGGTTTTGGTCGAAATTTTCCGCGCTAATCCGAACCTTCCCTTCCCTTGGCGAAGTAGCGGTTTGCCTTTCAAAATCCAAAACGACGCGTTCTTCCAAGGTTGCGTCGACGCCGGTTTGAAAGTTATCCGATACGGCGCCAAAAGTTACGAAGACGCTCGCCGACATTACGAAGCGACTCGCCCGAACAAGCCGGATTATTACAACGCGATTTTCGTCGACCGCGACGCGCCCGTCGTCGGCCCGCTCGAAGGTCAAGAGGGCGACGCCGACTGGGCGGTTCAACTCGGTTTCGCGTCGTTCCCTCATAGTCGTTCTTGGATTCTTTTCGACGCCGACGGTCGCGTCGTTACGAGTTGGCCGCAACCGAGCGTCAAATATTGGCCGAACGCGCCGACGCTCCAGGAAGCGTTGCAAGCGCTCTACCCGAACGTTCCGGTCAAATAAAAAAAGCGAAGTTAACCGGCAAACTTTACGCGATTTGCGCCGTTTAACGCAAGTCGGAGGCGCGGCGGAGAAATTTTAGCGATTTCGCAAAAAAATTTTAAAAAATTCGCCGCGCCTAATTGATTTTCGCCGTTCGCGTCGTTATACTAAACGACGACGTCGACGCGGACGGCGGCCTCGGTCGCGTTTTTTGGCGTCGTTTTCGAAATTTTCCTTTCCGAAAAAGCGACGGCGCGCTCGCGACGTTCGCCGCTTCGCCCTTTTACTTTAGAAAGTGCCCCGATGCGTTTTTCTCGTTTGCTCCTTAGCGTCGCCGCGACGTCGGCCCTGTTCGGCGCCGCCTCGTTCTCCGTTTCCCCGGTCGCTTCCGTTTTCGCTCAAGACGAAGCCGCGCAAGCCGAAAAAGTCGAGATCGCGAACGTCGACGCGTTCGACGTTCCGGCCGGCAAGGACGAAGCGTTTTACAAAGAACAAATGAACAAAATTCGCGAAGCGTTCGCCGCGCTCCGCCAAGACGCGACCGATATGAACGCGCTTTACCTCAAAGCGAACGTCGCGACGATGACCTGTTACAAATATCTTTCGGAACTCCCGGATATCGACGCCGCCGACCGAACCGGTTACTTCCGTCAATACGTCGCCGGGCTCGGTTACGTCGGCGACCTCGACGCGCTTTCCGCGCTCCTCGCCGCCGAAGAAGCGAAAGACCCGGTCGACCAAAGCCGCGTCGACCTCTTGAAGTTCCAAGTCGCGAGCGTTTCCGTCGACAAAGCGATCGAAGCGAACGACGAAGCCGCGATTAAGAAACTCGGAACCGAGTTGATCGAAAAAGCGAAAACCGACGATTACTGGGCGTCCCGAACGCCGTCGATTCTCGAAGACCTCGCCCGCTCGAAACCGGCGATCGGCGTTCCGATGTTGAAAGACCTCTGCGCCGCGTTCGCCGCCTCCGACGACGAAAGCCGCAAACGCATCGCGACGCGCTTCGAAGGGAAAATCCGCTTCGCCGATCTCGTCGGGAACGAAATGAAAGTCGAAGGGCTCTACCTCGACGGAACCGAAATCGACTGGAAATCTTACCGCGGCAAGGTCGTTTTGGTCGACTTTTGGGCGACCTGGTGCGGCCCGTGCATCGGCGAAATCCCGAACATGACGAAAATGTACGAAAAATACAACGCCGCCGGGTTCGAAATCCTCGGGTACAGCATCGACGACGACCTCGAACGCCTTCATAAGTTCGAAGAAGAACGCAAGCTGCCTTGGAAGACCGCGTCGCGCAAACTGACGCAAGACGCCGAAAAAGATTACGTTATCATCAGCGAATATTACGGCGTCAACGCGATTCCGACGATGGTTCTCGTCGGCAAAGACGGCAAAGTCCTCAGCACGAAAGCGCGCGGCGCCGAACTCGAACGCCTCCTCGGCGAACAATTCCCGGAAGTCAAGTAAGCCGTTTCGACGCTTAACTTAACGCGACGCCGTCTTCGAACGTTTTGTTTCGGAGGCGGCGTTTTTACTTTCGGCGCGCTCGGGACGCCCCGGCCAATTCCCCGTTTATAAAACTTTGAAAAAAACATTTTACCTTGACGTCGCGTAAAGCTCGCGATATAATCGGCGCGTAAGAACGAAACCGCGTCCGGTTGTCGGGCCGCGATTTTCGCCCTTCTTTCTCTTCGACGTTAAGGAGCCGAAAATGCCGTTTAAGTTCCGCAAATTCGTTTTTTCTCTTGTAACCGCGTCCGCGCTTGCCGCCCCGCTCGCGTTCGCCGACGAACCGACGCCGCAAGTCGCCGCGCCGGCGGAAGCGACGCTCGCGCCGTTCGACGAAAGCCTCTTCGAAATCCCGTCGGGCCAAAGCGCCGCGTTTTACCAAGAACGCCTCGATCGACTAACGGCGCCGGAACTCTATGAGTACCTCCGGAGCGTGAACGGGCCGGAACACGGCGTCCTTCGCGTTCGCCTATTAAAAGCGCGCCGCGAGGTCAACGCCCGTTGGTCCGAATGCGAAGACGCGTCGCCGGAAGACCGGTTTTGGCGTTTCTTTATTTACGTCGATTGCTCTAATTTCGCCGAAATCCGAGAACTTCTCGCCGCCGAAAAAGCGAAAAAAACGGTCGACGTCGACCGCGTTCGTCTCCTCGAACTTGTCGTTCTCCGAAAACGCCTTGCGGAAGCGAAATACTTCGCGGAAAAAAAAGCGATCGTCGACGAAATCCTCGACGCGGCGCGAACGAAATTCGACGCGCCGACGCCGCGCCTCCTTGCCGAAGAATTTTTTAAACTCGGCTATGTCGTCGACAAGGCGATTCCCTACCCGCGCGACTTCGGTTCGAACTTCCGCCGCGACGTCGCCGCCGCGCTTCAAAAGTCGTCCGCTCCGGAAGTTCGCGACGTCGCTCGTCAACTTTCCCCGACTCCTTCCAGAAAGCAAGTCGTTTCCTCGTCGAAATCGAAATCGCCCGGAAGGCGCGTCGCGGCGCTTTGATCGACGCGTTCGCCGCCTTTAAACGCGAACCGTCGACGACGTTCTTTCGTCAAGCGACTTGCGAAAGTTCAAGACCCGCTACGTTCGTCGCGTCGTTTCTTGGCGTCTTAGCGAAGCGACGCAAACTTTACGCCCCTTCAACCGACAAAAAACCGCCGCTCGCGAACCTTTTCGATTCGGTTCGGGAGCGGCGGTTTCGCGTTTCTCGTTAGTTCGACCGGGCGCTTAAAGATCGTCGTCGGAGTCTTCGTCGAAAACGTCTTCGTCGGAGTTGAAATCGTCGAAATCGTCGTCCGGCGTAAAATCGGCCCCGTCCGCGTCGTCGCCGCCGTCCTCTTCCTCCGGATAATCCTCGTCGTCGATCGCTTCGTTAAACTCGTCGTCCGGAAGGACTTCGAAGTCTTCGTCGAAATCGTCGTCGAAGTCGTCCGACTCAAAATCGTCGTCGAACTCGTCGTAAAGCGCGTCGTCTTCGTCGTCAAAATAATCGAACGCGGCGCCGACGTTGAAAATTTCGTCGACGGAGCCGTCGCGAAAACCGGCGTCCAAATCGCGACGCTCGTCGTCAAAACGCGGCGTCAACGGAGCGTTCGACCGCGCGGCGAACGTCGGTTCGTCGTCCCATCTCGTTTCTTCGGAGCGAAAATCGTTCATTGATTCTTACCTCGTTAATAACGCGACGCGTCGATAAATACTTTCAATCTATCCAACCGTTTTGTTTCGGTCGTTTATCGTCTTCCCCTTCGCACTCGCGGCGACGCGGCGCAAACCGTCCGACGCACGAAAACAACGCAAATCGCGGGGCGGTTCCGTATTATAGCGCCCGACGACGTTTCGAAAAGGGGGGCCGACCGACGCGACGCCCCGCGTTGAATCAAAATTATCGGAAAAATTTCGCAAAAAAGTTAATTTTTTTCGTCAAAACTCTTCTTCCCCCCTATTTTTTCTTTTTTTCCACGCCGTTTTTTCCTTTTTTTCGTTTCGCGCGCTCTCCCGCCGCTTCGCTCCAAGCCGATTTTGGAAAAAATCCGGACGAAATCGCTCTTCCCCCCCGCCCGGGGCGCTAGCCGAAATCGCAATTTTGAACTAAAATAGGAGGACGGCGGTCTCGGCGATTCGCGCGGCGCTTCTTGGAACGTCGCGGTCGAAAAAACCGCCCTAAGGTTGCGACGGCGAACGTCGAAAATTAGGCAAATTAGGTAAAAAAGAGGAAATACGGTGTTTCGAACTAAAACTTGCGGGGAATTGCGCGGCGCTAACGTCGGCGAAACGGTTGTTTTGAGCGGTTGGGTCGACTCGGCGCGCGACCACAGCGGCGTTTTCTTTGTCAACCTTCGCGACCGTTACGGCAAAACGCAAACGGTCTTCGACGCGGCGGCGGACGCGGCGCTCTTCGAATCGGTCAAGACGCTGCGCAACGAAGACGTCGTCCAAATTACCGGCGAAGTGATCGCGCGCCCGGACGGCCTCGTCAACCCGGATATGGCGACCGGCGAAATTGAAGTCAAAGCGCAAAAGCTCGTCGTCTTGAACCGCTCCGAAGTCGTTCCGTTCCTCCCGAGCGCCCCGGAAGTCCCGGCGGACGAACTGCGCCTCAAGTACCGCTATCTCGACCTGCGCCGCGCCGAAATGCAACGCGTCCTCGCGTTGCGCCACCGAATCGTCAAAACGATGCGCGACTTCTTCGACGAAAACGATTTCCTCGAAGTCGAAACGCCGATTCTCGGCAAAAGCACGCCGGAAGGCGCCCGCGACTACCTCGTTCCGAGCCGCGTTTCGCAAGGTTCGTTCTACGCGCTCCCGCAGTCGCCGCAACTTTACAAACAACTCCTCATGATCGCCGGTTACGACCGTTACGTCCAAGTCGCCCGTTGCTTCCGCGACGAAGACCTCCGCGCCGACCGCCAACCGGAATTCACCCAGCTCGACATTGAAATGTCCTTCATCGAAATGGAGGATATGATCGGCCTCCTCGACTCCCTCGTCGCGCGCTTGATGAAGGAAATTAAGGGCGTCGACATTCCGCTCCCGCTCCCGCGCATCTCTTACGACGAAGCGATGGAGCGTTTCGGACACGACGCGCCGGACTTGCGCTTCGGAATGGAGCTGAAAGACGTTACGGAAATCGCGAAAACGGTCGACTTCAAAGTCTTCCGCGCCGTCGCCGAGTCGGGCGGTCGCGTTCGCGGGATCAACGTCAAAAACGCCGCCGACCAATTCAGCCGCCGCGATATCGACGGTCTCACCACTTGGACGGCGGAGCAATTCGGCGCCAAGGGTATCGTTTGGTTCAAAGTCGACGCCGACGGCAAACTGACCGGAACGAGCGCGAAAAACTTCTCGGCGGAAGCCCTCGAAGCGATCGGCGCCAAGCTCGAAGCGGAACCGAACGACTTGCTCCTCTTCAGCTGCGGCGACTTCACGCTCACCTGCCGCGTTTTGAACGGTTTGCGTCGTCGTTTGGCCGCGCAACTCAAACTTTACGACCCGGAAGAAATGAACTTCTGCTGGGTCGTCAACTTCCCGATGTTCGACTGGGACGAAGAAGAAAACCGCTGGGTCGCGACGCACCACCCGTTCACCGCGCCGCTCGTCGAAGACCTCCCGAAACTCGACGGCGACGACGACGCGATTCGCTCGATTCGCGCCCAAGCCTACGACCTCGTCCTCAACGGTTACGAAGCGGGGGGCGGCACGATCCGCATTCACAACCCGGCGATTCAAAACAAGGTCTTCGGCCTCCTCGGGATGACTCGCGAAACGGCGAAAGAGCAATTCGGCTTCTTGGTCGACGCGCTCCAATTCGGCGCCCCGCCGCACGGCGGTCTCGCGCTCGGTCTCGACCGCGTCGTTATGTTGTTCGCCGGCGTCGACAATATCCGCGACTGCATCGCGTTCCCGAAAACGGCGAAAGCGTCCGACCTCATGACGGGCGCCCCGTCGGAAGTCGCGCCGAAACAGCTCGCCGAACTCGCGATCAAGTCGACCGTCGAGCCGAAAGCGGAAAACGCCGACGCTTAATCCGGCCCCGCTTTCCCTTAAAGCCGCTCTCGCTCCGACGCCGACGTTTTTTCGCCGTCGGAGCGGGCGGCTTTCCCCGTATAACAACTTTTCCCGCAAACTTTACGTTCGTCGACGCGACGAAAGGAAACCAACGCAATGCAAACCGAATACGACAAAATTCAAGAGGCGGTCGCGGCGATTCGCGCCCGTTGGTCGAAAGAGGCGGAAGTCGGAATCGTCTTGGGCACCGGACTCGGCGGCCTCGCCGACGCGATCGTTCCGGACGTCGTTATTCCTTACGAAGAACTGCCGTATTTCCCGCGCTCGACGGTCGAGACGCACGCCGGCAAGCTGATTCTCGGAACGCTCGAAGGAAAAACGGTCGTCGCGATGCAAGGCCGCTTCCATTATTACGAAGGTTACTCGGCGCAACAAATCGTTTTCCCGATTCGCGTTATGAAGGCGCTCGGCGCGTCGCTTCTCGTCGTTTCGAACGCTTGCGGCGGTCTGAACCCGCAATTCAAGCGCGGCGACGTGATGCTGATCGAAGACCATATCAACCTTCTCGGTTGCAACCCGCTGATCGGCCCGAACGACGACCGAATCGGCCCGCGTTTCCCGGATATGTGCGAGCCGTACTCGCAAGAGTTGATCGAAAAAGCGCGCCAAGTCGCCGTTGAAAACGGCGTCCTCGTTCAAAAGGGCGTTTACGTCGCGGTCGCCGGGCCGAACCTTGAAACCCGCGCCGAATACCGTTTCCTGCGCGGAATCGGGGCGGACGTCGTCGGAATGTCGACCGTTCCGGAGGTTATCGCCGCCGTTCACTGCGGAATGCGCGTTCTCGGCCTCTCGATTATCACCGATATGGGCCTGGCCGACGCGCTCGAACCGGCGAATATCGCGGAAATTATCGCGACCGCGGGGAGCGCCGAACCGAAAATGAACGCGATCATTCGCGGCGTGTTGCGCACCCTTTAATCGCCGTCGCCGTTGAAAACGCTCGCGACGCGTTTTCGCGTCTTCCGCGTTTTCTTCCCTTTCGCTTAAAACTTACCGGAACGTTCGGCGTCGCGCAAACCGTCGAGCGTCCCGCTTAACCATTAACGTCAAAGAGTTTATCGATATGTCGAACGATACCCCGCTCGCCGACGGCGCTCCGTCGCAAGGCGCGAATTTCCCGCAAAACGAAGAGGCGCTCGTCCGCCGTTGGCGCGAACTCGGCGTCTACCAAGAATCGCTCAAACGCCGCCGCGCGTCGAACAAAGGCGCTTTCGTCTTTTACGAAGGCCCGCCGACCGCCAACGGCGTCCCGCACCCGGGCCACTGCTTAACTCGCGCCATCAAAGACCTTTATCCGCGTTATAAAACGATGAAGGGCTACCTTTGCGAACGCAAGGCCGGTTGGGACACGCACGGTCTTCCGGTCGAAGTCGAAGTCGGCAAAGAGCTGGTCGCGGCGGGTCTCATCGCGGAAAACTCGAAGGAAGAAATCGAAAAGTTCGGCCTCGAACCGTTCGTTCACCGTTGCATCGAAAACGTCTTCCGCTACACGTCGCAATGGGAAGAGCTGACGGAGCGCATCGGTTTTTGGGTCGACCTGAAAAACGCTTACGTTACCTATCATAAGTCGTTTGTCGAAAGCGTTTGGTTCGCGCTCAAAAACTTCTTCGACCGCGGCTTGCTCTACCAAGGGCACAAGATCGTTTGGTGGTGGGCGCAGGGCGGCACCGCGCTTTCGTCCGGCGAAGTCGGCCAAGGGTACCGCGAAGTCGGCGACCCGAGCGTTTTCGTCCGCTTCCCGCTCCTGAACGACGGTTCGGACGAGCGTTTCGCGAACGTCGACCTCCTCGTTTGGACGACGACGCCTTGGACGCTCCCGAGCAACCAATTCGCGGCGGTTCACCCGGACCTCGAATATTCGGTCGTTCAAATGAAGACGCCGGAGGGCGAAGCGGACGGCAACCCGGTCGTTCTCGCGTCGGCGCTCGTCGAAGCGGTCGCGACGAAAGCGAAACGGACGGCGGAAGTCCTCTTCACCGTCGGCGGTAAAGACTTGCTCGGCAAGCGTTACGTTCCGCCGTTCGACTATTATTACAAAACGCTCGGCGACAAGAAGGGCGCCCTCAAAGACGGCGGCGAAGACTACCTCGCTTGGCGCGTTTGCCCGGCGCTCTTCGTTACGACCGATTCCGGAACCGGGCTCGTTCACGAAGCCCCCGCGTTCGGCGAAGTCGACTACGATCTTCTCGTCGAGCAAAAGGCGCGCTTCGTCGACGGTCAAGGCCCGGACTTGATCTGCGCCGTCGCCGCCAACGGCAAATTCACCGACGCGGCGCCGGAATACGAAGGCCGCTGGGTCAAGGAATGCGACAAGGACATTTCGCGCAACCTCAAAGAACGCGGGATTTTGTTCCACCTCGAACAATATCTGCACGATTATCCGTTCTGCTGGCGCGCGCCGAACGACCCGCTCATTCAGTACCCGCGCAAGAGTTGGTTCGTCAAAACGACGAAGTTCGTCGACAAAATGCTCGCGAACAACGCCGAAATCAACTGGCTCCCGGAACACATCAAAGACGGACGTTTCGGCAACTTCCTCGCGACGAACGTCGACTGGGCCCTTTCCCGCGAACGTTTCTGGGGAACGCCGCTTCCGGTTTGGGTTTGCGAAGAAACCGGCTATCAAGAGGCGATCGGCTCTTACGACGAACTCCTCGCGAAGCCGGGCGTCGCCGGAACCGACGTTTGGGCCGCCGCTCGCGACAAAGCTAAAGCCGAAAAAGGCGACGCTTGGAGCGAAAAAGACGACGAGCTTTGGGAACACCTCAAAGTTCACAAGCCGTATATCGACGCGGTCGTTTACGACTCGCCGAAGGCGCCGGGCGCGAAGATGCGTCGCGTTCCGGAAGTCATCGACTGCTGGTTCGACTCCGGCGCGATGCCGTTCGCGCAACTCGGCTAC
Source organism: Thermoguttaceae bacterium (assembly GCA_017937485.1). Classification (GTDB taxonomy): domain Bacteria; phylum Planctomycetota; class Planctomycetia; order Pirellulales; family Thermoguttaceae; genus RUG369. The sequence continues at coordinate 57,996 of JAGBDN010000017.1, forward strand.
CCGCACAAAGAAGGCTCTAAAGAACTCTTCGAAGCGAACTTCCCGGCGGACTTCATCAGCGAAGCGATCGACCAAACGCGCGGCTGGTTCTATTCGCAACTCGCGATTTCGACGCTCCTTTTCGGCGACGAAGCGTCGGGGAATCCGACGAAAGCGTTCCCGCACCCGTTCAAAAACTGCATCGTTCTTGGGCTTATGCTCGCCGAATGGTACGAGAACAACGCCGACAAGAACGACATTCGCTTGACTGAAAAAGAGGCGCTCGAAGCGTTCGGCAAAGGCAAGTTCGCCAAGCGCGTCGGAAAAATGTCGAAGTCGCTCAAGAACTACCGCCTGCCGAAAGAAATCTTCGACAAATACGGCGCCGACGCGCTCCGTTGGTACTTCTTCGCGAACCAAGCGCCTTGGAACTCCATCGTTTACAGCGAAAACTCGATCAAAGACTCGATGCCGGAGTTCATCATTCGCCTTTGGAACGTCGTTTCGTTCTTCAACGTTTACCAAAAGATCGACGGTTTCGCGCCGGAAAAAGAAATCGACCTCGCCGCCGCGAAGGCCGCCGGGTCGAATCTGACGCCGGAAATCCTCGCGACCGCCGCGTCGTACCGCCCGATTTCGGAGCGCGCCGAACTCGACCGCTGGATTTTGAGCGAACTCAACGCGACCGTTAAAGCCGTCGACGAGCGAATGGACGCTTACGACCACTTCGCGGCTTGCGGGCAAATTTCGGCGTTCGTCGACTCCCTCTCGAACTGGTACGTTCGCCGCAGTCGCGACCGTTTCTGGTCGGGCGAAGAGTCGACGACGAAAGCGGACGCTTACTGGACGCTTTACGAATCGCTCCTGACGCTCTCGAAGTTGATCGCGCCGTTCGTTCCGTTCCTCGCCGAGCGTATTTGGCTCCAACTGACCGAAAACTTCGGCGACGCCGCCCTTTGCAGCGTTCACCTTTGCGACTATCCGGTCGCCGACGAAGCCGCGATCGACGAAGCGCTCTCGAAGCGAATGGCGCAAGTTCGCGAAATCGTTTCGCTCGGTCGCAACGCGCGGATGGCGTCGAAACTGAAGGTGCGTCAACCGCTCTCCGGCGTCGAAATCGTTCTCGGAGACGCCGCCGACGTCGCCGCGGTTTCGCCTTACGTCGCGCTGATCGAAGAAGAGCTGAACGTCAAGTCGGCGAACTTCATCGAACGCGCCGACCAATACGTTTCTTACGCGGTCGTCCCGGACTTCAAGAAACTCGGCCCGAAACTTGGCAAACTCCTCCCGAGCGTCAAGAAAGCGCTCGGCGGAATCGACGGAGCCGCCGCGAACGCCGAACTCGCCGCGTCCGGAACGCTCAAACTGACGCTCGACTCCGGCGAAACGGTCGAGCTGACGAGCGAAGAAGTCCAAGTTCGCCTTCAAGCGAAAGACGGATTCGCCGCCGCGCAAAGCGCTTCCTGCGTCGTCGTCCTCGCGACCGAGTTGACGCCGGAGCTGATCGTCGAAGGGCGCGCCCGCGAACTCGTCCGCGCGATCCAAGACCGCCGCAAGGAACTGAACTGCGATTACGTCGACCGCGTCGTCGTCGGGCTCGTCTCCGACGCCGCCGAAGTCCGCGAAGCCGCCGAAACGAAAGCGAATTACGTCAAGGGCGAAACCCTTTGCGTCGACCTCCGTTTCGAAGCGCTCGACGGCGTCGAACCGACCGAAGTCAAGGTCGACGGCGCGACGGTCGCCGTTTACGTCGCGATCGCGCGCTAAGCGTTTGATAAACGACGTTTCCGAAGTCGCGCCGCTTGTTGGTTCGGCGCCGCGGCTTCGGAAAACGCCGCTCCGATTTCTTCCCGTTTTCCATTTCCAACAACCGCCGTCAATATTTGCAAAAGGGCTCTTCTTATGGCTGAAAAACTCCCGATCGCCGTCTTAATTTCCGGAACGGGCCGCACCCTTAAAAACCTGCTCGACCGTATCGAAGCGGGCTCGCTCGACGTCGAAGTTCGTCTCGTCGTTTCCAGTTCGGAACGCGCGCTCGGTCTCCAATACGCCGAACAAAACAATATTCCGATCGCGATCGTTAAAAGTTCGGAATTTATCGGCAAGGACGACGACGATAGCAAGGCAAAATTTAGCGCCGCCGTCTTCGACGCTTGCCGTAAAGCGGACGTCCAATACGTCGCGATGGCCGGGTACCTGAAACTCCTCGCAATTCCGGACGATTTCGTGGAAAAAGTCTTGAACATTCACCCGTCGTTGCTTCCGAAATTCGGCGGCAAAGGCCTTTACGGTCGCCGCGTTCACCACGCGGTGCTTACCGCAAAGGAAACAATCTCCGGCGCGACCGTCCATTTCGTCAACGACGAATTCGACGCCGGCCCGATCATCCTGCAAAAGACCGTCGAAGTTCTCCCCAACGACACTATCGAATCGTTGAGCGACCGCGTTCTCGAGCGAGCCGAATTCGAAGCCTATCCGGAAGCGCTCCAAGCGATCGCCGAAAACCGCGTCGAGGTCGTTACGATCGACGGTCAACGCCGCGTTAAGGTTATCGAAAAGAAAGACTAACCGTCCCGCGAAACCGCGTTGTTCCAACGTTTAGCGACCGCTTCGTTTCAACCGTTTCGACGCGTCTTTTCGACGGCGTCGGAGCGGTTTTGTTCCGTCAATTCCCATTCGGCGCCGGCGCGCCGTCGTTTAATCGAAAGCTCAACCAATGCCGTCTTTACCGCTCCTTTTAACCGGCCTCTTTTTCGTCGCGATCCTCGCCATCGCGGCGTGGGGTATGAAAAAAACGCAAAACGTGAACGACTTCCTCCTCGGCGGCGGCGTTCTCGGCCCTTGGATTCTCGCGATCTCCTACGGCGCGGCGTATTTTAGCGCGGTCGTTTTTATCGGTTTCGCCGGGCAATACGGTTGGGTGAGTTCGTACAAGGCGCTTTGGGTCGGAGTCGGGAACGCGGTTCTCGGCGGCTTGGTCGCTTGGCTCGTTTTAGGTCGTCGCACTCGAGCGATGACGCGGCGGCTGAACGCGTCGACGACGCCGGAATTTTTCGCGACGCGTTACGGTTCCGACGGGATGAAAATCGCCGGAGCGTTGATTATCTTCCTCTTTTTGCTCCCCTACACCGCGTCGGTTTTCGCCGGGTTGACGTACCTTTTCACCGAAGTTTTCCACGTTTCGCTTTTCGTCGCGTTGACCGCGGTCGTCGCCGTTACGGGGCTCTACATCGTTTTCGGCGGTTACAAAGCGGCGGCGCGCATCGACTTCCTGCAAGGGATCATTATGTTCTTCGGCGCGACGGCGATGGTTTGGTTCGTCGTTCATCGTTTCGCCGTCGAACACGGCGGATACGGCGCCGCGTTCGCGAAAGCGTCGGAGCTTTACCGACTTCGCCTCGAAGGCGCGGCGGGCGAGCTTCAAGTCGCGCCGGTCGACCCGATTTCGCCCCTTGTTTTCTGGTCGGTCGTCTTTATGACGTCGATCGCGCCTTGGGGAATGCCGCAAATGGTTCACAAATATTACGCGATTAAAGACGAGAGCCAAATCGTCAAAGGCGCGGTCGTTTGTTGCGTTTTCGCGCTGTTGGTCGGTTGCGCGGCGTACCTAACCGGCGCTTTTTCGCACCTCCTTCCGCCGGAAATCCTTGAAAAAACGTTGACGAACGGCGCGATCGACCCGCAAAAACTCGTTCCGATTATGTTGGTCGAGTGCCTGCCGCAATGGTTCTTGGCGATCATTTTGCTGTTGGTGCTTTCGGCGTCGATGTCGACGCTCTGTTCGTTGGCGTTGGTTTCTTCGGCGGCGGTCGGGGTCGACCTTGTTAAGGGGTATATCGCGCCGAACGCTTCGGAAAAAACGCACTTGACGATTTTCCGCGTTTGCTGCGCCGTTTTCATTTTCTGCGCGTATTTTATCGCGCTTTTCAATCCGTCTTGGATCGTCGCGCTGACGTCGCTGAGCTGGGGCGCGGTCGCGGGCGCGTTTTTGGCGCCGTATATGTACGGACTCTATTGGCGTCGGACGACGAAAGCGGGCGCGATCGCCGGAATGGTCGCCGGTTTGCTTGTCGCGAACGGGCTTTATTGGGGGCTTTTCATCGTCGAAGGCTCGGGCGTCGCGAAGAAATTTTCGCCGCTCGTCGCGACGGTCGCGATGCTCGTTCCGTTCGTCGTCGTTCCGACGGTCAGCTTCCTTTCGAAGCCTCTTTCTCCGGAACGCGTCGCGAAGGCGTTCGGCGACGACGCGACCTCCGAAAAAGCCGACGCGGCCGCTTAACGCGCTCTTGCGTCGCGCCTTTTCCTTTCTAAGCGACGGCGAAACGACGTTCGTTCCGCCGTCGCGAGTAAAAACGACAAAATCTTTAAAAAAGCCGAAACCCCTCTTGCGTCGCGCCCCTTAAATAAGGTATACTCCCCGCGACCTTTTCTCGACGCGGACGCCGCCCAACGACTTCGCGCGTCGCGTCGCCGCTCCGAAACGGCCTGAAAAGTCGCAAATTTCCGCCCGACGACGCAAGAAAACGCCGTTCGCGGCAACGAAGAAGCGGGTCGCGACGCGTTGCGAGCGTCCGTCCCCCTAAAATCGCCCAAATCGGCCAACTTGAACGCAAAGGAAGTCGAATGACTACAATTTACGCCGGGAAAAAATTTCGATTGGCGTCGTTATTTTTAACCTTCTCGCTAACGCTCGCCGTCTGCGGTTTCGCGGCGACGTCGCCGAACGAACCGAGCGAACCCCTCAAATCGACCGCGCGCGACCGCTCGATCGCGATCAATTTCACGCGGCTCCTTGAAATTCGACACGTTTCGAAAAATAAGATCGACGAAGGCGTTTCCGAACGCGGTTTCGAACTCTTTTTGAAAGCGGTCGACCCGACTAAAATTTACTTGACGCGTCAAGACGTCGACGAATTTGAAGCGCTATACGCTAAAGACTGCGCGCTCAAAGCGAAACAAGGCAAACTCGACGCCGCGTTCGCCGTTTACAACCGCTTCCTGCAACGCGTCGACGAACGAGTCGCCCTCGCGCAAAAACTCCTCGAAGAAAACAACTTCGACTTTACCGTCGACGAAGAATTTATCCGCGAACCGGAATTGCTCGACTATTCGAAAACCGACGCGGAAGTCGCCGACCGTATGCGTCGTCGCGTCAAATTCGAACTCCTCGCCCTCGAAGCGGAAAAACGCGACGAAGCCAAGGAAAAAGCCGACGAAACCGACGCGAACGAAACGACCGCCGAAACGCCGGAACCGATCGTCCCGGGTCGCGCCGAAGACCCGATTTCGAAGCTCAAGCGCCGTTACTCGACCCTGCAAAAGCGTTTCCGCCAAACGTCGAACGACGACCTGCTCGAAATCTATCTGACCGCGATCGCGAACGCCTACGACCCGCACACGACGTTTATGTCGCCGAAATCTTACGAAAACTTTATGATTCAAATCAGCTTGAATCTCGAAGGAATCGGCGCGACGCTCCAATGGGACGACGGCTACACCATCGTTAAGCGCATCGTCAAAGGAAGCCCGGCGGAAAAACAAGGCGAACTCAAACTTGAAGACAAAATCGTCGGCGTCGGCCAAGGCGTCGACGGCGAAATCGAGGACGTCGTCGATATGAAGCTGACCGACGTCGTCGAAAAAATCCGCGGCAAAGGCGGCACGACCGTCCGTCTGGAAGTCGTTTCCGAAGACGGCAAACGCAAGATTATCCCGATCGTTCGCGAAAAGATCGACCTCGAAGACTCCGCCGCGCAAAGCGCCGTGTTCGTCGTTTACCAAAAGGCCGACGGAACGACCGAACTTGTCGACGAAGCGGACGCCGAAACGAAAAAGCCGGCCGACGCGGTCGCCGCGTTAAAAGTCGGCGTCATCGACTTGCCGAGTTTTTACCTCGATATGAAGGCGAAAAACAGCGGCGGCGCCGGGCGCAGTTCCTCGACCGACGTTGAAAAATACCTCGAAGAGTTCAACGCGAAAGGCGTCGACGCTTGCGTCCTCGACCTCCGTTACAACGGCGGCGGTTCGCTTCCGGAAGCCGTTTCGCTGACCGGGCTTTTCATCGAAACCGGCTCCGTCGTTCAAGTGAAGCCGTCCGAATTCGGCCCCGACCGCGCGCGTTCGTTGAACGACCCCGACCCGAAAGTCGTTTGGAAGAAGCCGCTCGTCGTCTTGACGAGCCGTCTGAGCGCGTCCGCGAGCGAAATTTTCGCCGGAGCGATTCGCGATTACGGCCGCGGTCTCGTCGTCGGCGACGAAACGACGCACGGCAAAGGCTCGGTGCAAAGTATGAACGAAATTTCGAGCGTTCTCTTCAATTCCCTGATGCGCGAAGCCCCGAACCTCGGCGCGATGAAGGTAACGATTCAAGGTTTCTACCTGCCGAGCGGCGTTTCCCCGCAGTTGCAGGGCGTTCCGTCGCACGTCGTTCTTCCGCAGTTCACGAGCGTTCTCGAAGATATTGCGGAATCCGACCTCGACTACCCGCTGACCTTCCCGAAAATCGAACCGGCGCGTTATCCGAAATTCAATCTGACTTCGCAAAGCGTCGTCGATTCGGTCGCGAAAAAGTCGGCCGCTCGCGTCGCCGCGTCGGAAGATTTCGGCAAAGAAATCGAGAAAATGGAACTTTACCGCACGAGCAAGCTCCGCAAAGCGACGCCGCTTAACCGCGAAAAATACTTTGCGGAACTCGACAAACTCGACGCGAGCAAAGAGGAAACCGAGAAAATGGAAGAAATCGTCAACGGCGAATCCGGCGTCGAACGCGACTACTACCTCGACGAAGCGTTGCGCCTGACCCGCGACTATTGCGAAGCGTTGCAAACGCAAAGCCTCGCGCTCTAATCGCGTCCGATTTCGCTCCGTTTTCTTAACGGAAGCGACCGTTTAACGGCGAAAAAAGCGCCGCGCTCGACCGTTCGCGTCGACGCGGCGTTTTTTTGCGTTTCAATCGTTTTCCGCGGAACGACGCAACATTCGCCGAACGACGCGAATCGCAAACGCCGTTCGAACCGCGTCGACGTCGAACGCGCTTTCCGTCGACTCGTCGCTCAGCTCCGCCAACGAAACGACGCGGTTTCGCAGTTCCTCCGGCGCGTCGGTCGACCGATTCCCAACGTTGACGCCGACGCCGACGACGACAAACTCCGCGTTCGGCGACTCGATCAAAATTCCGGCCAACTTTCGGTCGCGAACGTAAACGTCGTTCGGCGGTTTCACCCAAATTTCGGCGGTCGGCGCAAACTCGCGCGCCGTCGACGCGACCGCGTCCGCGACCCGGAGCGAAAGTTCCGCGCTCTCCCGACGAGTCAGCCGAAACTCGCGCCAACGAGCGATCAGCGAAAAGGTCAGCGCGCCGTTCCAAGCGGCCCAAGTATGATCGCCGCGACCGCGTCCCGCCGTTTGACGCTCCGCGCCGACCCAAAACGGCGTTTCCGTCGCCGCGGTCGCCGTTCGAATCCAATCTTTCGCCCAATCGTTCGTCGAGCCGACCGTCTCCAACCAAAGCGCGCCCGCGATTTCCGTTCGCCGCGCGATTTCTTCGGCGTTTGTTCGTTTTCTTCCCCTTCTTTCCATTTTCCCACCGTTTTTTGCTCTTGACGGCGCGCGCCGAATTTGTTATACCCCGACGTCGGTTATTATAGCGCCGCGACGCGAAATTTCCAGCGGCCCTAAAATAACGACGCCGTTTCGCTTATTCACGTTTTACCGTTCGACCGAGAGCCGGTCGACGCCGATTCGAGGTCGATTATGCTTCGCAAATTCCCGAGTAAAGCCCGACGAACCGCCGCGTTCGCGTTCGCCGTCGCCGCGTTTTTCGGCGCGTTCTTCGAGGAAATCGGAGCGGTCGCCCAATCGTTCGAACCGTCGAGCGTTCCGAGCTGGGCGCGCCGAACCGCCGAAAACGGCGTTTGGCAAGTCGCGCCGGGCGCTCCGTTCCGCGTCGATCTTTTCGACGGCTCGCCTTCCGTCGACGTTTCCTCGGACGGCGTTTTCGACGGTTTGCGCGTCGCGCGCGGTCAAGTTCCGCCGGTCGTTTCTCCGTCGACGACGGCGACGAAAATCGGCGAATCGACCGTTTACGGCTCGACGACGCCCTTCGTTCTTCCCCCGGTTACCGGCGACGATCCGGAGTTTGCGCCGATTACGCCGTCGCTCGACGACGAAGCGACGACGATTCAAAAAGTTTTTAAATATCGCGACGATATTTCCGCGTCGTATATGTTCGTCCCCAAAGGCGACTCGTCCGGGCTCGGAATGCACGAGGTCGAAGGGCGGATTCTTTTCGCGTTCCCTTGGGAAACGATGCGCGAACGCACCTGTTTGAACAACGGCTATTTCCTTTTAACGCCGAGTTTTAAATACAACCATTGGTCGCAAACGGACGTTCCGGCGACCGCGTTCAAAATGCCCGATTCGACTTTCGACGCCGGTCTCACCACCCTTTTCGCGACGAATCTGCGCGACTTGGAAGTGAAAGTCGAAGTTTCGGTCGGTCTCGCCTCGTCGTTCGAAAAAGTCGACGGCGACGCGTTTTACATCCGCGGACGCGCGATGGGCGCGCTTCCGATCGACAACGACAAGCAAGTGAAGGCGACCGGCGGTCTCATTTATTACGACCGTATCGAGTACAAAATCGTTCCGAGCGGCGGGATTATTTGGCGTCCGAACGAGCAAAACATCGTTCGCCTCGTTTACCCCGACCCGCGCTGGTCGCGTTACATTACCAAACTTAACGAAACCGACTGGTGGTTTTACATCGGCGGCGAAATCGGCGGCGGACGTTGGCTGATCGAAGATCGCGGCGAAACGTTCAACACCGACTACGACGACTATCGCGTCGGGCTCGGCTTGACGTTCGCTTGCGAAAAAATTAAAGGTTGCGTCGAAGTCGGCGGCGCGTTTAACCGCAAACTTGTTTCGAAACGAGGCGTTTGGTACGAGCCGAAAGACGCCGTTTACTTAAAGACCGGATTCCTGTTTTAACGCCGTCGCGTCGCCGACGTTTTTCCTTCCGCCGCGCGACGCGTTTTTTTCGCGCTTTTGCCGACGGAAAAAAATCGGGTCGTTTTCTTCCGACCGCCGAGAAAAATCGCCCCCCAAACGCGCTCGTTCCCTTTTTTCAACCGTTTACCTTTTCCTTCGCCGCCGTCTCGTGTTTCCGTCCGTTTTTTCGTCGCGCTCCGTCGTTTTCTTCGCCGTCGCTTTCGCCGGTCTTTGCGGCTCCGCGTCGCCGTCGGCGTTCGGCGCGACGCAAGCGGTCGTTCCCCCGGCGCTCGTCGAATCGTCGTCGACGGAGCCAACCTATTCCGCCGTCGAACGTTACCCCGCCGAATCCGCCGCCGTCGCCGCGTTTCCCCCCGCCGAAACAGCCCCGAGCGGCGCTCCCGACGCCGAAAACGCCCCGTCTTTTTTCGGCGCCGATTTATTCGACGCGGAAACGTCGCCCTTCCAAATCGATTCCGACGCGTCCCCGTTTCAACTCGGCGGCGGCGCGCCTCCGTTCCGCCTTCCCGACGCGGCGACGGACGGCGACGTCCAAATTTTCGAAATCCCGGAAACGAAAGCGACGCGTTTCGGGCTTCTCTCCGCGCCGGAAATTTCCTCCGAAATCGCGTTGACGCCCGAGTTGAAATCCGTCGCGACCGCCGACGCCGAAACGGTTAAGCTCGACCCTTATTTTTCGCGCAGTCCGTCGAGTTGGGCGACGACGTCGATTCGCGAAGGTCGCAATTCCCTCTTCCAAAGCGTCGGTTTCGAAGCGTCGAACGCCGCCAATACCGGCGCCCTTCGTTGCGGTTTGCTCGAAACGCGCGCCGACGTAACGCTCGGGCTCCCGCTTCCGACCGTTCAAACGCCGCTCCTCGTTTCGCCGACGTTCGCTTGGACGCAAATCGAGACGCCGGAAGACCTCCCGACGCCGTTCGACGACAAAATTTCGCTCTTTTCGCAAGGGTTGGCGTTCCAATATTACGTCCCGCTGAACGAACGGCTCCTGATTAACGTCAACGTCAACGCTTTTTACAACACCGATTATCATTCGAACGCGTCCGACGCCTGGTTTTTCAACGGTTACGCGGCCGCCGCTTGGAAAATCAACCCGCGAACGAACCTTCTTTTCGGCGTTTATCACAACAACGCGGCGGAAAATTGGAAGACGATTCCGGTTGGCGGACTCGTTTGGAAACCGCGCGACGACTTCTACTTAGAAGCGATGATTCCTTATCCGAAAATCGCCAAGCGCGTCGATTTAGGAGTCGTCGACGAAAACATTAACGCTTCCCCGCACTGGATTTACGTCGCGGGCGAAGTCGGCGGCAATATTTGGGCGTTCGAAACGACCTCGACCGGCGAACTTAAATCGCGCCCCTTCGCGACGCCAAACGTCGACGCCGAACTCGCGACGCTCCGGCGCGACGCAATTTGGGCCGGTCGGCAAGCGCGCGTCCGTTATTTCGACTTCCGAATTTTCGCCGGAATCGAAACGAAAACCGGGCGCGACGTCGACTGGGCGCTCGAAGGCGGCGTCGCGTTGGCCCGCGAACTAACGATTCAAACGATCGACGAGGGCCCCGAATTTAATCGCCGATACACGCCGAACGCCGTCGGAATCGTCCGGTTCCGCGCGAGTTATTGACGCCCGCCTTATTCGCTTGCTTTCGTTTTCCATTTTGCCCCGCTCGCCTATTTTTCGCGTTCCGTCCGACGCGACGCAAAATCGACGGGGGCGTTAAAAAAAACGCGAAATCGGATATAATAAAGAAACGAGCGCGATTCGCCCGACGTTCGGCGCCTCGCCGCGACGCGCTCTCGTCGCTTGGGACGGTTAAACGCGCTTCCCCAACCCCGCGTTTCCCCTAATTTAACGCCGTCGCAACCGCCTAAAACTCCCAGTCTCTCCATTTCCTCAACCGAACGCCGTCGCGCCGACCGACGTTCTTAGAAAGCGCAACGAAAATGAGCGACCTTTTTTACATCGACCCGAGCGAACGCCGCGCCTTGGCGGACGGAATCGCCGTTTTGACCGGCTCCGAAGCGCGCCACCTGACGAAAGTTTTGCGCCAAAAAGTCGGCGACGAAGCGACGCTCTTCGACGGAACCGGCAAAGAATACCGTTGCGAAATTACTTCGATCGCGAAAGAACGGGTCGAGCTTTCCGTTTTGGAAACCCGCGAAGACTCCCGCGAGCCGGACGTCGCGCTGACGGCGGTCGTCGCTCTTCCCAAGGGCGACCGGCAAAAATGGGCGCTCGAAAAGCTGACCGAACTCGGCGTCCGCCGCTTCATTCCGCTCGACGCCGAACGCGCCGACGTCAAGTTCGACGCGAACGTCCGCGAACGCCTCGAACGCCAAGTTCTCGAAGCGTCGAAGCAATGCGGTCGCTTGCGGCTGTTGGAAGTTTTGCCCTCCGTCGCGTCGTCGGAACTCCCGGCGCTCGTCGAGTTGATCGAAGCGCGCCGCGCCGGCAAGTCGCTCTCTTCCGAGACTTGCGCCGCCGACCTCGGTCTTTCCGACGCCGCCGAAAAACTCCGCGTTCGTTTCGGCGCGACCGACCTTTTCGACGAAATCGGCCCCGACGCCGACGTTTTACGCGTCGTCGCGCACCCGATTTCGGACGGCTTTTTCGGTCAGCAAAGTTTCCCGGAGCTGATTCGTTCGCTCGGCGCCCAAACGCCGCAAAGCGTTTTCCTCCTAATCGGCCCGGTCGGCGGGTTCTCCGACGGCGAAGTTTCGTCCGCCGTCGAAGCCGGTTGGAAGCCGCTCGACTTGGGCGCCCAGGTGTACCGCGTCGAGACCGCCGCGATCGTCGCCGCCGCGCTTTTCCTCCATTTGAAATAAAAACGCCGCGACGCAACCTTCGCCGTTAAACGACTAACGCCAACGAAAGCAAGTTTTTCCGAATGTCCGAAACAACCGAAACCAACGAAACAAACGTCGACGCCGCGTCGCGAAACTGGTTTGTCCGTTTCGTCGCGCTTTTTTCGGCGACGTATTGGCGCGAATGGTTCGCCCGTCCTTGCGGCGGTCGCGAAGTCCTTTGGCTCGCCGCGCCGATCATCGTCTCGTCCGGCTCCGTCGCGATCATGAACTTCGCCGACCGCGTTTTCCTCGCTTGGTGGGACAAAAACGCGATGAGCGCTTCGTTTACGTCCGGTTGTTTGTATTGGGGTTTGTCGGCGTTTCCGTTCGGAATCGCGGCGTTTGTGAACGCGTTCGTCGCCCAATACTTCGGAGCGAAGCAAGACCGCCGCATCGGCCCGGTCGTTTGGCAAGGCGTTTTCGTCGGATTAATTTTCGGCCCGCTTTTCGTCCTCGCGACGCCGCTCGTCGAGGCGCTTTTCGCCGCGTTCGGTCATTCGCCGGAAACGGTTCGGTTCGAAACCGTTTATTGGTTTTACTTTGCGTTGGGCGCTCCGGCGTTGATCGCGAGCGAGTCGTTGGCGGCGTTTTTCAGCGGACGGCGCGAAATGAAGACGGTGATGGTCGCCGGGCTAATCTCCGTCGCGCTAAATATCGTCCTCGACTATCTCCTCATTTTCGGCGTCGCCGGTTACTGCGCTTGGGGAATCGCCGGGGCGGCTATCGCGACGTCGATTTCGATTTGGGCGAAGTTTTTCATTTTCCTTGCGATTATGCTAAAACGCGACCGCGACGGACGTTACAACGTTCGCGGCGGTTTCCGTTTCGACCGTTCGGAGTTCGCCCGACTCTTCCGTTTCGGCGCGCGGAGTTCGGCGCAAACGACCGGCGAAAACTGGTGTTACACGATGTTCATTCTGCTTATAGGCGTCTGCGGCGAGACGGCGAGCGCGGCGACGGCGATCGCGTTCAACCTCGATTTTTTAGCGTTTATGCCGATCGTCGGAATCGGCGTCGCGGTAACGACGCTCGTCGGAAACCAAGTCGGCGCGGGACTTCCGCATTTAGCGGCGCGAGCGACGCAAACGTCGATCGCGCTGGCGACGCCCTTTATCGGCGTTTTAACGGTCGCTTTCGTCGTCGCGCCGCATTTTTTTCTCGACTTTTACGCGATGAAAAATCCCGCCGAGTTCGAGCCGATTCGCGAAACCGCCGCGAACGTTTTACGCTTTGTCGCCGTTTACCTGTTGGCCGACGCGTTGAACGTTATTTTCGCGTCGGCGCTGCGCGGCGCCGGCGACGCTAACTTCATTATGAAGGCGACGTTAGTCGTTTTCGTTCCGATCGTCGTCGCGGCGTTCGTCGGCGTTTTCGGCTTTGGACGCGGCGTTTACTGGTGTTGGTCGCTGATGACGCTTTACGTTTTTAGCGCCGGAACCCTTTTCGCGTTCCGCTTTTACCGCGGCGCTTGGCGCAACGCGTCGCTCGTCGAAGTCGATTTGCTCGACGACGCAGAAACGCCGGAAACGTCGTCGTTACAAGACCTTAAAACGCCCGTTAATTAACCGCCGCTCGTTAACCTTCCGCCGTCCCTCCTTGTTTTAACCGCCCTCTCCGCTCGCTCAAGGAAACTCGATGAAAACGCCGACGACCAAAACGCGAAACGCCGCCTTGGAGTTGAACTTAACGTCGATGATCGACGTTATTTTCCTCCTCTTAATTTTCTTCGTCTTCACCTCCGATTTTAAAGAGCCGGAAAAACTCCTCCCGACGAAACTTTCCGACGTCGGAGCCGTCGACGCGCCGCTCGAACAACGGGAGCGCGATCTCGGCAAAATAACGGTTCGCGTCGCCGCAAACCCCGACGGCCAACTAACTTGGACGGTCGACGGCGCCCGCGTCGAGTCGTTGGCGGCGGTCGAGGAAACGCTCGCCGCGCTTCAAGAAATCGACCCGACCGTTCCGGTCGTTCTCGACCCGGAGCGCGGCGTCGCAATCGAAAGCGTTCTCGACGTTTACGACCGGGCCCGGCGCGTCGGTTTGAGCAAAATCCAGTTCGCCGCCAATCCCGAAACGTTGACGCGTTAACCGACGCCGCATCGACCGCGTTTTCAGTCCCAATTCTTCCTTTTAAACGTTTTACGACTCGTTCAATGAACCTTTCGACGCCCCGAACGCCCTCTCGCTCTTCTCTTCGACTCGCCCTCCTTTGCGCGGCGCTCGGCGGATTTCTCGACGCCGACGCAACGCGTTTTATTTCAACGACTAACGCCGCCGACCCGCCGCGCGCCGTTTGGACGCCGCCGAGTTTCGACGAATTTTCCGCCGACCTTCGTTTCGTCGACGCGCTCGTTTCCCGACGTCTTGTCGCGCAAGCCGACGCCGAACTCGCCCGACTCGAAACCGGTCTCGCCGACGCGACGCAAGTTCAACGTTTTCAATTTGGAAGCGTCGGCGTTCGCGCCGCCGTCGAGTCGAGCCGCCTTTTAACCGCCGCCGACCGCGCCGCCGTCGCCGCTCGAATCGCCGCCGTTCGCGCCGCCGTCGAACCCGGTTTCGCCGCCGACGCGAACCCGTTGCGACCGCTCGACTTCGACGCCGTTCTCGGCCCCGAACCGCCCGCCGACGCCGCGCTCGAATACGCCGCCGCGCTCGTTCGCGCCTTTTACGAACTCGGCGTTCTCGACGTCGAATCGAACGACGCGTCGTCGCCCGAAACGCCGTCCGACGCAACCGCAGAATCAAACGCGATTTCCGTCGTCGCCGAATCGCCGTTTCTAATCGCCGCGTTTGAAACGGCGAGCGCGCTCGTTCGCCGTCTTCCGCCGGAAAAGAGTCGATTTTTCGTTTATTGGAGCGCGAAAACGCTCCTCGCTCGCGCCGACGCAAGCGCTGACGCCAAAAAACTTTACCGTCAAGCGACGCAAGCCGCGAAGGCGCTTTGCGCCGACGCCGACCAACGACGCGACGCCGCCGATTATTTCTTCGCCCGTCTCCTTCTCGTCGAAGCGGCGCGGCGCCAAGACGACGTCAAAACGGCGGCAAGTTTAATCGAACAAACGCTTAACGACGCGTCGAAAGCCCCGAACGCCGACGACGCCGAGCCGCAAGAACTCGCCGTCGCGCTCGTCGCGGAGGAAATACGCCTCCTTTCGCTCGAAACGAAGCCCTTTGACGCGGCGAAACTTGCGTCGACCGACGTCGACCTTTTGAACCGTCCGACGTCGACCGGCCCGGCGCGCTTCGCCGACCGCTTTTTCGACGTTTTCGCCGACCGCGATTTCGCCCGCGTCGCCGCGTTTTTGAACGCCGCCTCCGCGCTCGCCGAATCGGAGACGCCGGAAAACGCCCCGTCGTCCGTCGGCGCCGACGCCGCTAACTCTTCCGAAAAAACGACTTCCAACGTTCCGAAAATATCGCCGCAAGACGCGCTCGCCGCCGCTCGCGCCGCCGCCGACCGTTTGCCGACGAGCTTTTGGCGGGCCCGCGCTTCGCTGCTTCTTCGCGAAACCAGCGTCGCGTCCTCCGATTGGCGAACGACGGAAGCCGTTGCGGAAGAACGATTTCGCGCCGACGATTGGGAAGCCGCGCTCGCCGAATACGACCGAGCGAGCGCGGAAGCGCAAGCCGCCGGGGCCGACGCCGACGCGTTTCGACTCGCCGCGACCGCCGCCGGAATCGTCGATAAAATCTTGCGCGACAATCTCTTCAAGTCGAGCCGGCTTTCGTCGACCGACGCCGACTTTTGGCGACTTGAAGCCGCACGACGTTTTGAAGCGGCGGCCCGTTCGCGCCCCGACGACGAACTCGCGCCGCGCCTTTTCCTCTTGGCGATTCAACGCGCCCAAGAGTTGAAAAACGCCGCGCTAAACGGCGAAAGCAACGGGATTTCCGCAAACGACGCGACCGCTTCAAACGACGGCGCGTCGTCGAACGCTCCCGACGTCGCGGCGCTTCGTCGCGACTATTTGACGCTTTTCCCGACGGCGGAGAATCGCGGCGCGTTCGCCAACGAGTCGGCCCGGCTCGCGCTCGCCGACGGAAAACTCGACGACGCGGCGTTTTACGTCGACGTTGTTTCGTCCGACGATTCCGCGTTCTCGGAAACGCTCGCGCTCGCCGACGCGCTCGCAAGCGCCCGATTCGCCGCCGTTAACGCCGATTCGCCCGACGCCGACGCGCAAAACGCCGCCGTCTTCGTCGACGCGGCTAAACGCCTTCTCGCGAAAACGACCGCCGCGCCGACGTCGGATTCGCCGGATTCGCCCGCCGAAACGCCGCTCGCCGTTCAAGTTAAGGAAACCGCGCAAAATTTGACGGCGGAAAATTCGACCGCGGTCGACGACGCCGTTTTGACGCGTCTTTTCGAACTGCCGCGACCGGCGCGAATCGCCGCCGACGCGGAAGTTATCGCCGCGTTCGAAACGCTTCTCGACCGTTGGGACGCCGCGCTCGCCGACGCTTCCCCCGAACGCGCCGCGCTTCGAGCCGAGCTTCAAGCGAAACGGCTCGCGCTCCGCCTCGACGCCGGGCAAACCGACGCCGTCCTCCGCGACCTCGCGAACCTCGAAGAAGCGACGCAAAGCGCCGGGCTCGAAACGCTCGAACGCCTCTTAATTTTCGCCGAAAAAACCCCGCGTGAAACGCAAATCAAAATCGGAAACGCCGCCCTCGCTTCGCTCGACGCCTCGCAAGCCGGGCAAACCGCGCAAAATACGCAAACCGCGAAAGCGGCGCAAGAAAAACGGTCGCTTATCCGAGCGCGAGCGTTTCGCCTCGCCGGAAAAACGCAAGAGTCGCTGACGCTTTTCGCGCAAATTCGCCGTCAAAACCCGAAAAATCTCGCCGCGACGCTCGGAATCGCCGAAATTTTGACCGCGCAAAACGATCCGAAAGCGCTCGACCAAGCCGTCCGTTATTGGAGCGACGCCGCCGACCTCGTTCCCGCCGGTTCGCCCGCTTGGTGGGACGCTAAAGAACGCGTCGTCGAAATTTACGTTCGCACCGACCGCCGCGACCAAGCCCGCAAAATGCTCCGAACCCTTTGGTTGACGCGCTCCGACGCAAGCGATCCGAATCGCCGCGCTCGTTGGGAACGCCTCGTCGGCGCCGAGTAAAGCCGTCCCAAATCGCTTGACGCTCGTCAATCGCCGTCGCCCAATTCCCGCGTCTTACCCATTTTAACGCGTTTAGCGAAGCGGTGGTCGAGCAAACGTCGAGAATAACGGGAATAAACGGCGCAAACGGGCGCGACGGCTCTTTTCATCTTCGCCGAAACGAGTATAATAGAGACAAAAACCGGAACGCGCCGACGCCGTTTCGGTCGTTTCGGAGAAAGCGGGGCGTTCCCGCGTCGCCGCCAACCTCGTTCGCTCAAACAGGAATCCGCGTTATGCTCGATCGCAAATTCATCTTGGAGAATGTCGAAGCCGTCAAACTCAACTGCAAAAACCGCAACGTTCCCGCCGACGTCGACCGGTTCGTCGAACTCGAAACGGCGCGCCGCGAACAACAGCGCGAAGTCGAAGCGTTGAACCAAGAGTCGAACGCCGTTTCGAAGTCGATCGGCAAGTGCAAAACGCCGGAAGAAAAAGCGGCGAAAATGGAGGAAGGGCGCGCGATTCGCGAAAAAATCGCCGGCGTCCGCCAAACGCTCGACGCGCTCGAAAAGGAACTCGACCAAATTCAACGCGGCATTCCGAATATGGCGCACCCGGACGCTCCGATCGGCGACGACGACGGCTCCAACCTCGCCGTCGCTTACGGCAAAACGCCCCTCCCGACTTGGCCGGAAGGCTTCAAGCCGCTCGATCACGTCGAACTCGCCGAAAAGCTCGACTTAATCGACTTCGAAGGCGGAGCGCGCGTCGCCGGCGCCGGGTTCTATTTCCTCAAGAACGAAGCGGTTCTCCTCGAACTTGCGCTCGAACAATACGCCCTGAGCAAGCTCGTTCGCGCCGGTTTCACTCCGACGACGACGCCGGACTTGGCGAAAAACGACGTCCTGCAAGGCACCGGCTACATCCCGCGCGGCAACGAAACGCAAATCTACTCGATTGAAAACAGCGACCTTAGCCTCATCGCGACGGCGGAAATCACCCTCGGCGGTCTCCTCGCGAACCAAACGGTCGACGCGGAGCAACTCCCGATGCGCCTTTGCGGTATCAGCCACTGCTTCCGCACCGAAGCGGGCGCGGCCGGTCGAGCGTCGCGCGGCCTGTACCGCGTTCACCAATTCTCGAAGGTCGAAATGTTCGCGTTCTGCCTTCCGAACCAAAGCGAAGCGTTGCACCAAGAGCTTTTGCAACTCGAACGCGACATTTTCGACGGCCTCGAAATCCCGTACCGCGTCGTCGACACCGCGACCGGCGACCTCGGCGGCCCGGCCTACCGCAAGTACGACCTCGAAGCCTGGATGCCGGGTCGCGGCGGTTACGGCGAAGTTACCAGCACGTCGAACTGCACCGACTACCAAGCGCGCCGCCTGAACGCCCGTTACCGCGTCAAGGGCGAAAAAGGAACGAATTTCGTTCACACCCTCAACGGCACCGCGGTCGCGATTAGCCGCGCGCTCCTCGCGGTGATGGAAATGTACCAACAAGAAGACGGTTCGATCGTCGTCCCGAAGGCGTTGCGTCCTTACGTCGACTTCGAAGTCATCCGTCCGAAAAACTAAAATCCAACGATTTAAGAACGCCGCGTTACAAAACGCCGACGCGGCGCTCCCTTTCGTTTTTTGCCCCTCCCGAAAATATTTAACGAAGAAAGAATATCGCGCCGATGGAACGCTGTATCCTCTTGGGATTGTTGAATTTCCAACAAATTTTGTTGGCGGTTCCGCTCGCGTTGGCCTTTTCGGTCGTTTACGCCGCGACGCGTTCCGAAAACCCGCGCTTCATCGCCGTTCGCGCCGCGAAAATCGCCGGTTGGCTCTTCTTCTTTCTTATTTTCGTCGGGGTCGTCCTTCATTTTGTCGTTTGAGCGTCGTCGACGCTCGCCCGTTCGGCAAACGCTTAACATTGTCGGCGCAAAAGTTAAGCGTTGCGCGAGTCGTCGTCGCGACAAACGCGACGGCGCGTTTTCTGCTTTGCCGCGTCGAAAAATCCTCCTTCGAGCCGGCTTTCCCTCCAACTCCCACCGTAAAACGTTAATCGCCCGAAAGACAACCAAAACGGTCGCGATACGTTAAAACTTCCAAAAGGCGCTAAAATGAGTAACAAAACGCGAATCTTTCGTCGAACGTTAAAATTTTGCGGTTCGACGCTTTTGGGCGCGGCGCTGATGACCGCGGCGGCGCTCGCGATGGGTTGGGCGACGTTCGTCGAACGCGAGATGGGAACGCCGGTCGCGCAACGTATAATTTACGCTTCCAACTGGTTTTACGTCTTAATCGGCGCGCTCGGTTTGAATATTCTTTGCTCGGCGCTCGTTCGACTTCCGGCCTTTATTCGCCGCGTTCCTGTCGACGCAAATACCGCCGACGCCGACGCTTCCGACGCGAACTCGTCGACGGCTAAAAACAAAATCGTCGTCGAACGCCGTCTTATCCCATTTTATTTAGCGCACTTGGGAATACTTGTTTTACTCGCCGGTTGCTTGGCGACCGCGCTTTGCGGAACGCAGGCTCGAATGACGATTCCCGAAGGGACCGCGGTTGAAAAAGCGATCGACGCGAGCGCCCGCCTTTTCGACGTCGAACTTGTCGACTTGACGTCGCCCGCCGACGCCGAACCGACGAAGCTCGATATACCGTTCTCCGGAGGCCCGCTTAATTGGCGCGACTGCGGGAGTTACGCGTCTTGGAAGGAAAACGTTTCGGAACCGCTCCTCGCGAAAATGAGCGAAGGTTCCTTCTTCAAAGACCTTGCCAAAGGCGCGGCGAAATGGAGTCAAAAAGCGGCGTTCGTCGCGGCGAACGTTTCCCGAACTCAAAAGCCGGGAACGCTTTACGACCGCGACGGCTTCAAAATCGAAATTCTCGATTACGCGACGATTTACGACTTCGCGCCGGTCGAACCGCTCGTCGCGACGCTGACGCTCAAAAAACCGGACGGCAAAACGACCGTTGAAAAACTCGAACTCGCGTTCCCGAACGACGCGACGCCGCCGACCGACGCGCTTTCCGCTTCTCGGCGCGCCGTTCGCAAAACGCTAACCGACGGCGTTCGCGTCGTTTATATGTTGGCCGACTCGAACGCGGAAGCCGCCGCGTTCCTAAAAACCGTCCCGACGAAAGACGCGACGCCCGCTCACAAGTCGACTGAAACCGACGCGGCGGAAAGCGGCGCGGCGCAAAACGTTAGCAAGAACGACGTCGTCGTTCTTTCGGTCGACGGCGAACGATTCCAAATCCGCCTGACCGACTTGGCGCCGCTCGCGTATTCCGGCTCGTCCGACGAACAGCGCGCGTCCCTCGAAACGCAACAAGCGGAAATCAAGCGTCGACTCGACTTAGAACGCAATCGAGAAGACGCGACGTCGGATAACGCCGCCGAACTCAAACCGCTTCAAACCGTTAAACGCGAAGACTTGGAGCGCAACGCCGCCGAGCTTACCGAACTTCTTCGCTCGACGAACGAACTCCTCGCCGCCGCCGAGCAAGACAAAGACGAGACCGCGAAAAATTCCGCTCTCGTCGAAGCGCGTCAAAAATATGCGCAACGTCGCCTTATCAACTATCTTACGTCGGCTTGGGCGCAACTCGAAAGCGCGTCGGCGACTTCGCAAGAATTTTGCGAAGCGCTCGAAAAGATGTTAAGCGACACGACTTCGCGACTCGCCGAACTCGACCGTCTCGACG
The DNA here is from genome assembly GCA_017937485.1 of Thermoguttaceae bacterium. Lineage (GTDB taxonomy): Bacteria > Planctomycetota > Planctomycetia > Pirellulales > Thermoguttaceae > RUG369. The sequence goes on from JAGBDN010000017.1 coordinate 78,637, forward strand.
CCGCGTCGCGTTTAGGCGAAACCGGTTGGCGAATCGTCGGTTTCGAGACGTCGCCGACGCTCGTTTCGGACGTCGAAGAGTTGCAAGGCTGGACGGCGTTAATCCAACTCGAATCGCCGCAAGGGGATAAGTACGAAACGACGCTCTATTCGGAACTCGCCGAGCGGAACCGTTATCCGGAAAACGGTCGCGTTTTCGGCTCCCTTTGGCTCGACCGCTTCGAAGGTTCGGACTCCGAATACGGTCGCGCTTGGAACCCCGCGCTTTCCAAGCCGAAACTCGAGTTGGCGCAAACGCCGGACGGCGCGCTTTACTACCGTTATAACAACGGTTGCAACGAATTTCAATCGGGACGAATCGAAACGAAAACGCTCGACGCGCAAGCCGAAACGGTCGCCGCCGATCAAATCGCGCTAACCAACGTCGCCGTTCCAACCGATTCGACGGCGCCGACGACGTTCTCGCTTGAAAAAGTCGCGTTGCAAACCGAATTAGGATACCGCTTTACGCCGGGCGCGTTCGTTCAGGATAAAGCGAACGAATTTTACGGAACGGCCCAAGTCCGCGTTACGCTCGACGAAGCGGTCGAAACGTTTTGGCTCCGAACAATTCCGCTCGAAAGCGTTTCGGACGAACAACTTAAATACTTAACTAAGCGCGTCGTTTCGTCGAAACGCGCCGCGACGATTCGCTTGACCGACCGCGAACTCGACCTCGGCGTCGCGCTTTTCGTCAAAAAATTTACGCCGGTTTACGAACCCGGCTCGACGACCGCCGCGTCGTTTTCGAGTTTAGTTCGCGTTCTCCCGCAAGGACTTAGCGCGAAAGAGCAAGCCGCCGAACTCGCGAAAAATCCGGAAAACGACGCGCTGATTCAAATGAACCGCCCGGGCGTTCTGCGTTCTCCCGACTCCGGGCGCGTTTTTTGGGCTTATCAAGACTCGTTCAACGGCCCGTATCGTCCCGGCGATCCGGAATTCGAGCAAGTCGTCGACGGTCGCCTTCTTCCCGGCGAAACGACGCCGCGCGAAACCCTTTACCGCACGACGATTACGCTCAACGACGACCCCGGGCGCGGCCTTAAATATCTCGGTTCGCTCCTGATCGTTTTAGGAACGGCGTTTTTAATTTACCGCAAATCCCCCAAGAGCGCGACGATGAACAATCCCAACGCAACCGATTCCAATAAAACGACTTCCGCCGCCAAAACGGTCGCGTCGACGCTCGTCTTCGCGTTCGCGACGCTTTTCGCCTCCGCGACGGTCGCGCAAGAGCCGTCCGAAGCGCAACCCGTTAAGCAAACGCCGGTTGCATCGGCCTCAACGGAGGCGGCGAAAAATTTCGCGACGACCAACGCTCAAATCGACTGGAAAACTTGGCGCCTTCTCCCGGTTTTCGCCGACGGTCGCCGTCAACCGCTCAACACCTTCGCCGAAATTCTCGTTCGCGACGTTTGCGGAACCGCGACGCCGATTTTCGCCGTTCCGGAAGAGACGCTAACTCGACTCGAAAGCGGCAAACCGTTGAATTTTCCGGAGTTGGAAGACGTCTTAAAAGAAGTCGCGCCGGAAAAACGCGCCGAACGAACCGCCGCCTTCAACGAAATTAGCGCCGGCGTCGTCGAACGTCAACGCGAAATCGCCGCGAAAATTCGAGCGACTTTCCCCAACGGAACGCAACGTTTTGAAGCGCCGGAACTCCTCTTTTCTTGGCTCGTCGAACCGGAAATTTGGGATTATATCCCGTTCATCGACGACGCGCAAGCCAAGGTTTCGCAAGGAGTTTTTAAACGAACGCCGCAAGAAGTCGCAAGTCGTTTTTCGCGTCTTGCGCCGGAAGACTTCGAGCGACTCGACGAAAAGTCGGGTCGAACCGTCGTCGAGGATTTCCGCGCGACGTCCGGTCAAAATTCGCCCGAAATCGCCAAAGCGCTCGGTGAAGTCGAACGGCGTTTAACCCTTTTCCGTTCCGTTTCGTTCGTCCCGACGCAAGCGCAGTCGACGCGTCCAAGTCGTTATCTGCAAAGGATTTTATACGGCGCTCCGTCGTCTGTTTCGCCTCATTCGGGCATGTCGCCGAGCGCGAGTCCGCTTGCGAAACTCGACGCCGCGACGCGCAATCTCGAACGTCTTATCTCGACGACCGACAAAGACTTGCGAAGCGAGTCGCCTTTTTCGAACGGCGACTTTTTGCTCCGTCAAACGGAAAAATTTTCGCAAAACGGACGCGAAGTCGAAGCGCTCAAGCTCGCTAAAGCCTTTTATTTGCTTGAAATGCAAAACGTCGCGACGCCGACGCCCGCCAACGGCGAACGTTTCGAAACGCTGACCGTCGCCGTCGCCGACGCGCTTTCCGAACTGCGCGACCATCGGAACGCAATCTTCGCCGCCGGAACGTTTTCCGACGAATACCGCCGCGAACTCCTTCGATGCGTCGACGCGTTGAGCGAAATCGCCGACTTGCTGGAACTCGCGTATCTCTCGACGACGTCGGAACTTCCGAAAACGCTCGACGTCGTTCCGGTCGTTCGGCGACGCGAATTCCGATTGAACGAAAGCCAAGAGTCGCCTTGGGTTCCGTTGCAAACGCTCCTTTGGGCGCCGGACTCGCTCCTCGCGCGGTTTGTCGATCCGTCGTTAAACCCGGAATTGCAACAACTTGCGGAAACGCCGAAACAAACCGCGACGCCGCGACGCAAACGCGAAACGGCGCCGACGCTCGACGAACAAACGATTTCGCCTTTCGCGACGTTCGACGAAGCGCTCCGCAAAACGCTCGATTTAAGCGTTTACGAACGTCCCGCGTTGGAGGCGTTTCTTGAAGCGGCGACGGCGTATCGCGACGTTTCCGCCTCGGATCGCGCCGAACGTTTTAACGCGGCGCTCGACCGTTTTACCGCCGAACTCCGTTCCCTTGCCGAGCGTTCCGAACCGTTCCGCGTCGCGCTCGCAACGGAAGAAGTTGCCGACGAACGACTTAGAATGTCGTTCCTTGGCAAAACCGCCTATCCGGAACCGGACGCGCTCGACGCCGAGTTCCTTTACAACCGCCTGAATCCGTTCTACTGGAACTGGGTCGCGTGTTTGCTCGCCGTCGTCGCGCTCGCCGTTTCCTATTGTCGTCAAACGTTCGTCCGTTTGCGACGCGTCGCAACGCGCCAAGGCCAAACGATTTCATCGCAAGCGTTTACGCCGTTTGAAGAAAGTTTCTTCTTCGTCGCCGGTTTCGCTTTCCTCGCTCTTTCTTGCGCGGTCGCGTTCCTAGGCGGAGCGATTCGCGCCTATATCACCGGTTGGGCGCCGGTTACGAATATGTTTGAAACCGTTGTTTTGCTTGCATTTTTGATCGCCGCGATCGCAATCGGTTACACGCTGTACCCGGCTTGGGGACGACCGTTCGCCAACGCTTGGCGCGTTTCGGCGTTTCCGAGTCGACTTCGCGACGCAACGGCGGAAGAACTTCGCGTTTCTCGTCTTCTCCGTTGGCCGCGCGTCGTTACGATCGTCCTTTGCGTCGTCGCGGCGCTTCGCGTTTGTTATCACGAAGAGACGTCCATTTCCGGCGACGCCTTGGCGCGCGTCGTTCTCGAATCGTTCGCAATGCAAGGAATTCTCGACCGTTGCGCAATTTTAGGCACGTTCTTTTTCATCGCTTGGAGCGTTCCGCGCTTCCTCGCCGCCGTCGCCGCGCTCGTCGTCTTTCCCCAAACGACGCTTCGTCGCGACGACTTGCTTGCCGAATTGCCCGCGGAATTTTCCGACGCCGTCGAACGCCGCGCCGCGTTCCGGCGTCTGATCGCGTCGCAAATCCTTCAACGTAAAGCGTTTTTGACGGCAAGTTCGGCGATCGCGCTTCTCGTCGCCGCGGCGGCTTATTTTAACTCGAGCGAATTTAACCCGAATATTCGCCCCCTCGCCGCCGTTTTACGAAGCAACTTTTGGCTGACGATCCACGTTTTCGCCATCATCGTCAGTTACGCGCTCGGCGCCATCGCTTGGGTCGTCGCTTTGACGTCGTTAACCGCCTATATTTTCGGCCGTTACCGCGTCGGCGCCGGCGAGATTTCCGTCGCGGCGCCGGTTGCGGTTTCCGTTTCGAAACGTCGCGAAAAACGGCGAGCCAAGAAAAACGTCGACGTAAATCGAACGATTTCCGCCGCTTCCAACGCGACCGCCGATTGGGAACCCGCCTATTCCCGCCGCGTTTCAGGCGTTATCGCGACAATGATTCGCAGCGCCGTTTTGTTCCTGACGATCGGGATTATTCTCGGCGCGCGTTGGGCCGACTTTAGTTGGGGTCGTTTTTGGAGTTGGGACCCTAAAGAAGTTTGGGCGCTCGTTACGCTGTTGATTTATCTCGTTGTTTTGCACGTGCTTAAAGTCAAGCGTTGCGGCAATTTCGGTCTTGCGGTCGGCGCAACGCTCGGCGCGCTTGCGATTATAACGACTTGGTACGGTCTCAGCTTCGTGATGGGCGGCGGCGGGCGGCACTCCTACGCGGCGGGCGAATCGAATAAAGTCGCGGTTCTCTACCTCCTTTTCGCCGCCAACATCCTTTGGACGCTCGTCGCGACGGTTCGTTACCAACTCGTCAAGCAAGGACATAAAGCCAACAAAAACAAACGTTAACGTCGTCCGTTCCCGACCGGCGTCGCGCTCTTTGTCTTTTTTAAGAGCGCGACGCCGTTACTTTTCTTATCGTCTAATCAACGGCAAGACAATGATTTACCTTCAAAACAATTCGCTCGACCCTTATTTTAACCTAGCCCTCGAAGAATTTTTTCTTACGCGCCCCAACGCGGACGAAAACGGCGGCGACGCGCCTAACTCGCCGTCGTTCAACGAATTAACCGACGAACCAATTCTACTTCTTTGGCAAAACGCCCCGACGGTCGTCGTCGGCGGTCGCCAAAACACCTTGGAAGAAATCAACTTAGCGTTTATCGAAGAGCGAAAAATCAACGTTGTTCGTCGAACGACCGGCGGCGGCGCGGTTTACCACGACTTAGGCAACTTAAACTACTCTTTCATCGTTCCGGACGCGACGCGCTTGGCGCCGACGCCCGCTAACGCATTATCGTTCGGCAACTTACAAGGCAAGACTCAACAGCGCGTTCCCACCTTAACCGATTCCTTTCGTCTCTTGTCGCAACCGGTCGTCGACACGTTGCGCTCTTGGAATTTACCGGCGGAACTCTCCGGAAGAAACGACATAACCATCGACGGTCGCAAGGTTTCCGGTTCGGCCCAAGCGCGTAAAAACGGCAAAACGCTACATCACGGAACGCTTCTTTTCAACTCCAACCTCGACGACGTCGCCGCCGCGCTAAACGTCGACCCGGAAAAATTCCGTTCGAAAGCCGTCGCGTCGGTGCGTTCGCGAGTCGCCAACATCGCCGAGTTTTTGCCGAACGACGAACGCGCCGGCCTTATCGAGCGTTTTAAGGCCGATCTTTTGTCGCGCCTTCAAAAAACGCAAAACATTGTAAAAAAAGAAATTAAAGAAAGCGAGTTGGCGCAAATTCGGAAATTGCGCGACGAAAAATACGCGACTTGGGAGTGGAATTTCGGCGCGTCGCCTCGTTTTCAATTTCGTTCTTCCCGACGCTTCGATTGGGGCAAGTTCGAGCTGGCGTTCGACGTCGTTCGCGGTCGTATTGAGCGCGCGCAAATTTTCGGCGATTTTTTCGCTCTCGACGACCTTTCGCCGTTGTTAACGCGCTTAATCGGAACCCCTTTCGAACGCGACGCGCTTCTTTCCAATATTTCGGAACCTCTTTTACGACGGTCGTTGCCGTTCCTTTCGCAAGACGATTTCGTCGAACTCGCCTTAAACGCCGCGACGTCGCGTCCCGACGCGCCCAATTGCGACACACCGTAAATACATTTCGTCCCGACGGCTTTTTTAAACGTCGTTAACGCGGTCGTTTTCAACGCGTTAACGACGTTCTTCTTGTATTCGCCGACGATAAAGTTGAATCTTTTCTTCGTACTCCGGCAGAATCTTCGGAGCGTTTGTTCCCTCGAACCGACGACGCGCCTCGGACGGAAGTTCGACGCTAAACGCTTGTTTTTCTGAAACTTCCGCAACTACCTCTTCCTCTTCTCCCGTTCCGCCGCCGGCCCCGACCGCCGAGGGCGCGCCGGTTTCGCTCGTCGTCTCTTCGCCCGTCGCGCTTTTATCGTTTTTCCAATCGACGCTAAGAGAATCGTCCGACTTTTCACCGCTTGCCTCGTTCTCCAAGGTTTTCTCGCCGGTCGCTCGTTTTTCTTCCCCGCTTAAATCCTTTGGCGACAAAGCGCCGGCTTCGTTCCCGCCGTCTTTGCGCGACGTTTCTTCGTCGTCGTTTTTCTCTTGCGGCGCGGCGTTCTTTGTTCTTACGCCGTCGGTCGTCGACGCTTTCGTCGAGAACGCAACTTCTTCTTTTTCCGTTATTTGCTTTGCCATTTTACGCGTTGTTCTTTCGTCGACGCCCAAGGTTAACAACGCCGCGAACGCGGAAAATCGCCGTTTTTTTAACAAATCGTCGTCGAGCGCGTCCGCCGTCGCCTCGCCAAAGCAATCGCCAACACCTTTAATATCGGCGCTTACGCTATCGCTTCTCGCGTTGAAAACGAGCGTCGTTTCCTCCTCCAACGGCGCGACGCTCTCCAAACGCTCCGCCGCGCGTCCAAAGCGATTATTTTCAACGTCTTTCGCGACTTTTTCCCAACGCTCTTCGTTTTGCGACGCCGTTTCGTCCAACGCGCGCCGCGCCGCTTCGTCCGCCTCGACGCTCCAAAGTTCCGCGTCTTTTAGAACGCCGTCGGCATTGCGCGAAAACTCGACAAAACCTTGCGCCGACTCGCTTTGCAATCGTTCGCGCAAACGTTCGACAAGCTCGACGCATTCTCTTTCCGCCGTCGCCGCTTCTTGCCAAAGCGCGTTAAATCGCCGTTTAGCCTCTTCAAGCTCTTCGCCGTTTTCGCCGAACGCGCTGAAATCGACGTTTAAACGTCCCGCAAAACGCGCCAACAACGCCCGATTCTCTTGTTCAAGGCGTTTTAGACGCGTCGTTCTTTGTTGCGACAACGCGTCAAAACGCCAACTTTCGCTTAAAATTCGCGCCGCCGTCTCCTCGCGTCGCAACGTCGTTCCCCATTCGCCGACAATCGTCGCCGCGTTTTTCAACGCGTTCCTTCGCTCCGCCGCCGATTCGCTTCGTAAAACGCGGCTTAATTCCAGCGCCGTCCAATCGCCGACGCCGCCCGGCGCCGTCGACCTCGCTTCCCATTCCGTCCAAAGCGCCGAGGTCAAAAAAACGGCGATTTCTCTTCCGGTCGTTCGACGCGCGCTTGGCGACAATTCGCCGACGCTATTTTCGCCAACCTCTCCAATTTCTTTAAATCCTCTATTCTCTTCGTTCGTTGCCGACGCGTTTAATCTCCTTATATTCGCCCAACGCGCTTCGATTTTTTGACGTTCCCGCTCAACCGCCGCGCCGAGTCGCCGAATTTGCGCGATCAATCCGGTCTCCGGCCTCGTCAAATTCGCGTTCAACTCCCGCGCTAATTGCAACAACGCCGTCGCGGTTTCTTCGTCCGCCCCGCGTTCCTCTTCGGCGGCGCGCTCCAATTCCGCTTCGAGAGTTTCGGCAATTTCCGCGTTTTGGGCAAGTTCGGAAATCAATAACTCCCACATTACTAACAACGACGTTTCTTGAAGCGCTTCTTTTTTTTCAATTTTTTCTTTTACCGTCTCTTCTTTTTTTTCGTTATTCTTTTTATTTTCCTCATTTTCCCCAATTTTAAGCGCCGCGCCAACATTTTCCGACGCCGACGGGCAAACGTTGGGCGGATTTTCGTCGCGCTTCTTTTCCCAACTTCCCGCGCTTCCCCAAATCACGACGTTTATCAAAACCCCCAACGCAAAAAACAGCCGCGTTTTACCTTTATTTCGAAAACGCTCGGGCGACGTCGCGGTCAAGGCGGCGAAGAATTCGGGTTCGTCGAGCGACGCCGCAATTTCCGCGTATCCGCGACGAGCCGACTCGACGGTCGCGACGCGCAAAACGGCGGAAGTCGCCTCCGTCTTGCCCAACGGATCGTTCGCCGCCTCTTCGCTGAAATCGACCGCCGCGACCCAAACGCCGGCTTGCGTTGGAAAACGCTTTTCTAAACGTCGCGCCGCCAACAGCGCCGACGCTCGCCGTTCGCGCGTTCCCGATTTGGTTTTTAAGGCGCTCAAGAAACCGACGCAAAGAGCCGCCGACAAAATAATTGCGACGTTCCCCCCGACCGTCGTCGCGTCTTGTTCAAACCGCCAGGCCAACGCGCCGACAAGAACGCCGCCCCCCCAAAGGACGCGCGTTCCCCAACGCGTCGCCCGCTCGACTCGCGACGCGCGCTCCGCTCTTTTCATCGCGTCCGCCAACAACGCCGAAAACGACGCGCTCTCTTTGTCGTTCCAACCGTTTTTTCTCACCTAACGGTTATCTCCTCTCGCCGATTCTTGCCTTACCGCCTTATTTTTACTATTTCCTTTATTTTATTCAATCAGCCTAATTAAGCTTCATTTCCTTCTATCTTCTATTTTACCAGAAAATATACGGAAACGACCGTTAAATTCGAAAAATTTTCCCAAGAAACCTCCTTTTCCTCAAAAAAACGGACGATAACGATTATAACGGCGCTTTCTCAAGGGCCGACTCGTCAAGGAAGACGCGCGAAATCGTCCGCCGATTTTCGCAACTAAGAAAAAGGATTGAAGATGCTTCGCAACGCCGTTTCAAAGTTCCGCGTTCGCCGGTCAAAGTCCGGGGTCGTTCAACGTTTAAACGCCGCGCTCCGACGCCGTCGGTTCTCCGACGCGCTCGGCGTCGCGACGTTCGTCGCGGCGCTTGTTTACGGAAGCGTCGATAATTCCAACGCTTACGCGCAATTTTTCCAATCGAACGCCCAATCCGCGCAACGTTCGCGAGCGCCGCAAACCGCTCAACCTAACGCGCGACGCGGCGGAACGGCGGCTCAAACGCCTCTTTTCTCCGGAAAATTCGCCCGTTCCGTTTCCGAGAAGTTTTCTCGCGGCGACGAAACGCAAAAGCAAAACGCAACGCGACGTTACGCGCAAACGCCCGAACGCGGCGGCGCCGGTCGTTCTCCTTATCCGACCGCGCCCGGCTCTTCCGCGGTTCGCGCTCCCTTGACGCAACGCCCGAGCAACGTTCCCAACCGCGCTCCGGCGTCGGGTTACGCCGCGCCGTTCGCCGCCGCGCCGTTTGCCGCCGCGCCGCCCGCCGCGAAATCCGCCGACGCCCTCGCGCAACCGTCGACGAGTCGCGAATCGGCGCAAGAAGCGCTCGCGAAAATCCCTTGGCAAACGCTCTCGCCCTCGGCTCGCGAAAAACTCGCCGCGCTCGCGAAAAATCCGACGATTTATCGTCGCCTCCCAATGGCCGGCGGTTACTGCAACCCGGAACTGTTCGACTTTTTCCTCACGCATCCGCACGCGGTCGTCGGCCTTTGGCGACAAATGGGATACGACGACGTCGCGATGGCGCCGGTCGGGCCGAACGTTTACTCGGTTCGCGAAAAAACCGGCACGGTCGGGCGCGCGCAAATCCTTTACCAAGACGACGAGCTGACCCTCGTTTATTGCAGCGGAAAATATCAGGGCCCCGTCGTTCCGCGTTCGCTCGACGGCGAGATGTTTCTCGTCCTGCAAACGCGTTACACGGAAGACCCGACCGGACGCCCGATCGTCGTTTGCCGACTGGACGCGTTCGTCGACCTGAAAAATCCCGGCGCCGACCTCCTTGCGCGTACTTTCAGCGGAGCGCTCGGAAAACTCGCCGATTCCAACTTCGAACAAACCCTCGCTTTTATCGACAACGTGTCGCAAACTGCGGAAACGAATCCGGGCGCGCTGTCGGGATCGATCGCCGGTCTTTCGGAACTTTCCCCGGAAGCGCGACGGCTTTTCGCCGCGAAAACGTCCGAAACCGCTCGTCAAGCGCAACTTAGAGCGCGCGGAACTTACGTCGATTACCGCCTGTTGCCGAAATTGAACAGTCCGACGCCGACGGTCGCTCGCGTTTTGTCTCGCGAACGCTCCGGCGCCGCCGACGTCGCGATCGCCGCTCGCGCTCGAACCGTCGAGCCGACGCCGGGCGCGCCGATTCCTCCCGCCTTCAACGCCGCCGCGACGTCGAGCCGCGCCGGTTTGGGCGTCGCTCGTTCGCCGTTAAGTCGAACGCCGTCGACGTTTAACGATTTCGACAAGCCGTCGCTCGCGCAAAATTCGTTCGCGTTGTCCGACGACTCGGAAAGCGATTTCGACTTCGAAGCGGAACTCGATTGGGAAGAGGAAGAAACGATTAAAGTCGGCGGCGCTCGCGTCGCGCCACAACCGATTTCTTCCGCGCCGACGCTCGTTCCGGAAACTTCGGTCGCCAAAGCGGCGGCCCGCCCGGCGACGCGTTTTTCCGACGCGCTCAACCTTATCGACTCGAACGCAAACGACGACGAATCCGGCGATTACGCGACGGAACTTCTCGCCGCCGACCAAGCGCCGACGCTCGCGACCGACGACGAGGAAATATCGACCGACGCTTCGCCGCTTCTTCTCGACTTCGAAACCGAACTCCTTGAAGAAACGGAAAAAACGAACGCGAAAGCGAACGTCTCCTCGGTCGCGAAACCGGCTCCGTTGGCCGCTTTATCGACGGAGAACGCCGCCGACGCGATCGCCTTGCCGGGCGCGGCCTCCGCCGAATCGAACGCCGACGCCTCGTCCCTTCCGGTTCTCGTTTTCGACGACGCGCCGGAAGCCGAAACGCCGACCGTTTCGGACGCTTCGACGCCCAACGAAACGGCGACGCTCGACGACGTTCCGCTCCTGTTGCTCCCCGAGTTTGAACCGTCGAACGCGGCCCCAGAATCGCCGAAAAAAACCGCGGCCCAACCGTCGGCGAAAGTCGCGTTGAAAAACGATTTAACGCCTTTGAAAGCGCGCGGTCGCGTCGTTGCGCCGATCGTTCCGAAAACGAAAAAAACGCCGGTCGCCCAACCGTCGAAACCGGAAGCGAAAACGGCGACGCCGGTCGCTCAACCCGCCCCGGCGCCCGCCCCCGTTTGGCGCGCCGTCGACGCTAAACCCGCGAAAACGCAAGCGCAAGCGGCGCCGCCGATCGCCGAAACGGCTCGCGTCGCGACGGAAAAAGGCGCGACGTTCCGCAAACCGGAACTCCATTAAACTCAACGACCGCGGCGTTTTACAGGACGCCGCGGTCGTTTTCTTTATTCCCTCGCCGCTTCTTTATTCCCTCGCCGCTTCTTTATTCCCTCGCCGCGACCGAGCCGCTTTTCTTTCCTCTCGCAAAAAATTTTCCGAACGCAACCTTTTCATTCTCGCCGTTTAACGCTCGCCGTTTTCCCGCTCTTGGTCGCGCGTCTTGCAATTCGTTTCGCCGTCGGGTAAAATAAGACAAGACGGTCGAACGTTCGTCGCGCCGTCCTTTGTTTAGTTCGCAACGTTCGCTCTAACGTTTGAAAGGTTAAGACGTTATGCGTTTAGGCATTAGCATTTTTCAACGCGCGCCCCTTCGACGCTTCCGCCGTCTCTGCGCGCTTGTCGCCGTCGGAGCGGTCGGCTCCGCGTTTTCGTTCGCCGCAACCTCTTTTGCAACGGACTATTACGTCGATTCGCGAACCGGCGACGACGCGGCCTCCGGACGTTCGCCGCAAACCGCTTGGCGGTCGCTCGAACGCGTTTCGTCGGCGAAATTGCAACCGGGCGATTCGGTCTATTTTAAAGCGGGCGAGCGTTGGCGCGGCGGGCTGAAACCGGCGTCCGGAGCGTCCGGAAAACCCGTTCTTTATTCGAGTTACGGCGAAGGCGCGAAACCGAGTCTTCTCCGATCCGTCGCGCTGAACGACGAACGCGATTGGGTCAAAGTCGGCGACAACCTTTGGGCGACGCGACCGACGGAAATTCGCGTCGTCGGCTCGGGCGGCGACTTTTTGACCGGTTCTTGGGGCCTGCATACCGAAAACGGCGCGAAAGCGTCGTTTAACGTTAGCGAAGTCGACGGCGCGAAAACGTTCCGCGTCAAAATCGCCGAATCGGGAACGGCGGGCAATCACGTCCAATGGTCGAACGCGCCGTTTAAGTTGCAAAGCGGGAAATCTTACCGAGTTACGTTCGACGCGAGCGCGTCGATTCCGTTCGAAGCGCCGAGCGTTTCGCTGATGCAAGCGGGTTCGCCTTGGAGTTCTTACGGTTCGCTCCTCCAAAACAAGTTCGCGCCGACGCAAAAAAAATCGCGCCAAGAACTCGTTTTTAAAGCGACGCAAACCGCCGACGACGCGCGAGTTACGTTCTACTTCGGAACGCTCCCGAAGGGTTGCGAAATAGAAATTTCGAACCTCGTCGTCGAAGAGATCGAAGTCGACGCGCTCGAACTCGACCCGGACGTCGGCAACGTTATCCTCGACGGGAAAAAGGCGGCGTTCAAACGTTGGACGATCGACGACCTAAAACAAAACGACGACTTCTGTTACGAACGGAGCGAAGGGCGCGTTTGGTATCGCTCCGACAAGAATCCGGCGCTCCGTTTCGACTCGATCGAAGCGGCGGTGATGCGGCACGTTGTCGACCTTTCCGGCGTCCGCGACGCGGTTTTCGACGGGCTCGACCTCCGCTACGGCGCGGCGCACGGCTTCGGCGGCTCCGGCAACGAACGCGTTACCATCCGCAACTGCGATATTTCTTGGATCGGCGGCGGCGACCAATACCGCGAAGGAGGCGCCGGACGTCGCGTTCGGTTCGGCAACGGAATCGAATTTTGGTCGGACGCTCGCGATCATCTCGTCGAAAACTGCCGCATTTGGGAGGTTTACGACGCGGCGATCACCAACCAAGGCTCCGGCGTCAACGTCGAGCGGAACATCGTTTACCGCAACAACTTGATTTGGAACTGCGAATATTCGTTCGAATATTGGAACCGCGGGCCGGAATCGGTTACCGAGAACGTCGCGTTCGTCGACAACGTTTGTCTTAACGCGGGTTACGGTTGGGGGCACGTTCAGCGGCCCGATCCGAACGGTCGCTGCGTTATGTTCTACTCGAACACGGCGCAAACGAAAAACCTCGTTTTGCGCGGCAACGTCTTCGCCAACGCGACCGAAAGCCTCGTTCGCTCCGACGCCGATTGGACGCCGGAACAGCCGCGCTTCGAAGGCAACGTCTATTGGCAGGACGACGCGACGCTCCCCTACGTCCGTTGGCTTCACAAGAATTACGCGAAAAACGACTTCGACGCTTGGCGCCAAACCGCCGCTCAAGAAAAAGGCGGCGAAATCAAGCGCGTCGACGTTCAACGCCTTATCCCGAAAGACGTTAAATAACCCGCCGTCGAACCGCGCTCGCAACGGCGAACGATAAAAAACGGGCGGCTTCCCGATTCGAGAAGGCCGCCCGTCTTTTTTCAGCCGAGTCGCAACCGCTTTTACAGTTTGAAGTTAAAGACTTCGCGCACCAATCGCGTCAAGCGTTGCAAAAGCGTTTGCGGACGCGCTTTAATCTTCGCCTTCGCGGTCATCCCGACCTTAACGTCGAGATTTTCCGGCTCGTCCAAATCGACGCGCACCCGGAACGACGCGCTCTGCGGACGCTCTTCGCCGCCCTCGACCGTCTCCGTCGCGACCGGCCCGCCGCCCTTGGCGGAAAGTTGGAACGGAACGCTTTCCATTTTTTGGCGCTCCACGTCGTCGATTTCGCGCACGTCGCTCAACAGCGTTTCGCTCGGAAACTCGTTCAACTTAATCTTCACCGAGGCGCCCGGCGCGACGAAATCGATTTTCGCCTGGTCGACGATAACCACCGCTTCCAGCTTCGCGGGGTCGCCGACGCTGCAGATATGCGTTCCCGGCTCAAGGGTTACGTTCAAGTTGCGCGGCGAAAGGGGCGTTCCCTCCCATTGACGCAACTGCGACGACATATCCTCGAACTTGTTTTCGCGGTCGACTCGATAATAAGGCGACACGACGACGCCGTCGATCGGCGCGCGGAGTTCGAGCTGTTTACGCTCCGCTTGAAGTTCGGCGATCGCTTTGCGCAAACCGTCGAGCCGCGCTCGCAACTCTTGAAGCCGCGCGACCGCTTCCTGTTCCGCGCCCAACTGCTCGCACATTCGCATTTCTTGCTCGGTTTCGCGACGTTGTCCTTGCAGGGCCAACAGCTCCGCGTCGAGCGTCGGACTTTGCAGGCGCGCCAACAGGTCGCCCTTCTTCACAAAGTCGCCCGGCTCGATAAGCTCGCCGTTCGCTTTGGTCGCGATTTCGGCCAAGACGCCCCCAGATTTCGGCGCCAAGACGTTCGCCGTCGACGCGTCGTTCGAACGCAACTCGATCACCGCCGGCGCGTAAATCGAATACGGGAACGGAATTAAACAAAAACCCGCGATCAACGCCAACACGGCGGAAAGCGACAGGTAAAAGCGCGTCTTTTTCACTCGGTAAATTCTCCCCGGCACCCAAAAAAACTTCGCGATCTTCCAAAGCGGCGCGATCAACAGACCGTACAACGACATCGCGGCGATAATCTGCGCGATCACCTTCAAGCCGTAAGCGTCGAAAAAGTGATAGACGAAGAACAAAATCGACGCGGTAACGACCCAGCGGTACGACACGGCGCCGATCGTGTAAAGCGCGAACCAGCCTTGATTTCGCTTCGGCAAAAACGGGTCTTCCTGCTGCTCCATTCCCAAAAACCACGACGACGCCTTTTGCGTCATAATCTTCGTCGCTTTTTGGCGCATATTCGGGATTTCGAGCAAGTCCGACAGCAGGTAGTAACCGTCGTAGCGCAACAGCGGATTCATATTGAACACGATCGTGCTGAGCGACGAAATAAACATCACGTTCAAGCACAGATAGTGCAACATATTCTCGTTCGTAAACCACCAAATAAAGGTGCATATCGACGCTAAAGTACACTCGACGAAAACCCCGGCGACGACGATGCCCGCGCGCTTCCACTTGCTCGGAATCATCCAAGAGTCGGATACGTTGCAGTACAAACACGGCGTCAACACCAGAATCATCACGCCGAGTTCGTGGCACTCGCCGCCCCAATATTTACACGACAAGCCGTGGCCGAACTCGTGAAGCACCTTTGTAAGGCCGAGCGTAATACTCAGCAAAATCAGGTTTTCCGGGCCGAAAAACTGTTGAAATTCCGGCAACTTCGAGCGGAAATGGTCGAACTCGATCCCAACCAGCAACAGCGCCGCCGCCATCATAACCAAGCAAAGGCAAAGCGTTACGGGATGGAAGCACCATCGGACGTAAGGCATTAGCCGGTCGAAAAAGCGGTTCGGGTCGACGCCTTTAAAACGAATCGCCAAAATGTTCGAACACTGCGCCAACACCTCCTTGCGGCGGCGTTTTTTGCGCCGTTTCAGGAGTTCGTGTCCTTGATCCGGGACGCCGACGACGATCAAACTGCATTGGTGCAACTGACCGACGAACGACTGAATCTCTTCCAGCGTAATCTTTTGCGGAGGAAAGCGCGCCTCGAACGCCTCCTTGATCGCGTCGAGGCTTTTCGTTCCGTCGAGCTGCTCTAAGATGAAATATTCCTCGTCTTGGAAACGATAATATTTCAAGCCGATCGGGTCTTTGACGATCCAATACGACCGCCCGAGATACGTCGCGCGCTTGGCTTCGAGATCGCTCCGCGCGTAAATCGACAACACCCGTTCCGCGCTCGAAACCAGACTGTCGGCCAACGAAGCCATTCGCTTTCCTCTTTACTTCTTTTCGTTTAACTCGTTTAATTTCGGGACGTTCCGCTTACCGGCGCGTTTCGAACGCTCAAAGGGAACCGGTCAAGGAGCTTTCCGGAACGGACGCGGAAGCGGGCGCCGCCGTCGGAGCGGAAGCGTTCGCGGAAACCGCCGGTTCGTCGACGCAAATTTCGACCGTAACCAACGCGCCGGGGTTCAAGAGCCAATAACCGGCCTTATTCAGTCGGTTAGCGACGTCGGCGTAAAAATAATAATGTCCCGACTCGACCGTTTGCCGCACGTAAACGACTTTGCCTTCGAGCTTTTGCGGTTGACCGCCGGGACGCTTCACCTCGACGACGACCTTTTTGTCGGCGATCGTCTCCGGCGCGTAACGGTCGGCGGGAATGGCCGCGTTGATTTGGACTTTGTCGTAACGAACGATTTTCAGGATTTCGTCTCCTTCGCGGAGCCATTGCCCTTCGTCTTGCATCACGTCGTCGATAACGCCGTCGATCGGCGAAACCAGCTTGCGGTCTTCGATCGCGACTTCGGCGGCGTTGACGCGCGCTTCGGCGACTTTCACTTTTTCTTGGTTGACTTCGAGATCGAACTTCGCTTTGTCGATCGATTTAAGCGCGCGAATGTATTCGTAACGTTTTTCTTCGACTTCTTCCGGCGAAACGGAGCCCGGCATCGTTTTATTCAGCGATTCGGCGCGGTTCCAAGAGGCCTGCGCGACTTTCGCCGCCGCGACGGCGACCTCGACTTCAAGTTCCTTCGCCGCTTCTTTGCGCGAGACGAGCAACTCTTGTTCCGCGACGATCTTTTCTTCGACCAGCTCCGCGTCCTTTTGTTTCCCGAGAACGTCGCCCTTGCGCACCTGCGTGCCGCGCAGAAGCGGACGGCGTTTCGTCGTTCCGTCTTCTCCGACGACGAGCGCGCCGCTTTCGTCGCGTTCGCAGAGCCCGAGTTCGACGAGCAACCCCTGCCCGTTCGCGCTGATAAGGGCTTCGTACCCTTCGCCTTTCGGGATAACGACGCTGGCGTTCGGGACGACGACGCGACCGTCTTTCTCGAAAACGCCGGAACCGGCGCCGACGTTCGCCGCCGACGCGGAAAGTTCGGCGCTTGATTTCGGGGAAATCGTCAGAGGCTTCGTCCAGTCGGCCGTCGGCGCGTTCGGGCTCTCCATCAAAGCGCGTTCCAAATCGTCGTTCGCCCAAACCGCGACGCTCGACGCCGTCGTCAACGCCAAAATCGCCGCGACGGTCAAGCGCGTTTTCCGTTCGAATATCGTTTTCATTTTCGTCGTCTTCTCCCGACGTTTGTCGTTTATCTCGTTAATTTTCAACGCTTTCAACCGTTTCACTCGAACCAGAAGAGAACCGTTTTTTGCAGGAACGCGACCAATTCGTTAAAGCAGACGTACCCGAGCGGACGTTTGCCGCAGTAAACCTTCGCCGAAACGCCGGCGCCGGCGCGCGTTCCCTCCGGAAGCGACTCCGGTTCGTCGATGGTCGCCCGCATTTGGACGGTCGTTTCCTCCGTTCCGCGATTTTCGGCGCGGTCGTGTTCTTCGACGACGGTCGCGCCGTAATGTTTCGACGGGTCGACCATCATCACGAACTTCGCGCGGAGCGCCGCTTCCGGGTCGTTTTCTTGCAACTTGCGGAAGTAACCGTCGATATGCCCCATTCGCTTTTCCGGCATTTGGAGTTCGAGAATCAAGCCGTCCTCCGGTTTCGCGACTTCGAGCAGAATTTGCCCGGGCTGCACCGGTCGACTGCGGAGTTTATTTTCCAAATCGAACGTCATCACCGTTCCGTCGATGGGAGAGCGAACGATCAAATCGTCGCGGCGAGCGTTCAAAATCTTTTGTTGCAACAGAAGCGTTCGTTCGCGTTCGACGTATTGCGCCAACTGTCCGGCGACGCGAACGCGTTCCGCGTCTTTCGCTTGGTAACTCGCTTCTTTCAAGGCGAGAATTTGCTTGCGCGTTTCGTTCAACTCGCCGTCGGTCTTTTGCCATTCGGCTTCCAACTCGTTGTTCGACAAGACTAACAACACGTCGCCTTTATTGACGCGCTGTCCGTGCTTCACCTCGACTTTGTCGACTTTCCCGGCTTCGCGAGCGAAAATGTTATGACGGATCAGCGGCTGAAGCGTTCCGTCGCAGTGCATATTGAAATTCCAAGGAACCAAAATCAGCGCCAAAATCAACGCGACGACCGCCGCCGAAATCGAAACCGTCTTCGGCAGGTTCCGCGCCGCGACCAAAACCTTCGACTTGCCGATCGTTCGCCAAAGCCAACCGAGGAAAATCGAGTTGTGTTCGAGCGAGTTCCCGATCGCGACGCGAGCGTGTTCGACGACGATCTCGACGCGCTTCATCGTATGTTCCGAAACGCGAGCGTTTTCGATCTGTTCGACGATCAGCGCGCCGAACGGCGGGTCGACGATTTTCTTGTCTCGCTCCGTTTCGTCGGCGTCGTTTTCGTCGGTTCGACGCGGAATCAACGGATAAACGGCGATCGCTTTCGTGTGCGACGCGTCGACGTATTCCTCGATCGCCGTTTCGACCTGCGGCGCCAATTGCGACGAGTCGCCGGTGTAAATAATCGGTTCGTTCGCCGCGACGACCGCGGTCGCCAAGTCGCCGAGCAACTTCGCCGTTTCGGAGCGTTTGTCGACCATATCCTGGCCGGAAACCGCCTCGACGCGGGCTTTGCGTCCGCGGCAAATCGCGATAGAAACGCGGTCGCACTCGATCAAACGGCGGCCTTCGTTCGCGACGGTGTAAACGGTTTCCTTAAAGTCGAGCGTTTTATGAATATTGCGCGTAAAATCTTCGAGTTGCGTCCAAAGATTTTGACGGTCGCTGAAATTTTTAAGTTGGCGATTCTTATAAAAGTCCGCGGCGTAACGGGTTACCTGACGCACAAACTGCAGATACCCCTTTTGAGCGGCGGGGTTCGAGTCCGGACGTTGGAAGATTTCGACGATCCCGACGCGCTCCAATTCCGTCGCGACGACGCCGACGACGACGAGGAAATCGGTCGGGTTCCCTCCTTCGTTCGCGCCTTCGCCGCCGGAATGCGGCGGCACGATCGCGTCGGTTTCGGTCGAGCGCAACGCGTTGTACAGGAACGCCGAGTGCTTTTTGTTCGCCTCTTCGTCCTCGTGCAGTTTCGCTTCCTGCAGATTGACCTGATAGCCGAGCGAGAGCCGCCCGGTCTCGTCCGCCGACCAAAAAGCGCCGCCGACCGCGCCCAACGCCGTAACGACGCGGGGCAAAAATTCGGCTTGAAACTCTTCGGGCGACGCGTCGGAACGCGAAATTTCCGCAATTTCGTTGACAAGAACGCGGATCTGCCGCTTCGTTTGCTCCAACAAACTCGAATCGTAACGCTGTTCGGAACTCATTTTTCTTCGCTCAAAAAATCGGTCGAGGCCGCTAAGCCGTTGCAAAAGCGACGCTCCGGAGTCTGCGCTCTCCAAAGCGTCTTCGTCGTTATCGGCAAATTGCGACTCCGACTCGATTGTTTTTCGGTAAATTTTTCTTAAACGCTAAACGCTTGGACGTCCTAAAACCGCGCAAGTTCCCGCCTCGTTCGCGTATTGCTCGACATTATTGGGACGACGCGTTGAAAAACGTCGGCTCCCCTTGGGAAAATCGGCGGTTCGGGTATAATAAACGGGACTCGAACGCCGCCGACGTTCGATTATACGCGTTCGCCGCCCAACGCCAAGGGGCGGAGTCTTGCCCTTCCTTCGCCGTTTTCGAAATTTCAGGAGCGTTCGATGCCTTCCGACCCGCGCGTCGCCGTTTACCCCGGTTCTTTCGACCCGATCACCCTCGGGCACCTTAACGTCATCGAGCGCGCCAGCCGCCTCTTCGACCGTTTAATCGTCGCCGTCGGCGTCAATTCGCAAAAGGCGCCTTGGTTCACCCCGGAAGAGCGTTGCGAACTCATTCGCCGCTCGACGGCGGGGCTCGCAAACGTCGAAACGCGCGTTTACGAAGGTTTAACCGTTCGATTCGCGAAAGAAGTCGGCGCTCGCGTCGTCGTGCGCGGCGTGCGTCCGATCACCGACCTTCCCGCCGAATTGACGTTGATGATGGCGAACCGCCGACTCGAACCGGAAGTCGAAACGCTCTTCCTCATCGCCGACGGCGAACTTGCGCACGTTTCCAGCACGTTAATCAAAGAAATCGCCGGCGCGGGCGAAGAAGCGGCGTTGCGACCGTTTTTGCCCCCTTGCGTCGTCGACGCGGTGCGCCAAAAGATTCGCGGTTCCGAAAACGCGACGCGTTAAAACCGCCTCGTTTTCCCAATCTTCGCGTTTTAACGTCGCTTGGCAAAAAAGAAAAAAATTAAAAAAAGCCCCTTGCGCGATTCGTTTTTTAGGGTACAATAGCGAGCGTAACAGTTAAGGCGTCGTAGCCAAACGGCTAAGGCAACGGATTGCAAATCCGTCATTTACCGGTTCGAATCCGGTCGACGCCTCTTTTAAGAGCCGACGTTTTTTAAGCGTCGGCTCTTTTTCTTTCTTGCTTCTTTTGCGTTCGCCGCCCAACGACAAAAAAACGCGACGCGCGTTCTCGACGGCGTCGCGTTTCAGCGGCAAGTTTCGAGTTGATTTCGCGACGCCGATTACCAAGGCGCGCTTTTTCAAGACCTAAACGCTTTTAAGCGGTTCTCTTACCTCGCGTTCGGCGTCTCAATAGCAACCGCAGCCGCCGCCGAACGAAGAGTTCCAAGCGTTGTAAGAGTTCCAACCGCTATAAGCGCCGCAAGAGGTATACGCGCCCCAACCGCCGTTCCAACCGTAGGTATACGGAACGCAAGCGGAACGACGCCAACCGCAACCGCGGAAGCAACCGCCGCGACGGGAACGCCCCCAACCGCACGGGTCGCAGCAGCTCGAGTAACACGGCGAATAGCAGCTCGAATAGCACGGCGAGCAGTACGAATACGAGACGCAACGAGCGCGACGGCGACCGCAACCGCGGAAGCAACCGGCGTCGTAACCGCAACCGTAATCGCAGCAAGAGATTCCGCAACTAACCGTCGAACACGGGTCGCAGCAAATCGAATCGCAGGGGTTGCAAGAGACGGAATCGCAAGGATTGCAACTAACCGAACCGCACGCGGACGGCCCGCGATCGTCGATTCCGACGTTTTCCGGAATCGCGGCGGCTTCGTAAGCGACGGCGTCCGCGGCAGTTTTATCGAGAGCCGCGTCTTGCGCCCAAGCGTTCGCGCCCAAAACCAAAGCCAAGGAAGCGGCGACCCAAGAAAACGCAAACTTCTTCAACATCATTCTTTCCTTTCTCAACGAGAGTTAAGCGCGCCCCGCCCGTTCTTCGTCGAGTAAAAAAGCGAAAAACGAACGAAGGCGAAAATGTCCCCGACGCGCCAACACGACGCCGCGTCGAAACGGGAAAACGCGCCGACTCGCCGACCGCTCCCAACCGGAAAGCGGCCTGTCCGACGAGCCGAGCGCAAACGCCGAGCCGCGACGACTCGACGCCGCGAACGTTTTCGGACGTCGACAATATAACCGCAAGATAGGCGCTTTGGAGAAATCCGGCGCTTTTTTCACGTTTCAACAAAAGAAACGCTTTAAACAAAATAGCGAAATTAAGCAAAAAGCGCGCCCGTTTCTTCCGTTTTCTATTCCCCGCGTCTTACCTAAATCTCCCCAAGCAGTCTCTTCAAAGCGCGCGCCGCCGCTTGAAAAAAAACGTTTTTACGGTATAATAATAAGGACGCGAAAGAGCGCGAACGCGGCGCCGCTCGTCTCTTCGCCCCTTGCGGAGACCGACGATTCCGCGTCGGTTCGAGTTCAACGGAAAAAAATTCGGAATCGAAAAATGACAAAACAACTGCTGTCGGGCAACGAAGCGATCGCTCGCGGAGCCCTCGAAGCCGGCGTTACGGTCGTTTCCGGCTACCCCGGAACGCCGTCGACGGAAATTTTGGAGAATATAGGCAAATTTTACGGCGACAAGATGTTCGCCGAATGGGCCCCGAACGAAAAAGTCGCGTTCGAGACCGCCGCCGGCGCGTCGACGACCGGCGCTCGCTCGATGACGACGATGAAGCTCGTCGGGCTGAACGTCGCCGCCGACCCGCTGATGACGCTCGCTTACGTCGGCGTCGTCGGAGGTTTCGTCGCGGTCGTCGCGGACGACCCCGGCATGAACTCGTCGCAAAACGAGCAGGACACGCGCCTCTTCGCCCACTTCGCGAAAGTTCCGGTTCTCGAACCGTCCGACGCGGCGGAAGCTAAAGCCTTCACGCTGGCCGGTTACGAAATTTCGGAAAAATTCGGGACGCCGGTGATTCTTCGCACGACGACCACGACGAGCCACTCGCGCGGCGTCGTCGAATTGGCCGACCCGATCGCGCTGAACCGAACGCCGTCGTTCAAGAGCGACCCGCAGCGTTTCGTTCCGATTCCGGCTTGGGCCCGCGGCATGCGCCTCCGCTTGGAAGAACGTCTCGAAAAGCTCGCCGAGGAAGCGTCGAATTCGCCGCTGAACCGAATCGAGTGGAACGCGTCCGGCGACCGCCGCGTCGGGATCGTAACCGCCGGCGCCGCTTACCAATACGTCAAAGAAGTCTTCCCGGAAGCGAACGTCCTGAAACTCGGTTGGCAGTTCCCGTTCCCGGATCGTCTCTTCCGCGAATTCGCCGCGCAAGTCGACCAAGTTATCGTTATCGAAGAACTGGAAGACTTCCTCGAAGAACATATGAAAGCGTTGGGAATTAACGCGATCGGCAAACGCTTGGGCGACGAAAAACTCGTCCCGAACATCGGCGCGCTCGACGTCGACGTTCTGAAGGAAATCCGCGCCAAGCTCGTCGCGAACCCGGCGACCGCTCCGCTCTTCGACGCGCAAACCGCCGTCGAAACCGCGCCGACGACGGAACTTCCGACTCTTCCGGCGCTCCCGGCTCGTCCTCCGGTCTTGTGCCCGGGCTGCCCGCACCGCGGTTTCTTCTACGCCCTGAAAAAATTCGACGTCGTCGTTTCCGGCGACATCGGGTGCTACACCTTAGGCGTCGCGCCGCCGCTCGCCTGTATGGACACGGTGCTGTGTATGGGCGGCGGGTTCACCGTCGCGCACGGGATCGACCGCGCCAAGAACGACCGTCCGGTCGTCGGGATCGTCGGCGACTCGACGTTCTTCCATTCCGGGATTACGGGTCTCCTCGACGTCGCTTATAATAAGGGCGGCGCGACGCTCGTCGTTTTGGACAACCGCGTTACGGCGATGACCGGACACCAAGAGAACCCCGGTTCCGGCAAGACGCTCCTCGGCGAGGAAACGTTCGCGGCCGATATCGCCGAAATCGCGAAAGCGACCGGGTTTAAGAACGTCGTCGAAGTCAATCCTCGCGACTTGGCGCAAACGACCGCCGCGCTGAAAACGGCGATCGAGTCGCCGGAACCTTGGCTGATCGTCGCGAAAGAGCCTTGCCCGCTCGCGTACCGCAAAAAGATCGAAAAGATTTACCGCGTCGACCAAGACAAGTGCAAGAAATGCGGCGCTTGCGTGAAGCTCGGCTGTCCGGCGATCGAGCGCGACGCCGACAAAACCGTCCGCGTCAACCCGGCGTTCTGCGTCGACTGCAAACTTTGCGAACAAGTCTGCAAATTCGGCGCGTTGGAAGAAATCGACGTTAAAATGGGAGGGCTCGTCTGATGACCCAACAAAACTCGAACAACACGACGAGCGTCGTTCTCGTCGGCGTCGGCGGACAGGGGATTTTGCTGGCTAGCGCGATCGTCGCTCAAGCGGCGCTCGACTCCGGTTACGACGTGAAGACGAACGAAATTCACGGGATGGCGCAACGCGGCGGCTCGGTCGTCGCGCAAATCCGTTACGGCGAAAAGATTTACAGCCCGTTGATTCCGAAGGGAACCGCGACGGTCTTGGCGTCGCTCGAACGCGTCGAGTCGTTGCGTTACGTCGATTATTTGGCGCCGAACGGTCTCGCGGTCGTTTCCGACCAAATCATCGTTCCGACGACCGTTTCGTCCGGGGCCGCCTCCTATCCGACGCTCGACGAAGAGACGCTTCGCAAGTATTTCCCGCGTTTGGTTTACGTTCGCGCCGTCGAACAAGCCGCCGAACTCGGAAACGCTCGCGCCGCGAACACGATTCTGCTCGGTTCCCTGTCGACGCAACTCGATTTGTCGCTCGACGCTTGGGAGGGCGCGATTTCGAAGCGCGTCAAACCGGCGTTCGTCGACGTCAACTTGAAAGCGTTCCACCTCGGACGCGAACTCGCGCGATAACGCGACTTACCGTTTTACCAACCGTCGCCGTTCGACCGCCGAAAAAACGTCGCGCTTTCCCAACCGCGACGCGAAATTTCGGCGTTCGTCGGCGGCGTTTTCTCCCGGCGCTCGAGCGCGCCCCCCCTAAAAATCGGCCTGACTTTTAGCGAAAGCGAGAAAATATATGAACTTACGCGCGGAATTGAAAAAGAATATCGATTGGGTCGGCTACGTCGACTACGGCGTCCGCGACTTCCACAGCTACGACACGCACCGCGGCGCGACGTACAACGCTTACCTCGTTCGCGACGAAAAAACGGCGCTGATCGACACGGTGAAAGGCCCGTTCGCCCCGCAACTTTTGCGCAATGTCGCCGCGTTAACCGATTTAGATAAAATCGATTACGTCGTCTGCAACCACGCCGAACTCGACCACTCCGGCGCGCTTCCGGCGGTGATGGCGGCCTGTCCGAACGCGACGCTCGTTTGCAACGCCAAGTGCTTGGAAACGCTCGCCGGTCTCTTCGATATTTCCGGTTGGAAAACGCAAGTCATCGCGTCCGGCGACACGTTAAGCCTTGGTTCGCGGTCGCTTACGTTCGTCAACATTCCGATGGTTCACTGGCCGGAATCGATGGTTTCGTACATGCCGGAAGAGAAGATTCTCTTCTCGAACGACGCGTTCGGCCAGCACCTCGCCACGTCGGAACGTTTCGTCGACGAATACGACCTCGCGAAGGTTCTCGAAGAGGCGAAAAGCTACTACGCGAACATCGTTACGCCTTACGGACGCCAAGTCTTGAAGACGCTCGAAGTCGCGTCGCAACTCGAAATCGAAACGATCGCGCCGAGCCACGGTCTCATTTGGCGCGGGAACGTCGACGTTATCGTTAACGCTTACAAGACTTGGGCGACCGGAAAATACGCGCCGAAAGTCCTTATCGTTTACGACACAATGTGGCAAAGCACCGAAGCGATGGCCGAGGAGATTTACGCCGGAGCCGTCGCGTTCAACGAGACGCTTCCGCCGGACGCGCCGCGTTTGGACGTTCAAACGATGCACGCTCGTCGCACGACGCTGACCCGTTTGGCGACCGAAGCGCTCGACGCCGCCGCGATCGCGTTCGGAAGCGCGACGCTCAACGCGAACCTGATGCCGGCGATGGGCGCCGTTCTCGCGTATTTCCAAGGACTTAAGTTCCGCGAAAAAGCGGCGCTTTCGTTCGGCTCCTTCGGTTGGGGCCCGGGCGGCGCCGAAGCGATTCAAAAGGCGCTCGAAAACGACCTCAAATATCCGACGCTCGCCGCGCCGCTCAAGTCGAAGCTCCGCCCGACGCCGGAAGTTCTCAAGCAATGCCGCGAAGCCGGGGCCGCGTTGGCCGCCGAGGCTTGGCGACGCTACGAAGCCGACCGTTAATCGCCGACGCGCGAGCCGACGCTCGCTAAACGCCGACTTTTGCCAAGCCGCGAAATTTCGTTTCGCGGCTTTTCTTTTTTCTTGCGCCGCGAGCCGCGTCGTAATATTTTGCGCGTTTCCGCCAACTTAACAATTTCGCGCTAAAATACCTTCGACGTTTCTTCCCTCGCGTTCGGGCTAACGTTCGTCCCGCGACGCGTCCGTCTTAACGCTTTAAACGCCGCCCGAACGACTCGCCCGTTCGAGCGCGTTCGCAAAGAAAGGAAAATTATGTTGACCGATTATCTCGTTCCGCGAGGTTACAGCCTGACTTCGCCTTTCGATTTTCGCCGCGGTCTCAACCGCTTTTTCTCCGACCTAACCTCCGAAACGCGCGGCGGCCTTTCCTTCGCGCCGTTCGAAAACCGTTGCGCGCCCAGCGTTTGGGAAACGGCGGACGAATATTTCGTCGAAATCGCCGCGCCGGGCCTTGCCGACGACGCCGTTTCCGTCGAACTCGCCGGTTCCGATTTGACGGTTTGTCTCCGCCGCCCGGTCGACGACGTCGCCGAAAAAAACGGTCGTTATTGGCGCCGCGAGCGAACCCAAGGAGACGCGACCTTCGCCGTCTCCTTCCCGAGCGCCGTCGACGCCGACGCGACCGAAGCGCGACTCGAACGAGGCGTTTTGCTCCTCAAAGTCCCGAAAATGGAAAAAGCGCGCGTCAAAAAAATCGACGTCAATAAAACGCCGACGCTCGCGGCCCCGCAAACAAACGACAACGACTAAACAACAGGAGAAAAGAAAATGAACTCGACTTCCGAACGCGACGCCCTCGCTTGCCAAAAAAACGCTTCGACCGCCCTCGCCGACGCCGATTCCGAACGCCGCGAGCGCTGCGCTCCGTCCGTCGACGTCGTCGAATTTGACGACGCTTACGTCGTAACCGCGGAAATGCCGGGAGTTTGCGACGATTCCGTCGACGTCGATTTCCAAAACGGCGAACTGACGATTTGCGGTCGCGTCGCCGATTGCCGACGCCGAGAAGACGCGACGCGCCGAACCGCCGGATTCGAACCGAAAGATTATTACCGCTCGTTTCGCGTCGGCGGCACGATCGACTCCGACAAAATCGAAGCGGATTTTTGCGACGGTCTGCTAACGCTGCGCCTGCCGAAACGTCAAGAAATCCAACCGCGCAAAATCGCGATCAATCAAAAAACCGACGAAAGCGAATCCTAACGCTTTAAAAGTCGGCGGTTAGAGCGAACGCTCGACACTAGAAAGACTCGGCGTCCCGCGCCGCTCCAACGACAAAAAAAGACGACGTTCTCCGAAGAAAACGTCGTCTTTTCGTTTATTCGCGTTCCAAGCGCCGCTTGCGTTCAAACGGCGCTAAGACAATCGCGTTCGAAATCACTCTTGGCCCGGGAGCTTGAAGAGCGGCCCGGCGTCGCCGCCCATACCGCCTTTAAGGTTTTCCGGTTTGATGGTCGGCGTCGAAGTAACGACCGGCGCTTCTTCTTCGACGGCTTCCGCTTCTTCGTCGGCGCCTTCGGCGCGTTTGCGGGAAAGACCGATTTTGCGTTCGTCGGCGTCGACGCGCAGAACCATGACTTCGATTTCTTCGTCGACTTTGACGACGTCTTCCGGATTTTCAACCTTGTGGTTGGCGAGTTCCGAAATGTGAAGGAGACCTTCGAGGTCGTCTTCCAAGCTGACGAAAACGCCGAAGTTGGTGATCTTCGTAACTTTACCGGTAACGATTTGATTCGGCTTATATTTTTCCGGAATGCGGGTAACCCACGGGTCTTCCGAAAGTTGTTTCAAACCGAGAGCAATGCGGCGGCTCTTCTTGTCGACCGAGGTAACGACGCATTCGATTTCGTCGTTCTTGCGGACGACTTCGCTCGGATGCGTGATCTTGCGAACCCAGCTCATATCGCTGACGTGAAGCAAACCGTCGATGCCTTCTTCGATTTCGATGAAGGCGCCGTAGTTGGTGAGGTTGCGAACGACGCCCTTGACGCGCATGCCGACCGGGTACTTTTGATCGACCGTTTCCCACGGGTTGCTCGTCGTTTGTTTGACGCCGAGGGAGATTTCTTGTTTTTCTTTGTTGATGCCGAGGATAACGACGTCGATTTCTTGCCCTTGCGAAAGGATTTCGTTCGGGTGATTGATGCGTTTCGTCCAGGACATTTCGCTAATGTGGACGAGGCCTTCGACGCCTTCTTCCAACTTAACGAACGCGCCGTAGGTCATAACGTTGACGACGACGCCCTTGACTTTCGCGCCGATCGGGTATTTCTCTTCGACGTGTTCCCACGGGCTCGGGGTCTTTTGCTTCAAACCGAGCGAAATCTTTTCCTTTTCGTAATCGATTTGAAGAACCATAACTTCGATCTTTTGATCGATTTTGACGAGTTCTTTCGGGTCGGTGATGCGGCCCCAGCTCATGTCCGTGATGTGGAGCAAACCGTCGATGCCGCCCAGGTCGATGAACGCGCCGAATTCGGCGATGTTCTTGACGGTACCTTCGCGAATTTGGCCGACTTCGAGTTCGTTGAGCAACGAGGTTTTCTTTTCGGCGCGGTCTTTTTCAATGAGAGCGCGACGGCTGACGACGATGTTGCGACGGGTTTCGTCGATCTTGAGAACGACGCACTTGATCGTTTGGTCGATGAATTCGCTGATGTCGGACGGACGGCGAACGTCGACTTGGCTGGCCGGGAGGAAAACGTTGACGCCGATGTCGACGAGAAGACCGCCCTTGATCTTCTTCGTAACTTTACCGTCGACGACGTCGCCTTCCTTAACGCGTTGCATCATTTCGTTCCACGCTTCGATCTTAGCGGCTTTGCGCTTGCTAAGAACGATCATACCGCGCGCGGAAACGTCTTCGCCGGTCATCGTGTCTTCGAGTTCTTCGACGAGAACCTTAACTTTGTCGCCCGGTTTCGGAGCTTCTTCGTCTTCTTCCCATTCCGAAACGGGGATGGCGCCTTCGCTCTTATAGCCGACGTCGACGA
The DNA here is from genome assembly GCA_017937485.1 of Thermoguttaceae bacterium. Classification (GTDB taxonomy): domain Bacteria; phylum Planctomycetota; class Planctomycetia; order Pirellulales; family Thermoguttaceae; genus RUG369. The sequence continues at coordinate 107,129 of JAGBDN010000017.1, forward strand.
TAACGAATTCTTTTTCGATGCGAACGACGGTTCCTTCGATGAGTTGATTCAACGAAATCTCGGCGTCGGCGCCGTAATACGCGAGGAGGTCTTCTTCGAGAACGACGTCTTCGATGTTTTTGTCCAAACCGCGAATCAGAGTACGATTAACCACTACAAAATTCCTAAATTTGTGGAGTCATTTACCGGATAAAGCGAAACGGACGCGCCAAAAAGGACGCGGGAAGCCGCCGCGCGACGGGAAACCGTCCTTTTGGCGGCGCAAGCGATTTCGCTTCATCCCCAATAAAAAACAGGGTGAAACTTGGCGGCGCTCATTACGTTGCGAACGCCGCGGATATTTTTTTACTTTTGTGTTTTTTCGTCGAACGAAAAATTCGGCCCTAATCGACGCGAAAGAGGCGCAAACCTCGCTCCGACGCGCTCGCCGCTAACCGTTTTAACGATTAAACGAGAACCGCCGTCCGTCGCGTCGCGTCTTCGCTCAAATTTTCCAAATTCGTTGAAAAATCCCGCGTAAGACGCCGAATGATAAATCGACGCATTGTTATTTTAACAAACGGTTTCAATAGCGCAAGCGGAGGGCGACGGCTTTTTTTCAAAACTTTTAATTTTTTTGAAAAAATCCGCTTTTTTTTCAGCGTTTCCGCCGTTCAACCGACGTTTTTTCCCTATTTTAGCAAAAACGGCCGGCGCCGTCGACGCCGTATTTCTCCCATTCACCCCATTTTAACATTAGCAACGCCAATGGCTCGTCGTTCGTCTCAACGTCGTTTCGCCGTGTCCCTCGACGACGCGGAACTTACCTTCAACGCGGCGCATTTTGTCGCTTTTCCTTTAGCGGTTCCCGGGCCCGACGGCGGAGCGTTCTCTTTCGACGCGGCGACGCAACAAGTCGTCCGTATTAATAACGACGACGTTCTCGCGACGGCGGCGGTGCGTTCCGCTTCCGAACCGGCTTGGTTCGGCGAACCGATTCACGGGCACGATTTTCGCGTTTCGATTCGCGTGGAAGGGCCTCGCGACGCGTCCGGGTGCGTTCTCGATTTCGTCGCGGCGCGGCGGGCGCTCCTCGAAATCGCGGCGGTTTGGAACCATCGAGCGATTTTAGCGACGCGAGCGCCGGAAACGGAGTACCGCGAAATCCCGCCGACGCCGGACAATCCGGTCGGCGAAGTCGTCGTTCTTTGGCGCGGCGCGCCGGAACCTCGCCGCTGGGTCGTTCCGCTCGACGCGGTCGCTTGGATCGACGCGCTCAACGCTTCGACGGAAGAAATCGCCGCCGTTTTTCTCGATCGTTGGCTCGAAAAAATCGTCGAAATCGGCGCGCTATCCTTCCCGACCTCGGAATACCGATTTACGTTGCGACTCGAAGAATCGCCCGGAGCGTTCGCCGAAGTCGCCCTCGGTTAGCCAAAAGTTAAGAAAACCTAACAAAATTTCCAAAAATTTAGCGAAAAAGAGGCGTTTTCGCGTTAAAAGCCCCTTGCGTCGACGCAAAAATCGAACATAATAAGTCGCGTCTTGCAAAAACGACGCGAAAACGTCGATTTTTATTAGGCAAGCCTAACTTTAAGTTTTATCGTCGACGGGATTTCCGTCGCGTTCCCTAACTTTTGACGACGCTCGACCCGGCGCCGTCCCAACCGCAAGGAGTCCGCTATGTTCGATTCCGTCGCCGTCGTCGGAGCCACCGGAGCCGTCGGAACGCTCGCTGTTCGCATGCTTCAAGAACGCAAGTTCCCGTACAAGAAGATGAAGTTCTTGGCGTCGCAACGCAGCGTCGGCAAAGAAATTATGTTCAACGGCGCGCCGATCAAAGTCGAGTTGCTTTGCCCGGAAGCGTTCGACGACGTCGATCTCGTCATCGCCAGCACGCCGGACGACGTCGCTCGCGACTTCATTCCGGAAGCTCGCAAACGCGCTAAGATCGTCGTCGACGAAAGCGGTTATTGGCGTATGTATCCGGACGTTCCGCTCATTATTCCGGAAGTCAACGCCGAAGATATTCGCAAACACAAGGGTCTCGTTTCGAGCCCGAACTGCTCGACGACGCAACTGGTCGTCGCGCTGAAACCGTTGCACGATTACGCTCGCGTCCGCCGCGTTATCGTCAGCACCTACCAAGCGACGAGCGGCGCCGGTCTCCCGGGGAACCGCGACCTCGTTTCGACGTCGAAGGCTTGGCTCGAAGGCGAAACGTACCGCGAGTGCGAAACGGAAGCGTTCCCGTATCCGATCGGCTTCAACTGCATTCCGCAAATCGGCGGAGAAAAAGAACGCGGCTACACGTCGGAAGAACTGAAACTTCTGCACGAAACGCGCAAAATTTTGGGCGACTCCGCGATTCAAGTCTGCCCGACCGCCGTCCGCGTTCCGGTCGCGAACTGCCACTCGGAAAGCGTCGTCGTCGAGACCGAGCGCAAAATTTCGGTCGAAAAAGCCCGCGAACTCTTCGCCGCCGCGCCGGGAATCGTCTTGATGGACGACCTCTCGAAGAAAGAATACCCGACGCCGTACCACTGCCACGACACGGACGACGTTTACGTCGGCCGCATCCGCGAAGATATGACGACCGCCAACTCCCTCGCGTTCTGGTGCGTCAGCGACAACCTCCGCAAGGGCGCCGCGACGAACGCCGTTCAAATCGCCGAATGGATTCAAAAGAACCTCTAATCGGCCGTCGATAACTCCCGGCGGTTCCGCGACTTAAAGTCGACTCGACCGCCGCCGACCGCGACCGCGTTTTCCCAACGAGAAGACGCGGTCGCGTCGTTTCTTGTCGACGCGACGCCGCCCAATTCTTGTTCAACGCCGCCCAACGACGTCAAAATAGCGAAACCGCGTAAAAAGCGCCGACGCGTCGGAAAAAGCGGGCGTTCCGAAAAATCGCCGTATACAAAGGGCGGAAAATTTCGTATAATCGAAACGCCGTCGTCGCGTCGCGCGCCGACCGAACCGTTTTCATCGTTGCGTTTTCCTTTTCCGTCGTTATGCCCCGCTTTTCCTTTCAACCGCTCGGCGACAGTTGGACGCTCGTCGCCGTTTTGCTCGCCGCGCTCGTCGTCGGACTCGTCGTTTTCCGTCCGAACGACGCGACGCTTTCGCGCTTTCGCCGCCGCGTCGCGCTCGGGCTCCGTTTGGCGCTCGTCGCGATTTTCGCCGTTCTTTTCGCGCGACCGTCCGTCGTAAGCGTTGAGAAAGAAGAACTTCCGGCGTCGTTCGTTTTCCTTTGCGACCTTTCGGAGAGTATGTCGATTCGCGACGAAGCCGACGGAGCGAGCCGTTTCGACGCGATGAAAGCCGGGTTCGCGTCCGTTCAAGACCGACTCCGCGCCCTTTCGGAGCGTTTCGACGTCCGCGTTTTCGGCTTTGGCGACGCGACCGAGGAACTCGAACTCGTCGACGGCGCCGTCCGTTTTCCCGACGCGCCGACCGGTTCCGAAACGCCGCTCGGAGACGCGCTCGCCGAAACGCTCCGAACGACCGCCGGGAGCCGAACGCTCGGCGTCGCCGTTATTTCGGACGGAACGCAGCGAACGAAAGACGCCGAATCGCCGTCGCCGCAAGACGTCGCGCTCCGTTGGCGGGACGCGGAACGCCCGATTTTCGCCGTTCCGCTCGGCTCCGCGGAGGGTTCCCCGACGACGCGCGACGTCGCCGTCCTCGACCTGCGCTCGAACGACCGCGTTTTTCTCGGGAACGAGCTGACCGTCTCCGGCCAAGTTCGCGTTCTTGGGCTCGCCGGGCAAAAAATCCCGCTCGCGCTTTCGCTCGAGACGTCGCCGGGCAAGCTGGAAGTCGTCGACGAAACGGAACTTGCGCCGACTTCGAACGACGCGACGCTCTCTTATCGCTTCGTTTGCGCCCCGAAAACCGCCGGGCAATGGAAGCTGCGCGTCGCCGCGCCGCCGCAAGAAGGCGAACTCGCCGACTCGAACAACGAACTCGGCGCGTTCGTCGCCGCGATCGACGGCGGACTCGACGTCTTATACATCGAAGGCACAAGGCGTTACGAGCAAAACTTCCTCCGCGCCGCGCTCGACGAAGCGTCCGACGTCCGCGTCCGATATTGGCGTCCGTCGACCGCCTCGTTGGTCGCTCGACTCCCCGACGCGACCGAAGCGGAGCGGGTCGCCGCCTTGACGCGTTCGCGCAAATCGTTGATCGAAACGTTCTTCAAACCGGGCAAATACGCCGCTTACGTCTTGGGCGACGTCGACGCGGCGGTGTTTCAGCCGAACGAGTTGAAGGCCCTCGCCGACCTCGTCGAGAGCGGAACCGGGCTCGTCGTTCTCGCGGGCGAACGCTCGCTTGGCGCGGGCGGGTACGCCGAAACGCCGCTGGCCGACGTTTTCCCGGTCGCGACGCGAAGCGCCGACCGTTTGCCGCTCGACTCCGACCTCGCCGACTTTGACGCCGCGTCGCCGGAATCGCAGAAACTCCGCTTCGACGGGGAGTTCCGCGCCGCGCCCGCCGTTCGCTCCGGGCGACCGGACTTTGTCGCGCAGTTGAATCTCGACCCGAAAAAGAACGCCGAAAGTTGGGCGAAGCTCCCGCCGCTGTCGAGCGTTTACCGCGTCGGAACGCCGAAACCGGGCGCGACGACCGCTTTGACCGCGACCGGCGCGCTCTCCGACGGCGCGACTTCTAAAGAGTTGCCGCTTCTTGTGTTGAACCGCTTCGGCGACGGTCGCGTCGCGACGCTCGCGACCGACTCGACTTGGCGCTGGCGGATGCGCGGTTTCGAAGACGAACACCGCAAGTTTTGGCGACAGTTGCTTTTATGGACGGCGAAATTGGACGAGCTTCTCGAAGGCGAACTCGCGGTCGAACTCGAACGCAGCCGGTTCGCGCCGGGCGAAAACGTCGATTTCCGCGTCGTTTACCGTCCGAAAGAGGGGGAAGATTTGTCGAAATTGAAGGCGAAGGCGACCGTCGTCGGGCCGGACGGTTCGCGAACCGACGTCGCGCTGACCGACGCAAACGGCGTTTGGACGGGAACTTATCGCGGCGGCGAAACGCTCGGCGTCGGCGATTACCGCGTCGAAGCGTCGGTTCTTTCGTCGACCGGAACGCCGCTCCAAAGCGCGCAAGCTCGGTTTTTGACGTTCGCGCAAAACTTGGAACTCGACGAACCGGCCGCGTCGCCGTCGACGCTCGAAAACCTCGCGTCGACGACCGAAGGGAAAACGTTGCGCGTCGACGACTTAGCGTCGTTTCTCGACGAGTTGGCGCAAAAACGGGCGACGGTCGCCGACTTCCGCGAAGTCAAGCGGTCGCTTTACGATACTTGGGCGATTTTCGCGCTCTTCGCCGGACTCCTGATCGCCGACTGGGCCCTGCGCAAACGTTGGGGCGCCGCGTAACATCGTTTCTCCGACGCCGTCTTAATCTCTTAATTAGCAAGCGTTAAAAAAACGCCGACTCCGTTTCGAAGTCGGCGTTTTTCGTCGATTAACGTCGGAACGTTAAGTCGGTCGCCGCGACGAAACCGCCGCGACGCCGAGCGTCAACGTTCATTCGGACGGAATATCGAGTTCGTAAACGAACGGGCCTTTGCCGCTAAAGGTCGTTTTTTCTTGCGTTTCGGAACCGTATCGCGCCGGAACGGCCTCTTCGAAAACCGGTTCGGGGCCCATCGGGCCGTCGACGGTTTCGCCCGTGTCGACGCGCGCCGACACGGCGACCAAATACGAGCCTTCCGCCAACCCTTTCGTTTCGGAAATCTTGAATTTTCCGTCGGTAATCGCCGCGCCGGAACTCGTTTGAAGGGCGTTCGACGAATCGGGCGTAAACTCGATCGAACCTTGAGCGATCGGCGTTCCGTCGATCGAAATCGTTCCTTCGACCGCTCGACGGCCCTGCGGATTCTTGGAACCGCAACCGGCGGTCGCGCCGACGACGCAAACCAAGAGCGTCGCCAGCGCCGCCCAAGTCAAAACGTTACGTTTCATCGTTGTTCTTATCCTTTCGTTCGCAAGCGCTTAAAGTTGAACGTTCGTTTCGCCGCCCTTCGAAGTCGAAAGCGCTTGCCAGGTTTCGCGGTTCACCGTGTCGGAAACGAAGCGAACCGAACCGTCGACCATCGAGACGTTGACGCCGCCCGAGTGGTTGCTACGCGCGCTCAAAAAGACCGCTTTCGACGTGCTGCCGCTCGTCGGAACCGTCTTGTACCCGTCCAACGGGAAACGTTCCGGGTCGTGCGACGTTTGTTTAAAGGAGTCGTGGAAGTAGTCGGGGTTCGACGGGTTCGGCGTGTAGTACGCGCTGTAAATCGTCGACATACCGTACCAAATCAAACCGCGCAGGTCGTTTGTGCCGGAACCGGTCCAAGAACCTTGAATCGTTTCGGAAAACGCCATCGTGTTCGAAGTTCCGTCGGTAATCGCCGACAACGCGACCGGAGCGTCGAAACGTTTGTCGTCGCCGCGAATGTTAAACGCCGCGCCGCGGTTAACGACGCCGTTGTATTCCGTAACCCAACCGATCGCGCCGTTCGTGTTGTAGTCGCATTGATAAATCCCGGTCGAACCGACGCAAGCGACGTAATTATGGTGTTCGAAGCCGTTAAAAGAGCTTTTTCGCGGCTCGTCGGACGGGCAAGTGTACGCGTTGAACCGTTTTCCGGCCAGCAATGTGTTGTTGTCGCCGGAATTGAAGGGATAATTGGCGCCCCAAGTGTATTCGCTCGCGTAAGCCGCTTCTTCGATATACGGGAAAAGCGCGATCGCCCACGTTCCGTGTTGCGCGTCGATCCCGCCCGGCGGCAGGTACGTTCCGTCCGCGTCGACGTAGTTGTGAATCGCCAACCCGAGTTGTTTCAGATTGTTCGTGCATTGCATGCGACGCGCCGCTTCGCGCGCCGCTTGAACGGCCGGAAGAAGAAGGCCGATCAAAATTCCGATGATCGCGATGACGACTAAGAGTTCGACAAGGGTGAAACCGAAGCGGCAAACTTTGCCCCCCCCCCCCAGTTTAACATCTTTTTCGAAAGCATTCCAAAACTCCTTCATAAATTGAATAAAAGAAAGCCTTTTCGCCGTTTCGTCGCGTCGAAAAAGCCGGGAAAAAATAAGGAAAACGGACGAACCGTTTCCGTCGACGCCTTCAATATACCCGCCGAGCGCTAAAAAAGCAAGAAAAATCTCCCGCTTTCGTCAACTTTTTTCAAAATTTACGCTAAAAATATTGCCGCGGCGACAAAGTTTAGCAAATCTTCCCAAACCGCCCATCTTTCGGCGCGACGTAAAAAAAACGCCCGGAACCGCTTGCTAGAACGATTTCGGGCGTTTTCGATTTTTTCAACGACGCCGCAAGCGCCGTCAAAAGAAGGCGTTAGCGCGATTAAAGAACGCCGCCGCCGTTGTCCGCCTTGTCGCGAACCGCTTCGCCGACGTTGACCTCCAAGTTATTCGTCCCTTCGACGACTTCGACTTCAAGCGGCGTCGTGCCGACCAAGCGATACTCCTCGGCGACGACGAAGAACTCTTCGTAAGTCGCGCCGCTGTCGACGTATTCTTGGTAAATCCGCGCCGATTCGGCGTCGATCGGGCTCGGCGGAGGAGGCGTGCCTTCGCCGACCGTTTTCGCGACCGAGACCTTAAATTTACCCGCCGGGGCGCCCTTATATTGACCGTGCGTAACGATCGTCGCGACGCCTTTCGCGTCGGTCGTGCCGCCGCTCGTCCACTTGATCGATTCGTCGACCGGTTTCATAGAAACCGCCGCGCCCTCAAGCGGTTTGCCGTCTTGAATCACCGTAATCGTCGTCGGATTCAGTTTCGGCATACCGTCCGGAAGTTTCGGCCCGCAACCGACCGTCGACGCGAGCGCCGCCAAAACGAGCGCGCTCCCGAGAAAAATTCGTTTCATTATTTCCGCCTTTCTCGACGACGCGCAAACGCCGCCGTTGTTCGACTTAAAATCAGTCGCGGAACGCCGACGCAACCGTCGACGCTCCGCGTCAAAAGAACGTTAAATTTTCGCTAAACGCTAAAATCACATCGTTTCGGTTTCGCCGCCGGACGGGGTGCCCATCGCGCCCCAAACGCCGTAGGGGCTCTTGCCGGTGCATTGCGTCGAGGTCGCGCTCAGGTTGCCGCAGTCGATCGTTTCGCTGACGAAGCGGACGGAACCGTCGGTCATCGCGCAGTTGACGCCGCCGGAGTGATAGCTGTTCGGCGGATAAATCGCGCCCCATTGACCGTTGGACGAAGCGAGACAGCTCGGCGCGTTCGGCGGAAGAACGGTGTGGAAACCGTTCCAGCCGCGCCCGTCTTGGAAGAAGTTGCCGCGCCAGGTGTCGCAGGTGGCAACCAGTTGCGTCGGGTCGTCGGCTTTGCGGGCGTTGTTCATACAGACGTCCGGGTGGCAGTCGAGGTCGCCGGTGTAGAAGGAGGAAACGGTGGCGGAACCGCCCTTAACCGCGCTCGACCAATAGCCTTCCGGCGCGCTGGCCGATTCGCTGACCGCGACGGTGTTCGACGTGCCGTCGGTGCAGGCGGCGTAAGTCTTCCAGTGTTCTTGGTGGAAGAGACCGCGCGTATGGCATTTTTTCGTCGAAACGTTGATATAGTTCGGGTGGTTGTACGGCGCGTCGAGTTTGCTTGTGCCGTCGCCGAGGGAGTACATCACGTTGACGCGAGCGTTGCCGGCGTGAACGGACGGTTGCATACCGTTCGGTTCCGACGGACAAATGATCGTCGTGATCGGGTTTTTGTAGACGTCCGATTCAAAGAAACCGCCGGCCCAGAGCCCGATTTCGCCTTTGTGCGTTTTTTTGTCGAGATCCATAATACGGTCGTAGCGCGGCGCCTCTTCCATAAACGGAAGCAACGGAATCGTAACGCTAAGCGGCGCGTAGTTGTCCCAACCGAACGCCGAGAACGGCGACATCGTCGGGAGCGCGTTGTATGCGTCGTGATAGTTTTGGAGCGCCAAACCGACTTGTTTCAAGTGGTTCGTGCATTGCATACGGCGCGCCGCTTCGCGAGCCGCTTGAACCGCCGGGAGAAGAAGCCCGATCAAAATACCGATGATCGCGATAACGACCAACAATTCGACGAGAGTGAAGCCGTTAGGTTTGCCCCCCCCCCCCATTTTACCAAATTTCGACATTACGTTGTTCCTTTAATCTTAAAATAGTATTAAATCGCGCCGAAAAACTACTTTTCGACGATTTTTTGCCTCAACAGCGCTACAACGCGCCGTTTTTATTATAAAGCGTCAAGAAATACTTGTCAAGAAACGCGAAAAAAATTTTTAATAAATCTGCTCAAAAAAGAAAAATCTCAACGGCGTAATCGTCGAAGTCGCCGTTTTTTATCGCGCCGCCTGTCAAACGCGGCAAATTAGAGAATTTAGAAAAGTTCGTCGACGGTTCCCAAGCCGCTTCGCTCGAAAACCGTCGACGTTAATTCGCGTTCAGCCGATTCTTTTCACGAAATACGACCGATAAACCGGCGCTTCATTGAGGCGCGTGCGACGTTCGAAGTGCGTCAAATAATCGAGATCGCCCTCGGCTTTACGCTCCGGAATATCGAACGGCCCGGCCAAGTTCGACGAGAGCTTAATCGTTTCAACGCCGCTCTTAAAGTACTCTTCGACGTCGGTCCAAAAATGGAGCTTCCCGCCGACGACCAAGCGTTCTTCGATCATTTGGATCACGTCCGGGCGAACGATGCGGCGTTTGCGGTGCGCCTTCTTCCACCAAGGATCCGGGAAGTAAATATGCGCGCCGACGAGCGAATTCAGCGGAATAATGTCGCGCAACACCCGCGCCGCGTCCGCCGAGAACATCACGCCGTTCGGAGTATTTTGCTTCGCCAAGCGCGACGCCGACGTCAACGCGTAACGATAAGCCAGCTCGACGCCGATAAAGTTGCGCTCCGGCGAACGCTTCGTCGCCGCCGCGATGAAAAGGCCCTTGCCGGAACCGATTTCCAACTCCGTCGGCGCGACGCGACCGAAAAGCCGCTCCGAAAGCGCTTCGAAACTCATTCCGGCGTAAGCGTCGTAACCTTGCGCGCGAACGCCTTCCGCTCCGAACAGCTCCGCCGTTTCGGCTTCGTAAGGCCCTTGCTCGGCGTACTCGTCGAGAAGCGGAATAAAATAACGCGAAAGTTCGAGACTTCCCTTAATTTTCGGCAAGGAACGACGGCCCATCCGACGCAAACCCCCTATTTTATAATTTTTAACGTTTTCGAGTTTTGGTCGCGCACCGACGCGACGTTAAACTCCGCGCAAACCGCCCGGCTTAACGCGCCGTCGACTTGTTCACTCGCTCGCCGGCGTCGACTCGATCGGAAGCGGAACGCCCTTCAAGACGCCTTCGCAGACGATATTGTCTCCGACGAGGCACATAAAGTGCGACGTAACCAAAATTTTGCGCCATTTAATCATTTCCGCTTGAATAACAAGACGGTCGCCCGGGCGCACCATTCCGCGGAACTTCACCTCTTCGAGCCCGGCGAACCCCATCACGGCGCCGTTGAACATATTGTGCTTCGTAACGAAATAGCTCGCCATCTGCGCGGCGCATTCGCACATCACGACGCCCGGCGTCAACGGGAAATCCGGCATATGACCGCGAACCCAGAATTCGTCCGGCGTCATATCTTTGTAACCGACGCACTTCTTTTCTTCGAAGTTGTCGTAAAGAATCGCCGTCAGTTGCTCCATTTCGAAACGTTGGCGATTGTACTTGCGAATCTCGTCGAGCGTCGCGATCGGCGCGTTCATATCGTAAAGCGACTCGTCGACGATAAGCGGTTTCTTGGCCATCGAACGCCTCCTTGCTCCCTTGCGGCGACGCGAAAACGAACGTTCCGCTTTCCGCCGTTTCTCTATTCTTCTTATTTCCCCGAGTCAACGCGTTCCGAGGCCGGCGTAAACGGCAAAAGCGCGAAAAGCGTTAAAAAACGCCATTCGCGCTTTGTTGCGAACGTTGCCCGAACGCGTTTTCGACCGAAATCGAAATCGCTATCAGGTCTTGACCAAGCGACGCTTGGCGCGGCGCGCTTTCGCGTTGGCCGGACGTTTGCCGTGATTCGCCTTTTTAAGACCTCTACCCGGTTTAGCCATGTTAATCTCCTTAAATATGCTCGAATCGCTCTTCCTGAAACCAAGAAGACTGGAAACGCGGGCGAGCGTCGAAGGCGGCGCCGCCGGACGCCTCAAAACGTCCCAAAGGGCGAAATGGGGCGGAATCGTTCCTTAACGAAAATACTTTGCTCCTCATTATAGCGCCGACGCGCGCCTTGAAAAGGGGGGAACGCGACCTCTTTTCCCCTCTTTTTTCTTTTTTTTTCCAAAACGTTGCGACGGAACATTCGCTCCCAACCGCCGCGCTTATCCGACTTTCGCTATTTTCTCCATTTTACAACAAACGGCGAACGGCGGCGTTTATTTCGTCGGCGTCGGGAGCCCCATTTCGCGCATCAGGAGTTGCAAGTCGGCCCAAGCGTCCTTTTTGGCGGGCGGATTGCGCAACAAATACGCCGGGTGATAAGTGCAGATCACCTTCATTCCGCGGTAGTCGTGAACTTTTCCGCGGAGCCGTCCGATCGGAACGTCGACGCCGAGCAGATTTTTCGCCGCGATCGAGCCGAGGCAGCAGATAAATTTCGGTCGAACGACGTCGAGCGTCGCGTCGAGGAACGGGCGACACGCCGCCGCTTCGTCCGGATGCGGGTTGCGGTTTTGCGGCGGTCGGCAGCGGACGACGTTGCAGATGAAGACCGAGTCGCGCGGAATTCCCATCCCCTTTTCGATCATATCGGTTAGCAGTTTGCCGCTGCGCCCGACGAACGGGAGCCCTTGCGCGTCTTCGTCCGCGCCCGGCCCTTCGCCGACGAAAACGAGTTCCGACGTCGGGTTTCCGCTCCCGAACACCGTTTGCGTTCGACTCGCCGCCAACTCGGCGCAACGAGCGCAACGGGCGACGTCGGCGCAGATAACGCGAAGTTGCTCCGTTCGTTCGGCGAACTCCGGAGCGGTCGCGTCGCCGGTCGGTTCGAAAACGCGAAACGGTTCGCTCTTCGACGGCGCGACGGGAACCGGAACTTCGACTCTCGACGACGCTTCCGGCGGTTCGGGACGCGAAATCGGCGGCGGAGTTTGTCTCGTTTGCGCCATCGCGACGTTTTCCGTATTTTGCGCGTTTTGCTTATTCTGTTTTTTCATTCCGTTTTGTCCCGTTCGAGCGCCTCGCGAACCGACGTAAAAATCTTGAACGCCCGCTCGACTCAAATCTTCGAGGTACTCGTAAAGATAGCGCGTCGTCGACGTTTTCGACAACTTTTCCGGTTCCATCGCCTTCGCTCCGTCGCGGTCGTTTCGACCCGATTTTGTCAATATTATTAATAGATACGCTCGGCGCGGTCGAAAAACGTCGTTTCGGCCTCCGCGCCCCTCTTATTATACGTCGCGTCGCGCAAAATCCAACGGGGGTTCCCGACGACGTTTTCTTTTTTCGCCGTCCTGCGCTTTCCGTCAAGAAACGCGAAAAGCGGAACGTCGCCGCTCCGCTTTTCGCATTTTAGTTACGTCGCTTTTACTTTCAGCTTCCGCAATCAACGTTGCAAGCTAATTTCAAAATCCGCGGCGTTTTTCCGAACGACTCGACGAGTCGCGGTCGCAGTCGCGGTTCCGTCGACGGCGACCGCGCAAACGGCGTCTTCTTCGACGTCCGAAACGGCGTTTTCACGTCGAATCGCTTCGTAAATCTCTTGCCGGTGAACGGGAACGTTCGACGGCGCTTCAATACCGAGACGGATGCGATCGCCTCGCACGTCGACGATCGTAACGACAATATCGTCCCCGATATAGATACTTTGATCCTTGTATCTGGACAAAACAAGCATTATGACAACTCCTTCTAACGATGCGGTATCCGTTCCTCGAAAGCGATTTTCTTTCCTCAACTCGCTTCCGACAGCTTGTCGACTCGTCGCCGAGCGACCGTCGCGCGATCTTTCCTGAAACCTTAACGCTTTTTTGTTTTATTTTCCTTTTTAATTTTCAGGGAAAATAAAGCGCGTTAAGTTGCGCGTCGGACGTTCGTCCGAGTAATTCGGCGCCGACTTTTCTTCGCCGCCCTTTTGCGTTTCGTCCTTTATTTCTTTAGGACGCCCAAGCGGCTTCGTCGTCGACGCGGCGCTTCGAAGCGTTGAACGCAACGCTCGCGCCTCGCGGCGTCTTCGGCTTCCGACGTTTATACGCAAACGTTTTTCGAACGCTCGAAACAAAATCAAATTTCAAGGCGTCTTTTTGGAAATCGCTCGACGCCCGCGCCGATTTTAGCGATTTCAACGTTTGCAACGCCGCCGACTCAACGGTCGCCGCGTCGGTTCGGCGTTGGAAAGGCGAGTCAAAGCCGCTCCGCTCTCGGAGATTCCCGCCGCGACCCCTCGCTCGACTTTTTCCTCCTTAAATATGTCGAGCGGCTGTCGCGACTTCGTCCGTCTTCTTCCAACGTCAAGCGACGTCGAGACGGAAAATCGCGCCTTTCTTATCAAAGTTCATCGTCAGACCTCGGAGTCGCTTATAATAAAAACCGGGGTTTCCTCGGGAAAAAGACCGGTTCGCGGCCTACTTAAGCGCGACGTAACTTTTTCGCCGGTTATTCCGTTTACACAGGTCGAACCGGTCTTGCGCAACCCGCCGATAAAACAAGCGCGCGTCAAACGCTTCTCGTTTTATTTAGAAAAAAAGCGGCGTTTTCCTTGAAATTCTTCCGCGTTCCGACCGACGGTATTCTTTCCCCATTTTCACCACTCAACCAAAGATTCAAAACCGCTTCAATCGCTACTTCTCCCACAACCTACCCAACTTTGTTAAAATATTCAAAAAAAAGCGAAAAAAGCGCTAATGAAACCTTGAAAAAAGACGTCCAAGACGCATATAATTAATATAGTTTGTTTAGTCGACGTTTTCTCGTTAATTTCGCGAGGCGCGTCTAAGCTAACGATAAGCCCGATCGTTACGTTTTTTCCATCGTTTATCGGAGTTTTTATGTCAATATCTTCCCGTCGCCGTCCGCTTTCGTCTCTTCGCAACGTCGCGCTCGTTTCGTTTTTGATCGCGACGCTCTTCGGCGCCGTCGGTTGCGCCGGCGGTTCCAATCCGTTTTGCTGCAATTCTAACGAAAAAGATCAAGTCGACCACTTAGAACGCGCTCAAAGCCTCGACGAAAACGAAAAAAATACGACGCCGACCGAAGAAAATTCCGACGAAAATCAGGAAGAAGAAAAGAAATCGCCGCCGCTTCAAGCGGAAAATCCGTTGCCGGACGGTTCCGGCGACGCGACGCAAATCGCCGCCGCCAACGCGACGCCGAAAACCTTCAAACAAGAAGTCCCGGTTACCGTTTCGCCGAGCGACGCCGCGCAAAACGCGACCGCGACGAACGACGCGCTTCTCCCGGCGCCCGCTCTTCCCCCCGTCCAAACGCCGCAAGCCGCGCCCCCCGCCGCGACGCCGGTCGAAACCGCGCCGGAAGAAACGAACGCGACGCCGATCGAAACCGCGCCGGAAGAAACGAACGCAACGCCCGAAAACGACGCCGACGCCGCGTCCGAAACGTCCGCGCCAACCGTCGATTCGCCCGCCGTCGCCGAACAAACCGCGGTCGACGCTCAAGAAGTTCAAGACGACCAAGACGCGCAAGACGCTCCGCAAGAAGAACCCCAAGACGCGCAAAAGCCGTCGGAAGTTCAAAAAGAAAAAACGCCGGAAACGCCGGTTAACGTCGCTCGAACGTCGCGACGCAACGGGCCGCAACGCGCCGCGACGCGCCAAGTCGCTCAACGCGCCGCCAACCGAACGGTCGCCGTTCCGCAAACGCGCGCCGCCTCGACGCTCTCCGCGCCGACTCCGGTCGTCGGCTTCCGAACCCGAGCGGTCGTTCCCGCCGTTTCGCCGTCCGCCGCGCCGACGCCCGGCGTTACGTTCCGAACGCGAACCGTCGTTCCTTAATCGACGAACCTTTTCGGCGCGTCGCGTCTCGTTCGCGACGCGCCCTCAAAACCGCCGTTTCATTCGAAAACGCTTCGGAAAAACGTCGCGTACTGCGCAAAGCAATGCCGCGACGCTTCCATTCCTTTCGCCGCGTTCTCGGCGGAAAACACTATTTTCCCCAAAAGCCCCTTCGAACTCAACAAAGAGGCCGCCGCAACCGCGTTTTCGCCGACTTCCAACCAAAATTCTTCGTCGCCGGAAACTTCGCAGTCGACGTAATTCCCCCATTTTCTCGCGGCGCCGCGCAGGCCCAACGCTTGGCGCCTCTCCGCCGTTTGATAAGCGAACCTCAAGACGCGATCCGCTCCCGCGAAAAAATTGCCGAGAGGCGCGAGAACGCCCGTCGCCGCCGCTTCAAGTTCCGGCTCGTCGGCGTCGACCGCGGCGCCCAACAAAAACGCCGCGCCAAACGGCGGTTCGTCGCGACGCGCTCGCCGCGCCAACGCCCGAACCGTCAACCGAGCCCCCAACGAATGCCCGATCAACGCGACTTTCGTCGGGTCGGTCGCCAACGTCGACGCAAATTGCGCAAACTTTTCCGCGCCGTCCCCGTCGACGTAATCGCGCGCCTCGTCCCAAAAAACGTTCGACGGCCAACGATAACAATCGAACGTCGCTCGCGGAAAAATCGGACGCAACGTTTTGACAATTTCGTCGCAAGACGCTTCCGCCGACAACCAACCGGGACAAAGCGCGACGCGTTCGATCGACGGCAAACGCTCGCGAACGCCCCGAAATAATTCGCGCGCCGCCCTCTCCCGTTCCCAACGTCGAAACCCTCGCAAGTCGGCGGAAAACATTCTCAACGCGACGCCGACGACGAAAATATCGTCGCAAAGCCCCAGTCCCGGAATCGCGTCGAAGATCGCGTCGACCGGCGAAAGACAGTAGAGCGCGGCGGCGGTCAACGCGACGAGCGTTTTCTTCGAGAAACCGCGATATTCGCCGGTAAAAGTCGCTTCGAGCGCTCGAAAAAGCGTCTTCACGCCGTCGAACGCGGCAAGCGGTCGGAGCGAAAAGAACTTCGGCGACGCGAATTTTTCGCGCCATTTGCCGAGATCCGAGACGACGGAAAGCGCTTTCTCCGGATTCGCGACAACGCTCTCCGCCTCGCCCTTTTTCCCTTCCCAAATTCGGGTCGCGCGACGTTTTTTTTCGTCGTTTAACGCGTCGGCGCGTTCTTCGCCGGGCTCGACGTTCTTTCCTCCCGCCGCGAACGCCGACGCTCGCCAAGACGCGCCGTCTCCCGTTTTTTTTCCGTTTTCTTTCGCTTCCAAAACGTTTCCCCGTTCGCCGCCGACCGCGACTTTTTCCCCTTAATTAACGCAAAAACGCCGGGAAACGGTTCGTCTCATTTCAACGAACCGCTTTCGGCGTTGTCGCTTTCTCGCTAGCTAACCGCGGCGCTTTGCGTCGACGCGGTCAACGTTCGAAACTCACTCGAGGGTGATCGCGCCGGTCGGGCAAGCGTCGACGCAAGCGCCGCAACCGGCGCAAGTGTCGTTGACGACGGCGACGTCTTGGACTTCGATCGCGCCGCACGGGCAGGCGTCGACACACGCGCCGCAAGCGACGCAAGATTCGGCATTAACAATAGCGGCCATTTCAGCTCTCCTAAAGTAAAATTTTGTCAAAAAAATGAACGTCGATCAAAAAGAAACGCTCGTCTAAACGCGCGCCCTTTTCCTTCGACGTCGTTAATCTTCTTTTCGAACGATCTCGGCGCTTCCGGTCGGTCGGTTCGTCGCGCCGAACCTCCCGCCGCTTTTCGCCGTCCCAAACGTTGCGTTCGGGCGTCAAACGTTCTCCCCCAAATTTGCGTTCGACAAAATTGGCGTCGACGGTTTAATAATACTCCCGAAATCGGAGCGAATCAAGCCCTATCGGTCAATCTTTCGGCAATATTTTAAGAAAAAATCGCAATTTGACGCGTTCGCCTCTTTTGCAAATCGATAAAAGACGTAAAATGTCAAGCGTCGGTAAAAAACGCCCGACGTCGGTCGTCTCGCGCCCGCGAGAAGTTTCCCGCCTCTAATTTTTTCCCGCAAGAAAGCGCCCCTCCTATGGTCGAAGCCCCCGCGATCCAAACGCTCGACGAATCGCAAATCGACGCGACGCTGGATCGCGAAATTCGCCGTTTTCTTGTCGACACGTTCCCGAATTGGGCGGATATTTTCCGAACGCGCCGCGCTTGGCACGACGCCCGCCCGGTTCGCACCGTCCTCGCGACCGTTCCCTCGTCGGCGCCGTCGAACGCGGAGCCCGCTCGAAACGAGGTCGATTTTCGCGTCGTCGGGCACGTCGCCGTCGTCGAGCGCGCCATCACGACCTGCTGGAATTGGCGGTACGCGGTCGCCGGCGTCCAAGGCGTTTCGGTCGCGCCGGACTTTCGCAAAACCGGCCTCTCGACGCGCCTTCTCGACGTCGCGCTCGCCGAATCGGCCGCGCTCGGATACCCGTTCGCCGTTCTTTTTTGCCGCGAACCGCTCGTTCCGTTTTACGAACGAAACGGTTGGAGCCTTCCGAACGACTCGATGGTGATGTGGAAAGACCGCGAACTTCCGATTCATATGCAGTCGAACTGCCCGATGTACCGCGAGTTGAGCGGCGAAACCTTCCCGGAAGGCCCGATCGACGTTCACAACCCGTTTTGACGGCGCGGCGAGCAAGCGTCTTTCGCCCGCCGACGTCGTTCGTTCCCCCTTATGTATTAATAACCGGCGCGACGCCGACCTATAATAACCCTTTAAACGACGTCGGCAAACGTCCGTATATTAATTAACGTCGGCGTTCAAGCGTCGCGTTTCGACGCGGCGACTTCGCGTTTTCCCTTTTTTCGCTTTCTCCCATTCCCCCCATTTTGCCCCAACGGAGTATTTTATGCGTTTTCCGTTATTCCGTCGTTCTTACCTAACTAGTTTCGCCGCCGCCTTTGTTTGCTCGTTCGCCCTTTCGACGGCGGGAGCGCAAGACGCCGCCGCGCCGTTCGACCTCGCCGTTCCGCAAAACGCGTCGAAAGCCGACCTTCTCGCTTTCCAAGAAAAATTGACGCAAGCGCTCCAAAACGCCGCGCCCGCCGACGCCGAACGCCTTTACGCCGAATCGGCCGCCGCGTTTTACGAGTCGACGAAAGCGCTCCTCGCGCTCGACTTGACCGCCGACGAACGCTCGCGATACGTTTCGCAACTCGCGCAAATCGTCGCGACGTTCGCGCTCGAAGAAGGCGTCGCGGCGCAAAAACTCGGGCCGCGTTTCGACGAGCTGACCGCGTTGGCGCAAGAAGCGAAATCGGCGTTCGAAGCCGCTTCCGACGCGGAAACCGCCGCCGCAAAACGCGCCGAATACCTCGAATACGCGAATTACGCCTTCTTGGTTCGCCTCCAAGTCGCGCAAAACTTGGCGGCTAAGATTCGCGACGACGCGTTCATGTCGCTCGCCCAAGACGCGGTCGCGTTCGCGGTCGAGAACCCGGAATACGGCGAAACCGCTTATCAAATCGTTATGCAAATGCGCGCTTACTCGAACGTCGTCGGCGACGCCGCGCTCGACCTCCTCGGCGAAGAGTTCGAAAAAACGAAAAATCCGACGCTGATTCAGCCGATCAAAAAGACGCTCGGTCGCCGTCGGTTCGCGCGTCTCCCGGGCGGCGAACTCAAGCTCGAAGGGCTCCTCCTCGAAAACGGGAAGTTCGAGAAGAAATTCGACTGGAAAGATTACCAAGGCAAGGTGATTCTCGTCGAATTTTGGGCGACTTGGTGCGGGCCGTGTCGCCGCGAAATTCCGATTTTGAAGGAATTTTACGCTAAATACAAGGACGCCGGTTTCGAACTGATCGGATATAGTATCGACCAAGACGTCGCGAAGTTGAAGTCGTTCGTCGTCGAAAACGAAATTCCTTGGCCGATGATTTCGCAAACGGAGTCGGTCGCGGCCGGGTTCGAACACCTGCACGACTATTACGCGATCAACGGCGTCCCGGAATTGATCTTAATCGGTCGCGACGGCAAAGTCGTCTTGACCGACGCTCGCGGGCCGAAACTCGCCGACGCGCTCGCCGAACTCTTCCCGGAAATCGAACCGCTCGAACTCGCGCCGAACGCCTTCTCGACCGAACGCGTCTCCGCGCCGACTTCCGAATCCGAGCCGCGACGCTAAATTTCGCCGTTTTGCTCGCGCTCCGTTTTTCGCCGTCGAACGCCGTTCTCAAACCGCGCTCGACGGCTTTTTTTCGCTTCGCGTCTCCTCCGCCCCTTCTCGCGCTCGCGTTCTTCCGCGTTTATTCGACAAAATCGATAAAATAGCGGCCCCGTCTTGTTAAAATAAGCAAATTTGCTAAAATAAAGAAGACCCCGTTTCGTTTATTGTCAAAAAGCGCTTAACTTTTTCAAACAGGAAAACGATTTATGAACGCTCGGGAAATCGCGACGACAATTCAAAGGCTGACGGAAAACGTCGAACGCGCCTTCATCGGAAAACCGGAAACGATTCGTTTAACCCTCGTCGCCTTTTTCGCCGAAGGACACCTTCTTCTCGAAGACGTTCCCGGCGTCGGTAAAACGCTTCTCGGCCAAGCGCTCGCGCGCAGTTTAAACGCGACTTTTTCTCGAATCCAGTTCACTTCCGACCTCGTCCCGCTCGACGTCGTCGGCGCCGACGTTTACCGCCCGAAGACGCAAGATTTCGAGTTCGTTCCGGGCCCGATTTTCGCGAACGTCGTCCTCGCCGACGAAATCAACCGCTCGTCGCCGCGAACGCAAAGCGCGACCCTCGAAGCGACGAGCGAACGCCAAGTTACCTCCGACGGAACGACGCGTCCGCTCCCGCGCCCCTTCTTCGTCGTCGCGACCGAAAACCCGATCGAGTTCGAAGGCACGTACCCGCTCGCCGAAAGCCAACTCGACCGCTTCCTGATGCGCCTTTCGATCGGCTATCCCGACCGCGCCGCCGAACGCGCCGTTTTGGACGCCAACCGCAAAGCGCCCGCGCTCGATTCGCTCGAACCGGTTCTTTCGCTCGACGAAGTTCTCGCGATTCAAGCCGCCGTTCGCGAAGTGCAAATCGCGCCGGAAATCGTCGACTACCTCCTCGACGTCGTCGACGCGACGCGGCGCTCTCCCGACGTTTTGGTCGGCGCGAGCCCCCGAGCGTCCCTCGCGTTCGCGCAAGCGGTTCGGGCGGCCGCCCTCCTCGACGGTCGCGATTACGCCGTTCCGGACGACGTCAAACAACTCGCCGTTCCGGTTCTCGCGCATCGCCTCGTTCCGAAAAATTACCGCGCCGAAAACCGCCGTCGCGCCGTCGAATCGATCGTCGAAAGCGTTTTGGCGACCGTCGCCGCTCCGGATTAACGCCGCCGTTCGCTCCGCCGTCCCGTTTTTCCGCCCCCCGTTCGATTCCCTCGCCCCCTTTTTCCTTCCCCCAAAGCAACGACAATGTCCAACGAAACGGCGACCCTCGTTTTATCCGGCAAAATACTCGACGCCCCCTTTCCGTTAACGTCGCTCGACGCGATTCGAACGGCGATCGAACGCGAAACGTCGGCGCGCGGCGTCGCGGTCGTTCGCCGCGTCGCGACGTTGGCTCCGTCGCGCTTTTTCGCCGCCCCCGAGTTCCTCAAAGCCGGTTTCGAAATCGTTCCGGCCGACGACGAAGACGTTCAAGCGACGGCCCTTCTTTTCGGCGCGCTCGCGTCGTCCGCCCCGTCGACCGAACTTCTTTTCGCGCTTGGAATTCCGGAACCGCTCGAACTTCTCCGCGCTCTTTCCGGTCGGACGCGCCGCGTTCTTTTAACGACCGCCGACGTTTCGTCGTCCCTTGAAGCCAATCTGGAAGGCCTTTACGACCTCCGCGCGCTCTTGGCCGACGACGGAATCGATTGGGATTCGCTCGACGCGACCTCTTGGCGCGACGCCGTCCCGACGGTCGCCCCCGTCGCCGACGCGCCGTCGAAGCCCGCTCCGGAAAACGACGCGCTTTGCGAACTTGCGCCGGAAACGGGCCCAAGCGCGCTCGAACTCGACGCGCCCGCTTGGAACGCCGCGCTCGAAGAAGTTCTTCTCGCGAACGATCTCGTCTGTCCCGCTTACCTCGCGACCGAAAAAATTTCCGCCCGGTTCCCGGAATTGCCGGAATTTTTCTTGACGCGACGCGAAGAATTTCGCCGACTTCTTTCGCCGCAAATCTTGATGGTCGAAGAGAATTCGGCGACGCGACTTTATCACAAAACGCACCCGGATTATCGCCCGATCGCGTCCTCCGCGGCGGTGGAGTCGCTGAAAATCGGCTCCGAAGCGGCGCCTTCCGAACCCGACGACGCGATCGCCGCCAAACGCCGCGACGCCGAAGAAACGCTCGACCTTCCCGCGATCGTCGCCCGCGTTCAAACGATCGCCCAAGAATGCCGTCGATTAGCCGCCGGTTTTCCCGCGCTCCCCGACGACGAAGCCGCTCTTCCGCAAGACGGCGAAAATTTAACGCGTTCCAAACCGACTTTTCCCCGCTCGTTCGCGCGTCGACTCACGCCGGACGAATTGGAAGAGGCGGCGCAATGTTACGAAATCGCGGCCAAAGCGTTCGAACTTTTCGCGCAAGTCGTCGACTTGCCTCGCGACCGTCGGCACGACCATTTTTTCTCGCTCGTCGCGCAGGCGACCGCCAACGCTCAATGCGGTTTAAAATCGGTTCTATCGCGACTTAACGTTTCGTTAGCCGCCGAAGAAACGCAACGCGCCGCTTACGAACTCCTCTTGAGCTTATGCGGGCCGAGGGGCGTTTTTCTCGCGAACCTACGTTTTCACGACCGCTTAACCTTCGAGGAAACGCTCACCGTCGGCGCCGACGTCGCCGCGTTGGCGGAGGAGTCCGAATCTCTTCGTTCCCGCGTCAAAGAACGCCGTTCTCTCGAAGGCAAAATCGAGTATCACCTGAAAAAAATCGCGATCGACGCCGACTCGCTTTACGACTGGAACAAAATCGTCGAAGCGACGACGGCGCTCTGCGAAACGTTTCGCGAACCGCCGTCCTCCGTCTGGTTCCGCGAGCGTCTCCGCGACTACGTCGACAAAATCCCGGACGAAGCGCAAACGACCGACGCTTTTGGACGCGTCGTTCAAGAAATCGACCTCGTTCGAATTCGCGAAGAAGAAGCGTTGGCGGCGCTTTTCGAAACGACGGAGGTCGCTTATTCGCCCGCCGTCCAAGCGGTTCGCGAACGTTACGCCGGAGCGCGCGCCGTTTTCGTTGGAGGCACGCCGCAACCGCACCTTCAAGCTCGGCTCGAAAAAAATTTAAACGTTCGCCTCGTTTGGTCGGAAACCAGCCACGGCGATTCGCTCGAACGTTTCGCCGGTCTCTTGCGCGACGAAGAAACCCGCCTGTTCCTGATTTACATCCCTTGGTGCAGTCATAAGCACTCGGAAGAATTCGCGACGCTCGTCAAAGAATCGAACAAAGATTGCGTTCGCCTCCGCAAAGGCACGAATCCGGAACAGATCGCCCAAGCGATTTGCCGTCAATTCCGTCTGATTCCGGAATCGCAATTTTAAACGCCGTTCCTTTCCCGCTTTCCTCCAACGCCGCCCCGCCCTATGACGCCTTCGACCAATCCGACGCAACCCACCGTTAGAGAACGTTTAACCCTTGCCGCGCTCGCGGAGGCGGAAGCGTTCGGTTTCGAAGGTTTCTCGATGCGGCGCGTCGCGAACGCTTGCGGCGTTTCCTGCGCGGCGCCGTATAAACATTTTAAAAACAAAAGCGAACTTCTCGCTTCGGTCATCTCGTACATCAACGAAAAGTGGTTGGAGCGCCAAGAAAAAACGATCGCCCGTTTCGCCGACGCGCCCCTTCGCCGCCAACTGATCGAGCTAAGTCGCGAATACGTTCGTTTTATGGTCGAGAACCCGCGTTTTCTCGCCGTCTGGACGGCCAAAGGCAAAACGAACGGCGTCGACTATCTCCCAATTAAAGCGAAAACGAGCGAACTCTCGAAGGCGCTTCTTCGCCAATATTGCGACGAAGCCGGCGTTTCGGAGGAAACGGCGCGCGCCAAAATGTACGTCGTTCGCTCGCTAATTTACGGCGCCGCGTTGATGTTCTGCAACGGCGACCTTCCTTACGACGAAGTCTCGCTTCAGTTCGTCGCCGACTTCGTCGATCGCGAATTCGACTTACCTTAACTTCGCCAACCCTAACTTTTTTTCTAAACCAACGCCGTTCGCCGGCTCGTCGCCCTATCCAGCGACGTCAAAAGTTAGAAAACCAAAACACGCCGTTTTTGTCATATTAGAAAAAACTAACCCTTAACCAAAACGAGACATTTTTTAAAAAAATGTCAAAAAGAACGCGAATCAAGGCCGCCCCCCGCTTGACGTCGGCCCAATCGCGGTTATATTGAACGTTGAAAGCTCGGTTAACAGCGTTAACCGGCGGCAAGCGCCGCGCGACGAAAAAATTGGTAAAAATCCGTTTTTTGTCAAAATTTCTTCGTCGTTTAGGGTTGTTCTTACGTAACTTCATACGCGCCCCGCCGACGCGCTTTAGGAGAACAAAATGGATATCTTTCAAATGATCGCGAACGCGCTGGCCGACCGTTACGGCCTCGACGCTTCCGAAATCACCCCCGAAACGGAACTTATTTCGCTCGGCGTCGATTCGCTCGACGCGGCGGAACTTTTGATGGCGCTCGAAGAAAAAATCGGCGTCGAAATTGAACCGACGAAAAAATTAGCGACGATCAAAGACGTCGTCGCGACGGTCGAAGCGGCTCAAAACGAATCGTTTTAAGTCCGGCGCGTTACCCCCTCCCGTCGAACGAAAAATCAATTAAGGCGTCGACGCCTTATAGAAATATTGAAAGGAAGCGAATGAATCGTCGAGTCGTCGTTACCGGAATGGGCGCCGTTACGCCGATCGGAATTGGCGTTAGGAACTTTTGGTCGAACCTTAAAGCCGGCGTTTGCGGAATCGGCCCGATCACTCGCTTCGACGCGTCGCGGGTTAAATCGAGTCTCGCCGGCGAAGTGAAAAATTTCGACCCGCTCGACTGGATGGAAAAAGCCGAAGTCGTCAAAATGGATCGCAGCGCTCAGTTCGCGGTCGCCGCCGCGTCGGAAGCGATTCAATTGAGCGGCGTCGTCGGCACGGTCGACCCGAACCGCGCGGCGGTTTACCTCGGCACCGGAATCGGCGGTTTCGAAACGAACGAAACCAACTGCTTCAAACTCTTCGACAAGGGCCCGCGCCGCGTCTCGCCGTACTTCGTTCCGATGATGATCGCGAATATGCCGGCGGGTCTCCTCGCGATTCGTTACGACTTCCGCGGCGCCGCGCTTCCGGCGGTTACCGCTTGCGCGTCCGGCACGAACGCGATCGGCGAAGCGGTTCGCGCGATTCGCCACGGTTACGCCGACGTCGCGCTGGCCGGCGGAACGGAAGCGCCGATCGTCGAAGTCGGAGTCGCCGGTTTTAACTCGATGAAAGCGCTCTCGACCGCCGAAGACTCGAACGCCGCGTCGTTGCCGTTCGACGCTCGCCGCGCCGGTTTCGTCATCGCCGAAGGCGCGGGCGTTCTCGTTTTGGAAGAATACGAACGCGCTAAGAATCGCGGCGCCAACATTTACGGCGAAATCGTCGGTTACGGTTCGACGTGCGACGCCTACCATATGACCGCGCCGCGACCGGACGCCGACGGCGCCGCTCGAGCGGTCGTCGAAGCCCTCCGCGAAGCCGATTGGAAAGCGGGCGAAAGCGTTTACGTTAACGCGCACGGCACCGGCACGCACCTCAACGACGTCGCCGAAACCCGCGCCCTCAAAATCGCGTTCGGCGAAGACGAAGCGCGCCGCCTCGCGATCAGCTCGACGAAATCCGCGACCGGGCATATGCTCGGCGCCGCCGGAGCCGTCGAGGCGATCGTCTGCTTGAAAGCGCTGAAAGAAAACGTCGCGCCGCCGACCCTTAACCTCCTCGAACCGGACCCGGAATGCGACCTCGACTACATTCCGTCGACGAAGCGCGAAGCGAAATTCGACCTCGCGATTTCGAACTCGTTCGGTTTCGGCGGGCACAACGCTTGCCTTGCGTTCCGTCGAATCGGCGGTTGAGCGACTCGCCCCTTTTCGCGACGCGGCGACGGAGCGCCGCGTCTATAACTTATTACGTTTAAGGATTTTACGCCGCTTGTCGGCAAGGAGTAGCGCCGATGGAAGTCGTCGATATCGAACGTTTTTTACCGCACCGCAAACCGATGCTGCTGTTGGATTCCGCGGCGTTGGACGGCGACGTCGCGCGCGGCAAGTTGCAAATTACCGGCGACGAATGGTTCGTCCAAGGGCACTTTCCCGGTCATCCGGTCGTTCCCGGCGTCATTTTATGCGAAGCGCTCGCGCAAACGACGGCGTTTTTGCTCGCGAACGGCGTTCCGGAAAACAAAACGCCTTATTTGGTCGGACTTAACAACGTTCGCTTCAAACGCCCGGTCGAACCCGGCGACGTTTTCGAAACGGCCTGCAAGGTCGACCGGATCAAAGAGCCGTTTTATTTCACCACTTGCGAAGGTTTTGTCGGCGGCAAGCAATGCGTCAAAGCGGAACTTTCCTTCGCGCTGATCGAGAAAAAAGACGACGCGCCGTCAAAACCCGACGCGTCCAAACCCGCTTAATTTCAACGTTTATCAACGGCGAAGCGAAGTCGATTTCGACGCGTTTCGCCGTTTTCCTTTCAAGCCGCGCTCAACGCTCGACTTGCCTTTCCTCCCCCCTTGCGTCGCCGACGCGCCCCCCAAAAACCGCGTTTTAGCGACGCGCGAACATTGCGTTAAAGGCAAAAATGACCGCGCTAAATCAAGAACACCCGAAAACTTACGACTCGGCCCCGGTTCGACGACAATTCGAAGCGGAGTTCGATTTTTTAAACGTCTTTGAGCGCAACGCTCGCCGCTTCGCCAACAAACCGGCTCTTAGCGACCCGCCGACCGGGCGCGTTTGGACTTACGCCGAACTGAACGCCGAAGCCAACCGTTTAGCCGCCGCGCTTTACGCCGACGGAGTCCGCAAAGGCGACGTCGTTTCGGTCGGTCTTTACAACGGCGCGGAGTTCGTTTTCGCTTACATTGCGTCGCAAAAAATCGGCGCGATCTTTAATCCGCTCAACTACAACTGGTCGCCGAACGAAATCGCTTACGCGTTCGACGACAGCCGCCCGAAAATCTTTATTTTCGACGCGGAAATGGAGTCGGTCGTCGCGAAAGCCCTGCAAACGGCGGCGTTTCCACCGGCGAAAACGGTTCGCGTCGGCGTTCCGGAAAGCCTTCAAATTGAATGCGTTGCGTTCGACGATTACGTCGCGCCGTTCGCCGCCGACGCCGCCGCGCCGCCGAAACCGGAAAACGTTTCGATTTTCGACGAGATCGCCCGCCTCTACACGTCCGGCACGACCGGGCGCTCGAAGGGCGTTCCGATCAACCGCATGAACGAAGTGATGTCGGCGCACGAAGTCGCGATGCGCTATCCTATTTTCTCGGACGACGTTACGATCAACACGACGCCTTGGTTCCATCGCGGCGGTTTCCACGGCGGAATGACGCCAACCCTTTATCTCGGCGGCGAAATCGTTATTTTGCGGCAATTTAACCCGTCTACTTGTCTTAAATGCGTTCAAAAGCGGAAGGTTACGATTCTGCTCGGCGTTCCGTCGGCGATGACGATGGTCGCGCGCAAACAGGAAAAAGCGAACGCCGACGTGAAGTCGCTCCGTCTCCTCGTGATGATGGGAAGCGACCTCGAACGCGCCGTTTACCGCTACCTGCAAGGCGTTTTCGCAAAGATCGATTTCATCAACAGTTACGGCACGACGGAATCGTTCCTGAACACCTTCCTCGACTCGAAAGACCTGCCGGAAAAAGCCGGGACGGCCGGGCGCGCCGCTTACGACGACGACGTGATTCTCGTCGAACCGATCGAAGACGGTTGGGGCTCGCCCGACAATTTGACGCCGAAAGACGGCAAAACGCTCGGCGAAGTGATCGTCCGTTGCAACTCGAAAACGGCTTACGGCTACTTCAACAAACCGGAGGAGACCGCGCGCAAGTTCAAGAACGGCTACCTTTACACCGGCGACCTCGCGATTTGGGACGAAAACGAATACGTCTCCATCGTCGGGCGCAAAGACGATATGATGATCTGCGCGGGCGAAAATATTTATCCGCAGCCGATCGAAGAGGCGATTTGCGACTGCCCGAAGGTTTCGGATTGCATCGTCGTCCCGGTTCCGGAAACGACGCGCGGGCAAGCGCTTGTCGCTTACGTCGTCCTTTCCGACCCGTCGCTGACCGTCGCCGAATTGCTTAAATATTGCTCCGAACACCCGAGTTTGTCGAGCTTTACGATTCCGCGCTACTATCGTTTCGTCGAAGAACTCCCGTACACCGCGACCGGCAAGAAACAGCGCTTCGTCTTGAAGCGTCAAGCGCCGGACGACTTGAAAGCGGGCGTTCTCCAACGCAACTAACGTTTTTCCGCGATTTACGACGTCGCGCCGCGTTCTTTCCGCCGTCGACGCTCGACGCGTTTAACGTTCGCTCAATAAAAAACGCCGTCGTTTTTCGCGACGGCGTTTTTATTTTTTGCGCGTTCTAAACTTCGGCGTTCCAGCGGCTTAATCGACGACCCAGAGGTCGGGCAAGTTGCGTCCGCGTTCGCCGTCGTCGAGCCCGTATCCGAGCAAAAAGAGGTCTTCCGACTCCAACGCGCTCCACTCGACCGGAACGTCGACGGCGCGTTTTGTCTTTTTGTCGACCAGAACGACAACGCAAACCTCGGCGGCGCCGCGACTTACAAAATGGTCGCGCAACCGTTTCAGCGAACGCCCGGAATCGATCATATCCTCGACGATCAAGACGCGACGCCCTTCGAGCGGCGTTTCGACGTCTTTCGTCAACGCGACGGTTCCGCTCGAAACTCGCGCGTCGCCGTAACTTGCGGCGCGAACGAAATCGATTTCCAACGGAAAATCAAACTTGCGCGTCAAGTCGGCGAAAAATATCGCCGCGCCCTTCAAAACGCCGACGACTAAAATATTATCGTTCGGAGTTTTACGATAATAATCGTTAATTTGCGTCGCGACGCGCTCGACGGCGGCGGCGATTTCTTCGGCGGTAAAGTAAATTTTCAAGAGACGCTCCTTTCATTCCCCTTCTTACGTCGCTCGACCGGCGGCGCGGCGAAAAATTTCGTTATCGGCCCCTCGTCCAAACGCTCCCAACTCCTTAACGTTCGCGGGTTTCCTTTTCATTTTTTCGATTTTTTCTTTTTACCCGCTCGACTTGCGCGCCGTTTAGTCGATAAAAACGGAATATTTCGTCGTTTAACGTTTCGATTTCGGCGGTTTCGCCCGCTAAAATTACGTCGACGCAATCTTCCAAGCGTCGATTCAAGGCCGCGTCGACCGCCGGAAAAGGCAATTCCGACAGTTCGCTTTTCAAAACCTTCGCGCCCGCAAATGTTTGCGAATAATAGAATTGAAAAAGCTCCGAATTCAAAAACGCGGCGACCGTTTTCGCGCTCGTCCCGGGAATCCGCGGAATCAAAATGTTCGCGCTGTTCAAAAAAAGGCGTTGCGACGCGTCGTAAGCGAACGTCAACCGCTTGGAAATAAAGCGATAAACCAACTTTTCCGGCGCTCGATAATACTCTTCTTTCGCGACCTGTTGCAGACGCGAAGGGTCGTAACGCAAGTAAAATTGCGGCGGTTTCAACGCGAACGGCTCGATCTCCTTGCCGGTGTAAATCGCTTCGCAACCCATTTCCGGAACGCGCTTTAAAATTTCGCGATTGTTTCCGGTAACGACGCCGAGCGCCCAAACGCTTTGACTTAAGTCGAAACGTCCGAGCTCGCGAACGCGGCGCAAAATCGCCTCGTCCTCCGGCGTCGGAAAGGAAAAAACGCGATTCTTCGTCGCGAAAAACGGCGCGGTCGACGCGTTCCGAACGCCTTGCGCGTCCTCGACTTCCAACGTTTCCGACGGCGAAGCGCAACGCGTCGAAACGACGACGCATTTCGTCGCGACCCCGGCGAACGTCTCGTCGCGAAACGTTATCCGCTCCAGCCGAACGCGCTCCGTCAAAAAGCGGCGCAAGTCCCGGTGCGACGCGACGTTAAGAACCGACTCCGGCAACAAAAAGCGGACGGCGGCGCCCGATTTCGTCAAGGTAAACGCCTTCGCGAAAAACCGTTCGAAAACGTCTTTCGTCGCGAAATCGTCCAACGTTAACGTTTGTTTTTCGGCGGTTTGCTCTTTCCAACTTTTACACGGCGTCGTCGCTGCGCCCCAAGGCGGATTCGTCGCGATAAAATCGAATTTTTCCGGAAACCCAACGGCGCGCGCTTTTTCCTTCGCTTCGTCGCTTAAAAAGTTCCAACAAACGACTTGCGGCGCAAAGGCGCGGTTCGGAAATTTCAGCAAAAGATTAATTTTCGCGACAAAGACGGCGGTCGGGTCGAAATCGCCGCCGAAAATTTGCTCCGGTTCGACGTTTTTTAACGCGGTCAAAAACGCGCCGCCGCCGCAACACGGGTCGAGAAAGGTTTTACCGCCGGAAAAGTCGAAATCGGCGGTCATTTTTTCGGCGATTTTTCGGGGCGTGTAATACGCGCCCTTCAAATTGCGCTCGCCCTCGGTCGTCGACGCAAGATAAGCCGCGCCAAGGAGATCCGTTTCGTCGAGCGGCGGCGTCCAACCGGCGATTTCCGGAATCGACGCGAACCGCTCCGCGTCCAAAACGTCGACGACGTTCGCCTTGTCCAAGATTCCCCGTTCCCGTAAAAGCGCGACGGCGAGCGCCACCAACGCGTCGCGAAGCGGAACGTCGTTCGCGTCGACGAACTCGACAAAACGTCTTATAAACTCGACGTTTGCGCGATTCGTCAAATATTCGACCGGAACGCGGCGCTTTGTCGAACAAGTTTTGTTCGCGCGTTTCGTCAACCGACCGTTCGGGTCGACGCCAAGACGTCGCCAATTATACAACGTCGATTTCGACGCGTTCTTTATCGCCGCTTCGTCGATCGTTCCTCCTTGCGTTTTCAACTTTCGCCGTCTTTCTTTTAAGAACGCAACGCAAGCGGACGCCGCGCTTTACGTCGCCCGCTTGACGCTAAAATTCAACGCCGAACGCTCCAAACGCTCGACGCTCCGTCGCTTAAACCGCCGTCAGATTTTCTTGTAAATCGCCAAGAAGAACGAACGCGGCGCAAGCTTCACTTCGAGCTTCGCAAGTTCCGCTCCGCTAACGACTTCCTTCGTTCCGTCGAAATACTCGACTTCGTATTTCGCCGTCGGGTCGACCGCCGGGAGTTCGAACGTTTTCGTTTCCTCCGGCGAGTCGGCGCGACGGAAAACAAGCGCGAACCCGTCGTTTTCGCTCGGACGGTGCAGCGACCAACCGCACCAAACGTCGTCGGCGGCGCCGGTTTCGTCGGTCAACGGGTAAAAGTCGCCCATATAATACGCTTGCAGGCGCGCCGTCAAGCCGAACATCTTTTGGAACCAAGCGGTTTCGGCGTCGGTAAACTTGCGTCGAACGATTCCGCCGTCGAAGTCGGTCGGAGTGAAAACGGTTCCGGACGAAACGACGCTCATAAAGCCGTAATCGTCGCCGACCGCGACGCAGTTCGTTTCGCCGCCTTGGAACGGCAAGAACGGCGTCGAGTTGAGCGTCATATTTTGGCCGAGATTAATCGCCGTGTCGCCCGGTTTCATTCCGATGAAATAGTCGCTGCGGCAGTACGAATGCGCCCGACGAACCATCTCGAAGTCGATTCGGCGACCGCCCGACGCGCAGTTTTCGAGCAAAATGTTCGGGAAGCGCGCCCGCATATCGTCCAAAAACTTGTACAACGCGGCGACGTGTTTCGCTTCGACCGCTCCGACGCGATCGGCGCCTTCCTTCGCTTCAAGACGCGCCCAGAATCCGGTCGGTTCCATATTGAAGTCTTGGCGGTAAACGTCGATCCCGTGTTTCTCGATCGTTCCATAAACAATGTCTTGAATGCGCTTTAACGCTTCCGGATTCGCGTAATTGTAGAGCGCGCCCTCGACGAAATCGGGGTTCTCCTTCACGACCGGCGCCGACTCGTGCACGCGCTCCGGCTCGAACCAAAGGAGGAAGCGCATTCCGGCCTTATGAACGGCGTCGGCGATCGGGAGGAGGTCGCCAGTCGGGTGCGTCGTCGTGTTGACGCGCCAATCGCCGACGAAGCGGTACCAGTCCGGCCCGCAGTTCGGGTAAGGGTCGGTCTCGTGCGGCGCGCCGTACCAACCGGCGTCGACCCAGTACGTGTCGCAAGGAATCCCGGCGTCGAGGCGATATTGGAGAATATCGAGCATCATTTGCGGCGTTTTGTTCCCTCCGCCGGCGGTGATCGCGAGAATCGGCGGGACGATCTTTCCTTCGGCGTCGCGCGGCGACATATGTTCGCGCATAAAGCGGTGAACGACCGTCTTAAAAGCGCGGCGCGTTTGGCCTTTGCGTTCAAAAACCAAAACGGACGGTTGCAGGAGCGTTTCGCCCGGGTTCAGCTTCATTGCGCAACGCTCCATCCCAAGTTCGACGCGCAAAGAACCGCCTTCGTTGGCGAAGCGCGCTTTCCAGTCGCCGGTCCAACCGATCGCGAAGAGAGCGCCGTTCGTTTCGTCGAAACTCGCGTCGATAAACGGCGTAAATTCGCTCGACGACCGCCCGCTCGGCGTCGCGAACGTCTTTTCTTCGCCCGGTTTCAACGCGAAATTCAACGGCGCGAAGTCTTCCGGAACGCAAGTCGAGCCGCGGAGCAGGTCGAGCGTCGCGGTCGAGTCGGCGTTCGGGAGCGCGAACGAATCGGCGAAAACGCGCAAATTTTGAACGACGTCGGTCGGCTCCGTCGCGGAGAGGTTCGTTAGCGACGTCGAGATTTCGCGAACCGGGAAGCCGTCGAACGTTCGAACGCGCACGTCGACCGCCAACTTGCCGTCCGCCGCGACGTACCGCGTCGCCGCAACGTCGCCGTCGACTTTCGTTTCCGCCGCCGCGACGCCGGTCGAGTAAGCGCCGTCGAGCGCGAACGGAACTTTCGCCGCTTCCGCCGCCCAAGCGTTTCCGGTCGAAACGACCGCGATCGCCGCCAACATCCAAGAGAACCAACGCGTTTTCATTTTTTCGCCTTTCTTGGTCGAGATTTTTCGAAACGCTCCGACCTCCGCCGCTCGCCGTTCAAGCGTCAAAAATCGCGCTCCGCAACGTAAAGGATACCGAACAAAACTCGCTTTGTCAACCAAAAAGCGCGATAAATTCCGACGGCGCGGAAAAAACGACGTAAATCGCGAAATAAAATCGAAAAAAATCGAGGAACGGCGCGAAAATCGGTAGACGTAAAGGCGAAAAAAGATTAAAATAGAGTCGGAACGTTTTCGGACGATTCGGAACGCCGCGCTTCCGACGCCAAGTTTCGCTATTTTCCCCGTTTTGCGCGTTTTACCGTCGGCGCCGCCGTTTCGCCGCGACCGCGGGAAAACGCTTGGCTAAAAGGAAAGAACTTGGGAACGCCGCGCCGCCGTCGAACGTCTAAACGTCGCCGCCAACTCTTCGACGAACGCCGGGACGTCCGGCGGGCAAGCGTCGAACCAACTTCCGTCGACCGCCGACGTTTTTCGCCGGTCGCCGACGCGCCGTTCCGCAACCTTTTTACGTCGAGCGCCGCGACTTCGGAAGCCGAGTTGATCCAGCAACGGAGCGAAACAAGACGATGACCAAGAGCTTATTTTCCCGCCGATCGAACGCCCTGTCGCCGCGCCGCGGTTTTACGCTTCTCGAAATTTTGACGTCGATCACGTTGGCGCTGACGCTGATGTACGCGGTCGCCCGCATTTTCAGCAACGTCGGCGGCTCGATGAACGAAACGATGAGTTCGATGGAAATGTCGAACGCGTTGCGCAACGCGAAAAACCGCTTGACCGCCGACCTCGAAGCGACGTCGGTAACGCTCGCCCCGCCGCGCAACTCCCGCCGCGACGAAGGGTTCTTCTGTTACGTCGAAGGAATGGGCGGCCCGTTCGACCGCGTCGCGCTCAACGGGGTCAACGTACCGGAACCCTTCGCGGTCGGGGACGTCGCGATCGACTTGGAACGTTACCTCGATTCCAACGCCGTCGACGCGAACAACGTTCCGGAAGCGGTCGACACGACAGTCGGCGACCTCGACGATATTCTCTCCTTCACCGCGAAAGCGCCGGACGGGCAACCGTTCCGCGGGCGCTTTATCGAGCCGGTTTACGCGACGGCGACCGACGCCAACGGGAACGTTTATAAACAAATCGTCGACGGAATCCCGACGACGATCGAATCGGAATACGCCGAAATCGTTTGGTTCGTTCGCGGAACGACGCTCTACCGCCGCGTGTTGCCGCTCGTTTCGAACGAACGTCTCCAAGAGAGCTTCGAAGCGCTCCGCGTCGCGTCGCTGACCTCCGACACGGCCTTCACCGGCGCCGCTTACGACAATATCCGTCGCGGCTTTGGTTTTTACCAATTCTACGACGTTTCGGTTCATATGGGCGCGGGCGGAACGCTCGTCGCGAACACGCTCGGCGACCTGTCGAACCGCGAAAACCGCTATTTCTATTGGAACTCCTGCGGTCAAGCCCTCCACCCGGACTCCTCCGATCTGGAACGCGGCCCCTTCCCGCTGCACGGCGCGAACGGCGCTTGGTACTGGCTCCGAATGGCGACGCTCCAAGAAAGCGCCGGCCCGAACTTCCGCGCCGGGGCTCCGTTCGGTCGTCACTACAACGCTCGCGACGCGCAACTGACTTGGCCGTTCGACTCGTCGGCGTTCGACGCGTTTTGGCCCGGCGACCAACAAGCGCTTTCGTTCACGTCGGACGGCTCGACCCCGTTGACGGCGAACGCTTACGCCGCGAACGCGCTCCCGGTTCTCAACGCGCCGTTCATTAATTACTGGGATTCGCCGCACGTTTGGGATCAAGTCGACTCCGAAACCGGCGACCTGCGCCGCAACGCCGAAGACCTCCGCGCCAACGGTTACGACAAAGATTTGACGCTCAACCAAGACGTGATGCTGACGAACGTTATTAGCTTTAACGTTCGCGTTTGGGACGAAAGCGAAAACGCTTACGTCGACCTCGGTTCCGGCGTCCACGACGGCTCCGCGCTCGTCGACGACCCGAACGACTTGCGTTCTTACGGTCGTTACGGTCAGTACGTTATCCAGAACGGAACGCGCGAGTTTACCGGTTACAATCTTAACGGCGTTGTTTTACCTTGCGTTTACGACACGTGGTCGGAGCAGTACCAACGCGACCTTTACCTTTACGACGACTATATGTCCGCGACCGTCGCCGGTTATACGCGACTTGCGAACGGTTCGCTCGCCGACGTTCCGCTCGACGCGACTCCGACTTCGGCGCAACTCAAAAACTACCCGCCGCCTTACGACGTTCCGCTCAAGAGCGTGCAAGTCGAAATTCGCGTCTTCGACCCGCGCTCCAAAGCGATTCGCCAAGCGACGTTCGTCGTCGACCTGTCGAAAATCTAAGCGGCGGCGAGCGTTGGTTCAACGCGCTTAACAAAGAAAAACCGGCGAGAGCGTCCAACGCTCCCGCCGGTTTCGCGTTTCTTGACGGAAGACTCTTGACAATGGTTTAAACATATGTTATACTCGACAAGTGGAACGACAAGAAAATATTAAAAGGTCGCTTTATGAATTATCGCGAGCTAATCAAAGAACTTAAAAAATTGGGTTGGACGTTCGACCGCCAAGGTAATGGAAGCCACGAATTTTACGTCAATCCCGATTTCAACTATGTTATCGTCGTCGCTAATCACGGATGCAAAGAGATACCGACGGGAACGGCGAAACGTATTCTAAAAGACGCGCGCGGCGAAGGGCGACAAAAATAATAGGAGCGAGAACAATGTTGAAAGCAAGATACGTTTTCCCGGTCGTTTTCGAATACGACGCCGACGTCGGGTACGGCGTTTCCGTTCCCGATCTTCACGCTTATTCGGACGGACGAACGTTCGAGGAAGCGGTCGCGAACGCCAAAGACGCGATCGCCGCCGTTTTGTACGATATGCACAAACGGGGCGTCGAAGTTCCGGCGCCGTCGCCGATTACGGAAATCGAGTTGGCGGAAAACGAGCGCCTTTGCGCGGTCGAAGTCGATATGATTCGTTACGCCGACGCGCTACAACAGCGAAGCGTCAACCGAACCGTTACGCTTCCTATGTGGCTTAACGACGAAGCCAAGAAAAGCGGAATCAACATTTCGCAACTTCTGCAAACCGCGCTCATTCAAACGCTTGCGTTGCAAAAATAAAACGGTCGTTCTTTTCCCCGTCGTCGACAAAAAAAGCGTCGAGTTTTCGCTCGACGCTTTTTCGCTTTTCACTCGGAACGCTAACCGTTCGCGACGATTAGAAGTCGTCCGGGAGTTCCTTCATATCGGCCAAGGTGAAGACCGGGCCCTCTTTGCAGACGTAAACCGAACCGCAGTTGCAACGACCGCATTTGCCGAGACCGCACTTCATTCGGTTTTCCAAGCTCGTGAAGATCGCGTCGTCGCTGAACCCGCTCTTTTCGAGAACCGGGAGCGAGAACTTGATCATAATCGGCGGCCCGACGACCAGCGCGACCGAGTTGTCGCCCGAAACGCCCGCTTCGCCGAGAACCGTCGGAACGAAACCGACGCGACCGTCCCAATCCGGCGTTTCCCCGCCCGGGTCGACCGTCTTCAACACGTCGACGTTCGGGTACTTCGCCCATTCGTCGAGTTCGCTCTTGCAGACCAGGTCGCCGACGGTGCGCGCGCCGTAAACGATCGTGATTTTGCCGTATTTTTCGCGGTTTTCCAAGGCGTATTGAATCGCGCAGCGAATCGGCGGCATCGCGATACCGCCCGCGACGAAGACAAGGTTCTTGCCTTCCCACTCTTTCATCGGATACGAGTTCCCATACGGACCGCGGAAGCCGATCGTGTCGCCCGGCTCGACGTCCCACATACGTTCGGTAACGCGCCCGGTCTTGCGGAAGCAGAACTCGATGTATTTTTTCGAGTTCGAGCAGCAAATATTGAACGTCGACTCGCCGACGCCGAAAACCGAGTAAAGGCCGAATTGCCCGATGTTGAACTTGAACTCCGCCGCTTTTTCCGGATCGCGGAACCAGATGCGAACGCGCTTGACGTCCGCCGTTTCCTGCGTAACTTCAAGGACTTCCATCGCGTCCGGCTTGTAAATATTTTCCATTGTTCTTCCTTCGTGTCCGCGGCGCGCCGTCGGAAAGAAGCGCGCCGCGTTTTAATCGAGTCGAGTTCTCGTTAGTCTTCTTGCTTTTGAACGACGTCGGCGTCCAACGCTTCGAGCGCCGGACGAACGCCGAACGACGCGCCGCACGAACGCGAGCAGTTGCCGCAACCGGTGCAGAGGTAAGGGCCGAATTTCCCGGGATAAATCGAAAATTTATGCGTCAAACGTTGACGTTGGCGCTTTCCTTGCGTCGAACGCGGATTGTGCCCGGACGCGTGCAAAGTGAACATGCCGGCTTGGCAAGCGTCCCAGTTCTTGACGCGTTGACCTTTGGAGTACGTCCCTTCGTCGACGATATCGAAGCAGTGGCACGTCGGGCAGACGTAAGCGCAGGCGCCGCAACCGACGCAACGCAACGACAATTTTTCCCACTCCGGCGACGCGAAGTTTTCGGTAATCCAAACGGCGACCTTTTCGACGTCGAAATCGCACGTCGGCGGAGCGCAAGCGGAACCGGTTTTGTCCGATTCGGTCGCGATTCCGGCGAAGAGCGCGGCGCCTTTGTCCGTGAACGTTCGCACTTCGAACGAACCGTCGCCGAGGTCGAAGAGCATCGCGTCGGAACCGGCTTGGTTGTCCGGGCCGCCGTCGACCGCCGCGCAGAAGCAGTGCGCGTCCGTTTCTTTACAGGCGAACGTAACGACCGTCGTCTTGGCGCGGCGTTGTTGGAAGAAGCGGTCTTGATAGTCCCAACCGAAGAGCGGATCCAAAATCGGGAGCGCCGCCGCGTCGCACGGACGGGCGCCGATAATGATTTGGTCGTCTTCAAAGTCCGGCGCGTCGATCACTTCGACGTCGTTTCCCTTGCGAACGAAGGTGAAAATGACTTCGTGCTTCGGGAAGAAAAATTCCTTAATCGAATTTTGAACGCGAACTTGCGGCGCGAACGTCGCTTGCGCGGCGTCGGAGATTTCTTTGAAGGAAACCAAACCGCCGTCGACGACCGGCGCGACGACGCGAGCGCCCGCGCTCAATTTGTCGGCGGCCAGTTTCTTTAATTGTTCCAGCGTAACGACTTGGCTCATCGGATGAATTCCTCCTTATCGTTCTCGGCGTAAGTCCCGATCAGCGGCGCGGCGCCGAGTTCTTTCCCGGCGACGTAGCCGAATTGTTCGTCGGCGGCGTTCGCGAGCGTCAAATTCAACAAATCGAGGTCGATCCCGGCGGGGCAAGCGGCGGAGCAGGCGCCGCAACCGACGCAACGACCGGCCAAGTGGAACGCGCGCAAGATGTTCCAAGCGAAGTTCCCTTTGAGCGTGGCCGACGTGTCGATCCGCGTCGGACGGTTTTTGTCGGCGACGCAACGGTTGCAGTAGCAAAGCGGGCAACTTTGACGGCAAGCGTGGCAACGAACGCAACGCGAAAATTCGTCGCGCCAATATTGGAAGCGCTCTTCCGGCGTTTTTTGGAGAAGCGCGGCCAACTTCGCTTGTTTCCCGGCGGTCTTGGCGTTCGGCGCGTTCGCGGCGTCGAGTTCGGCGGCCTTCGCGGCGTCGCCGATTAAAATATCGACGTTTTGCGCGGCGTGTTCGACGCACGCAACGCATTTATCGAGAAGGGTTCCGGTCGCGACGCCGGACGCGTCCGCGCCTTGGATTCCTTCGCAAACGACGCCGACAACGACGACGTTCTCGCGGTCGATTTGGCCTTCGTTCGCCAACACGACGACGGCGCGAGCGTCGCAACCTTTCACGACGATCGCCGGTTTGCCGAGCGCTTTCACTTCCGGGCGCGAAAGGTGAACGGCGAGATTTTGACGACATTCGGCGTTCCAAACGAGGCGGTCGACTTCGTTCGGATCCGTAACGAAAACCGCTCCGACCGCGCCGCCGACGCCGACGCGTCCGTACCCGATCGCGACGTCGACGGTCTTCTCTTCGAGAAGTTTCCGAATCGCGTTTCTAAGTTGATTTTCCATAATATTTTATCGTTTTACTCGTTAATCGTTTTATTCGATACGCGAGGTTCGCCGTCGCCGTCGGCGGTCGAACCGTGCTTCGCGGCGGGGCGACGTTACTTTTCGGCGACGATCGCTTTGTAATCTTCGTAAGGGCCGAGTTCGCGGGTCTTCTCGACGATCTCGGTAACGAGCTTTTGGAACTTCGCGCCTTCGGCGGCGGAAATCCAAGAGAAATGAACGCGGCGCGAGTCGACGCCGATCGTGTCGAGGAGTTCGCGGAAGAGCCCCCAACGACGACGAGCGTGGAAGTTGCCCGCGGCGTAGTGGCAGTCGCCCGGGTGGCAGCCGGAAACCAAAATCGCGTCGGCGCCGACCTCGAACGCCTTCACGATCAAGTTGAAGTCGACGCGCCCGGTGCAAGGCAGACGAATAATACGGACGTTCGCCGGGTATTCGAGGCGGTTCGTGCCGGCCAAGTCGGCGCCCAAGTAAGTGCACCAGTTGCAAACGAACGCGACGATTTTCGGCTCGAAACCGCCGGTTGTTTTCGTTTCGGGATTCATATAATAAGTCCTTATAATCGCGGCGTCGGTCGCCGTCGGCTCGCCCCGCCGTTTGGGAAAGCGGGGCCGATTCGCCTCGGGGACGTCGGCCAATAAACGTTTTGTTCCGTTTGCGTTTCGGCGACTCGCCGCCTCGTTTCGTCCGCTCGACGCGGTTCGACGAGGCGTTCGAGTTCGACCGGTCGTCGGCGTTAGTCGGCCAACGACTCGACTTGCGCGTAAATTTGGTCGTCGGTGAAGCCGATGAGGTCGACCGATTTCGACGGGCAGACGGCGACGCAGGTGCCGCACCCCATGCAGAGGCCGGGGTTGACGCGCGACGTCGTTTTGACCAAATTTCCGTTGCGGTCGCGAATTTCTTCCTTCGTAATCGCTTGGAACGGGCAGGCTTTGACGCAGGCGCCGCAGGACGCGCAGAGGCGTTCGTCGACGCTGGCGATTTCCGGTTCGCGCGTCAGGTTCGGTTGGCTCAACATAATGAGCACCTTGCCGGCCGCCGCGGACGCTTGCGCGACCGTTTCCGGAATGTCTTTCGGGCCTTGGCAAGCGCCGCAGACGAAAACGCCCGCCGCGTTCGTTTCGACCGGACGAAGTTTCGGGTGCGATTCGCTAAGGAACCCGTATTCGTCGTACCCGACCGACAGCTTTTGGGCCAGTTGCGGCGCGCCGGTCGTCGGCGTCATCGCGCACGCCAAAACGACCATATCGGCTTCGACGACGACCGGTTTGCCGGACAACGTGTCGGCGCCGTACACCATCAGCTTCTTGACGCCGTCGACCATTTGTTCTTCGATCTTCGAAACGCGGCCGCGGTGGTAAATCGCGCCGTCTTGCTCGATCGCGCGGCGAACGAACTCGTCGTATTTCTTCCCGCCGGAACGAATGTCCATATAGAAGACGTGCGCTTCGCCGTCGTGAACCTTGTGCTTGTACAGCATCGTGTGTTTCGCGGTGTACATGCAGCAGATTTTCGAACAGTACGTGATCCCCTTGGCGTTGTCGCGGCTCCCGACGCATTGGATAAAGACGATCTTCTCCGGAACGCGCCCGTCGGACGGTCGCAACGGCTCGCCGCCGGTCGGGCCGGACGCCGAAATAATGCGCTCGAATTGGAGCGAGTCGACGACGTCCTTATATTTGCCGTAACCGTATTCGGCGTAGCCTTGGATATTCGGGTTTTCTTGCTCTTTGCCGATGCTGTAGAGCTGGTA
This sequence comes from Thermoguttaceae bacterium, assembly GCA_017937485.1. Taxonomy (GTDB): domain Bacteria; phylum Planctomycetota; class Planctomycetia; order Pirellulales; family Thermoguttaceae; genus RUG369. The sequence continues at coordinate 147,180 of JAGBDN010000017.1, forward strand.
CCCGGTCGCGACGACGATGGCGCCGACTTCGATTTCGATCAGTTCGTCTTGGTCGTGGAAGTTGATCGCGTTGGCGGCGCATTGCTTTTGGCAGATACCGCAAAGCTCTTTGCCGTTCTTCATACTCTTGAGGCGCAGGCAGTTTTCCGCGTCGACCGTCGGGCGCGCCGGAACCGCTTGCGGGAACGGAACGTAAATCGCGGAGCGTTTGCCGAGCTTTTTGTCGTGGCCGAATCCGAGGTTGAAGTCGAACGCGTTGTCGATTTTGCCCTTCATCGGACAGGCGTTCCAACAGGCGCCGCAACCGGTGCATTTCGTAATATCGACGTAACGCGCCTTTTTGCGAATCGTAACCTTGAAGTTGCCGACGTAACCGTCGACTTTCTCGACTTCGCAGTACGTCATCAACTTAATGTTCGGGTGTTGGCCGACTTCGACCATACGCGGCGTCAGAATACATTGCGAGCAGTCGAGCGTCGGGAACGTTTCGGAGAGGCCCGCCATTTTACCGCCGACAGACGGCTCTTTTTCGACGACGACGACTTCGACGCCCCCGGCCGCGACGTCGAGCGCCGCTTGAATCCCCGCGACGCCGGCGCCGATCACGAGCGCGCGCTTCGTTACCGGGACTTTGATCGGCTCGAGGGCGTGGTTGCGACGCACCTTTTCGACCGCCATTCCGATCAATTCGATCGCTTTCGCGGTCGCAATTTCGCGGTCGGTATGCACCCACGAGCAGTGTTCGCGGATGTTCGCCATTTCGACCAGATACGGATTGAGGCCCGCGTTTTCCGCCGTTTTGCGGAACGTCTTCAAGTGCATATGCGGCGAGCAACTCGCGACGACGACGCCGGTGAGCCCGAGTTCCTTGATCTTTTCGGCGATCATATTTTGACCCGGCTCGGAACACATATACTTATAATTCAGGCTGCAGTGAACGCCGGGGAGCTTAGCCACGGCATTCGACACTGCGTCGCAATCCACGTGGCGGGCGATATTCTCGCCGCACCAACACGTAAAAACGCCAATCTTCGCCATTTAATCGTCTCGTTCGTATTAATAATAACAATGAAAACGTTTTACAACGTTTCGACAAATTCTTTCCAAAGCGCGTCCGGCGTCGTTTGATACTCTTCCGCGAAAAACTTCTCGCCGTTTTTGCGGGCTCGCAGGGCGCGGTGCAATTTAATCAAAAATTCCGGGTCTTTTTCGCGAATCATCCAATCGAAGAACGTCGCGGTAATCCCGTAGCCTTGTTTGTAGCTCGAGCGTTTCGGGTCGATGCGCCAATGGTTGCGCGAACGCGGTTCCGAAACGTAATAGCGGACGTAGTCGGCGATCCCTTCGGTCGTCCAAAATTCGCCGCGACGGTACGCTTGCACGACGTGCGTCGCTTCGTGAACGACGAGGCCGAAATCGTTCGGGCTCTTTTTAATCCAATTACTCGAAACGGTGATCTCGCGCCCCGCCGCGTAGGCGACGCCGTCCATATTTTTAAAGACCAAGCGAATCGTATAATCGTCCGGAATTTTCGCGACCGCGTCTTTGCCGTCGAGCGCTTCGACGATTTTCGGGAACCAGTAAATCAGGCGGTTCTTCGCGGACTCGGCCCACTCGGCGGCGTCCGGCGCGTCGGTAACGTCGACTTCGACGTTGATCGTTTTGGCCGGGAATTCGCCGGTTTTCGTCCACTCGGCGCGGACGTATTCGCGGACTTGCTCCGGCAATTTGTCGAGCGGTTCGAACGCTTCGATTCGCGTTTCGACGCCGTCGACCGTCGCGATCGCGACCGCCGGTTGGTTCTCCGTTTTCTCGAACTTCACCGAGACGCCCTCGGGCAGCGTCGGCGCGTCCTGCGCAAAAGTCGACGGAACGACGCAAAACGCCGTCGTCGCCAATAAAGCCAAAAATTTTCCGCGCGTCGTTTTCATCGGCGCTCCTTTTCCCCGTGCGATTTGATAAGACTATTCGTTAAAATACAAGTTTTCGCGCAACAGGGCCAAGCTCTTCGGAATCGCGGTCGCCGGATTTTCTTTTCCCTCGAACTCGAGCGAAACGAAGCCTCGGTAGTTATACTTCCGGAAGAGTTCCCCATATTTAGCGTAATCGAGCGGAAGCGAGTACCACAAGCCGCCGCCGTAATAAGTTTTCGCCTGCACAAAATGAGCGCGCGGCAAGACTTTTTCGAACTGCTCGACCGTTTCGTCGAGGAAATTGCCCGTGTCGAGGCAGCAACCGAAATACGGCGAATCGATCGCGTCGAGAACTTTGATCAAGCCGTCGGCGGTGCGCGCCAAGCCCCAGTGATTTTCGAGGCAAAGCATCACGCCGTTCTTTTCGGCGCACGGCAAAATTTTCTCGAACGCGTCGACGACCCAGCCGAACGCTTCCTCGTCGGTGTGTCCCGGGAGCGGATTTTCGATCCCGCGGTGTTCCATCAACGCGTCGAAGCTACCCCAAGAATCCCAACGCCCGGTGTTGACGCGGATCGCCGGAATCCCCATTTCGGCGGCCAATTCGACGCTATGTTTGGTGATTTCAATATTTTTTTGGCGCTCTTCGGCGTCCGGACGCACGAACGTTTGGTGCGTCGACATACAGCAGAGCGACAGCCCGTACTTGAACGCGTCGCGACGCAGGCTCTTCAAATACGGCATATCGACGCGGTCGAGTTGCTTTTCCAAGACTTCGAACGCGTCGAATCCGGCGTCGGCGGCTTGGCGCAAACACCAATCCATCGGCGCCTTGTCTTTCGCGAAATGCCAATAGGAGTAACTCGAAACCGCGATCGGGTTCCCGCGACGCGCCCCGGACGCCGATTTCGGCGGCTCTTGCGCTTGAACGTTGTTCGCGCCGACGGCCAAGCCGGTCAATCCGAGCGCCGCGTTTTTCAAGAAAGAACGTCGATTCGCGTTGTTTTCCATCGCCGATTTACTCCTTACCTTCTTCGCTATATTCTCTATATTAACGGCGCCGCAAACGTTTCGACGCCGTTTTTCCTTTTCCGCTTCGACTACTTCGACAATTTCGTTTGCGTGAAGTGGCGATGCACGTCGAGTTGCGACGGTTTCAGTCCGAGCGCCATCCCGACCAAGTCGGTCAGGTAGAAGATCGGAACGTCCGCCGCCAAGCCGAGTTTCTTCGCGTCGGCTTGCTTCATATCGAGGTTGACTTGGCACATCGGGCACGCGACGACGACGCAGTTGGCGCCGGAATCGAGCGCGTTTTTCAAAATGCGGTGCGACATTTGCGCGACGCCGTCCGCGTCGCAGAGCGTCAACCCGCCGCCGCAACAGACCGTCTTGCAGTTCCATTCGACCGGCGACGCGCCGAGTTTCGCAAGGAGTTCGTCCATCGACGTCGGATGCTCGAAGTCGTCAAATTTCAACGTCTTCGGCGGACGCGTCAGGAGGCACCCGTAATAGCAGGCCGGTTTGAACTCTTCGAGTTTGCGCGTCGCTTTTTCGGCGATAACGTCGTATCCGACCGCTTGGAACACTTGAATCAAGTTGAGGACGTCGACCGAGCCGGAAAGGGGCGTTTCGACGATTTTTTCCATCTCGGCGCGCACTTCTTCGTTTTGAAGTTCGTCGCTCGCCTTTTTCAGCTCCATCGAGCACATCGGGCACGGCGCGAAAAGGCGGTCGAGATTCATTTTTTGCGCGATCCCCAAGTTGCGGGCCGGAAGCGCGGTCGCCAGCTTCTTGTTGATCGAGTGCGCGGCGGTCGCTCCGCAGCAAATCCAATCTTGAAGTTCGTCGAGTTGAACGTCCAACGCCTTCAAACACACGCGCACCGACGTTTCGTAATCGTCCGACGAACCGTGCAGAGCGCAACCCGGATAATAACCGATATTCATTTTTGAAACCTCTTTCAAACGTTCGTCGTTCAGATTTTCACGCCGCACTTGTCGAAGATGCGCTTCACAAGCGCCTTGTCTTTAACCGGCGACCCCAGTTTGAAGTGCAACTTTTTCTTGCCCAACATTTTCGGGCCCAGCGTCGCGTCTTTGAGCGCGCCCATCAACTCGAAACGGCTCAAGAAATGACGAATTTCGAAGTCGGCGACCATTTCCAGCTCGTTCGTGCGGCCGTTTTTGCGAACGCTGCGCAGGAACGCCTTTTGGAACGCGACGATTTTCGCCGCTTCCGGCGACGCGCAATTTTCCTCGATCGCGATTTGACGCATCGCGTCGATGACGCCGGCGACTTCGCAGGATTTCGGGCAGCGCGCCGAGCAAGTCAAGCAGGAAACGCAGCGCCAAATCGAGTCCGATTCCGCCCCTTCGAGAACGTCGCCCGTTTGCGCGGCGCGCATCAGACGCGTCGGCGACAACTTCATCGAGACGCCGCGAGGGCACCCCGCCGCGCATTTGCCGCATTGGTAACAGTCGTTAAGTCGCGTGTGCGCCAAGGTTTCGACGCGCGTTTTCCAATCTCGTTTCGACGTCCCCATTCCGTCTCCTCGAATATTTATTTAAAATGATATAAAAGCGCGGAAATTAGACAGCGCTAACTTTTTCCTCCGCGCCGTTACTCCGCGATTCTTACAATTATGACGATTCATTTAATTCTGTCAAGACGAATTAAGCCGACGGAAGCCAAAAGTTCCCGTCTTATTTTTAATTTTAAAGCGCGCCGACAAAATTTTCAAGTTTTTTTGCCGAAAAAATCTTTATTCTCGAGGATTTTTCAAGCGCTTCGCCCGTTTCTCCGAACGATAAGGGTTAAAGCGCGGCGGCTTCGTCGATAATAAGCAAGGGCGCGCTTTTTACGGCGTCGCAGGTTTCGCGCTCGCTTTCTCTCAATTCACCCCAAAAACGAAAAACTAACGAATGGAAAACGCTTCGCCGGAAAACGGTCGCTCGCTTTTTGGGAAAACGCTCTTTTTTTACGGGCGCCTCGCTTTTTCGCCGCGACGCGACGCCGAACGCTTCGCCCGCGAACGCGGTTTTCGAGTCGCCTCGACGCTCCGCGAAACGGTCGATCGAATCGTTCTCGGCGAAGGCGAACCGCTCGCGCAAGTTCGCGCCCGACTCGCCGCCGAATTCGACGAACGCTCGCGCCGCGCTTTCGAACTCGGAACGCTCGTTCTGGTTTCGGAAACGCAATTTTGGAACGAATTGGCGGCGACGTATCCGACCGACGCGCCGAAATCGCCCCCAACGCCTCGATCGTCGACGCCGCCGTTAACGCCGGAAGAACCGCCGCGCCGCTCGCCGAACGACGCGTTTCTCTTCCCGGAACTCGCGCCTTCCGTCGTCGGGGCAAAATTGGAACCGGAGTCGGAACCGTCGCTCGAAACGCTCGAAGAACTCGCCGCGACCGAACAATTCGGTTGCACTCCGGCCGCGCTCGCGGAGCTGGTCGGCGTCTCGATCGAAACGGTTCGACGTTGGCGCCGTCGCGGGCTCCTCTCGACGACGGTCGAAAACGGGCGGCTTCCGTCCTTCTCGACGCGCGCCGTTCTCGTCGCCAAGCGTCTCGCGTTCCTTTGCTCGACCGGGCTTTCCGACGAGTTCGTCGAGCGCCGCGTCGCCGCTTTCCGCGATTTCGGCCCGGACGCGGAATCGATTATCCTCCGTTTAACCCTTTCGAGCGACGGTCGCGACGTTCTCCTCGACGGCGACGCGGGCCCGGTCGACTTCCGCGGTCAACGCCGGTTCGATTTCGGCGCGCTCCCGACCGACGGCTCCGGGCCGCTCCCGCCGACGCCGCCCTTCCTTTCTCCGGCGGAAGAGGAAATCGCGACGCTCGAACGGTTCGCCGAACGGTTCGAAACGCCGATTCAACCGTCCGAACCGCTCGAGCCGCCGCCGTTTCTCGCGTTTTTCGCCGACGCGCCCAATTCGCCGCAACCGTCCGCTTCCCCCGCCGTTTCGCCGACTCGCGTCGAAAAAACGCCGACGAAGCGCGTCGAGTTTTCCGCCGCTCCGGCGACGCGGTTCGACTTTTCCGTCTCCCCCTTTTCCGACGCCGAACAAACGACGCGCCCCGTTCTCGCGTTTGACAAAGCCGCTCGCGAACGTTGGCGCGACGCGACCAAACGCCGGGTCGTTCGACTTTGCGAGTCCGCTTGGAACCTCGAACGCGAAGGATATTGGGAAGAAGCGGCCCGGCTCTATCGCGGCGCGCTCTTGGCGGGCGGGCTCGACGCCGGCGTCTGCTTCCGCTTGGGCAAGCTCCTTTATTTGCTCGGCGACTTTTCGGCGGCTCGCGAACGGTTTTACGCGACGCTCGAACTCGACGAAGATTTCGTCGACGCTCGCTTCGAGTTGGCGAAAACGCTCGTCGCGCTCGGCGAGTTCGACGACGCGACCGCCGCGTTCGAAGGCGCGCTCGCCGAACGCCCGGACGACCCGAACGTCCGATTCGAACTCGGGAAACTTTATCTCCGACTCGGGCGCCGCGAAGCCGCGATCGACGAACTGCGCCAAGCCGCCGCGACGCTCGACGACGAAAAAATCGCCGACGACGTGCGCCGCCTCCTCTTCTCGTTGGCGCGCAACGACTTTTAAACGCTTTTCAAATTCGCGCCGAAAATAACCTGCGAACGCCCGACTTTCGCCTTTTAAACGCCGAAACGCCGCGTCGAGCGAACTCGAACGCGGCGTTTTCGTTTCCCGTTTTCTCTTTCCGCTTCTTCAAGCGGCGTTAATCGGTCATTTCGCGAATTTTTCAATCGGCGGCGTCGGAACCGTTTCGAGCAACTTCGCGATAATTTTATCGGTCGTCATTCCCTCGGCTTGCGCTTGGAAGTTCGCGCCGACCCGCTTGCGCAGAACCGGAATCGCGGCGGCTTTCACGTCCTCGACCGAAACGGCGAAACGCCCGTCCATCGCGGCGAACGCTTTCCCGCCGTTGATCAAATATTGCCCGGCGCGCGGCCCGGCGCCCCAGTCGACCAACTCGCGAACAAACTCCGGCGCGCTTGGGTCGGCCGGGCGCGTCGCTCGAACGAGCCGCGCCGCGTATTGAATAACGTACTGACTGACGGCGACCGACGAAACGAGCTTTTGCATCCCGAGCAACGTTTTCGCGTTCAGGAGTCGGCGCGGTTCGACCGATTCGCCGCGAGTCGTCGCCGTCAAAATCTTTTCCTCCTCTTCGAGCGTCGGATAGTCGATTTTGACGTTGAACATAAAGCGGTCGAGCTGCGCTTCCGGAAGCGGATACGTCCCTTCTTGGTCGATCGGGTTTTGCGTCGCGACGACGAGGAACGGCTCCGGCAGCTTGTACGTCTTCCCGGCGACGGTAACTTCGCGCTCCTGCATCGCTTGGAGCAGCGCGGACTGCGTTTTCGGCGGCGTTCGGTTGATTTCGTCGGCGAGCAAAACGTTCGTAAAAACGGGCCCTTCGACGAAGCGGAACGTCCGTTTCCCTTGCGCGTCTTCTTCCAAAACGGTCGTCCCGGTAATGTCGGACGGCGTTAAGTCCGGGGTGAACTGAATCCGCTGGAAATTAACGTCGAGAATTTTCGCGATCGTCGAGACGGTCAACGTTTTGGCCAATCCCGGAACGCCTTCGAGCAAACAGTGTCCGCGGGTGAAAATCGCCGCGAAAATCTGTTTGATAACGTCTTTTTGACCGACGACGACCTTCGCCAGCTCCGCTTCCAACGCCTGCCGCGTTTGCCCGAACTCTTGAAGGAGCGCGCCCAAGTCGAGCCGACCTTGCGGCGTCAACTTCGCGACGCCCGGCGCCGCCGCGTTCCCCGAATTTCCCGCTTCCGTTCTTTCCATCGCTTCGTTCCGATTCCTTTCGTCGCTCGACGTATTTTCACCAAACCGCCTAAACTAACGCGGTTTTCGCCTTTACTTTTCCAAAAATTCGCGAATCGCCGCGATCGTTTCTTCCGGCGCGTCTTCCGTCAGGTAGTGCCCGATTCCTTTGAGTTCGCGAACGAAGGCGTTCGGGTAATACTCTTGGAACTTCTTCATAAAGATTTCCGGCGGGAAGCACCAGTCTTCCATCCCCCAAATCAGCGCGATATCTTTGTCGGCGAGCGTCGGAAGCTTCTCTTGAATCGTTTTCAGCGTCTCGTAAGAGCGGTGCCGCGGCGACGTCGGAATGTCTTGAACGAATTCGCAAACGGCGATTCGGTTCGACCAAGAGTCGTAAGGCGCGAGGAGACCGGCCTTAACCTCTTCGGAGAGTCCTTTTTCGGTCGCCATTTTCGTCGCGGCGCGCGGGAAAACGTTCAAGCCTTGGAGCATAATCCGCTTCAAAATCGGAATATGGCAAAGGCGAATCCGCTTCGGAACGCGGTCGCTCAAATACGCGGCGGTGTTCATCAAAACGATTTTCGAAAATCGTTCCGGAATCCGCGTCGCGGTTCCCATCGCGACGGCCCCGCCCCAGTCGTGCGCGATCAGCGCGACGTTCTTCAAGTCGAGCTTTTCGACGAACTTGCGCAAATCCTCGGCGCGACGGTCGAGCGAATACGGGTACTTGCGAATCGACGGTTTTTCCGAAAGCCCGCAACCGATATGGTCGACGGCGATCGTTCGATATTTCCCGCGAAACGCCTTGATAACGTCGCGGAAAACGAACGACCAAGTCGGGTTCCCGTGCGACATTAGGAGCGTCGGACGCTCGACGCCGTCCGGCTCGGTCGGGCCTTCGTCGACGTAATGATATTGGAATCCGTCGATTTCGACGTAACGCGATTCAAACGGGTAAAGCGGGCGCCAAAGCGCGTCGTTTTTAGTCTTGACGGAAAAAGTCGACATAGCGCGATTGCTCCAAATTTTAGGGGAAACGTCGCGACGCCCAACGGCGCTAAACGACGTTCGTCGTTAATGTTAAGAAGAGGGGAAACGGCGTCAAAGGGCGCGATATTTCCGCAACGCTTCGAGCGTCGCCGTCATATCGGGCGGAAGGGGCGCTTCGACGACGATCGTTTCGCGGGTCGTCGGGTGTTCGAAGGTAATTTTGCGCGCGTGCAACGCTTGACGCGCCAAAATCGGCGTCGGCCCGGCGTCGGCGGCGTCCGAATCGGCGGCGTTTTTGCCGGAACGCGGCGCTCGGTCGACAATTCCGGCGAGTTCGTTCTCGGTAATCGCGGCGCGACCGCCGTACAACTTGTCGCAAAGAATCGGGCAGCCGACGTGCGCCAAGTGAACGCGAATTTGATGCGTCCGCCCGGTTTTCGGAAGGCAGCGAATCGTCGAAAAGCCGCGGAACCGCTCGTCGACTTCGAAGAACGTTTGCGCCGTCTTCGCTTCCGGGTCGTTCGGCGCGATCGTCATTCGCTCGCGGAATTTCGGGTGATGGCCGATCGGTTGGTCGACGACGTCGCGGTCGACGTTCGGGACGCCGAGAACGATCGCGAAGTATTCCTTCTGAATCCGCTTTTCTTCGAAGAGCGCGGCGAGGTTCGCGTGCGCGACGTCGTTTTTCGCGACGATAATCGCGCCGCTCGTGTCGCGGTCGAGTCGGTGAACGATTCCCGGGCGGGCCGGGCCGCGGTTCGAACTCAGTTGACCGGCGAAACGGTGCGCGAGCGCGCCGACGAGCGTTCCCGACCAATGCCCCCGCGACGGGTGAACGACCATATTCGACGGCTTGTTAATAACCGCCATATCGTCGTCTTCGAACAACACGTCGAGCGGAATATCCTCCGGAATCGGCGACTCGCGCGGCGGTTCGACGAGACGGAACGTAACGACGGAACCCGGTTTCAGGCGGAACGACGGCTTCCCGTGTTTCCCGTCGACCGCGACGCCGTCCGCCGCTTGAATCGCTTTGCGGAGCAAAACGCGACTGTACTGCGGGAACTTCGCGGCGAGGAAAAGGTCGAGCCGCCAACCGGCCTCGGCGTCGGAAACGACGCGGGTCGCGACGTCGCCCGGCTTTTCGGCGGTCGGCGTCCAAAGTTCGACGTCGGCGGGCGCCTCCAATTCGTCGAGCGGTTCGAGTTCGTCGAGCGGTTCCATTTCCGGACGTTCGGCGTCGGACATAAAACGTTCTCCCAAAACGGGTTAAAAATTCGCAAAAAACGGCGCGTTCCTAAAAACATCGACGGAAGCGGCGACGCGGTTCGGTTCCCCGACGCTCCGCTTCCGACGGGACGGCGCGATTAAAGGCCCAAGCGTTCCTTCCAAGCGTCGATTTGGAACCGCACTTGGTCCGGCGCGGTCGAGCCGTAACTCTTCATCGCCTTGACCGCGTTGGCGGCGCCGAGGTAATTATAAACCTCTTCGTCGACGGCGTCGCAAACGGCGCGCATTTCGTCGAGCGAAAGTTCGGCGAGCGCGCGGCCCGAGTCGAGCCCGATTCGCACCAAGCGCCCGACGACGCCGTGCGCGGAGCGTTGCGGAACGCCGCGGCGAATCAGGTACTCCATCAAGCTCGTCGCGTCGAGATGGCCGCGCTCGATGCGGGCGGCGATCGACTCGCGCTTCAAAACCGTTCCGGCGACGAGCGGCGCGGCGAGCGCAAGGGACGCTTCGACCGTGTCGAACGAATCGAAAATCGGCTCTTTGTCTTCTTGCAGGTCGCGGTTGTACGCGAGCGGGAGGCCTTTCGTCAAAACGAGGAGCGACTGCAAGTTCCCGATAACGCGCGCCGTCTTTCCGCGGATAAGTTCGAGCGTGTCCGGGTTGACCTTTTGCGGCATAATCGACGACCCGGTGCAGAACGTTTGCGGGAGTTTCAGGAAGTCGAATTCGACCGTCGAGTGCCAAATCCAGTCTTCGGCCCAACCGCTAAGGTGAATCGCGATTTGCGCCATATCGAACGCGAACTCGACGGCGAAGTCGCGGTCGCTCGAAACGTCGACGCTGTTGGCGGCGACGGCCTCGAACCCGAGGTATTCGGCGGTTTTCGTTCGGTCGATGGGAAGACTCGTTCCGGCGCAAGCGGCGGCGCCGAGTCCCGTCGTGTTGACGCGTTTGCGACAGTCGGCCAAGCGCTCGCGGTCGCGTTGGAGTTTTTCGACGTAAGCCAACCAAATGTGCGGCGCCAAGACCGGTTGCGCCCGCTGCGTGTGCGTGTACGCCGGAACGACGACGTCGAAATCGCCGTCGCAACGCCCGACGAACGCCCGTTGCAGGTCGGCGAGGAGAACGTCGAGACGGTCGATCGCGTCGCGAATCCAAAGGCGGAAGTCGGTCGAAACTTGGTCGTTGCGGCTCCGCGCGGTGTGCAGCTTGCGTCCGACGTCGCCGAGTTTCTCGATTAGCGCGCTTTCGACGTGCATATGAATGTCTTCTTTAGAAATCGAGTATTCGAAATCGCCTTTGACGATCCGCTCTTCAATCGCCGTCAGTTCGCGCTCGATCGCGGCGAACTCGTCCGCCGTCAGAATCCCGACGTCGGCGAGCATCCGAGCGTGCGCGATCGAGCCGCGAATATCCTGCTCGTGCATTCGGCTGTCAAAACTAATGCTTTCGGAAAATTTTTCCATCCGGGCGTCGGTCGCTTCGGTGAAGACGCCCCCCCAAGCCTTGGCGGGTTTGCCGGTCGATTCGCTCATTTTTTCGCCGTTTTTAACCGTTTTTCGTTTGTTTTTTCGTTAATTTGTCAATATATATTAATAAGTCGCTAACGCGCCCCTTTTTTCGCCGCCGTCAATCGAGCGGAACGACTTCGAAATTCTCCGGAAGGCGAACGAAACACGCGCCCCAAGAGAGTCCGACGCCGAACCCGACCAACAAGGCGACCGAGCCCGGTTTCAAGAGCCCGGCGGCGGTCGCGTCGATCATCGCGATCGGTATGCTGCTCGAGACGGTGTTGCCGCGCTCCGCCATGTCGTTGAAAAAGCGCGCTTCGTCGAGTTCGCAAAGGTCGCGCAGGCGGTCGAGCATGAACTTGTTCGCTTGATGAAAAACGAACGCGTCGATTCCGACGCCGCGCTTTTGGGCTTCCGCGACGAGCCGCTTCGTCAACGCCGGAACGACGTCGACCGAGAAGTTGAAAATCCCGGGGCCGTTCATAAAGAGCTGGTCTTCCGAATGGAACCCGCCGAACGCGTCGAGCGTCGGAACCGCCGTTTCGGGCGTCGACGGTTTGCGCGCCGCGCCCGCCGGGACGATCAACATCTCGGCGCCGGAACCGTCCGTTCCAAACTCGAACGGGCCGACCGTCGGGGCGCCGCTCCAAACGTCGTTCGTCGCGCCGTCGACTTCGACCGCTTCAAGGAGCGTCGCGGAGGCTCCGTCGCCGAAAAGAGGACGCGTCGCTCGGTCTTCGGCGTTGATGTATTTCGAGTAAGTTTCGCCGGTTACGAAGAGAACCTTCTTCGCGGCGCCGGACTCGATCAAGCCTTTGCAAACGGAGAGGCCGTAAGGATACCCGCTGCAACCGAGGTTTATGTCGAACGCGCCGCACTCGCGCCGCAGTCCGAGCCGATTCTGCATGACGCAAGCGGACGACGGCAAGAAATAATCGGGCGACTGGGTGCAAAAAACGACGAAATCGATCTCGTCCGGCGTCGCGATTCCGGCTTCGAAGAGCCGCTCCGCCGCCCGGACGCCGAGATCGAGCGCCGTTTCGTTTTCCGCCGCTATCGGTCGCGTCGCGATCCCAAGCTTGCGTCGAATTTTCTCCTCCGTCCAAAAGGGAAAAACTCGCGCCAACTCGCGATTGTCCAACCGACCGTCGGGAAGGCTCGCGGCGATCCCTCTAATTTGCGCAACTTTCACAACAACTCTCAACGCGAAAATTCGCTCGACGCGCCCGCGAACGCCGCTTTTCCCCGCCGCTTCCTCAAAAACGACGCGAAACGACGCTCCGCCAAGCGCGAAAATGTTAATTTGTCGAGGTCGAAAACGTCGACGCCGCTTCCAAACGCGCCGCCGACGTTCTCGCAACCGTTAAAACGCGACGTCCGAAATCACTTCTCGGCGTCGGCGTCCGGTTGAACGCGTCCGAAGAATTGCGCCAAGTCGCTGAAACTGCGCATCGCCTCTTTGCCGGACTTCATTTCGTCGGAAATCGGCTTGATCTTCTTGTTTTTCGGCGCGGCGACGACGACTCGCGGCGCTCTTTCCGAACGGTCGTCGCGACCTCGGCCCCGACGCCCGCCTTCGGGACGTTCGCCCCGTTCCCCGCGTTCGGCTCGCTCGCGGCGCGGACGACGTTCTTCGCCGTCTCGTTCGCGACGCGGACGACGTTCGCCGCCGTTTTCGGAAGCGGTTCCGGCGGAAGCGTTTTCGTCGCGGCGCGGACGACGAGGGCCGTCTTGGCGACGTTCGCGAACCGTTCCGGGCGCCAGCGTCGTCAGCGAGACGCGGCGGCGTTTCGGGTCGACTTCAAGCACCCAAACCTTCAAGACGTCGCCGACCGCGACCTTTTGGTGCGCGTCGCGGACGTAAGAGTCGCCGAGTTGGCTAATGTGAACGAGCCCGGATTCGTGAAGCCCGACGTCGACGAAAGCGCCGAAATCGACGACGTTCAAGACGACGCCGGTCAGCTCCATCCCCGGTTGCAGGTCTTCCATTTTCAGGACGCCCTTCTTGAAAATCGGGCCCGGGAGGGAGTCGCGCGGGTCGAGGCCCGGTCGGACGAATTGTTCGAGGAGGTCGGCGACGGCGAGCGGCCCGGCGCCAAATTCTTCCGCGAGCGCGGCGGCGTCGGTCGCTTTGATCGCTTCGGCCAATTCGGCGACTTTCGACGGAACGCGCAAATCGTCGGCGACAAACCCAAGTTTTTCAAGAATTTTCGTCGCGAGTTCGTAACTTTCCGGGTGAATCCAAGTCGCGTCGAGCGGGTTGTCGCCGCCGACAATCTTCAGGAACCCGGCGCAGTGCGAGAAGGCCGTTTCGCCGAGTCCGGAGATTTCCTTCAACTCTTCGCGGCGACGATACGGGCCGTTGGCGACGCGGCGCTCGTACACGCGCTTGGCCGTCAGTTGGTTGAGCCCGGCGACATAGCGCAGAATCGCCGGCGTCGCGGCGTTCAGGTCGACGCCGACGCGGTTGACGCAGGACGCGACGACGTTCGTCAACGCGTCTTTGAGCGCCTTCGACTTGACGTCGTGTTGATACATGCCGACGCCGAGACGTTCCGCGTCGATCTTAACCAATTCGTTGAGCGGGTTTTGCAGACGGCGCCCGATCGACGCGGCCCCGCGAACGAGCGGATCGTAATTCGGGAACTCGTCCTTCGCGATTTGGCTCGTCGAGTAAACGCTCGCGCCCGCTTCGTTGACGACGATATACGCGACGTCGGCGTCGGCGAACTTTTCTTCGATGATTTTCGCGACGAAGTTTTCAGCTTCGCGGCAGCCGGTGCCGTTTCCGATCGCGAAGACGCTCAGCTTGTACTTTTCGACGAACTCGACGATTTTCGCGGAGGCGGCGGCGCGGCGCTCGGCGTTTCCTTGCAGGAAGACGGCGTCAAAGTCGAGAACGTTCCCAAATTCGTCGAGCGCGACCAATTTGCAACCGTTTTTGAAGCCCGGGTCGAGCGCCAAGACGCGGCGACGGTTCAGCGGACGCTGCATCAAGAGGTTGCGCAGATTCTTCGCAAAGACCGAAACGGCTTGCTCTTCGGCGCGGTCGGTCAGTTCGCGACGCGCTTCCCGTTCGAGCGACGGCGCGGCCAAGCGGACGACGGCGTCGTCGGCGCAAGCGTTCAGGAAGTCGGCGAACGGGCGGCCCTCGGCGACGAGCGTTTCGCGAGCGATCGCTTTCAGTTGGTCGACGTCGACGTCCAATTTGACCGAAATGATCTTCGCGTTTTCGCCGCGATTCAGCGCGAGCGCGCGGTGCGGCGGGCAGGAACGCAGGTCGAACGACGCGTCGAAGTAATCGACGAACTGCTTTTCGAGCTGTTCCGCTTGTTGTTCTTTGAACGTCTTCTTTTTCTTCTTTTTGTCGGCTTTAGCGGCGGCGTCCTTCGCTTGCGCGTCGGTCGTTTCGGCGGCGGCTTCCGCGTTTTCGGCGGTTTCGGCGTTCGCTTCGACCGGCGTTTCGGCGGCCTCTTCCGCGACCGATTCGACCGGCGTTTCGACGGCTTCCGCTTCCGGTTCCGCGGCGGCGCCCTTCTTTTCGACTTTCTTCGAAACGAGCTTGCCGGTTCGTTGGATTTTGTCGCGCAGACGACGGCGAACCTCGAACGTTTCGGCGAACCGTTCGGCGATAATATCGGCGGCGCCCTTCAACGCTTCCTCGACGGTCGCGACGCCCTTTTCCGCGTCGACGAACGGCGCGGCGAGCGCGTTCAAGTCGGCGGATTCGTCGGCGGCGTTCAAAATCGCGTCGGCGAGCGGTTCGAGCCCCTTTTCGCGGGCGGCTTGCGCCAACGTTTGACGCTTCGACTTAAACGGCAGGTAGAGGTCGTCCAAGCGGCGCGCGGTGCGGGCTTCGCGAATCTTTTGCTCGAGTTCCGGCGTCAGCTTGCCCTGCGCTTCGATCGTTTTCAGGAACGAAAGTTTGCGGTCGGTCAGTTGACGTTGCTTTTGATACGCCGCGGCGACTTTCGCGACGCCGTCTTCGCTCAAATTCTTCGTTTGGTCCTTGCGATAGCGCGCGATGAAGGGAACGGGATACCCTTCTTCCAACAGGGCGACCGTCGCTTCGACTTGGTCGAGCGGCAGTTCGAGTTCGCGAGCGAGAAAAACGGGATTGACAATAATGGGTTCGGTCATAGCGCCGCGTCCGTCAATTAATATTATATAAGGGTAGGTCGAGCGAAGCCGACGAATCGGAAGCTCGAGCCGGTTTAACCAGTTCCGACGTCGCGTCGGAAACGCTTCGGTCGCGTTTCGGCGTTCGTCGAGCGGTCTCGACGAACCGTCCGCCGCCGCTTTTTCCGTCGAACAATTCGAAAAGCGGAACGCGGCGAACAAAAAATTGGCGACCATTGTAAAATCTAAAAGAATTTGCGCCGTTTGTCAAGGGAAGTCGGCGTTTTCTCGACAAAAAGTTTAGGCGTCGCGCCGTTCCGTTTTACCCATTTTACCTATCTCCCCTTATCTAACAAATTAAAAACGGGAAGCGAGCCCGCCCCCCCTGTCGCGCTTTTGAAAAAGGAGTAAAATAGAGGGCGATTTTAGAAAACGAACGCTCCCGGTCAAGCGACGTTTCGGCGACGCTCCCGGTCTCGTTCGCGCAAGCCGACGACGGAAAGCCGCCGCTTCGGTCTCCGTTTCACTTCGACGACGAGGATATCGACTCCAATGGAAGAACGCGTTTATAATTTTTCCGCCGGCCCGGCCGTCCTGCCGGTCTCCGTTTTGAAAAAGGCTCAAGAAGAACTCCTTTGCCTCCCCGGTTGCGGCGCCTCGATTCTTGAAATCAGCCACCGCTCGAAGCAATTCGGCGAAATCCTCGCGCAAACGAAAGCGAACGTCCGCGAACTCCTGAACGTTCCGGAAAACTACAAAATTATGTTCCTGCAAGGCGGCTCGATCACGCAATTCGCGCTCCTTCCGATGAACATTATCCGCAACACGAACAAAGCCGGCGACTATATCGTTACCGGGACTTGGAGCAAGAAAGCCGCGTCGGAAGCGAAGACACAGGGCAAAGTCAACGTTATCTGGAACGGTCAAGACGAAAAATTCGTCCGCAAACCGAGCGACGCGGAGCTGCAAACGTCGGCCGACGCCGCGTACTGCTACTACTGCGCGAACGAAACGATCGAAGGGATTCAATTCCCGACCGAGCCGAACGTTTCGGTTCCGTTGATCTGCGACGCGTCGAGCGAAATCTTTAGCCGTCCGGTTCAAATGGAAAAATACGGCGTGTTGTTCGCTTGCGCTCAAAAGAACGCGGGCCCGGCGGGCGTTACGCTGGTGATTATGCGCGACGATTTCGTCGAAATGAGCGGCGCCGACCTTCCGTCGATGTTCTCGTATAAGCAACTCGCGGACAAAGACTCGATGCTGAACACGCCGCCGACGTTCGGCATTTATATGATGAAACTCGTTACCGAATGGTTGAAAGAACAAGGCGGTTTGGAAGTTATGCGTCAAAAGAACGTCGAGAAAGCGCAACTCCTTTACGACGCGATCGACGCTTCGAACGGTTTCTACCGCGTCCACGGGAACAAAGAGTTCCGTTCCTTTATGAACGTTTCGTTCCGCCTCCCGACGGAAGAACTCGACAAGAAATTCCAAGAGGAAGCGAAGGCGTTCAAGTTGGCGAGCCTCGGCGGCCACCGCAGCGTCGGCGGCGAACGCGCGTCGATCTACAACGCGATGCCGCGCGAAGGCGTCGTCGCCCTCCGCGACTTTATGGTTGACTTCGCGAAGAAAAACGCTTAGTTTAACGAGCGTTTAACGCAAATACAACCGGCGTCGTTCCGCAACGCGACGCCGCGTTTTCTGACCGTCGGTCAAACGCCTCCTTTTAACGCGTTTGGCCGACGGTTTTATCTATTCTTCCTTTCCGCAACCGTTTGCCGCAACCGCCCATTCTTCCCACTCCGCCCTTCTTAACCTATATTTAGCAAACCCTGCCCCGCGTCGCCTATTTAGCGTTCAAAACAAAGAAATCTCGTTAACGTCGGTTCGTTTCGCACGCTCTTTTTGCTCGTATTTTCTTGTTTTTTTCTCAAATTACTTGAATTGCGCCGCGCCGCGCTTTATAATCGTTTTAACGTTGCGACGGAGTTTCGTCGCCAATTCGTCCATTTTAACGAATCGATATTAGGAGCAACGCGAATGACTTCCTTTTTCCCCAAGTCTATCGTTAAACGGCGCGGGTTCACGCTCGTCGAGCTTCTCGTCGTCATCGCTATTATTGGGATTTTGATCGGGCTCCTGCTCCCGGCGGTTCAAGCGGCCCGCGAGGCCGCGCGTCGGATGCAATGCACGAACAACCTCAAACAAATTATGATCGCCGTCCACAACTACCACGACACGCACGGGAAATGCCCGGCCTCCACGACGACGCTCGGCAACTACACCGGATCTTATCCGAGCCGCGCTTATTACATCGGCGCGCGCACCGTTCTCCTCCCGTTCGTCGAACAAAGCGCGCTTTGGAACCTCTGCCTCTCCGATTCGCAGGACGTCGCCGCCGGCTCGAGCCCTTGGAACGGAACCGGGCCGGACGGTCGCGCCGACTGGAACTATAAAGTCAAAATCGACGGCTACATCTGCCCGTCGGACGGCAAAGCGCAAGAAGTTTCCAACAGCGGTTGGGACGCGCTCCAAACCGGGCGCGCCAACGTGATCTTCTGCTCCGGCGACGCGCCTTGGGCCTGCCAATACAACGAAAAATACGAAGGGAACGCTAAGGGGAAAGTCGGTTCCCGCGGCTTCTTTATGCCGGAAATGTGGAAGTCGCTCGCCGTCTGCACGGACGGCACGAGCCAAACGCTCGCGATCTCCGAAACTTGCACAGGCGACAACAAAGAGAAAACCGTCAAGGGCGGCGTTACGATCGCCAACTCGATGTACAACGGCGACGTCATCCCGGGCAACTGCCTCGTTCACGGGTACGACGCCAACGACCGGACGATGATCGCGCAACCGGGCGACGCTTGGCGCGGAACGCTTTGGTACGACGGTCGCGCGGCCAGCTCCTGCTTCACCGCGAACATTCCGCCGAACTCGCCGACCTGCATTTGGTCGAACTCTTACCAATGGATCGCCGGCGGCGCGCAAAGCTACCACTCCGGCGGCGTCAACGTCGGCATGCTCGACGGTTCGATTCGCTTCGTTTCGGAAACGGTCGACTGCGGCAACGTCAACGCCTACCAAGTTACGTCCGGCAAGAGCCCTTACGGCGTTTGGGGCGGAATGTCGACTCCGCAAGGCGGCGAAACGGAAACGATGTGATTTCGGCGTTTAAGAAAGGAGAAGCGACGATGTTTCAACGATTATTCTTGCTCGGCGCGCTTGCGTTCGCTTGCGTCGCGAACGTCGGTTGCGGCGACGAAAAACGCCCCGACGGTTTCCCGGAGGTCGCCGAGTGTTCGATTAAAATCCTCCAAGAGGGCGCCCCGCTCGAAGGCGCGCAGGTCAATTTGGTCGCGCAAGACCCGGCCCTTATGCGCTGGGGGTGCGGCGGTATTACGAACGCGGACGGCGTCGTCGAGTTGCGCACGAACGGCTATCCCGGCGCTCCGGTCGGCTCGTTCAAGGTCGTCGTCATGAAGACCGAAACGATCGGCGGCGCGCAAACGCCGGAAGAGACGCAACGTCAAATGGAAGGCGAAAACTTCGGCGCCGAGGAGACGTTCGACTTGATCGCTCCGCAATACCGCGACCAAACGCAAACGCCGCTGACGCTGGAAGTTAAAGCCGGTAAAAACGAAACGCAAGAGTTCGACGTCGGCGCGCCGATTCGCGAACCTATTCGAATGCCGGGAAGCTGAGCCTTCGCTTTCCGTCCCCCTTTATATTGTCCCGTTCGCGATAAACGACGCGTCCTCGAACGTCGCGTCGTTTGTTCAGTCGCGTTAAAACGTTATATTCATTGGAGTTTTTATTATGTCGCAACGTTTTTCCCGCCGTTCTTTCCTCGCCGCCGGAACCGGAGCCGCCGCGTTCGCCGCTCTCTCGGGCGCACAATATATTCAAGCGCAAGACGCGCCGAAAATCCAAGGTTTCGACGAAACGAAAACGAACGTCGCCGAACAAAACGTTTGGAAACCGTTTACCGACCGCAAGTTGCGAATCGGGATCGCCGGGTTCGGCCTTTGCCAATTCGGCGCGCAGTTCGGACTCCAAGACCACCCGAACGCGGAAGTCGTCGCCGTTTCCGACCTCTTCCCGGATCGTTGCGCCGGGCTCGCCAAGGCTTGCCGCTGCGAAAAAACCTACGAATCGCTCGAAAAAATGCTCGAAGACGACGCGATCGAAGCCGTTTTCATCGCCACCGACGCGCCGAGCCACTGCGATCACGTCGTCAAAGCGTTGAAAGCCGGTAAACACGTCGCCTGCGCCGTTCCGGCCGTTTTCGGTTCGCTCGAACAAGCGGCCTTGCTCTTCGAAACGGTCAAGTCGACCGGTTTGACTTACGCGATGTTCGAAACTTCCGCTTACCACGACGCCGTTTACGCCTCGAAAAAAATCTACGAAGCGGGCGGGTTCGGGCGAATGATTTACACCGAAGGCGAGTACTACCACTACGGAGTCGGCACGTTGGCCGGGTACAAAAACTGGCGACGCGGGCTCCCGCCGCAATGGTACCCGACGCACTCGAACGCTTATTACACTTGCGTTACAGGCAATTCGTTTACGTCGGTTTCCTGCGTCGGTTGGAAGAGCAAACTCGAAGAATACCAAAAGGGCGCTAATCCTTACGACAACCCGTTCGGCACCGAAACGGCTCTCTTCGAAACGAGCGAAGGCGGCGCGGCGCGAATGGTCGTCAGTTGGGACAGCGCGGGCTGGGGCGGAGAAACCGGACGCAACCGCGGCGAAATCGGCGCTTACAACCAAGCGTACATTCCGCTTAACGCCGACTCGACGAAGCTCGTTCAATCGCTCGGCGAACTGCGCAAACCGGCGCTTCCGCCGACGGTCGGCGCGGGCGGACACGGCGGCTCGCACGGGTATCTCGGCTCGAACTTTATCGAGTCGGTGTTGAAGGGCGTTCGTCCGACCGTCGACGTCGCGACCGCGCTGAACACGACCGTTCCGGGAATCGTCGCGCATATGTCGGCGCTGAAAGACGGCGAACGGCTCCCGATTCCGCAATTCGAACTCGACTGAATTGGAAGCGAATCGTTAAAATCCGCCGTCGAGAACGCGATTCGTCGGCGGAAACGCGACTTAGGCTCTTGACAAACGCCGCCGCGTCATTAATATAATAACGTCGCGGCGAAAAAAACGACGGGAAAACGTTTCGACGCGCGTCGAAACGCTTTCCCGTTTTGCGTATTTTCGCCGTTTTAACGTCAATTTTTCTTTTCACCGTCGACTCGACCGCCGTCGAGAGGAGCGCGTTATGAAAATCGGAACCGTTAAGGAAATCAAGCAACACGAATACCGCGTCGGGCTTACGCCGGACGTCGTCGCCGCTTACGTCGCCGCCGGGCACGAAGTTTACGTCGAAGCCGGCGCGGGCGAAGGTTCCGCTTTTCCGGACGAAGAGTACGCCGAGGCGGGCGCGAAGATTCTTCCGACGGCGTTCGAAGTCGCGTCGACGGTCGACATGCTCGTGAAGGTGAAAGAGCCGCTTCCGCGAGAATACAATCTCCTTCGTCCGGGCTTGATTCTTTACACGTACCTTCACTTGGCGGCGGAGCGTCGCTTGGCGGAAGAACTTGCGGCGAAAAAGGTGAAGGCGGTCGCTTACGAAACGATTCAAGAGCCGACCGGGCTTCCGTGTTTGCGTCCGATGTCGGAAATCGCCGGACGTTTGAGCATTCAAGAGGGCGCGAAATATATTGAAAGCGCTTACGGCGGTCGCGGGATTCTTCTCGGCGGCGTTCCGGGCGTCGAACGCGGCAAGGTCGTTATCGTCGGCGGCGGGATCGCCGGGACTTACGCGGCGAAGGCGGCGGTCGGAATGGGCGCGCAAGTTACGATCATCGACGTCAGCCTGCAACGCTTGACCTATTTGGACGATATTTTCGGCGCCGGCGTTACGACGTTGTTCGCGTCGGAACGCAACATTGCTCGCGCCTTGTCCGAAGCGGACTTGGTCGTCGGCACGGTCTTGGTTCCGGGCGGTTCGACGCCGAAACTGATTCGCCGCGAACACTTGAAGACGATGAAACGCGGCGCCGTCATCGTCGACGTCGCGGTCGACCAAGGCGGTTGTTGCGAAACGTCGCGCGTTACGTATCACGACGACCCGGTCTTCATCGAAGAAGGCGTCGTTCACTATTGCGTCGGGAATATGCCGGGCGCCGTTCCGCGCACGTCGACGGTCGCGCTGACGAACGCGACGCAAATTTACGGCCTGCAAATCGCGAACCTCGGCCTCGAAGAAGCGGCGCGTCGCAATCCGGCGCTGGCCAAGGGCGTCAACTATTACGACGGCAAGTGCGTCAACGCGAACGTCGCCCGCAGTCTCGGCGTCGAGTTGGTCGACCTCGCGACGCTGATCGGCTGAACGCTTAACCGCCGCTAAATTCAGCGTTTAAACAAAGAAAAACGCCGCCGAGCCAACCGACTCGACGGCGTTTTTTAACGCGCCTTTCCCGTCGAACGCGCGCCGTTTTTCTTTTTTTTGTTGTCGCTTTGCAACCCGTTGTTTTAAAGGAGAAAGCGCAATGTCCGAAGTCGCCCGTTCCCGCGCCGCCGACGCCGAAATCGTCGTTCGTTCCGCCGTCGAAACCGACTTGGACGCGATCGGCGCGATCGCGGAGACAATTTTCGGCGACGAAATCGCCGGGACGCCGCCGTCGCTTTTGCCGACGCTTTATCGTTATTTAGCGCGTTATTATTGGTTCCCGAAGTCGCCGTTCAACTTGGCGGCGCTCGTCGACGGGCGGCTTTGCGGCGCGCTCTTCGCGGCGCCGGCAAATTTAGCGGAAAACGCCGACGCCGCCGACGCTTGGATCGCGCCGCGCCTCGCGACGTCGGAGGAACGGGCATTTTTCTCGAAATATCGCGCTTACCTCGACGCGAACCGTCGCGCCGAACTCGCCGCGGCGCGCCCGAACGAAACGCTTCTTCTCTTTTTCGTTAGCGTTCGGCCCGGTTGCGGTCGCGCGGCGTCGCGAGAGTTCGAGCGGCGTTTGCGAGCGAACGTCGCCGAGTCGTCGCCGACGACGAACGCAAACGCCGCGCCCGTTCCGCTTTCGACGCTCCTTTGGACGGACGACACTTGCGATTTCGACTGGTACGAACGCAACGGTTTTGTCGAAGTCGCGCGTTTTCCGCAACAAACCGAACTGCGCCCGGAACCGTTTTCGACCTTTCTTTTCCGCAAAGAATATCGATAACTCGCCGCGCTCGAACGAACTTCGAGCCGTCTTCAAGCGCGCCGCTCGACGTTCCGACGCTCGACGCGAACGGTTCCGCTTCGTCTAAGCGTTTTCGCCGCCGTCGCCGCCGCGTTTCGAATCCAAAATCTTGCGCCAAACGAAGCGCGAAAGGAAACTTTCGTCGGCGGAAGCGTCCATTTTTTGAAAAAGCTCCCAAGGCGCCGCGAACGCGACGATCTCTTCGCCGAGCGCTTTGCGCAAGACGAGCCGCGCCGAAACGTCGATTCCGCCGACGACCGCCCGCCCTTCGCCGTCCGGACGGTTCGCCTCCGCGAACGGAAAAAGCGCGACGCTCGCGCAACCGGAAGCGAACGGAATCCGAACCGCGTCGGTCGAAGCGCCGCGAACGTAATTCGCCAAAACGACGAGCGCGCTCAAAGCGTCCGCGTCGACCAAAAAGACGACGGCTTTCGGCGTTTCGTTCGACGTCAACTTCGCCAACGGCTTGAAAACGACGCAAACGCCTTCGGGTTCGACGGTCGGCAAAGACGCGACATAGCGTTTCGCCGCGTCGGACGTCGGCGCGTAACCTTCGCCCTTCTCGAACTTGCGACGCGCCGCCGGTTCCATTTGCGCCAACGCTTCGTCGCCCGGCGGCCAACCGGCGAACCCGGTCGAAAAGAAACGTTCGAACCCGGACGCGCCGCAAGGAAACCGTTCCGACGCGAACGGCCCGAGCGCGAGTCCGCCGACCGCGCCCGGACAACGGCAGTTTTCAAGATCGACGTAAACCGTTTCGCCGCGCGCCGCTTGCGCCAACGCGAGCGCGGCGCAACGCCCGACGAGCGGACGAGCGTTCGGCGGAATTTCGTTCGCGTAAAAAACGGCGAGCGGCGGGAATTTCAGCGCGAGCGTCGTTTCCCAAGGCGTTTGCGTTCGTCGCGTCATTGGCGCTCCTTTTCGGCAAAGCGGTTAAAGGGTTGAATCGCAACGTTTGCACGCGTTTATTTCTCGACGATTTCAATCTTCGCGAAGTACGCCGCTTCCCAACTCCAGCCGTTCGGTTGGTTGACGATTTCGATTTTCGTCTCTTTTCCGGCGTTTTGCGAGAGCGGAACTTCGACGGTCAGCCAGCCGTCCGCGCCGACGCTATCTTTTGAAACGACAAGCTCTTTCGCCGTTTCGCCGTTCAATTTGACGATCAAGAGGTAGTCGCCGACGACGTCCTTCGTCAAGTGGTGCGAAACTTCCAAAACGAGCGTCGACTTCGCCGTCGGAACGACCGTCTTCGAAACGACGGCGCCGATTTCGCGCAGTTCCGGGTGCGTCATCAAAACGTTTTGGCGACCGCGGTACTCGGCGCGGAAACCGGGGTTCATGTCCGGGCCCATATGCGAAACTTGGAAGCCGTTAAAGTGTTTCGCCGTCAACTCTTCGAGCGAATATTCGCGGAACTTGATTTGCTTCAACTCTTCCTCGGTGAAGCGAATCGCGGCGCCGTCGCTCGGGAGTTCTTCGCTCGGCGCGACGCACGACGCGAGCGCGCTCGGCTTCGTCTCCGTTTGCGGAATGAAATACGTCGGAACGCCGTCGACGTCGCGGACGAAACCGCCCTCTTTCTTAATCGCTTGGAGCGCCAACGAATCGCAAACGTCGATCAGCGCCGGGAAGTTGTACGCCGTATGACTGAAGACGCCGGTTTCGTCGAGTTTTTCCGAGAAGCGCGCCGGAAGTTTCGAGAACCCGAGCGTCGCGAAGAGGACGCCCCCCGCGTTCGACGGGTTGCAGTCGGAGTCTTGCCCGGCTTGCATCGAAATTTTGATCGTTTCGTCGAGGTCGCCCTTGCCGTACAGGAGCCCGAGCAAGATATACGCGCCGTTGATTTTCGCGTCGATATTAAACGCGGAGTCATGCCCGCTGCACGACCAAGCGCGGTATTTCGGGTTGTGTTGGTACTTTTCGTTAATCTTGTCCCAGCAGGACTTCCAGTCGTTCGGATTCTCGCGATACCAAGCGAGCAGGTCGCGGACTGTCTCCGCGTATTGCGATTCGGCGGGAATCGCTTCCAACGCTTTTTCGATAATCTTCACGACGTCGGTTTCGAAAAACGCTTCGGCGTACATCGCGCCGACGAACTGACCGGCGTACATCCCGTCGCCGTAATTCATCAGCCGCCCGAATTTTTCGCCCATTCGAATCGCGTTGTTCGGCAGGCCCGGCGAAATCAAGCCGGAAA
The DNA here is from genome assembly GCA_017937485.1 of Thermoguttaceae bacterium. Taxonomy (GTDB): domain Bacteria; phylum Planctomycetota; class Planctomycetia; order Pirellulales; family Thermoguttaceae; genus RUG369. The sequence continues at coordinate 172,197 of JAGBDN010000017.1, forward strand.
AGTCCGCTTCGATTTGATAGTCGATGTCGTCGGCGCACTTGTTGAGCGTCGGATAACTCGAGTACGGCGGCGCGATCCCGCAACGCAAGTTGTGTCGTCCGGCGACGTTGGCGTGCCAAAGCGCGTATTCGCTGTTGGCGAAATCGATCCCGGCTTGACGAATGGAAACGTCGAGCCCGTGTTCCTCCATCGAGCGCAGGAACGTCATTTCGACGTAAAGGTCGTCTTGGCCGAACGCGTTGTTGATCATTTCCGGCGTCCATTTCGGCATATCGGCGTCCGGAATGATTCGGTCGCAGAAGCGGAACTCGGTCGGCGCGCCCCAGCAGACCCCGGCGATTTGGCCGATCCAACCGGCTTTCATTTTGTCGCGGTACTCGGCGACCGGAAGCGTTCGGTAAAGTTTGCCGTCGATTTCGACGGGTTCGGCGGCGAGCGACGCGGCGGCGGAACCGAAAAGCGTCGCGCTTCCCAACAGAGCGGCCCAAAGTTTTTTCATCGGCGCAAATCCTTTAATGAAAACGGGTTGACTCGACGGCTTTCGCTCCGGCGCGACATTCCCCTCTTCCTTCTCTCTTTCCCGAAAAGTCCGAAAACGTCGCCCGGCGCCGCCGCAAGAAAATAAAAAAACGCGGAGCCGAAACTCCGCGTTCATTATACCCGAATCGGACGGCGATTTCAAACGGTTTCGCCGCCGTTTCGTCAAATTTCGGATTTTATTTTAAACCGCCGCTCAACGAACGATCGTTTGCTCGCGGCCCGGGCCGACCGAGACGATCGAAATCGGACGCCCGAGGATTTCTTCGAGGCGCGCGACGTATTTTTTCGCGTTTTCCGGAAGATCGTCGTATTTCGAGATTTGGTCGATCTCTTCCGTCCAACCGGGCAGCGATTCGTAAATCGGTTTCGCGCGGGCCAAGTCGTCGACGTCGGACGGGAACGACTCGATTCGCTTGCCGTCGAGTTCGTAAGCGACGCAAACGTTAATCGTTTCGAAACCGCTCAACACGTCGAGCAACATCAGCGAAAGCTCGGTCGCGCCGCTCAAACGGCTCGTGTAACGGACGGCGACGGCGTCGAACCAACCGCAACGGCGCGGGCGTTTCGTCACGGTGCCGTATTCGTTGCCGCGGTCGCGAATGCGTTGGCCGATTTCGTCGGCGAGCTCGGTCGGGAACGGGCCGCCGCCGACGCG
>JAGBDN010000018.1 GCA_017937485.1 Thermoguttaceae bacterium
ATCAACGACAAAGTTGCCGCGCGGTTTCGGCAAAAGCGGCTCGATTTTTTGGTATTGTTTTTTAGTGATCTTCATACGCGCATTATACCATATTCGCAACGGTTGCGCAAGGGAATGCTAAATTATGACAACACGCCCTAGTTTTTATTTTTGTACAGAGAACCAACCCCTATTTGGCGGTAATAAAATCAATCCAGCCGAAATGTATATATATCATACATATCTATCAACTCGGAACGTACAATACAATGCGTATGATGTATGTATAAAATCATAAGCAAGGAAAACCTGCAGTTGATATGAGTTCGACAAATTGGAATTTATCTCTCAACAGCTATCAATACAGCTCTACATGGCGAACCGTCCGCACCTGATAAATTCAGCGGTGCAGCATTCAAAAAATAAACACCTTCAGATACCTCTGACAAACGAATTCCTTCAAGCAAGATAACATTAGCCCTCAAAAGCACAAGATGCACTGCCATTGGCGCATTTTGTGGCCCAATTGTCTGGGGTTCATTTCCCAGAAGTAAAATATCTGAAGATGCAAATATCTTCGCCGCCTCTAGTGATACTTCGACATCTCCTTTAATCAGAATTCTCTTTGTCGCTTCTGGGTTCTGTTTTTTCGCTTTTTCAATTATATCTACAGCATCATCGCCAGTGACAATCCCATGATGTACCGCCACATAAGCCATTCCCACAAATGCCTCTAAGCATATCTCATCCACAGTTTTTCCATCTTTAATAAAATGAAATGGTGCATCAATATGCGTGCCGTTGTGCGCACACATATTGAATGCCGTCAAATTATATACTTCACCTTTTTCCATTGATTTAAGCATCTTTTTTTCTGGTGTAGGGTCGTCGGGATACACCTGACAACTGAAAACTTCTTGGGAAATATCGTAGATTTTCATTGCTTAGGGCGTGTTGTTATAAATTAGTATCCCCCTTGCGCAACCGTTGCGAATATGGTATAATGCGCTTATGAAGATCACTAAAAAACAATACAAAAAAATCGAGCCGCTTTTGCCAAAACCGCGCGGAAACTTTGTTGTTGAACACTTAAAGGTTCTGAACGCAATACTTTACGTTGCCAAAAACGGTTGCAAATGGCGCGCTCTGCCTCGACGCTACGGGCATTGGAACACGGTCTATCGTCGCTTTCGACGTTGGGCTGAAAACGGCGTTTTGTGCAGGTGTTGAAAGTTCTTCAAAAGGAAGAACTTATCGGCGCCGATTTTTCGGTTTTATCCTTGGACTCGACGTTTGTAAAATCGAGTCCGAGCGCCGCCGGAGCTTTAAAAAAACGGGCCGCAAGCGATCGGTCGGACGAAGGGCGCCAAACAACTCGCGACGAAGGTTCGCGCGATCGTCGCGGGACCAACGACTCCGGTCGCGCTAAAACTCACGCCTGGGAACGTCAGTGACGCGCCCGTCGGGCGAGAAATGCTCAGAAACCTTAATGTTAAACGACTTAAATCGAAGTTTATTTTAATGGATCGCGCTTACGAAGGCGACGAAACGCGTCAAACGGCTCGCGAAGTCGGCTTGAAACCGGTTGTTCCGCCGAAGCGTAACCGACGCGAACCTTGGACTTACAACAAAAAACTTTACAAACGTCGAAACGAAGTCGAGCGTTTCTTTCGTCGTATCAAGGACTTCCGACGAATCGCGACACGTTACGACAAGCTCGGCACAATGTTTTTGGCGTTTTTAAACTTTGTAACAATCGTTATTTTACTTAACCGTTAATGGCAACACGCCCTACGCTCTGACGGGCATACAGAGCTACACGCTTGACTACACCAGCTTTGAGATATTCTTCTTGCTCTTGCTTGTGTTTCTTTGCAATGTACTCCAGACTGTCTGTTCTTTCCTTTTTCATATTCTCCACCTCGCATAATAGTAGTATAGCACATATATGCTATATTTACAATTATACACGATGTTTTCCCCTTAATATATATTAATAATAAACGCTCCGCTCCCCCAAGAGACGCGTCCAATTCGCCGCCGAAACGCCGCGTCGCGCCAAAAGTTTTGACCGCCGACCGTTTTAACCGCTAAAATCAGCAGATTTTAACGTCCGTTCGTCAATTCAACGTCGGATTTGCGCGTCCAACCAAGCGGCGTAACTCGGCGCGACGAACGCCAACGGAACGCCGACGATTTGCGGAACGTCGTAAGAATGTCGCTCGGAAATCGCCGCCGCCACCGCGTCGAAAAGAGCGGCCCGCGTTTTCGCCAACAAGAGAAACTCTTCCGAATTTTCCGTTTTTCCGGCCCAAACGTACCGACTCTCGATCGGCCCGCAAAGCTGCGCGCAAGCCGCCCAAGCTTCGCCGACCAAAAACCGCGACGCGTCCTCCGCCTCGGCGCGAGTCGGATACGTTACTTGAAGCTGAATAAATTCCGTCGTCATTTTCGTTGCTTTCGTTAAAACCGCTAAAATCGCTCGTTTTTTTCCGCCGAACGAAACGCCCGTCAAACGCCGCCGTTGAACCAAGCGCTTAACTCCGTCCAACATTGCCAACCGACGCAAACCGCCGTCGCGACCGCCGCCGGAAACGCGAACGACGCCGCGACGACCGCCGACCCGCTCAACGGAATCGAACGGAAGTAAAAGTCGGGTCGAGCGCCAAACAACCAACCGAAACGCCCGTGCAACTTGCGGAAGACGACGCGCGTCGTCCAGAAGCCGAACGCTTGAATCTCGGCGCGATAAACCGTCCCGCCGCGCAACCGCTCCGCGACCGAAACGAACTCGTGCAACGCGTCCGGTCGAGCGGCGGCGACGGCGCGCTCCAACTTCGCCCGCGTCGCGTCGTCGAGTTCCGACGCCTCGGCCGGGCGCTCCGAAAATTTGCGGTTTTCAATCGCTTCTTTGACGAAGAAAACCTTCTCCGCCGCTTCGTCCATATACTCCGGCGCGGGCGTTTTCGGCTCGGTCGCGGTCGCGCTGAAGACGCTCCAAGTCGTTATAATCGACTGTTTAAAGAGGACGCGTCCCGTCCCGCCGCAACGCGAACAAACGCCGCTTCCGTCGGTCGTCCCGGACGTTTTCCCCTTCCCGCCGCAACGAGCGCAATCTTGAACGACGTCCCATTCGTCGCCGAGTTCGAGCCGGTCTTCCCGCGTCTCGTATCCGTCCGGAAGCGCCAACGGGAAAAGATTTTCGTTCCAATAAGGCACGTTCGGCGACGCGCACTCGCGGTCGGTTCCGCCGACGAAGCGACGTTCGAGCTTCCGGGCGACGGTCGACGCTCGAAACTTAACGCCGGCAAAGGGTTCGCGCTCGGCGACGACGCTCTCCAAATAGCGCGTCATATTGCGCAACGCGGCGAAGTCGGCGAACTCGACGGCGTCCCAACCTTGTTCGATTCGACTTTCCAACGCGCTCTTTTCAATCGGCGGCGTCGCCTTGCCGAAAACGGGTCGCGCCCCTTTCAACGCGGCCCCGAAAACGCGTTCCAAACCGCGCGAAACCGGGAGCGACTCCGGCGCGACGTTCGTTTGTTTAAAGCGGTAAGCTCGATACAAGTCGAACGTCCAACGGGCGAAAAACGCAAGGTTTAACGTCGCGATCAACGCCGCCCGGCTCCGGAAATCTTCCTCGACCGAAAATCCGCCGACGACGAGCGCCGCCGACAAAAGGGCGCCGCAAACGAGAACCGTCTTGAAACGCAAAATCAAATAGGACGCGTTGCTCGCCAACAACAGCGCGAGCGCCGACGCTCCGGAAACCAAAAAGAGCGTCGCCCAAGCCGGCGGAACGGTCGGAACCTTCGCGAACAGCTCCTCGACCCAACGAATCGCGAATTCGTCCCAAGAATGCGCCCGGCCGTACTCCGTCGCCGCGAAGATCGCCGCCGCCGCGACAAGAGCTTGCGCGACAACCAAAAAAACGCGAACTTTCAACCCGCTCGAACGCCCGCGCCCCAACGCCTCCGGAAAGGACTCGCGCCCTAAACGCGCCAAACGTCGACGCGAAACGCGTTTGCGCAACTTCGCTCGAATCAACGGAACGTCGAAATCGTCGATTCGCGCCGGCAAGTCGACGAACCAACCGATCGGCTTGCGAACCAGCCAATAAAAAAACGCCGTCGCGACGACCGCGAAAAGCGCGAACGCCCCGGACGCGAACGTCCCGCCGTTTTGGCAAAAACCGGCGACGAAGCGCAAGGTCAACAACGCCCAACCGCCGACGAACGCCCAACAGAAGACGCGGAAAACGCGCAACGGAACCCGAATTTCCGGAATCTCGTAAAATCGCGTTTTCAGCAAATACGCCGGAGACGCGCCCCGCAAAATCCGCGACGCCAAATTCAACAACGCCGAAACGACCGCGACGATAACGCAGTATAAATACGCCTCCAACAAAGCGGTCGGTCTCAACGCGCCGGAGAAAAATTCCGGTTGAAGTCGCGCCAACTCCGACGCGAGCGGGGCCCGCTCCGATTGAATTTTATCGCGAACCCAATTCGCGTTCGCGACGACGCGCCGCTTCACTCGCTCCGCCTTTTCGTTTTTCTCCCGAATTTTCGCGGCGGCAGAAGCGGCAAATCGACGGATATTGGCGTTTTTACGGACTTCGCCGCCCTCCGCGCGCGCCGTCGGAGCCTCAAGCGCCGAAATATCGACCGTCTGAAACCGCGACTCCCGCTCGCCCAAGAAAGCGTTCGCGCCCCAAATCGCCGCAAAAACGACGACCGCCGCCCCAATCACCCAACGAATCGCCGCGCGTCTTCTCGCGACGGCGCGTTTTTTCGCTTCAACGTCCGTTTTCATCGTCGTTTGCGCCTTCCATTATCCTTCGTCGTTTCGCCGTTCTCTCAAAAACGCGCCGTATTCGCGCCGACGCCGCCCATTATAAAACTTTTTTCGCGAAATTTCAAGAAAAAACGCCAAAAAAATCGCCGCTCGCCTTCTCGACGCTTTTCAACGTCCCGACGGAAAATCGGCGCCAATTTCAAAAAATCAAAAAGAAAGGCGGCGTCCGACGCAACACCGTCGAACGCCGCCGAGAAGCCGAACGTTTCTTATCGCAACCGCTTTATTTTAAGCGACTTGCAACCGTTCCTTCAACACATCAATAAACCTTGTTGACGACGCGCGGGTAAAGAATAACGTCGCGAATATTTTCGATCCCGGTAACGTACATCACCAAGCGTTCGAGCCCGAGCCCAAACCCGCCGTGCGGCGTCGAGCCGAAGCGGCGCAGGTCGATGTAATTTTCGTATTCGGCGGTCGACATTCCGCGATCTTGCATCGCTTGGAGGAGCTTGCCCAAGTCGGCTTCGCGTTCGCTCCCGCCGATGATTTCGCCGACGCCCGGCGCGAGCAAGTCGGTCGCCGCGACCGTTTTGCCGTCCGGATTCTGTTTCATATAGAACGACTTGATTTCTTTCGGGTAATCGGTAACGAAAACCGGTTTTCCGAACGCGACTTCGGCGAGATATTTCTCGTGTTCGGTCGCCAAATCGCCGCCCCACTCGACCGGGAACTCGAATTTAACGTCGGCTTTCTTCAAGATTTCGATCGCCTCGGTGTACGTAACGACGCCGAAGTCCTCCGAAACCAAGCGGTTGAGTTTGTCGATCAAACCGTTTTCGAAGTTTTTGTCGAAGAACGCCAACTCGTTCGGGCAGCGTTCCAAAACCGCCTTCACGACGTATTTAATCGACGATTCGACGACTTCGATAACGTCCGGGAGTTCCGCGAACGCGATTTCCGGCTCGACGTGCCAAAATTCGGCGACGTGTCGCGGCGTGTTGCTGCATTCGGCGCGGAAGCTCGGGCCAAACGTGTAAATCTTCCCGAACGCCATCGCGGCGACTTCGCCTTCGAGCTGACCGGAAACGCTCAAACCGGCTTTTTGCCCGAAGAAGTCGTCGGCGTAATACTCTTCTTCGCTCTTCGCTTCGGCGTTCCAAGGTCGGGTCGTAACGCGGAACATTTCGCCGGCGCCTTCGCAGTCGCTGGCGGTAACGATCGGCGTGTGAACGTAAACGTAACGGCGGCCTTGGAAGAACTCGTGAATCGCCGCCGACAAGACGGAGCGGACGCGGAAAACGGCGTTGAACGTGTTCGCGCGCAGACGCAAGTGCGGAATCGTCCGCAAATATTCGAGCGTATGTCGTTTCTTTTGAAGCGGATATTCGGACGGGCATTCGCCGATCAGCTCGATCGACTCGGCGTTCATCTCGACCGAGCCGTTGCGCGACGGAACGATTTGCCCGACGACGCGGAGCGCGGAGCCGAGTTTCAGGAACGGCGCCGGATTCGCGATTTTCTCTTTGTCGATAACGATTTGCAGGTGTTTGAGCGTCGTTCCGTCGTTGAGTTCGACGAACGCCATCGTTTTCGAATCCCGCGAAGTGCGCGCCCAACCGCAAACGGTCGCGGTCGCGTTCACAAACGACGCGTCGTTCATCACGTCGAAAATATCGGTGTGTTTCATCTCTTTCCTCGCCCGCCCGACTCGCCGCGAACCGCCGCCGTCGAGCGCAAAACCTCGGTAAATCGCGACTCTTTGAAAACAAGAATAATCGCGACGTTTTTAAATTAATCAAAGCCGACGTTTCGGCTCGCCCCGACGCTTCCGCTTCCGACCGGAAACGCGCTAAAAAGCGCCGCGCAAATTTTAACGCTATCATTTTACCCCGGCGCGTTTTTTTGTCAATCCGGGCCCCCTTTTCTTCCGCCGATTCTTGGAGCGCGCGCCGATTTTTCCGCCGTCGACGCGAAAAAGAACGGAAAAAAGCGTTGAAAACGGCGCTCGAATCGGTTATAATGCGCAAAACGCGGAATTCGTCGCCGCCAACTTTTCCCGCAAAACGTCGCCGCCCAAAGCGCCGCCGCTTTGCCCCTATTAATAACGTCAAAACGAAAGGAACCGCAATGTCCGCCGAACGCCCCGACGCGATCGAATCCCCGCTGAACGTCCCGAACATCGACCCGAACGAGCCGTTAACCTCCGCCGAACGCCAATTCGACGCGCAGGGGCGCCCCTTTGTCGTCGTCGACGGTCGCCGGTACGTCCTCGCCGACGACGAGCCGGAAATCGACCTCGCGTCCCTTCCGCCGAACCCGAAACTCGCGGAGTTGCCGCCGGTTCCGCGCGACGTCTCGACGACGGCGAAACTCGCGCTCCTCTTCGGCTCGACCGCGACCTCGACCTTCGGCTGGTTTTGGCTTTGCTTCTCAATGTTGTTCGTCGTCGGTTTCTTCGGAACGATGCGCGTCGGAACCGCCCTCCTCGACCGCGGCGCGACTTGGGAGCCGTATTCGATCGCGACGCTCGTCTCCTGCGACGACGGAAACGTCGAAATCAACGGACGTTCGGCGTATCGCTGGAAGTTCGCGGGCCAAGCGCCGGACGGCTCCTACTTCGAAGGCGTTTCGCACTCGTTTTCTTATCGCGAGCCCGGAAGCCTCGTCGCCGTCGAGAAAAAAGCCGGAACGACCGACGTTCTCCGCGCCGAAGGAACGTCGACCGCGCCGTTCGGCGACTCGCTCGGCTCGCTACTTTTTGTCGCGGCGTTCCTCTCGATCTTCTTAATTATCGGCGTTTGCTTAGCGATCGTCGGCCCGGTTCGACGCGGTTTGCGAACGATTCCGCTCCTCCGCTCCGGCGCTCCGGCGCAAGCGGTTCCCGTCGACGTTTCTCCGACCGGAACTCAGGTCAACGGTCGCCCCGAAATGGAGGTAACTTACCGTTTCCAAGCGGTTAACGGCGCCGAGTTCGAAACGTCGGCGCGCGGTCTCAACATCGACCGTTTGACCGACGACCCGGCGGAAGTTCTCCTTTACGACCCGGAAAACCCGAAAAAATCGCTCGTTCTCGACGAATTGCCCAAGAGCGTCAAAACCGTTCCCGGCCAAGGCTTTACCGCGCGCCCGTTCGGCTTGATTTTCCCGCTGATCGGCGCCGCCGTCTTCCTCGCCGAAGTCGGTTACGCGCTGAAACTTTCGTTTCAAGTCGACCGCGCCGTCTTCTCGACCGAGCCGCCGACCGCCGCCGCCCAATTCGACCCGAGCGCCGCGTTAAGTTGCCCCGACTGCGAAAACGGAATCCCGCACAACCATTCGCACGTTCATTCCGCCGACTGCGAACACTCGCGCGACGCCGAATCGCAAACGCCGTCCGAACGCCCCGTCGACGCCGAGTAACGCCGCCGCAAAAGAAAACCGTTTCAGTTTCAAAAATTTCAAAAACCCTTAAAAACGCCGAGCGAAGCGCGCGTTTCGCCGTTTCGCTCCCAACCGAAAAGGAACCGCAAATGAGCGCGAAAACAACGACGACCGTCGGTCTTTACGGAATCGGTCTCGAAACGTATTGGCCGCAATTCGTAGGTTTGCGCGAACGTCTCGTCGGCTATCAAGGCGTCGTCGCCGACAAACTCCGCTCCCTCGGCGCGAACGTCGTCGACGTCGGCTTGATCGACAATCCGGAAAAAACCCGCGCCGCCGCCGACCGTTTCCAACGGGAAGACGTCGACCTTATCTTCCTTTACGTCTCGACTTACGCGCTTTCCTCGACGGTTCTTCCGGTCGTTCAAAAACTCGGCAAACCGGTCGTCGTCCTCAACCTGCAGCCGACCCGCGCCATCGATTACGCGACGTTCAACAAACTCGGCGACCGCACGAAAATGACCGGCGAATGGCTCGCGAACTGCCAAGCGTGCAGCGTTCCGGAAATCGCGAACGCGTTCCTGCGCTCCGGCGTCGAATTTTACCAAATCACCGGCGTTCTGCAAGACGACCCGTTCGTCGACGACAAACTCCGCGCTTGGATCGAAGCGGCTCGCGTCGCGTCGATTCTTAAATCGAGCAGAATCGGGCTCTTAGGTCATTACTACAACGGCATGCTCGACATTTACTCCGACCTGACCCGCCTCTCCGCGCAACTCGGCCCGCACTTCGAAATTCGCGAGTTCGGCGAAGTCCTCGAACGCCGCGAGCAAGTCTCCGAACCGGAAATCGACAAGCGCGTCGCCGAAATTTGGGACGAGTTCGACGTCCGCCCCGACTGCGTCGACTTCGAGCTTCGCCGCGCCGCCCGCACGTCGGTCGCGCTCGATAAGTTCGTTTCCGACTTCGACTTAGACGCGCTCGCTTACTTCTACAACGGGCACGGCGACGAGCGTTACGAAGACCTGATCGCGTCGGTCATCGTCGGCAACTCAATGCTGACGGCGCGCGGCGTCCCGGTCGCGGGCGAGTACGAGGTGAAAAACGTCTTGGCGATGAAAATCCTCGACTCCTTCGGCGTCGGCGGCGCGTTCTCCGAATTTTACGCGCTCGACTTCGACGACGACGTCGTTCTCCTCGGGCACGACGGCCCTTGCCACCCGAAAATTGCGAACGGAAAAACGAAAATCAAACCGCTCGAAGTTTATCACGGAAAAGTCGGCGCCGGTCTCAGCGTCGAAACGTCGGTACAAGCGGGCCCCGCGACGTTGCTTTCGGTCGTCGACGCGCCGGACGGCAATGTGAAACTCCTTGTCGCGCAAGGGGTTTCGGAGGAAGGCCCGATCCTCGAAATCGGGAACGCGAACAGCCGTTACCGCTTCTCGACCGGCGCCCGCGAGTTTGTCGACGCTTGGTCGCGACGCGGCCCGGCCCACCACTGCGCCATCGGCGTCGGTCATATCGCCGACCGACTCGAAATTTTGGCGCGCATTCTTAAAGTCGACTTTATCCGCGTTTGTTAACGCCGCTTAGCAACGCTTGTTAACGTCGTCGTTTTTAACGTTTTTAACATTTTAACGCTTTTAACATTTTTCCCCTTCCGGCGCCGCCGTCTCGGTTCCTCGAACGGCGCGCCCGTTTTCCTTTCGTTTTTCCGTTTCTTCCGTTTCCCCCTTATTTTTAAGGAGTTTTTGATTTTATGAAAACGTCGCGATTTTTCAAACTTTCCGCCGCGCTCGTCGCCGCCGCCTTGGTCGCGACGTTCGCCGTCGGCGCTCCCGTTTCCGCGCAAAACGCTCCGGACGCCGCCTCCGACGCCGCGCCGAAATACGCCGTTGATTTTTCGAAAACCGTCGGAACAATCAAACCGCTCAACGGCGTCAACCTTTGGACGCGCCTTTCTTACCAACGTCTCCAAGACGACCAGCCGGTCGCCGAAGCCTGCCGCTTCTCGACCGTCCGCCTGCACGACGCGCCTTGGGACAACAACGGTTTGCGTCTCGTCGACGTCCACCAAATTTTCGGCAATCTCGACGCCGACCCCGCCGACCCGAAAAATTACTTTTTCGACGCGACCGACGATTATATCGAAGCGATTCTAAAAGGCGGCGCTCAACCGATTTACCGACTCGGCACGAGTATCGAGCACGCGCCGCGCGGCTACTTCGCGAAGAAGCCGAACGCCGAACAATACGCCGAAATTTGCGCCGCGATCGTCCGCCATTACAACGCCGGTTGGGCGAACGGTCGCGAATGGAACCTCCAATATTGGGAGATTTGGAACGAACCGAACCTCGTTCCGCAAATGTGGGACGACCCGGACTGGGCGTCGTACTGCCAATTTTACGTCGTCGTCGCCAAGCGACTCCGCGCCGAGTTCCCGACGATCAAGATCGGCGGCCCGGCCCTAACTCACGCCGATCCGAAACTTATCGGTTGGCTCGCCGACGTCTGCAAAGCGAACGACGCGCCGCTCGACTTCGTTTCTTGGCACTGTTACGCCAAGGGCCCGTCGGACGTGCTCGACCCGCCGTTCGCGATGCGCAAGCTCTTGGACGACAAGGGGTTCCCGAACGCGGAACTTCATCTCAACGAATGGCATTACTTCCCGATCGGTTGGGACGAAGTGCACGGAACGAAGGGCGGCGCCGCGCGCAAACGCGAATTTTCGACGTCCGAAGAGGGCCTGCACGGCGCCGACGCCGCGGGCTTCAACTGTTTCGTTATGTCGCGTTGGCAAGACGGCCCGCTCGATATGTCGAACTATTACGCTTACGGCTTGCATAACTGGGGCCTTTTCGATCCTTACGGCGAACCGCGCAAGACGTATTACTCGATGGTCGCGTTCGGCGAATTGGCGAAACTTTCCCCGAATCGCGTCGCGACGGTCGACGGCGGCGGCTCGGTCGCGCTCCTCGGCGGAATCGGCGGCGACGGTTCGAACGGAAACGCCGAAAAACGCCTTCTCGTTTCGTTTTTCAAAAACGACGCGACCGACGTCCCGCTTGAAATCGCGCTTTCCGGCGTTCCGGCAAGCGGTTCGGTTAGCGTTCTTCAAATCGATTACGAAAACGCCGCGCTCGAACGCAAAATCGATTATACGGACGGCGTTCTCAAACTCGACGCGCCGCGTTCCGGCGTCTACTTAATCCGTTGGGAGTAAAGTTTTTACCCATTCCGGATAAAAGCGGCGTTCGCGCGTTATTATTGGTTGCTTAGCCGTCGGCGGCAAACGTCGGCGCCGTTCGCCCAAGCGGCGTTCGCGCGTTATTATTGTTTGCTTAACCCGTCGGCGGCAAACGTCGGCGCCGTTCGCCCAAGCGGCGTTCGCGCGTTATTAATATTGACGCCGAACGCCGCTTTTTTTAAGATACCCCGTTAAAAAACGTCGACGTTCGGTTCGCGCCGCCGTTCCGCCGTCAACATTTTAAAAGAAAGGGTTCGTTATGTCGTTTTCGTCGCCGCTCGCGTCCGTTTTTCGCCGAGCGTTCGGAGCTTGCCGACGCCGCGTCGCGTCGCCGCTCGCCGTTCTTTTCTTCGCCGCGACGCCCTTTTTCGCGTTCGCGCAACCGGGCTCGCCGACGCCGCCCGCTCCGCCGCGCCCGCAACCGGCGCCGAAACGTCCCGCGTCCGTCGATTGGGCGCTCGAAGTCGCGAAGTTTTTAACGTCGTCGCCGCAACCTCCGGCCCCGCCGACGCCGCCCCAACCGCCGCGCCCCGACGCTCCGCCGCGTCCGCCAAAACCGCCGAAGCCGGTTCAAGCGACGCCGAAAACGCTCCCGCGTCCGGAATCCGCCGCGTTTATCGCTCGCGTCGCCTCGTTGCGCCGCTTCGAAGACGACCTCGCGGTCTTTTTCCAACAAACGAGCGACGTCGCGTTTCGCCCGTTGACCGCGATGCGCGCGACCCCGTTCGGCGGCGCCGTCAAAGCGCTCGACCTCGACGCGCCCGCCGGGCTGTTCCTCTTCTTCGACGCCGAATCGCCGCGCGCCCAAGCCGCTTTCGTTCTTCCGGTCGACGACTTCGGAGCGTTTGTCGGCGCGCTCGGCGGAAACGCGAAACGCCCCGACGCCGCCGGTTGCGTTCAAACGAAACGTCCGTTCGACGCGTTGGCGAAACCGGTCGACGGCGGATTCGTCGCGCTCGCCCGTCCGAAAGACGGCGCCGTTCTCGCTCGTTTCGCCGCGCCCAAGCCGAGCGCTCCGCGTCCCGGCGGCCCCCGTCGCGAACGCCCGAACGCCGTCGCGCCCCCGTCCGCTCCGGTCGCCGAACTTTCGCCCGGACTCGTCGAACCGACGCTAATCTTCGAAGCGACGCCGCGCGGCCTTCTCGAAGCGACCGAACATAACCGCCCGTTTTGGCGGGAGTTGGCCGCGTCGGCGCCGCCGGAACTCGCTCCGCTTTTCTCCCCCGACGTCAACGCCGGAACCGACGCCGACGCGCTCCGCGAACGTTTCCGTTCCGAAATCGCGTCGATTCGTTGCGACGTTTCGCTCGACGATTTCGGCGCGTTCGTTTCGTTCCAAACGGAGCCGCGCCCCGGTTCCGCCGCCGCGCGACGGCTCGCGTCCTTGCCCCCCGCCGCGCCGATCGACCTGAACGCCGACCGCTTTTTCTTCGTCCTTCCGGACGCCGAAGCGCCCCTTTCCGGCCAATTCGACCTCGCGCCCGCGCTCGTTTCCGAGCTGCCCAAACCGTTCGACCGCCTGCGCCGCGTCGAATATTCGCTCGCTCTCCCGCGTCAAGGCGAGTTGGCGGCGGAGTCTTGGCTCTTTTACCTTGAAGTCGACGATTCGCAAGCGTTCGTCCGCGAGCTGACCGTTCCGAAAGCGCAAGAAATCGGGCGTTACGTCGGTGCGAAACAAGCGGCGGAACTCGGCGCCGAACTCTTCGGCGCGTTGGCGGCGCGACGGCAAGACCGGCAGCTGGCGCGGCGCCGACCTCCGCGCAATCCGGCCGACCCGGAAGCGGCGGCGGCTCGCGGCGAAGCGCTCGGCGCGCTCATCGGCGGCCTTATCGGCGAGTCGGCGGGCGAAAAAGAAGCGCTTAAAGAGTTTGAAATCGACGGTTACCGCACGTATATTTCCGACTTGGAAACTTACGTCCGGCAGTCGGCGATTATGCGAGCCGACCGCGAAGGGCGCATCCCGCCGAAACCGCTCGACGGCGGTTCCTTCTCGTCGCTGACGGGCGCGCTCCTCGCCGGAATCGAAAACGGCGACCTCGAAGACCGCCTCCGATACGCGATGTTAAGCTCCGCGAACGCCGACGCGCGCTTCGCCGACCCGACGCCCCTCTTCGCTCGCCGGAGCATCGCCGTCGTCCTCGACGAACGCCGCCTCTTAATTAGTCTCGGGAACGACGTTTTCCTCCGAATGGCGCTCCAAAATTGGCGTTCCGAGACGGAGCCCGGTCGCCGCCGCGCTTACAAAACGACCGTTCCGGACGTCGATTTTAGCGTCAACTTGAACCGACTCGCCGCGAAACTCCCGCCCCGCGAAGCGTTTAACGTCGTCGGCGCGGTTCGGTTCGACGCCGCCGACGCGCAAACGTTCGCCGCTTGGCTTCGCGTCAACTATTTCCCGAACCTCCCCGATTTCAACGCTCGCCCGCTCCCGCCCGACACGCCGCAAGCGCTTTGGATTTGGAGCTTTACCAAGGAGCGCAATTTCGTTCGCGGCGTCGTTCCGAACCGAACTCTCGCGAACGTTAGCCGAGCGTTTTTCGACGGCGCGACGCCGCTCGAACTCTTGACGCGGCCTCGTTTGGCGGCTCCGGCGGCGGCTTCCGCTTCCGTCGAAGGCGGCGACGAAGAAATCGACTTCGAATTCGAGTAATCGTTTCAAAAAATCGCGTCGTTTCATCAAAAACGGCGCGATTTCGCGTTATTTGCGCCACGTTCGGCGTTTTTTCGCCGTTCGTTTCGCGCCCTTTTCCGCTCGGTTCCGCCTCGTCGCGTCGTTCGCTTCCGCGTTCGGCGTCGGCGGTTCCCCTTGCGTTTCCTTTCCTTTTTCCCGTTTTTCCCATTTTAAGTCTTTCTCTCTCCGTTTTTATTCAACTGAAAGGCGTTTATGAATCGTTTATCGTTTTTTGCGCCGCGACGCGTTTTCCGAACGCTTGCCGCGTTTGCCTCGTTATCGTTATTTTCCGCAGATTCCGCCCCGTTATCCCAGTTTTGCGCCGCCGCGGAGCCGACCGACGTCGTCGTTTGGAATTTCGACGCCGAAACCGACGCGACCGCTTGGGGCCGCAACCACCTAACGAAACCGACCGTCGAAAACGGCGTTTTCAGGTCGCGCTTCGAAAGTTGGGATCCGTTCGTCGTCAGCCCGCAATTCAAACTGAAACCGCGCCCGGGCCAATTCATTGAAATTCGTTTGAAATCGTCGAGCGACGGCGTCGGCGAACTTTTTTACGCGTCGTCGAACGAAGGCCAATACAACGGGTTTTCGCAAGCGAAGTCGCTGACTTGGACGATTAAAGGCGGCCCCGACTTCGCCGTTTATCAAATCGCGCCGAACTGGCTCGCGGAGCCGCAAATCATCAAGTTCCGCGTCGACTTCGGGCGTCCGACGGAAGCGGAGATCGCCGCCGGTCGCGACGTTGAAATCGATTATATCAAAATTGTCGATCTTAACGTCGAAAACGCCGAACCGTTGGCGAATCCGAGTTGGCGCGGCGCCCGCCTCGACGCGCTCCGAGCCAACGGCGCTTCCTCGACGCAAAACGTTTGGCGGAGCGAAGTTTTCGCGCTCGACCCGGCGCAAGTCGGCTCCAACCTTTACTTCGAATGGGAGCGCGATGAAAATATCCCGGACGAAACGCCCTTCCCGCTCGCTTCGCTGCGCTTCTTAACGCTCGACAAAACCGGCGTTTTTACCGTCGACGTTCCGATTTTCGACGTCGACGAGCTATTCGACCCGGACGGAAACGCGAGCGGCGACGAACATTGCGTCAAGAACGTCGATCTTTCGCTTTTCGCCGGTTGGGGGGGCCGCGCCTATCGTTGGGAAGTCGCGCTCCCGAAAAACTGCGAGTTGCGCCGTCTTTCCTTCTCAAAAGAGCCGCAAGGGCCGGGCGCGTTCGCCGTTCAACTTACCGGGCCGAAAACCCCGCTTCCTCGACTCGACGCGAAAACGGGAAAAACGACGGTCGATTTCGACCTAATCGTCCGCAACGTCGGGGGCGCGCCGCTCGAAGAACTCGTTGGAACCGTTCTCCAACCCGATGAAATCGGTCGCTCCGCCGACGCCGACTCTCGCGCCAAACTCGTCCGCGTTTCGGCGCAAAAAACGGCGGTCGACCCGCTTTTCGGAACGAACCCGACCGGCGACCGACTCGCGTTCTCGCGCCCGGACGACTCGAACGTCGACAAAACCCTTTGGACGGTCGACGCCGACGCGAACGGCAAATTTAAGTTCCCGCCGGAACTCGTTCTCGCGCCCGGCGAAGCGTCGCGTCTTACCTTGACCTTCGACGTCGACTACTCGGGCCGCCATTTGCCCCAACTCGTTCTTCGCGGAACGACGAAAATCCCCGGTTTCGACCTTTTCGCGTTTGCGAAGCCGCGGCTTCCCTTTAACGTTCTCCCGGCGCTCGAACTCGCCCCGGCGTCTTACGTTCCGGAGCCGCGCCCGGTCGCGAGCGAATACGAGATCGGCGCCTATTACTTCCCCGGTTGGTCGCGCCGCAGCGGTTGGGACAAGGTCGACGCGACCGCCCCGATTCGCCGCCCGCTCCTCGGTTATTACGACGAGGCGAACCCGGAAGTCGTCGATTGGCAAATCAAATGGGCCGTCGAAAACGGAATCCAATTCTTTTTCGTCGACTGGTACTGGCGCGCCGGGCAAATCTCGCTCGACCATTGGGTGAAGGCGTTTTATCGGGCAAAATACAAAAAATATTTAAAATGGGCGGTTATGTGGGCGAATCACAACGGGCCCGGAACGCACTCCGAAGCCGATTGGCGCGCGGTAACGCAATTTTGGCTCGAGAATTATTTTAAGACGCCGGAATATTATCAAATCGACGGCAAACCGGTCGTCGTCATTTGGGATCCGGCGGTTATCGACTCCGACATGCTCGCGGAGGCGAAGAAGAACGGCGTCGAGTTGAAGCCGGGCGAAGGGCTCGCGAAGGCGTTCCAAATCAGCCGCGACCTTTGCGTCGAAGCCGGTTTGAAGGGCGTTTACTTCGTCGCGATGAAATGGCCGGAACACGCGACCGACTCGGCGACGATTCAAAAGCTCGCCGACGCAACTTTCGACGCGACGACGATTTATCATTATATGCACCCCGGCGACAAGGTTCTTCCGAACCCGAAACTTTATCCTTACGACGACGTTGTTTCGTCGGCGCCGGCGCATTGGTCGAGTTGGGAAAAAGCGGGCGTTTTGCCGTTTATTCCGAATTTGTCGACCGGTTGGGACTCGCGACCTTGGCACGGCTTCCGTCAAACGGTCGTTTACGACCGCGACGCCGAAAAATTCCGGAAGCATTGCGCCGATTTTAAGGAATTTGCGGATAAAACGGGGGTGAAGCGTTTCGCGCTCGGCCCGGTCAACGAATGGGGCGAAGGTTCTTACGCCGAGCCGAACCGCGAGTTCGGTTTCGGGATGTACGAAGCAGTTCGCGACGTCTTCTGCGAGCCCGGCCCGGACGGTTTCCCGGCGAACTTCGCGCCGTCGGAAGTCGGTCTCGGCCCTTACGACCTCCCGCCGACGCCTTAAACTCTTCGCAAACCGCGCCGTTTAGCGAGTCGGTCGCTCCGTTAAAACCGATTTAATCGGCAAAACCGACGTTTTGAGCGTCGGACGTTCGCGACGCCGACTCGCTAAAACCAACGCGACCGTTTCAACCGCTAAAACCGTCAAGCTCGCCGCCGACGTTTCCCCCGATTCGCCGCCGTCGCCGCTTGACGGTTCTTCGTTTAACCGGTAAAATCGGCAAAACCGGCGTTTTAAGCGCTCGACGTTCGCGCCTCCGTCGTTCGCGTCGCCGACGGTTCCGGTTCGCGTTCGCCCCGTCCTTCGACGTTCGCTCGACGGTTCCGGTTCGCGTTCGCCCCGCCCTTCGACGTTCGCTCGACGGTTCCGGTTCGCGTTCGCCCCGATTCGCCCGTTCGAAATCGACGTTTTTTCGCCGATTTTCGGTCGACTCCGCTCCCCGTTTTCGCGATTTTTGTCAATATTAATTAATATAAGAAAAAACCGATGAAAAAAACCGCCTTCCTCGCCGCCGTCGCGACGCTCCTCGTCGCCGCGTTCGCGTTTGTTGGGCCGTCGGCGTCGTTTGCCGTTGCCGCCGATTTTTCTCAATCCAACCCAACAGCGCAAACCGCCGACGCCGACGTTTCCCCGCAAAACGCCCAAACAACGCAAACCGCCGACGCAGCCGTCTCGTTGCCAAACGCCCCAAACGCTCCAAACGCCGCGCCCGACCAACCGAAAGAACCGTTTTATCTTTACGATCTAACGCAATTTCGCGATTTTGACCGCGCCGACAAGACCGCAGTCCGCCGCGCTTGGGACGAAACGTTCCTCGTCTCCGCGCTGCAAGGTCTCGCAAACCGCGACTCCGCCCGACTTTACGTCTTTTTCGTCGCGGCGCAAGGCGTCGAAACCGACCGTTTTTGGCTCGACCTCTTCTCGAATGAGATTCCCGCGAACGGCTCCGAACCGGCGCGCCCCGGTTGGCTGCAAGGTCGCGAACGCCGTCAAATCGACTCGCTCGAAGAGCTTTTAACCGTTTTCGCCGACTCGTTCGACGGCGTCGTTCTTTACGACGAAGCGGTTCCGTCGACGGCGAACGTCGCGGCGAGCGTCGCGGGCGCCGACCGGCTCCTCCCGATTCGTTTCGACCCCGCGCCGGGCTCCCTTTATTCGCGCCTCGTCGCCGACTCGAACGGCCCGCGCCTCCCGGTCGTCGTCCGGCTGATTAACGCCGACGGTTCCCCGCTCTTCGTCGGCTCCGGCAAAATCCCCGGAACCGACCTCGACTCGAGCGGCTCCGTCAAGTGCGACCCCTATTATTGGCTAATCGAAAAATACCTTAAAACCGGCAAACTCAACCCGACCGAAGGCGGGTATTACCTCGACGCCGACTGGATTCGCCGCCCGATCGGCGCGACGCAGAACCACTGTTTGACGAACCGCGACTTCGGAATCTCCCGCGCCGCCTTCTTCTTCGACCTCGATCCTTGGGAC
Source organism: Thermoguttaceae bacterium (assembly GCA_017937485.1). GTDB lineage: Bacteria > Planctomycetota > Planctomycetia > Pirellulales > Thermoguttaceae > RUG369. The sequence continues at coordinate 18,405 of JAGBDN010000018.1, forward strand.
GACGAAACGCCGAACGACGACCCGAATCAGCCGCTCGGCGCCGATTTTAACGCTTTTAACGCCATTTTGCGGGCCGCTTACGACGCGACCGGCGGACGAAAAATGATTCGCGTCGCGGGTTTCACGCCTTGGGATACGAAATACACCGATCACGGGAACGCCGGCGGCAAACACGGCGGCGTCCAAACCGAATGGCGGCACGCGGAAATTCTTTCCAATTACAACGCCTACCTCGACGCCGACGCGCTCGGGCTCGGGGCGATGGCGAACGCCTCGTTCTTCCAACATTTCCCGCTCGACGCCGTTTATCCGCAGCGCAAACCGACGGTCGACGACCTCCGCCGTCGCGGTTATATCGATGATAACGGTTATCCGGTCGACAAAACGTTCGTCGCGATTTACGGCGGCGACTACGACTCCGCCGCTTGGGTCTATCAGACGGCGCCGGTCTTTTGGAACGACGAAGCGCGCGGCTCGATTCCGCTTAGCTGGGCGTTCAATCCGAACCTCGCCGACCGGTTCGCGCCCGGTTTCGATTACCTCCGCCGAACGAAGAGCGACCTCGACTTTTTCGTCGCGGGCGACTCCGGCGCCGGATACGTCAATCCGACGGCGCTCCTCGAACCGCGCCGTTTCTCGAACCTGCCGGACGGGCTCGACGTTTGGGTCGAGCATTGCCGCAAACACTTCAAGCGTTGGGATTTAAGCGGCGTCGGTTTCGTCATCGACGGCGACGCTCGTCCGAGCGACCGCGCCGTTTTGGAACGCCTCGCCGAGTACGCGCCGGACGGAATTACGACGCATTACGGCCCGAAAATGGGCGTCGTCGACGGCCCGAACGGCCTCAAAACCCCTTGGCGACCGATGAATTTCGACCTCGCCGACCCGGTTTCCGGCGCCAATATCGTTTTAGGCGACGTTCGCAAGAATAAAGGCGTTCAATTCAATATTTACCGAACGATTCTTTGGTCGCCGAGCAAGGTGAAAACGCTTTTCGAAAACGTCAAAGCGGACGCCGACCGCGGCGCTCGGGTCGAGTTCGTCGATATGTATACGTTTTGGCTCCTCTTGCGCTTGGAAATGGAGCGGCTCGGGGTCGACGAAACGGACGTTCGCCTTTGACGCCCGATTTCACGCCGTCCGATTTTAACGGTCGCGCCAACGTTAACGACTTATCGCCGTCGCGATCGCCGCCGTTTTCCCCGGTTTCGCCGTTTTTCCAAGAAATTTAAGAAAAAATCGGCGAAAATCGGGAAATTCCCCTTCCCAAAACCGAAACGCGGCATATAATAAAGGAAAAATCGGAAGAGAGGCGGTTTTAAACCGCGTTCGTTCGATTAGCTTAATTTAGCAAATTACAAGACGGCTTTCAACGAGGGCCCCTGCAATGGGAGCCTGTGAACCTGGTCAGGCGAGAGATCGAGCAGCCATAAGCGGTAACTTTCATGTGCCGGGGTTCTCGTTGAAAGCCGTTTTTTTTGCGTCGCAACGTTCCGATTTTTCCGAATATTCCCTTTTTTCGTCTCTCTCGTCGCCGTTCTTGGCCGCCGTCGTTCTTTCCTGTTTTTCTTCTATCGCCTATTTTTTCCCGAGTTCCTCTTTCGCTGTTTTTCCCATTCCCCCCGCTTTATCGTTTTCCCTTAAACCGTTCCTTTTTTTCGAAAAATTTTGCCGAATTTGCGAAAAAATCGGATAAAATCGCGCCGCGCCGATTGTTTTACCGCGCCTTTCGTTTAAAATAAGGGTAGCGACCGTCGCGCTCGTTCGTTTTGAGCGCCTTTTCGTTATTTTTGCAACGTTAATAAGGTTTTCCCGTGCCCCGCAACCGTTCCGACGCCGCGCCCTCCGAACCGTCTTCCTCCTCGCTTTCCCTCTTCGGCGATTTTACAGAGCAAGCGTCTTCCGACGCGCCCGCCGCCGAAGCGCCGAAAAAGAGCGCGAAAAAAGGAACGAAAACGGCGAAAAAACCGCGTTCTTCCGCCCAAAAATCGGAACAACCGGAAAAATCGGACGCTCCGTCTCTCGTCGACGCGGCGCCGAGTCTCGATCTTTTCGGCGCGTTAACGGAAACGACCGCTCAAGCGGAAGAAACACAAGCGGAAACGGTCGCACAAGCGGAAGAAACGCAATCCGAAACGGTCGCCGAAATCGCTCAAGCGCAGGAACCGGCCCAAGCGGAAACGGTCGCCGAAGTCGCCCAAACGCTAGAACCGGCGCAAACGGAAAAATCAACCGAAACCGCTCCTTCGGTCTCCGAAAAGTCGACGCAACCCGCGCAACCCGCCCCCGCAAAATCGGAAAAACCGGAAAAGCCCGCGTCTTCGCTGTCGACGACCGCTTATCAAGTCGTCGCCCGCCGTTATCGTCCGCAAGCGTTCGGCGAACTCATCGGCCAAGAAACGGTCGCGCGGGCCCTTTCGAACGCGATCGAAACGAACCGAGTCGGACACGCCTACCTCTTCACCGGGGCGCGCGGCGTCGGCAAAACGTCCTGCGCCCGCATCTTCGCCAAAGCGCTCAACTGCGTCGACGGCCCGACCGTCCGCCCTTGCCTCGTTTGCGACAGTTGCGTCGCGGTTTCGACCGGGGACGACGTCGACGTCATCGAAATCGACGGCGCCAGCAACCGCGGCGTCGACGAAATCCGGCAACTGCGCCAAAACGCGACGATCGCGCCAAGTCGTTCGCTTTACAAAATTTACATCATCGACGAAGTGCATATGTTGACGCGGGAAGCGTTTAACGCGCTTCTAAAAACGCTCGAAGAGCCGCCGGCTCGCGTCAAATTCATCTTCTGCACGACGGAGCCGAACAAGATTCCGATCACCATCTTGTCGCGCTGTCAGCGGTTCGACTTTTCCGGAATCGCGTCCGGTTCGATCGCGGAGCGGTTGGCGCAGATCGCCGCTCAAGAGGGCGCGGAAGCGGAAGACGGCGTTTTCGAAATCCTTGCGCGACGGGCGAACGGTTCGATGCGCGACGCGCAATCGCTTCTCGAACAGCTCCTTTCGTTCGCGCCGACGTACATTTCGCAAGCCGACGCCCGCGGAATGCTCGGTTCGGTCGACGATAAAAAACTGTTCGATATTCTCGACGCGACGGTCGCCGGAAACTGCGCTCGCGTCTTCGAGATCGTCGCCGACGCCGCCGCGCAAGGGGTTGATTTCGGCGTTCTCGTCGAACAAACGCTCGGCGTCTACCGCGACTTAATGGTCGTCGCCAACGGTTGCGGCGCCCGCGAGCTGATGTATTCGCCGGTCGCGCGCCTTCCGGAGTTGCAAGAAATCGCCGCCGCGTTTGGAATCCGCCGAATTTTGGCGTCGCTCCAAATCCTCGACCAAACGGCGCAACGGATGCGGTTCAGCGCGCAAAGTCGCATTTTAGCGGAACTTGCGTTCGCTCGTCTTTGCCTCCTCGACTCGTTCCAAGCGCTCGAAACGTTGATCGACCGTCTCCGCTCCGGGAGTCTTCCGGAACTCGTTTCGCCCGACGCCACGTCCGTTTCCTCCGAAACGAACGACAAAAAAAAAAATAACGCCCTAACGCCGTCGTTTCCCGCGCCCGTTCGCGTTGAACCTTCGCCGTCGTCGTCGGACGTCGAAGCGCAATCCGCGCCGCCGCGTCGGCCCGCGAACGTTTCGCCGCGCCCGATTTCGGGCGAACGCCCCGTCGTTCCGGTTCCGCCCCGCCGCCCGACGCCGCCCCGTTCCGCTTTCGCGCCGTCGCCGGACGCGCCGCCTATCGACGAAGCCCCTCCTTATTTTCTCGCCGACGACGGTTCCTTCGAAACGGAAGTCGTTCTGCCGGACGAACTTCTTCCGCCGCGTCGTTCCTCGGTTCCCGTCGTCGAACAACGCCGCCCCTTCCAAGCGCCGTCGCTCGCCGGTCGTCCTCTCCCGTCGCGCCCGACTTACCGCGACGAAAACGGTTCGTCCGCGACGCAAGCGCCAAACCGCGTTCCCGACGCCGAATCGGTCGCCGCCGTTCCTTGGCTCGCCCTTTCCTCGCAAGAACTCGCCGACGTTTGGCTCGACGCGACGCGCGGACTCGGTTGCATTTTGCCGACGCAAGCGGCGACGTTTTGCCAAGTCGCGACCGAAGCGCCGAACTTTCTTCTCGTTTCCTTCCCGGGTTCTCGACGTCGAGAACGCGACTATTGCGAACGCGAAAAAGAAAAAATCGACGCGTCCCTCGCTCGCCGTCTCGGAACGTCCGTTTCGGTTCGCTGTTTGCTCGACCCGTCGAAAACCGACGCGGATATTCTCGGCCCGGAAGACGCGCGCGGCGCCAACCTTTGCGGCGCGCCGGGAACCGACGGTCGTTCCCCGCGTCAAGACCGCCGCGGCGCCCCCCAAACGCCCGGCGCGCAGGAGCTTTATCGTCGACTCGTTCAACACGAAGCGGTTCTCGAACTGCGCGAACTTTTTGACGCGGAGCTGACCGACGTCAAACCGCCGCGACCGTCCGCCAATCGCCCCGCGATCGCGCCGCCCCCCGCGAACGACGGTTCGGACGATTCCGACGACGATTGACGCGCTCCGCTTTTCGCGCCCCGTTCCTCCCCAACAACCCAATTTAACGTCCGATGCCCGATTTTGACGTCCGCCGCCTCCTGTTAATCCCCGAAATCGTCGGACTCGACGCTCGCTCGTCCCTCGTTCGGATTCCGCCGGAACTCGACGTTCCGCTGACGCCGCGCGTTCGCCGCCTCGTCGACTCTCGCGTCTTCCGTCGTTTGAGCCGCGTCTCGCAACTCGGCTTCGTTCGCCTCGTTTACCCGGGCGCGACGCACACTCGGTTCGAACACTCCCTCGGCGTTTATCGGGTCGCCCTATTAATATTGAAACGACTCGCGCACGACGAGCGGTTCGCGACCCTCGTTCGACCGGAGGAAGCGGAAATTTTAATCCTCGCCGCGCTTCTACACGACGTCGGGCATTTTCCTTTTTGCCATCTCCTCGAAGACTTGAAACTTCCGGGCCTTATCCCGCACGAGGAGGCCGCCGCCTCGTACCTTCTCGGCGAGTTGGCTCCGACGATTCGCGCCGATTGGAACGTCGACCCCGCCGACGTTTGCGCCGTTTTGAGCAAGAGCCCGCCGACGCGCCGTCCGGACGACTCCGACGCCGAATTTTCCCGCCGCTCGACCGTTTTCCGTCTCCTCGCGAGCGTTCTTTCCGGCCCGATCGACGTCGACAAGACCGATTATCTCCTCCGCGACAGTTGCGCGGCGGGCGTCCCTTACGGCAAAAATTACGACGTCGAGCGGCTTATCGGGAGCGTTTGCCTCAACGAGCGCGGCGACGGAATCGCGATCTCGACGAAAGGCAAAACCGCCGCCGAGCTGATGGTTTTCGCTCGTTACGTTATGTTCAGCGAAGTTTATTGGCATCACGCGTCCCGTTCGGCGACCGTTATGTTCCAGCGCGCCGTCGATTTGATCGCGCAAGACGTCCCGACGGAGCGTCTAATCGCCGACTTCCGCCGCCTCTCCGACGCCGAAATCGCCGCTTATCTCCTCCGCCTTACGCGACCGTCAAACTCGCCGTCGACGCCGCGCTCCGCCGACGCCGCGAATTCCGCAAACGCCGCCGACTTTGCCGCGACCGCCCAGTTCGCTTCAACCGCGCAATTTCCCGTCGACGCGTCGCTCGACGCCGCCGATTTTGACGATTTTACCGATTTCAACAACGAAACCGCGCCCCTTTCCCCCGTCGACGCCCGCCGTCGCGACGCTCGCCGCCTCCTTCTCGGCCTCTTCGGGCCGGAGCGTCGCCTTTTCAAGCGCGTTCGTCAGTTCAGCGTAATGGAGGAGCCGGCCCTTTACCCGCGACTCGCCGGGCGCCCTTATTCGGAGTTGCGCGAAATTTCGGAACGTTTCGCGACCGCGCTCGGCGTCCCGGGCCGCCTTCTCGTCGACGCGCCCCCCGTCGACAAGGAAGTCGAATTCAAAATCGACGTTTTTTACCCGGACGAAAACGTTTACCGCCCCCTCGCGACCGTTTCGCCGGTCGTTCGAGCGTTGGCGCAAGAGCAGTTCGACGATTACGTCAAGCGCGTTCGCGTCTTCGCCGCCCCGGAAGTCGCCGCGACGTTGCGCCTCCTCCCCGACTTCAACGCCCGTTTCGCTCGCGCCGTCGACGCGTTCGAAGCCGAACGGCGTTAAAATCGTTAAAGTCGTCTCTTTTTCGCCGACGCCGCGCGACTTCGCCATTACAACCGTTTTTACCGAAATATTCGGTTTAAACCGCCGCGTTTGTCGACTTGCCTTCTTTCCCAGCGCGCCGTTAAAACCGGCATAATCGGCGGAAAAAGAGCGCAAAAAGCCCGCGCCGTTCGCCGTCGCGCCCTTGGAAAATCGGAAATATCGATTAAAATAATTGCGAGGCGGAGCGCGTTTTCTCCGAAACGCCGCTTCGCTTCGACGTTCCGCAAAACGGTCGAACGCGGCGCCGACGCCCTTCTTCGAACCGTTTTCGAAATCCGTTTCCGTTTCCCAATTTCGTCGAGCAAAAGGCAAACCTAATGGGCGAAGGTTCTTCCAACAACCAAACGCGGTCGTATTTGATGCAGCGCTTCGAGACGCTCGGGATTCACCCGCGCGGCAAACTCGGCCAAAACTTCCTCATCGACTTGAACCTTCTGCACCTGCTGCACGAGTCGGCGCAACTCGACAAAAACGACGTCGTTCTCGAAGTCGGCACCGGCACCGGCTCGCTGACCGGCGCGATGGCGCTCGAAGCCGGGCGCGTCGTTACGGTCGAAGTCGACCCGACGATGCACGAAATGGCGAAACAAGAACATTGGGATAAAGACAATATTCGATTTTTGTTCGCCGATATTCTTGAAAACAAGAACCGCCTCAACCGCGACGTTTTAAACGTTTTGCGCGAAGAATTGGCGAACAATCCCGGTTTCCGCTTCAAACTTTGCGCGAACTTGCCTTATCAAATCGCGACGCCGTTGATGTCGAACCTCCTGCTGACGGATATTCCGCCGCATTCAATGACGGTAACGATTCAAAAGGAAGTCGGCGACCGCATCGTCGCGCGCCCTCGCACCAAGGATTACGGCGCCCTCGCCGTTTGGATGCAAGCGCAGTGCGACTGCCGAATCGTCCGCATTATGCCGCCGAGCGTCTTTTGGCCGCGTCCGAAAGTCGACTCCGCCATCGTCCAATGCGTTTACAACGAGAAAAAACGGGCGAAGATTCCGAACTTGCGCTTTTTCCACGAGTTCGTCCGCGCGCTCTTTTTCCATCGCCGCAAGTTCATTCGCTCCGTCCTTTGCAGCGCGTTTAAGGGCCGCGTCGAGAAGGAGACGGTCGACCGAATTTTGGCCGAAATGGATCTCGAAGGCGAAATCCGCGCCGAAACGCTGTCGGTGAAGACGATTTTAGCGTTGAGCGAAAAGTTCCGCGTCCTTTTCCCGCCGGAAGAAGCGTTCGTTTTGCGTTAAACCCCAATTTAAGCGAAGGGCCCAAGGACGTTTTCCTCGGGTTCCTCGTCGTTTGGGAACGCGTTTGTCGACGCCGCCGACCGTCGCGAACGACTTTAAACGTTGCAAACCGGTCGCCGTTAAAATCGTTCGTCGACTTTTTTTGTTGGGCGTCTTGCGCCGCGCGGCGGAAAACTCGTTCTTTTCCGCGAAATTGGAAAATTTTCGAAGAAATTCGAAAAATTGGTTGAAGTTCGCGACAATTTCGGTTATAATACTTACAAGTTAATCGAAAGCGAGTCCCGCGCGGGCCGTTTTCGCGTTCCCTAAGCAGATTGCGGTCGTCGGACGCGCTCCGTTTGATCGGCGAGGCGTTTGCGTCGCGCCGATTCGGCGTTTTCGACCCGTTTATATTAATCGAAAGGTTTCGTTATGTCCTTTGAACTGTTCGCTCTTCCCGGTTCCCCCGTCCAACTGATTATTATCGCGGCGATCGCTTTCCTTCTCTTTGGCAACCGTCTTCCGTCGGTGATGCGTTCGCTCGGCCGTAGCGTTACGGAATTCAAAAAAGGCGTCGCGGGCATCGAAGAAGAAGTCGACGCCGCCGTGAACGCCGAAGAGAAAAAGACCTCGTCGAAAGACGCCGCGGCCGATAAATCGGAAGAATAATTCGCCGTCGACGCGCGTCCCGTTAGCGCGTTTTTCGTCGAAACTGTTTTTTTAAGCCGACCTCCCCCGTCGATAGTTTTCTGTCGCCGGGGGTTGTTTAATACAGAGAAGTCTTACGGAAAGACGAGAAATTTGGGCAAAATTCGCGCCGACGGCGGCGTTCCCGTTCGCTACGACTCTCGCTGGAACTTCCGAAGCCCAAGGCGCGGAAAATACGAATCCTTCCGGTTATAAAACGCACGAGCGTTATCGTCCGGCGGTCGGTTTCGATTGGAAGCCGGGCCCGTCGAACGAACCGATCGGCGAAGCGAAGGGAATCTTCCCCGGTCGCGTCGCGACGACGCGTTATCCGGAAGCCGCGCGTCGGCCCTATAAGCGGAGGAAAAAAAGCCCAACGGCGGTTCGACGAATACGCCGACCGCGATAAATGCGAAGAAATGGTCTCGGTCGCCCTGCAATCGCCGACCGGCGCCGACGCCGACGTCGACGCTTGGGACAAAATCTTCCGTCGTTTCGACCAAACGCCCCGAAAACTCGAACGCGGTTACCCCAAGGGCGAAGTCGTCGCGGTCAAAATCAACCTGAACAACAGCGGAACGCGCAAAAAGGACAATCTTTGCGACGCGCCCCCGCCAACAGTCTTGGTTGTCGTTCGCCAACTAGTGAACAAAGCGGGCGTTCCGGAGGAAAACGTCCTCGTTTACGACGTCAAGCGCCAATTCTTCTCCGCGACGTCGACGACCCTTTGGAGCGAATTTCCGAATATTCGCATTTTGCAAGACGGCCCGGCGCGTCGCGAACAACCGCGCAACCCGGCTCGCGAAATCGAAAGCGCGCATTGGGGCGAAGGCGTCGAATTCTCGGCGGGCCGTTTCCGCGAAGCGAAACTCGTCGCGAAGTAAGTCCGCGACGCCGAATATATCGTCAACTTGGCGACGTCGAAGCCCGCTCGTATCCGTACAATTATATGGAAGACGGCGACGAGGGCCAAACGGCGATCGCGACTATCTCCAAGAACCGCGCCGGCTCGATTCGCGGCACGGGCGAGCTTCACGAGTACATCAACACGAAGCAAAAAGGGACGAAAAACGCCTATAATCCGCTCGTCGACCTTTGCGCGTCCCCCTCGTTGGGCGGAAAAACGCTCCTTTGCCTCCTCGACGGCCTTTATTGCGGGCGTAAGTGGCGCAGTTATCCGCAGCACTTCCCGAACGCGCCGTTCAACAATAAGACGATTCCTTACGAAAACCCCGAATGGCCGGCTTGCTTCCTCGCGTCGTTCGACCAAGTGGCGATTCAAGCGGTCGGGCTCGACGTCTTGTACTCGCAATCGAAAAACAACGAAGAACCGGCCTATCACAACGTGCCGCGCATTTTGCTCCGCGACAACGCCGACGATTTGCTCCGCGAAATGGCGACGCCTTACGACGCGCCGTCCGGAACCGTTTACCGTCAAGGGGGCGAACCGGTTCAAAGTCTCGGCGTCTTCGAACACTGGGATAACGACGAATCGCGCCGATATTCGCGCAACCTCGACCCGGAAAACGGCAAAGGAATCGAGTTTGTTTACATTCCGATGGGAAGCGCTCGCGAGGCGTAAACCGCTCGCCGTCAATGTTTAAAACTGGAACGCGTTCCTAAATCGGCGCGCGTTAATCAAACGGGACACGGTCTAAAAAATCGCCCCCGCTCCGCCCAAAACGCGACGCCGATTAGAAAAACCGGGCGCGACGTTTTCGAACGTCGCGCCCCGGTTTCTTTTTAGCGGTTTTAACGATTTCGCCAATTTTAGCGGTTTCAGCAATTTTAACGCCGCCAAACTCCGCTCATTTTCGCCAAACCGCCGCCTTGCCGTCCTTTCGTCGCCAAAGTCGACTTGTTCCTTCGGCGATTCGCGTCAAGACGACGAACAAAACCGGCGTTATCAAGATTCCGACGAACGTTTCGGTCAGCATGCCGCCGCAAACCGCCGTTCCGATCGCCCGCCGACTCGCCGCCCCGGCCCCGGTCGCGACCGCCAACGGAACGACGCCGAGAATGAACGCCAGCGACGTCGTCGCGATCGGACGCAACCGCGTTTTTCCGGCGATTCGAGCCGCTTCGACGATTCCCTTCCCCTCTTTTAAGCGCAACTCCCGAGCGAACTCGACGATCAAAATCGCGTTTTTCGCCGAGAGCGCGACCATCAGCGTCAGCCCGATCTGCGTAAAGAGGTTGACGTCGAGCCCGGCTAACGCGACCGCCCCGAGCGCGCCCGAAACGCCGAGCGGAACCGCCGTCATCACGATCAGCGGCGCCGACCAACTCTCGTACTGCGCCGCCAACGCCAAAAAGCCGAAAAGCGTCGCCGCCGCGAAAATCCAATACACCACCGAGCCGGTCTCCTTTTCTTGATAAGACGCGCCGACCCAATCGACCGCAAATCCAACGGGCAAACGACGTTCCAGCGTTTCAAGCGTCCGCATTCCCTCGCCGGTCGAAACGTCGGGCGCGAGGACGCCGGTCATAAAAATCGCCGGCGACATATTAAAACGGTTTAAATATCTTGGCGCCGTCGTTTTTTTCAACGCCGCAACGCTTTTCAGAGGAAACGTTTCTCCCCCCGCGCCGACGACCGGCAAGTCGAGCGCCTCCTCCTCGTTTTGCCGAAACGCCCCGTCCGCTTGGGCGACGACGCGAAAAACTCGACCGAAACGGTTGAAATCGTTCACATACGTCGACCCGAGGAGCGTTCGCAGCGTCGCGAAGAGTTCGTCCAAGTCGACGCCCATTCGCTTCGCCTTTTCGCGGTCGACGTCGAGAAAATATTTCGGCGACGCCGGATTAAAAGACGACGCGACCGTTAAAAACTCCCCGCTTTCTCCAGCTTTCGCCGTCAAAGTTTGCCCCGCTTCCCAAAGCGCGACCGAACCGGCGGCTCGGCGGTCGAGCAGTTCAAACTCGAGTCCGCCGGACGTTCCGACGCCTTGAATCGGCGGGGGCGAAAAAACGAGCGTTCGCGCTTCCGGAACGCGCCGCGCCAGCTCCGCCGTCAGTCGCGCCTTCAACGTTTCGGCGCTTTCCTCCGGCCCGCGCTCCTTCCAATCTTTCAGCGTCAAGACGGCCAACGCGAGGTTCGGCGCCGCGACGCCTTCGATCATCGAGTACCCGCCGACCGCGATCGTCCCTTCTCCCCCCGGCGTTTCTCGCAAAATCCGTTCGATTTCGCCCAACGTCGCGTCCGTTCGCTCCGACGACGCGCCGTCCGGAAGCCGAACGTCGACGAACAAAACGCCTTGATCTTCGTTCGGCAAAAAACCGGTCGGGAGGGTTCGAACGCCGAACAAAAACGCCGCGATCGTCGCCGCCCAAAAGAGCGTTCCGAAAATCGGAAAGCGCGTCGCGAACCGAAGCGCCCGCTCGTAAAGCGCCGCGAACGTCCCGAAGGTCGCGTTAAAAAGTCCCAAAACGATAAAGCGCGCCCAACCGCCCAAGAGCCAAAATTTCGCCCAACTCGCCCAACCGTTTTCTTTTCGCCTTTCGACGTCCGCGCTTTTTACGCCGTTTGCCGAAAGCGCGGCGTCTTCTTTACCTCCGTTCCTTCCGCTCCCGTTTCTTTCGTTAGAATCGTCAATTCCGCTAAAACCGCTCGCGCCGTTCCCGCTTCCGCCGATTCCACCTTTCCCCCCGCTTTTCAAAAAGAGCGCGCAAAGGGCCGGCGACAGGGTCAACGCGCAAATCGACGACAACACGGTCGAACACGCGATCGTCAGCGCGAACTGCGAATACATCCGCCCGGTCGTTCCGCTAACAAACGTCGTCGGCAAAAAAACGGCGACGACGACGCAAGTGGTCGCGACGATCGGCCCGAAAACCTGCTTAATCGACCGTTTCGCCGCCTCGCGAGGCGTTAAATTCGGATTTTCCGCTAAAACCCGATTGGTATTTTCAACGACGACGATCGCGTCGTCGACGACGATCCCGACGGCGAGAACCAGCCCGAAAAGGGTCAGCGAGTTCAGCGAAAAGCCGAGCGCCGCCATCGGGCCGAAACAGCCGACGAGCGAAACCGGAAGCGTCGTCGCCGGAATCAGCGCCGCGCGCCAATCTTGCAAAAAGAAATAAACGACGCCGACGACGATTAAAACGGCGAAAATCAACGTTTCCTCCACTTCGTCGACCGCCGCCTTGACGAAGCGCGTCGAGTCGTACCCGACGACCAGCTCGAGCCCGTTTTCGTCGAGTTCCGGCTTCATCGCGTCGAGTTCGGCGCGCACTCGGTTCATCGTTGTCAACGCGTTCGCGCCCGGCGTTTGATAAATCGCGAGGGTCGCCGACGGAGAACCGTTAAAACGAGAAAATCTCGAATAATCGTACTTTCCCAACTCGACTCGAGCGACGTCGCGCAACTTCAAAACCCGTCCGTTCGCGTCGGTTCGAATCGCCGTTTCGCCGAACTCCTCCGGCGTTTCGAGCCGACCTCGCGTCGAGACGTTCAGCGTTTCGACCTGCCCCCGCGGAACCGGCTCCGCGCCGAGCGACCCGGCGGCGACCTGCGTATTTTGCGTTCGCAACGCCCGCAAAACCTCTTGAATCGATATATTCCGCAACGCCAGCAAATTCGGGTCGAGCCAAACGCGCATCCCGAAATCGCGCTCGTCCATCGGCGACGCGTCCCCGACGCCGGGTATCCGCGCCAGTCGCTCCTCGATGAAAATCGTCGCGTAATTACTCAAATACAAGTCGTCGCGAGTCGGCGGCAAAACGCGCCCGGCCTCGTCGCGCCGCTCTTTTTCGCGCAACGAGCAGAGCGCGAGCAAGTTCGTCGACCTCTTTTTGACGACGACGCCGAGCCGCCGAACCTCTTCCGGCAAACTCGGCTCGGCCAGCGCGACGCGGTTCTGCACAAAGACGGTCGCCATATTCGGGTCGGTTCCGACTTCGAAAAAGACGTTCAGCGAGTACGTCCCGTCGGCGCCGCAAGTCGACGACATATAAATGGAGCCGCCGACGCCGTTGACCTCCCGTTCGATCGGAATCGCGATCGACTCCGCTACCGTCTCCGCGTCGGCGCCGGGAAAACTCGCCCGCACATTGACGACCGGCGGCGTTACGTCCGGGAACTGCGCGACCGGCAGCCGAACGAACGCGATCGCTCCGAGCGCGAAAATCGTCAGCGAAACGACCGTCGCGAAGATCGGTCGGTCGATAAAAAACCAAGAAAACATCGCTTTTTTCTCCTTTGCCGCGACGCAAATTTTCCCCGTTTCCCCCAAATTCAACTTCGCTTGCCGCCAAGCTCGCAAATGTCGCGACGCTCGTTTCCTCTCTTCGCCTCCAAGCTCGCGACGGTCGTCAATCCCCGTTATTTTTTCCGCAAACCGCCTCTTTTCTAAAAACGACGTTTCCGACGCCGCCCTATTTTTCCGCGCGACCCGGCCAATCGGCGTCGTTTCGCTCTTTTAACAAGCCTCGTCTTCGACAAAATAGCTTTTTTTGTCAAAAAAGGGGCCGAATCGCGAAAAAAAACGCCCTTGAGAGAAAAATTGGGGTATTACAAAACGGACAAATAGTATATAATGAGGACGATTCCTTATCTTGGAGCCGACGCGCGGGAGTAAGACGCCCCGGTCGCCTCCGACGCTCGGCCCCGACGTCGACGCGTTTCGCCCCCGCTTGCGGCGCCGGGCGGCTCGTCGTTCCGTCCGACGCGGCGTTCCGAATCGTTCGTTCGCTCAAACCTTAGAGTCGCCCCGATTCCCGAACCCGCCGTCCCCGCTCGAGCCGCGACGATAAAAGAGCAAAAATCAACCGACCTTTGGAGGCGTTTAATGGCCAATTACTTTAGCGACAACCAAGATATTAAATTTCTTCTCGACTATTTCGACCTGAAAGAAATCGCGGCGATGCAAGAACGCGAAACGCCGAACGGCGACGCCGACTACGCTCCGCGCGACCTCGACGACGCCGTCGACAACTACCGCCGCGTCTTGGAGATCGTCGGCGAAATTTCCGCCGAAACGCTCGCGAAAAACGCCGAAAAGGTCGACGAAGAAGGCAATACGCTCAACGAAAATCAAACGGTTACCCTTCACCCGCTCGTCCAAGAAAATCTCGACAAGATGAGCCGCGCCGACCTGCAAGGCTTCACCCTGCCGCGCAAATACGGCGGGATCAACTGCCCGACGCTGATTTACACGATGGCGACCGAAATCGTCGCGCGCGGCGACTGCTCGTTTATGAATATGTTCGGGCTCCAAGGGATCGCCGACACCATTTACGCCTTCGCGTCGGACGAAATTAAGGACGAATACCTCCCGAAATTCGCGTCCGGCGAAGTTACCGGCGCGATGGTGCTCACCGAGCCGGACGCCGGTTCCGACCTCCAAGCCGTTCGTCTTCGCGCCGAGCAAGACGAAAACGGGAACTGGTTCCTCAACGGCGTTAAGCGCTTCATTACCAACGGTTGCGGCGAAGTTCTCCTCGTTTTGGCGCGGAGCGAAGCGCAAATCGCCGACGGTCGCGGTTTGAGCCTCTTCATCGCCGACCGCGGCCCGACGGTGAAAGTTCGCCACCTCGAACACAAGCTCGGGATTCACGGCTCGCCGACTTGCGAACTTGTTTTCAACAACACCCCTTGCCGCCTGATCGGCGAACGCCAACGCGGCCTCATCACTTACGTTTTGGCGTTGATGAACGGCGCCCGCCTCGGCATCGCGGCCCAATCGCTCGGCGTCGCGGAAGCGGCGGCCCGCTTGGCTCGCGACTACGCCAACTCCCGCGAACAATTCGGCGCGCCGATCGAACAACTCGCTCCGGTCGCCGAAATGGTTCTCGATTCTCGCGTTAAGATTGAAGCGGCCCGCGCTCTCGCCTACGAAACGGCTCGCGTTTGCGACTTCGAAAACAACACGAACCGCCTCCTCGAACGCAACGCCGACGCCCTGACCGCCGAAGAAAAGAAATCGTTCAAGCAAAAGGCCCGCGCCTACAAGAAGCTGAACGCGATGCTCACCCCGATGAGCAAGTATTACTGCAGCGAAATGTCGATTTCCGTCGCGACCGACGCGATCCAAGTCCTCGGCGGAAGCGGCTACATGAAGGACTACGCGGCGGAACGCTACCTCCGCGACGCCCGCATCACGACGATTTACGAAGGCACGTCGCAACTGCAAGTCGTCGCGGCGATTCGCGGCTTAACTTCCGGCGTTTTCCAAGGTTACGTCGCCGAATTTGAAGCGAAAGACCTCGGCGACGAAGCGCTCGAAGCGTTGAAAGAAAAGCTGATCGCCGTTCGCGCGGAACTCGACGACGCGATCGCTTACGCCCGCGGTCTCGGCGCCTCTTACGTCGACCTCCGCGCCCGCAAGCTCGTCGACGCCGGAATCGCGATCCTCGTCGGCCACTACCTCCTGTCGCAAGCGACGAAATGCGACCGCAAAAAGAAGGTCGTCGATTACTTTGTCGCGAAAGAACTTCCGCTGATTCGCGCCGCGATCGCGACGGTTCAAAACGGTTCGACGCGGGTTTTGGACGACTACCTCGAGTTCGTCGGCCCGGTTTCCGCCGACGCTTGATTTTGACGCCGCGGCGCTCGGAGCGAGCGTTCGTTTTTCCCGCTCGCTCCGCGACGGCGCGCCGCGTCAAAATTAGCGCGACGTTATCGATTTAACGCCGCGCCGTCAAAAAACGCGACAAATTTTCGCGTTAAAAAGGACTCGAACGCCGTTTCGAGTCCTTTTTTTGTCCGTTTCCTTCCCGCGCCGACGCCGTTTCGAGTCTTTTCGCGTTGCGCCGTCGTCGTTTCGAGTCTTTTCGCGTTGCGCCGACGCCGTTTCGAGTCCTTTTTCGTCCCGCGTCGACGCCGTTTTTCCGTTTTCCGTTTTCGCCCGTTCTTTCCTTTCCCGCTTTCCAGTTTTCCGGAGTTTCCCTAATGCAAGACGAATGCTTGATTTGCGGCGCGCCGTTAGAATACTTGCTCGAAGACGTCGAAATGAAATGCGCGATTTGCGGCGCGGTCGAGCGTTCGAAAACTCGTTGCGTCGCCGGCTGTTACGTTTGCGACGCTTGCCATTCGTCCGGCGTCGACGCGATTTTCGGCGTCTGCTTGGCGGAGAAGTCGCTCGACCCGCTCGCGATTTTCCGGCGGCTGACGGCGCTTCCGTTCTGCAATTTACACGGCCCGGAACACCATATTATCGTCGCGGCGTCCCTTTTGACGGCTTATCGCAACGCGGGCGGAAAGCTCGACTTACGTTCGGCGCTCGTCGAAGCGCGCAACCGCGGCGGACGCGTCCCGGGCGGCGTTTGCGGTTTTTGAGGCGCTTGCGGAGCGGGCGTTTCGGTCGGCATTTTCGTTTCGATCGCGACCGGTTCGACGCCGCTCGCCGGTCGGGAGTTCGGGCTCGCCAACCTCGCGACGTCGAAAGCTTTAGGCGAAATCGGCGCGGTCGGCGGCCCCCGTTGTTGCAAGCGCGACTCTTATTTGGCGATCCTCGCGGCGGTCGAGTTCGCCCGCGAAAACCTCGGCGTCGCGATGCAAATCGCCGACTCGCTCCCGGTCGTTTGCGCCCATTCGACGCGAAACAACCAATGCCTCGGCGCCCGCTGCCCCTTTTTCCCGCAAAACCCTTAAACTCCGTCGCTTAACGCGTTCCTTCCGAGGCCGCGTTCCTTAATTCGACGTTTTTTAACGGTTTGCGCCGTCCTTTTTCGCCGACTTCCGCCGTTTCACCCGATTTTCCGGTTTCCTATCTCGTTTGATTTTAAACGCTTACTCCGACGCCGCCAAGTCGAGCGTTTCGACGTTCCGCTCGACGTCGCGTCGCCGCTTGGGACAAAGGACGACGGCGCCCAACGCGCCCCAATGGAAGGCGATCAGGGGCATAATCCCGAGCCCGACGGTCAGCGAGCAGTAAAAATGTTCTTCGCCGGCCGCCGCTCGGAAGAAGAACGCGGTTTCGACGAACGCCAACGCTCCGACGGCCGCCGCCGTCCGCCAACGCCGGAACGCCGAAGGTTCGCCCAACCTCGCTCGCGCGACCGCCGCCAGCCAAACGCCGAAAAGCGTCGCCGCGATAAGTCCCGCGATCGCGGAAGTAAAGACGCAACAGCAAACCGCCAAGGGAACCAAGGCCGACGAGATCGCGAACGAAAGGGGCCAATCGCGCCAAAGCCTTCGGTCGCCGAACGTTACGCAGAAAAACGGGAAGTTCCAAAGAAGCCCCAAACAGAGCCAAAAGCCGTCGTCGAGCCCTTCTCGAACCCCAAACGCGAGCGCCGCAAACGCCAAAACCGCCGCGAAGTAAGCGCCGAGTCCGACTTGACGCGGCTCTTTCGGCTCGACCGCGACGCTCGAAACGCCGCCGTCGCCAACTTCGCCGCCACTTTCGCAAGTCGTTTCCGAGTCGACGTTTGCCGTCTTAAACGCAACCAACGCGAACGCGAGCGCCGCCGTCGCGTAAAAAACGGCGAACGCTCCGAGAATCGCGCGATAACCGAGTTCCGTCTCGACCGGAGCGACGCTTCCAACGAGCGCGCAAGCCGCCGCGAGCCCAAGCGCCGTCGCGACGAGCGCCGTCAAAATCCGTCCCGAAAAGCGCCGAAGCGTCGGGCCGAGCGCCGTCGTTTTCCCCTTGCGCGCAAACCAAACGAGCATAAAAAAGGGCGCCGCCCAATAAAGTCCCAAGACGCCCCCCAAGACCGTTCCGACGAACCCCGCTCCGAGAATCCGGCTCGCGTTCGCCCCGAATTCGCCGAAGGAGCGCGAACGGCAAATTTCAACCGCCAAGAACGGCCCGCTCAAAATAAGCGCGCCCAACGCGAAAACGGCGATTCCTCCCCAAGGGTAAGAGGCCCCAAGCTCGCTTGTTCGAACGACGCCCAAGGCAAACGCGAGCGCCCAAAACGCCAAAACCGCCGCCCAATACAGTCCGAACCAACCGGTTCCGCCGTTTTTTTCAGCGTTTTTTTCCAGTTTTTTCGTTTTCATATCTCGTTCCCTTCCAAGAGATTACTCCGACGCCGTCGAGCCGAGCGTTTCGGCTCTTCCGCCGTCGACGTTATCTTTCGAAATCCGACGATAAAATTCCCCCCAATCGCGCGGCTCGTTTTTTCCGGCGCCGTCGTTTCGGCGACGAGGCCAAAACGCGAGAACGCCGAGCGCGCTCCAATGCAAAACAAAGGTCGGCGTCTCGAAAAGGGCGACGCCCAACGAACAAAAGAAATGCTCCTCGCCGATCGCCCCGCCGACGTAAAGCGCGGTTTCGACAAGCGCAAAAATCCCGACCGCCGTCAAAATCCGCCCTCGCCGACGCGCCAACGTCTCGCCCGCCGTCGCGTCCGGCGCCGTTTTCAGCGTCGACGCCAACCAAACGCCGAAAAGCGTCGCCGCGACGCCCGCGCCAACCAAGGCCGCAAAGCAAGCGATCAAGCCGTTTAGCGATTCCATCCCGGCGCCGAGCCCAAACGCCATAGCGCCCGCCTGAAGAAACGCGACGCTCGCCCAAACGCACCCCAACGCCAAAACCGGGATGAAAACCGTCGCGACCAACGAAAGGGGCCAAGCGCGCCAAAGCCTTCGGTCGCAAAGCGTTACGCAAAAGAACGGAGCGTTGGCAAGCAGCCAAACGCTCAAAAAGTTGCCCTCGAACCGCAAGCCCAACGCGAGCGCTAAAAACGCCGCAACCGCCGCGAAGTAAAAGCCGAGCCCGATTTCGCGCGGCTCTTTCGCCTCGACCGCGACGCTCGAAACGCCGTCGTCGCCGTTAACGCAAGTCGTTTCCGCGTCGACGTTTGCCGTCTTAAACGCAACCGCCGCAAACGCGAACGCCGCCGCGGCGTAAAAAACGGCGAGCGTCAAGAAAAGCGCGCCGAAACCGATTCGAATCCCAAACGCGCCGCCCGGAGCGACGTTCCCGACAAGCGAGCAAGCCGCCAAAAGAAACGCCGTCGCGACCGTCGCCGTCAAAATTCGCCCGCCTTGACGCCGGAGTCGCGGGCCGAGCGCCGTCGTTTTACGTCGCGTCGCAAACCAAACGCCCCAAAATCCCGGAATCGCCCAATAAAGCCCCGAAATCGCGACCAACGTCCCGACGAATCCCGTTCCCAAAATCGGGCCCGCGTTTTGCCAAAACCGCTCCGTCGTCGGCGAATCGCAAAGTTCGACGAACAAAAACGGCCCGCCCAAAAGAAGCGCGCCCAAAACGAAAAAAGCGCACCCGCCCAAAAGCTCGTCGTCGACCGCCAAGATTCCGGCCAACGCAAGCGCGAGTCCCCAAAACGTCAAAACCGCCGCGAAATAGGACGCGAGCCCCTTCCGCTTTTCCCGTTCCGTTGTTTCCATAATCCGTTTCCTATCAACCAATTAAGAACATCGAAGAACAACCGAGAACGACGAAGCGCCGCCGTTTCTTTTACAACGTTATATACGACTCGACGTCGAAAGTCAAGCGACGTCGCGCGATTTTTTTACGTTTTTTCTTTCTATTCTTTTTTGAAATTTTTGTCGTTTTTAACGCCCGCCCCTCCTCCGCCCCGTTCGTTCCCGCGTTTCCGCGAAAAAATCGGAAAAAACGTTTGCAATCGCGCTCGCGAACTGGTATAATCGACGTTAACTCGACGGCGGCGCTTCGCGTTTTGCGTCGACGTTTCAAGAAGGCGCGACGCCGTTTCGCGTCCCGTCAAACAACGCCAACCCCTTAAACGACAAGGAGAAACGACTTGGGCAAAATCGGAATCGGGCTGAATTTGGAAGCGGTGCGAACGTCGCACAAGTCGTTCGAACAAGGAATCGCGTTCGCCGCCGAACTTGGGTACGAATACGTCGAGCCGATGGTTCACTGGGGCCGCGAACTCCTCAGCGAAGCGCGCTATTTTCACAGCGTTTCGATGCTCGACGACCCGTTTCGCGTTCGCGACGCGGTCGAGAAACACGGCCTCAAACTTTCGGCGTTTTCGTCGCACAGCCAACTGTCGAAACCGGAGATCGCCGTCGAATACCTAAAGCAAGCCGCGCGCTTCGCTTACGAATGCGGCGCGCCGATTATTAACACGCACGAAGGTCACAAGCAGCCTTGGACGACCGCCGAAGAGGACTTCGTTCTCATCAAGTACTCGATCAAAGAGGCGGCGAAGGTTTGCGAGCGGCGCGGAATCAAAATCGGTCTCGAAACGCACCAAACTTACTCCCTTAGTTTGGAGGGTTACGACCGCATTTTGAACCTCGTCGACTCCCCTTGCGTCGGCGCGAACTTCGACACCGGCAACGCGCACCTCGGCGGACTCGACCCGGTCTCTTGGCTCGAACGGGTCAAAGACCGCGTTATCCATATGCACGCCAAGGACATATCGTTCGAGCAGTCGGCGGCGGAGCGCGGCAAGGTGATGGGCACCGCGGTCGGTTGCGCTTGCGGCGACGGCGTCGTCGATTGGGAAAAGATCGTCGCGATTTTGCGAACCGTCCCGCAAGACGTCGTTTTAAGCGTCGAATGCGGCACGATGGAGCAAGCGGCGCGCTCGATCGAATATTTGCGCAAAGTCGTTGGAAAATAAGCGGTTGCGCGGAGCCGAATACAACGGTAAAACGGCGTTTTTCCTCGCTCGGAACGCCGTTTGCTTCCGTTAAAACAACGTTTCGTCGTCCGAAGCGGTCGCCCGAAACGCGCCGTTTTGATTTTCCCGTTTTAGCGCCGTTTATCAAACTTTGATTTAAACCCCAAACGCTCGAAATTCCGACGCCGTCCGACGCGGCGTTGCGCTCGACTTTTTTCGCCGTCCGACGCGTCGTTTTCGGCCAACGATCCGACTCAATTTTATTCGGTTTAATCCGTTATTTTTCAGGAGGTTATCCCAATGCGTTCGACAAGACGAGACTTTCTCAAATCGGCGGCTTCCGCGGCGTTGGTCGCGGGCGTCGCTTCCCCGACGTTGATTCCCCGCTCCGCGCTGGCCGACGGAACCCGTCCCGGCGCCAACGACCGCGTCGGCGTCGCGGGTATCGGCGTCGGGCGTCGCGGCTCCGAAATTTTCGCGAGCGCGGCCCGCAACCCGAAAGCGCAGGCGATTTGCGTCGCCGACGTTTGGCTCCCTAGAGCGGAAAATATCGCGAAAAAGCACAAATGCGACGCCGCGTACCAAGATTACCGCCGCGTCCTCGACCGCAAAGACGTCGACGCCGTTCTCACCGCGACGCCGGAGCATTGGCGCGGGCTCGTTTGCATTAACGCATGTCTCGCCGGGAAGCACGTTTACGGCGAAAAACCGATCACGCTAACGATCTCCGAAGGCGCCCTGATGGAGAAGGCGGCGCGCAAAAACAACGTCGTTTTCCAAACCGGGAGCCAACAGCGTTCGCAACGTCAAAATTACGTCGGTTGCGAGTTCATCCGCAACGGCGGACTCGGCCAAATTAAGGAAGTTATCGCCGCAAACTACGAAAGCCCTTGGCTTTGCGACTTGCCGGCGCAACCGATTCCGGACGGGCTCGACTGGGAAACTTGGTGCGGCCCGACGCCGGTCGTCCCGTACAACATCGACCTTTTCACGCCCCGCGCGAAACCGGGTTGGCTCTCGTTCCGCCCCTACTCCGGCGGCGAAATGACCGGTTGGGGGACGCACGGCTTCGACCAAATCCAATGCGCGCTCGGAACCGACCTCACCATGCCGACGGAAATTATCGTCGAAGAAGGCGCCGAAAAGCTGATTCCGCCGGTCTACTCGAAGGCCGAGGACGCCAAGCGCGGGAACGAAATTTGCTCGAAACCGCGACTCGCCTACAAATACGCAAACGGCATTATCGTTCGACTTGGGAACGCCAACCGCGGCGGCGGAATCTTTATCGGCGAGAAAGGCAAGATGGAAATTTTCCGCGGCAACCTCAAGTCGAACCCGCCGGAAATCGCCGAAGAACTCCTCAAGAGCGAACGCCGCGACCAAGACCACGTCGACAACTGGCTCTCCTGCATTTTGACCGGCGAACGCCCGATTTCCGACATCGCGATCGGACGTCGCAGCGCCGCGATCTGCCACCTCCTCAACATCGCCCGCTACTTGGGCCGCTCCCTCAAATGGGATCCGGACAAGGAAGTCTTCATCGGCGACGACGAGGCCAACACGTACCTAAGCCGCGAACCGCGCAAAGGTTACGAACTCCCGACGGTTTGACGTTTTCCATTTTCAACCGTCGACGCGGCGTCGTTTCCTTTCGACGACGCCGCGTCAAGTTCCCCCGATATAAAAACGGCGACGCTTCCGTTCTCGCCGTTCTAAAACGCAAAACGGCGACGCTTCGAGGTTCCGCTCTCGGCGCCGCCGTTCGTCTTCTTTTCCGCCGTCTTTGTTTTTCAAACGTTTTTCAACGTTTTCAAACCGCCGCGCTTATTTTGCTTTTTCAGTCGTCCTCTGCGGCTTCAACCTCCGCGTTTTCAACGGTTGCCAACGTTTCCGTCGCTTCCGATTCGCGGTTCGTTTTACGTTGGGCCCGGTAAACGGCGAGAGCGAGAACGCCGTAAATCGCCGTCGACGCTCCGAGCGCGATAATCGCCGGACGCGTTAACACAGGAAAATAAAAGAGCGTTAAAACGAGAAAGAAGCCCGCCGTCCCGGCGTCCAAGAGCGGGTTGGGATTGAACTCCAAAGCGCGAAGCGCGCCCCAAGCGAGCAAGGCCAAGAGCGCCGGAACGACCGTCGCCGCGCAAATCGCGCCGCTCAAACGACGCGCCGACTCGTAAACGTTCTTATTTCGCAATTTAGTGACAAGCCCAAAAACGTAAACGAGCGTAACGCCCCAAACGACGCATCGCTCCCGCCAACCGCATATCACCCCGCGCTTAAGATCGATTTTAGGGCCGTAAGTCGCTATCGCCCATAATGCAAGGAACGCGCAAAAGAAAGACGCGAGCGTCGCAAGAACCGGACGCGGCTTCAAGACGTCGACGCAAAACGCCGGAAAGAGCCAAACGGCCAAGCAAGTCGCGACAAACGCGCAGTGCGCCAAGACAAGGGGCAAGGAGTTCGCAAACGCCTCCGGCTTAAGCGTCGCCTCTCCGACGCCTAAACACAACGCGACGAACAAGATAACGACGCCCCAAAACGCAAAAATTCGCTTAAAATATCCGCCGACGCCGATTTCTTTCTTCGCTTTTTTTCGTTCTTCGTTCATTTTTGCCTCCGTTTCGTCGTCGAAAAGCGCGTCGTTAGCCCGTGTTCGCAACGCGTTCTTCGTGTTACTTCAATTAACATTATAAACGCCGCCGCTCCCCGAAACAAGATCCCCCAAATAAGAAAAATAAAAAAACTTAATCTTGAAACAACCGACGGCGCGTCCAACGCCGCGTCGGCAACCTCGTCGGCCCCGCCCCCTCGGTTCCCTGCGCGCCCCAAGATGCGAACGGAACGTCGCCTCAAACGTCCGACTCGACTCGCTCCAAAAGCCCAAAAGGAATTCGCCGACTAAGAAAAGCGACTCGCGCTAAAAAAGTTGCGCTAAAACGGAACGGCAAGCAATCGGCGAGGAGCGAAGAAGCAGCGTCGGTCGTTTTTGTCCCGCGCTAAAAAGATCGAAGAAGTTCAACCAAACGTCAAGAAACAAAAAAAGCTCGAAAACTTACGTTTCCGAGCTTTCAAGTGGAGAGTATGGGAGTCGAACCCACGACCTCAACATTGCGAACGTTGCGCTCTCCCAACTGAGCTAACTCCCCAATTTCAAGCCGCCTAAGCGACCGCCAACCGGTTCCAACCGCTTGCTTAACCTTGTCTCTTGAAGAAACTTAGTTCGGCTTGCGTCTCGTTGTCCCCAACTGACAAAAGAGATTTTAACCGATCTTCGCGAATTGTCAACGGGCAAAACTCAAAAATTTTCATTTTTTTTATTTTCGCCGTTTTCACCTCAAAAAACGCCCGTTTTACGCCATTTTTCTTCCCCATTCCCCTTATTTTCTCGCCGTCGCCGCCTCGCCCGCCCGTTTTTCGCTCCGAACGGTCGCGCTTTTCCCTTTTTATTCGCCGACTTTTCTTTTCGCCTTATATTATTATTGACGCGCCGCCCCGCCGTTCGCCGCCGTCAATCCCGCGCCGCGTCCGTTTTTTCGCCGTATTCCCAATCGACGGCGTCCCATCCCGGAACGATTTCGCCGTCGAGCCAAAGCGTCGGCGTCGACCGCCCTTCAAAAACGCCGTCGCGCGGGTCGACGTAACGAACGCCCGCCGCCGCGTCGTCGATAAAATCGATACGACCGTTAAACTCCGCGCCGTTATGTCGGCGTTTTGTTCCGTTTTCGTCTTTCGCGTCTCTTTTCCCTTTTGCTCCGTTTTCTCCGTTGCCGTCTTTTCTTCCGTTTGCTCCGCTTTTTTCGCTTGCGGCTCCGCCAAAACGCCGGAAAACGCCAACGCCGCGCCGTCCGCCGTCCAAGCGACCCAGCCGGACTTCGGCAAAATCAGTCGTTTTTGCGCGCCTTCCCCAATAAACGCCTTTTGTTTATTCTCTCTTATTTCCCAAATATCGCTAATTCCGCCTCCCCTTTCCGATTTTTCAAACTCACCAACCTCGCCAACCTTTTCCATCTTCCCAACCTCGTCAACTTGCGCGTCTTCCGCCGTCCGCGTCGAAAAATCGACCGGCGAGCGTCCGCCAAAATCGACTTCCGCCAACTCCGGCGCAAGCGTCGTCGCGTCGAACGCTTCGTCGAGCCGATTAACGAGAACGCGCAACCCGTTTCGATAAACGACTTTAACGCAACGCAACGCCGTCGGTTGCGGGTTCCAGCTCGCGACGGTCGGCTCGACGCCGCGTTCGAGCAACTCCGTCAGCGTTCGCCAAGTCCCGGCGTCCCAATACTCGACCGCCGCGACCTCCTCCCCGACGTACCGCCGTTGCAGCGTCCCGACGAGCGCGATTTCGGTCGCGAAGTAATTCCAAGGCATCCGTTTCAGCCCGGTCGGCTCGTAAAAGACGTACCCGCCGTTTCCGAACAAAATTTCGACCGCTCGATAATCGTCGCGGAACGCGTCTTCCGTCGCGTAATCCCGTTTTAGCGCGCAAAAATTCGGGAACGGCGGCAATTCGAAAAATCGATACATAAGCCCGACGCCGTGAAAAGCCGTCAGTTTATTCAAACGTCGCAACTTAAATTCCGGCGTCAACGCGCGTCGAAAGCCGTCGTAAATCCCGTAATCGCCAAAATCGACAAACTCGCCGAGCAAATGTTCGTCCATCAGCGACTCGCTCCCGAGCGGGCCCCGTTGCGCCGCCTTCAAACGACGCGCGATTTCCCGTTCTTTCGTTAAAATCGCTCCAATTTGACAAGGCGTTCCGGCGTCGGCGGCGAAGTCGAGGTAAGCCCAAGGCGCGGCGCCGCTCGTCAGTTGGTCGGAAAAGTTGGCGTTCGGCGCGAAAAGTTCCGCAATCTCCGCCTCTTGACGCTCCAAAATCGGCCCGACGTCGGCCAAGCGGATATGCCAACGCGGCTTCCCGGCGGCGTCGACGGCGAACCGAGCGGCGCCCTCGCGGCAACTCGGCGAATTTTCGCGCAGGAACATATAATTCGTTCGCAACGCAAACCGCCCGCAATCTTTGCCCGTTTTCGCCAAGCTCGCCAATTTCTCGACCGTTCCGATCGCCGGATTCGGCGGAAAGTCGGGCAAGCGAATTGAATCGGGAAGAAGCGCGTCCCAACCGCCGGCTTCCCAATTTTGAAAAACCGTCAAAAACGGAACGCGCCCGCCCGTTAAATTCGATATTTTCGTTATAAACGCTTGCGCTTCCTTGGCGGTTCCGCCCCAAAAATCGAGATAAACGGCGTTTTTCAGCTCGTCGAAATACTCGCTCCGACGTTGCGTCGATCGCCCGACGGTCTCCCAAAGGTCGGTTCCGACGCGCAACGTCAGCGTTTCGGCGACCGCGGAGCGTTCTCCCTCGACGTTCGCCTCGTACAGAACGGCCGGCGCCGCCTCAAAATCGCCGGAACCGTGAAAACGTTGGTCGCAATCTTCGCTCCAACGCGTCCCGGCGCTCCCGTCGAGCCGCCATTTCGCGCTCAAAAATAAATTATCGTCAACAAAAAACGCCGTTCGCGGCCAAAACGGCTGCGCGTAAGCCTCCGCGTATCGCTCGACGCAAAAGCGGCGCCAATTTTTCGCCGTTTTCACCGTCCCGGCGCGAACGGCGGCGACCTCGGTCGTTTCGGTTCGAACGCAAATCCGCAACGCGCCGCGATTAACGCCGTCCTCCGGCGCTCGGTCGACCGTCAACTCGAATCGCCGCGGTTCGCCGCCGTTCTTCGGTCGCGTCTCGTAAACCGCTCGAACCGGCGCGTTCGACTCGTTCCCCGCTCCCGTCTCATTTTCCCCGTTTAGCGCAACCTCTCTATTTCCCGCGACTTTTCCGTTCGGCTCGCTCGACTCGCACGTTTTCGTTCGATTTTCTTCTTTCACAGCGCCAAAACGCCGCCCGCTCAAACGCTCGACCGAAACGCAACGCGTTTCCAGCTCGGACGCCGGGAGCGCCGCCCCGTTCCAAAGGAAATCGACGCCGACGTCGGCGAGTTCCAACGTCGTCCCGTTCGCCGAGACGACGACTCGCCGCCCTTGGCCGTCGAAACGATATTCGACGCCGTCGACGCGCCAACAGCCGAACGGCGCCGCTTCTTCCTCCGCGCTCCTCGCCTCCGACGCCGCCGGACGCGCTTCGACCAATCTAACGCAACCGTTTGTTTCCCAACCGGTTGCCGCAAGCGTTAAAGCGACCGTCGCCGCCGCGATCCCCCGAACCAACCAACGTTTTTTCGTCATAACCGCGCCCCCGTCGCCGCGTTTTTTGCGCTTTTTTTACAGAAATCCTACTTCTCGTTAAAAATCGGTCGATTCGCTTTAAAAATGAAAAGTTTTGCCGCTCGTCGACCGATATTTTACCGGAAGGAGCGTCGCCGTCGACGCTTTGCCGCGCGAAATAAAAGAACGCCCCCCTTTTCTTTCGCCCAAAAGCGGTTAAAATGACGAAAGAATGTTTTGCCGTTCAACGCTCGAACGCGCCCGTTCCCGATCCTCGCTTTCGCGACCTTTGCCGAACGGCGCTTTAGGCAGTTTAGATAAAAATTCGGGAATTTTATGGACGTCCTCAAACGCTTGGAAGGAATCGACGGTCTCGTCGGTTCGACGCCGCTCTTAAAAATCGACCTCCTTTGGCAAGGGAAGCCGCGTTCCGTCTTCGCCAAAGCGGAATATCTCAACCTGACCGGCTCGATCAAAGACCGGATGGCGGCGCACATCCTTCGCAAAGCCTTTCAAAACGGCGAGTTGCGTCCCGGTTCGACCATCGCCGAAGCGACGAGCGGCAACACCGGCATTTCGTTTTCCGCGTTCGGTCGGGTCGCCGGTTGCCGCGTCGTTATCTTTATGCCGGACTGGATGTCGGCCGAGCGCATCAACTTGATGAAGGCTTACGGCGCCGAAGTTCGCCTCGTTTCCCGCGAAGAAGGCGGCTTCAAAGGCTCGATCGCGTTGGCCGAAAAGATGCGCGCCGACGACCCGAAAAACGTCTTTTTACCGCGTCAATTCGACAACGAAGACAACTGCGAAGCGCACTTCCTTTCGACCGGGCCGGAAATCGTCGCGCAACTTGCCCAATTTAACCGCGAACCGGACGCTTTCGTCGCGGGCGTCGGCACCGGCGGCACGGTGATGGGGTGCGGTCGTTACATCAAGAGCCGTTTTCCGAACGCGACGATTCACCCGCTGGAACCGTCGAGTTCGCCGACGTTGTCGACCGGTTATAAAATCGGCTTCCACCGCATTCAAGGGATTTCGGACGAGTTCATCCCGGCGATTTTGAAGCTCGACCAACTCGATTCGGTCGTTCGAGTCGACGACGGCGACGCGATTTTGGCGGCGCAAGCGTTGTCGAAAAACCTCGGCCTCGGCGTCGGGATTTCGGCGGGCGGCAACCTTCTCGGCGCGCTCAAAATCCTTAACGAAATGCCGGAAGAGCAAGCGCAAAAAGCGACGGTCGTTACGGTTTTCACCGACGACAACAAAAAATACCTTTCGACCGACTACGCGAAAATCGAGGAAGCGAAACCCGGTTTCCTTTCGCCGGAAATCGAGCTTCTCGGCGCAACCGCCGTTCGAGCGCGCTAACCGCCGTCTTTTGAACGCTTAACGCGTCCGATATTTCGTCGGCGCCCGCTAAAAAACGTCCGCTCCGTTGGAACTCGGGGCGGACGTTTTTTATTGAGACGTTATTCAACTTTCCAAGGGCGACGAACGCCGACGCTCGCCGCCCTTTCCGAAATTGCGGTTATTTCAGCTCGATCATATCGACGCCGAACATCGTTCCGATCGATTTCGCGTTTTTGCCGACGATTTCGACTTCGAGCGTTCCGGAAGCCGCCGCTTTCGTCGCCGGAATCGCCAGCTTCACGACGCGACGCTCGACGCCCGCCGGAATGAAGAAGTCGACCGGGTCGCCGATACGAGCGCCGTTCCAATAAAATTGCGCGACGCAGTAATCGTTAGCGACCGTCGTTCCAAGGGTTACGCTCTCCGCGCCCGCCGGAACGTCCGCGACTTCGATCGTCAGTTTGTCGCCGACTTTGCCTTGCGACCACCAAAGTTGCTTCGAATTTTGCCAAGCGAACTCCGGTTTTCGTTCTTCAAAAACCTTCATATCTTGAACCGCGACGCGCCCGCCGGTCGCCGCCTTTTCGCCCGCCTTGAAACCGTTCAAATCGAACGAAAATTCGCGGTCGTACTCGACCGGTTCCATCGCTTCGTCTTCCATATCGCCGCGATCCGGCCCGTCGACCAACGCGGCGCCCGGCGCTCCGTACCAGAACGTCGCGACCGAATAATCGACCGTCGCCGCTTCCCAGTGCCAAATTTCCATATCGAAACGGAAATCGTTCGCAAACGGGATCGCGTCGAGCGAACGGAAACGCAAGTTGGTCGCATTCCCGAAGTTAGAAGGCCCTTCGGCGCGCGGCTGCGCGTGGAACGGCGCCTCGAAATACGCCGGCGTGCACCAAGCGTACCCGTAATAATCCTCCGTCCCGGTGCCGAAGTGCGACGGGAACTTTTCGCCGTCGACGTAAATTTTTTCGTCGCCCTCGCCCCACCAAGCCGGGGTCGAGTTGACGACCGACAAGACGTCGCCAACATAAACGCCTTTGCCGTCGACGGTTAAATAATTCCAGTCGCGCGTTCCGTTTCCGGCGACCGTTTCGATTTCGCGTTCTTGCCGCCAATCGGCGCGGAAGTACATCGTGTCGTCCGTCCAAGGCCGCTTCGTATAATAAACGGCGTATTCGACGTCGACGTCTTGATCGCCCCAATTAACAAACGAAACGCGCGCTTCTTTTTGGAACGGCATATTCCAATAAGCCTTCATCGTTCCGTCTTCGCAAACCTCGGTATACCAAGACTTATAAGGATTAACGCCGACGCCGGAGCCGAAGAATTCGCCGACCGGAACCCAAACGGTTTCCTCGCCGTCGAAAGAAATCGCCAAAATAACGCTCCGCGTCGCGGCGACAATATCCTCGGCGTGAAGTTTGACGTCGATTTCGGTCAAGGCGCCCGGCCCGCGAACGCGATGCGCGCCGAAGAGGCCTTCCATCTCTTCCGACTTAATGTAACGCTTGAAGCCGCGCGTTTCGGCGTTCATTTCGAACGTCGTTTTGCCCGGATTCAAGAGCAGGTCGCTCGTCGCGGCGATCTTATCCTTTTGCGCGTCAAGCGCTTGCGTCGAAAACGATTCGACCGTCGTTCCCGCCGGATACGTCCGATAGTTGATTTGGTAGTAAAGGTTCCCCTGCTCCTTCATATTGTCGCAGGTGATTTTAACGCTTTTCGCGTAAGGAATCGGGAGGTAGAGGTTGCGCCCGCGCGCCCGTTCCGCCGAAAGAGGCGCGCCGACGAGCGTTTCGCCGCCGATAATTTCGTCGATCTTCCCGACGACCGCCGGTTCCGCGGCGCCGTCGATGTAAACGCGAACGGTCGTCTTGTAACGCGGCGCGGTGATCCACCAGCGAACGACGGCGCCGGGCCCTTCCGCTTCCATCAAGACGGCTTCTTCGCGGTCGCCGTTCTTTTCGACGCGGATAAATTGCGCCGTGTCGGCGTTGGCGAACCAATTTTCGCTCGGACTTTTCGCGGCGCGGTCGTAACTGCTCGCCTGCTTGCAAGTATAATTCGGGAAACGGGTTAACGCGTCGCGGTCGACCATTTCGTCGAGAAGCGTCGCGAGCGAAACGGCGGGCGCGTTCGTTTTCGCGTCGGCGTTCGCTTCCGCCGCGTTAGCGTTTAAACCGTTGTTAAGCAAAAAGATAAAGAGCGCGAGAGCGCAACCGGAGACGCAAGCGCGCGCCGCCGTTCGAATCGAACGCGAATAAAGCGTCGTCATATTCTCAGCCTTTCGTTGCCAAATTCAAAATTTTTCAAAAACCGTCCGATTTCGCGCGACGCCGTCGAC
Organism: Thermoguttaceae bacterium; assembly: GCA_017937485.1. Lineage (GTDB taxonomy): Bacteria > Planctomycetota > Planctomycetia > Pirellulales > Thermoguttaceae > RUG369. The sequence continues at coordinate 48,952 of JAGBDN010000018.1, forward strand.
TTTTCAAGGCGGCGCCGCGACGTCCGATTTTCGGCGATATCCGTCTTCTTAAAGATACCCGTTCGCGCCGTGAAAATCAAGGGGCCGACCGCCGTTTCGTTGAAATTTTGCGGAAAAATCGCGAAAAAATCGCCGACGCGCCGCAACTTCGCCGCGACAAAATCCGACGCGAACGCCGTTCCCTAAGTTTCGAAGCGCGTTAAGTTCGCCGCCGGAGACGCGTCAAGAACGACAAAACCCGCTTAAACGTCTTTCCGACAAACGTTTAAACGGGTTTTACCTTACCTTGACCAAGCGTCGCGGCCCGACTCGACGACGTCCGCCGCCCAATCGCGAAACCGACTAAACGACGCAATCTCAACGATTAAAGTTGTTCGCGGTAAGCGCCGAGGAACTCGAAGCCGCCTTCGCTTTCGAGTTGCGCCAACATTTTCAGCGTCGGTTCCGAACGGAGCGTTCCTTCGACGTCAAAGTAGAAACGGAACTCGAAGTCTTTGCCGAGAATCGGGCGGCTTTCGATTTTACAAACGTTCAAGCCCAGCGACGCGAAGCGCGAAATCAAGTTGTAAAGCGCGCCCGGGCGGTGAGATAGCGTCGTCGTGAACGTAATTTTGTCGCCGTCCGGATAGATTTCGAGATTCTTCGAAATGCAGATGAAGCGCGTGTAGTTGTGGTCGCTGTTTTGGATGCGTTCGCTCAACGACGCAAGCCCGTAAATCTCGGCGCAGTTGGCGCTTGCGATCGCCGCGATATCGTCGCGATCCGAGTTCGCGACAATGCGCGCCGCGACGGCGGTGTTCTCGCAGACGGTCGCTTTAATTTCCGGACGCCTTTTCAAAAATTCGCCGCATTGCAGGAGCGCTTGTTCGTGCGACACGATTTCGCGAATATCGCTCAGTTTGACGCCCGGCTTCGCGAGAAGGTTATGTTCGACCTTCAGCTTTAAACACCGAACGATATGGAAGTTATATTTGCGCGTTAAGTCGTAAACGGCGTTGACGGAACCGGCGGAACTGTTTTCGATCGGCAAAATCCCGTAACGGCACATACCGGAGTCGACCGCTTGGCAAACGCCTTCGAAGTTCTTGAAATAGAAGATTTTCGGAATCGAGAACAACTTGTCGCAAGCCTGTTGCGAATACGCGCCTTCGACGCCTTGGCAAGCGACGGTCGCTTTATGCGGGAAGAAGCCGGGCGTTTCTTCGAGCGCTTTGCGAACCGAATCGACAAACGGCGACGGAATGTCGATTTTTTCGCGTTGGTAATCGCGGCTCAAATCCAAAAGAACGTTATAAAACGATTTAACGTATTCTTCCAACTCTTCGCCGACCGCGTCCGCCGCGTGGTACACAACATCGCGTTCTCGTTCTTGCGACAACACCTTAACGCCGTGTTCCTTCTTGTAACGGGCGACTTCGGCGGCGGCGTCCATTCGGTCGCGGAAAAGCTTCACGATCTGTTCGTCGATCGCGTCGATGCGGTTTCTCTGTTCTTCGAGATGCGTCATTTTCTCAATTCCTTATATAACCCCGGTTGCGGCGCGTTTTCAACGTCCGGTCTCCAACGCGCCAACCGATTTTGATTTTATTTATATGCGCGTCGTTTTTCTAACAATTCAAACGACGCTTTGCCCAACCTTTTCAACCGCGATACGCGAACGGACGAATCGCTTCGACGTCTTTCATCATCGTCGCAAAGGCGTTCGGCGTAAGGGATTGCGCGCCGTCGCAAAGCGCTTTCGGCGGGTTGTTGTGAACTTCGACGATGAGCCCGTCGGCGCCGACGGCGGTTGCGGCGAGCGAAGTCGGGTGAACGAGTTTTGCGTCCCCGGTGGCGTGGCTCGGGTCGACGAAGATCGGCAGGTGCGTCAGGCGACGCAAAACCGGAATCGCGGCCAAGTCGAGCGTGTTGCGCGTGTAGGTTTCAAAGGTGCGGATGCCGCGTTCGCAAAGGATGACGTCCTCGTTTCCGCCGGCCATAATGTACTCGGCGCTCATCAGCAACTCTTGGAGCGTGCTGGACATACCGCGCTTGAGCAAGACCGGTTTGCGCATTTTGCCGACTTGTTTGAGCAGCTCGAAGTTTTGCATATTGCGAGCGCCAATTTGAATAATGTCAACGTTTTCGAAAAGCGGCAGTTGCGACGCGTCCATCGCTTCGGTGATAATCGGCAAACCCGTTTCTTCTTTAGCTTTAAGGAGAAGACGCAACCCTTCGGCGCCGAGTCCTTGGAAAGCGTAAGGCGAGGTGCGCGGTTTGAAAGCGCCGCCGCGAAGAATCGTCGCGCCCGCCGCTTTGACCGCCTTCGCAATCTCGATAATTTGCTCTTCCGACTCGATCGAACACGGCCCCGCCATCGTTTGGAAATGCCCGCCGCCGATTTTGACGCCGTTCGCAAGTTCAACGATCGTATCCTCTTCGTGGAAACGGCGGTTCGCTTGTTTGAACGGTTCTTGAACGCGTTGCACCGACTCGACGATTTCGAGCGCCTTCAACATATCGACGTCGACGCTCTTCGTATCGCCGACCAGCCCGACGACCGTGTGCGCGTCCCCGACGCTAAGGTGCGACTCGAGCCCCATTTCCTTAAGTTGTTCGGTCAAATTCGCGATCTGGTCTTCGCGAGCGTCTTTTTTCAGCAAAATAATCATTGTGCAAACCTTTCAAGGGGGGCGTTTGGCTCATAAAAAAAGCCCCGCAACGCGTCGTCGCAGGGCTTTAATTATTTCGGAATATCGTTAACGCAACGTTCAACGACGGTTCCCAACCTGTGCGGCAACGCAAGACTCGACTAAGCCCGTAAAGAGGAAGGCGTAGTTAAAGCCGTAGGATTTCGCGTTGTAATAATAGGTAAAGGAAGCCATTGAAAAATTCGGCGTTATGCTCTTTAAACTGTTAAAACTCAACTCTCTATCAAAGGCGGAAAATCGCGAACCGACGCTTTTGCGGTTCGAACAACGCTCAACGAGGCGATTTTCAATTTTCCCCGTTCAACTTCCGCTCGACATTATTAATATATGACGCTTAAAAAAACTGTCAAGGGGCTTTTTTCAAAAATTTTTTTGATTATAACTAAAGAAAGTTCGACAAAAGTTCTATAAAGACGTCGAGCTTTTCGCCGCCGCCCCGACGCGAACGCGTCCTTTGAAGACGCCGAAATTTTTCGAAATTGTAACGCCGCCGTTCGCGTCTCTCTTGTTTTTTACTTTAAGGAGCCTTAATCAATGTCGTTTCGACTTTTAAACGTCCAACGTCGCGTTGGGAAACGCGCCGCGTCCCTCCTTTCGTTTGGCGCCGCGTCGCTCGCCTGCCTCGCCGCTTCCTCCAACGCGCCCCCTCCGTTCGTTTTTGCGCAAGATTCCGCCGCAACTTCGACAATATCGGAAGTTGCGCCCAACTTAATCACCGACCGCGATCTCGAGCGCACGACGTATCAACAAGCGGGCGGCTACGACCCTCGCTTTGACTTAAAAACCGACGCCGTTATGGTTTACGGCGTTTCCGACGAAGCGATCGCGTCGCTCGAAAAATGGCGCGCCGAAAGCGGTTCGAAAGTCGCGGTGATGACCGGCGTCGCTTGGGGAAGCTACAACGATTACCTCGACGGAAAGTTCGACGGCGCAACGCATTGGGACGACGCGCAAGTCCGAGCCGACGGCGAACGCATTATGCACGACCCGGCGACGCCTTACCTCGTGCCAAGCGTCGCGTTCTGCGATTACCTCGAAAGCCGCCTGAAAAAAGTCGTCGACGCCGGCGTCGAAACGCTCTTTCTCGAAGAACCGGAACTCTGGGCGTTCGCTGGCTTTAGCGACTCCTTCAAACGCGAATGGCAAATGTATTACAACGAGTCGTGGATTCGTCCCGATTCGTCGTGCGACGCCCAGTACCGTTCGGCGAAGATGATGCAATACCTTTATCGTCGCCTGCTCGACCGCGTTTGTACGTCGCTAAAAGAATATTCGCTAAGGACTTACAACCGCCCGCTCAAAATTTACGTCGCGACGCACAGTCTTCTAAGTTACTCGCAAATCCGAATGGTCAGCCCGGAATCCGCGCTTCTCGACCTCCCGGGCGTCGACGGAATTATCGCGCAAGTTTGGACTGGAACCTCCCGTCATTCCAACATTTACAACGGCGTCCAAGCGGAGCGCACCTTCGAGTCGGCGTTCCTCGAATACAACGTTACGCAAGAAATGGTTCGCGGAACCGGCAAGCGCGTCTATTACCTGAACGACCCGGTCGAAGACAATCCGCGTTACGACTGGAACGATTATAAAACGAATTATCTCAGCACTTTAGTCGCTTCATTAATGCAGTCGGAAACGCATTATTACGAAGTCGCGCCTTGGCCGAGTCGCGTTTTCCTCGGTTCTTTCCCGGCCGGCTCTCCCGACGCGACGACGATTCCGAAAGATTACGCGTCGACGTTAACTCTTACTTTTCAACAACTTCGCGATATGGCGCAAGCCGACGCCGCTTACGACGGCGCGACCGAAGGCGTCGGCGTTCTCTTGGCCGACTCCGCGATGTTTCAACGCGCCGAACCGACCGTTCGCGAGTGCGCCGCTCCGGACGCCTCCGATCCGACGCGTCCTTCAAAGCTCGAAATCGCAACGTTTGGCGACTTCTTCGGTCTTGCGACGCCGCTAATCAAACGCGGGATTCCGGTCGGCGTCCCGGTTCTCGACCACGCCCTCCGTTATCCCGGCTATCTCGATAAATACAAGGTGTTATCGCTGAGTTACGAATATCAAAAACCGTCGAGCCCGGGATTGCACGCCGTTCTCGCCGATTGGGTAAATCGCGGCGGCGTTTTGATTTACGTCGGCGCGGAAACGGACGCCTACCACGCGGCGAAGGACTGGTGGAACGCCGGCGCTCTTTCCTATGCGACCCCCGCCGAGCATCTCTTTGAATCGCTCGGTTTAGGCAAGCGCCCGGAAAGCGGCAAGTATCGATTCGGCAAGGGTTGGGTTTACGTCGACCGCGTTCGCCCGGCTTATTACAACCGTTCGCAAGAAAACGCCGACGTTTACCGAAGTCTTGTCGCGGAAGCGGTTGCGGCTTCCGGCGGTCAATACGTCGAGCGCAACTATTTCCTTAAGCGCCGCGGCCCTTACGTTTTAGCGGCGACGTTAACCGAATCGTTAACCAACAAACCGTTAAAACTCGCGGGCCGTTTCGTCAACCTCTTCGACCCGAAACTGCAACCGCTTGACGGCGTTGAAGTTGCGCCGGGCGAACGCGCTTGGCTTCTCGATCTCGACAAAGCGACGGCCCCGACGCCCGCCGTTCTCGCGTCAAGCTGTCGCGTCGAATCGTTAAAGAACGAAAACGGCGTTATAACATTAGAAACAACGGCGACTTCCGGCGTCGACGCGATTTCGCTTTTGAAGTTGGACGCAGCGCCGACGAGTGTTTCCGTCGACGGGGTATCGCTCAAAGATTGGCGTTGGGACGCCGAGTCGCAAACGCTCTTCTTCGTCTTCCCGACGATCGGAAAAACGACGATAGAAATCCGTTAATCCGAATGACTTCCGTCGCGCCGGTCTTCAAAAAAGACTTGCAACGAGCCGAAACTTCCTTGCATTTCGGCTCGTTTTTTTACGCCGCCTTGTTTTTTGCGCCGTTCTTACTCTTTAGACGACGCGGTTTCCGAAAGGAACGCGCCGATTTCGCGGCGCATGCGTTCCCATTCGTCCGACGAAAAATCGGGGTAATCTTGCGTTCCGGCGTCTTCCGCGTAACGAAACGTCGAGCGCGCCTCCAACGTCAAGCGTTTACGCAAAGCCTGCGCGACGTCCCATCGCGGACGCCCGGTCGCGTTACACAGCGCCGTTAAATATTCGACGTCCTGTTGTCCGCGTCGGTACGCCTTAAGTCGAATCGACGCGACGACTTTTCCGCCGCTTTCTTCCGTCGCCGGATAAAACAACGACAACTCATCGCCTTTTTTCCAAGATTCGTCGTTCCCAATCGTTTGCCAAGGAACGATTCCGTCGGCGCCGAGCGACCAAGCGTCGAGCGCCCAAGCGACCGGTTGCCAACCGTTTAACTCCGGCGCGACGGTCGTTCCATACGCGTAAACAAGTTCGCCAAATCGGTCGCGACGCTCCAAAACGCGGTAGTTGTAGCGTCGAAAAACGTCCCCGGCCACAACGTTGACGTCGAGTAGTCCGTCAAGCGAATCCCGACTCCATTGCGGACGCGAAATATCGGCGCGAAAAAGAATGGAACGCGCCTTAGAAAAACCGTTTTTCGTTTTTCGCGTTCCGTTTTTATTGGTCGCGAGTTCGGCGTCCTCCAACGCTTGACGAAGTTGCGACGCGAAGAAGCGCAACGCCGTAAAGTCTTGAAAACTCGCGGGTTCGTCAAGTAACCAAGGCGAACTGGCGCGCGACCAACCGTTGCGCTTGTAATCCATTTTGTTGTTCAAATAGAAAAGAAAGCGCGAGTCGTTCCAGCCCAATTCGGCAAAATGCTCGGCGGCGTCGGTCAACGCGGCGCGCAACGACGTCTTATAGTCGTCCGAAAAAGCGTTCTCAACAGGTCGAACGGTCTCGTCGTATTCTTCGAAAATATTCGCCGGAAAGTTCTCAAAAAACGGGAGATAGAACGCTTCGATCGGCGTCGCTCCGCGCGGCGAATCGGCGAACGCGCTCCCGTCGAACAACGATCCAAAGCGACGATCCCAATCGCGCCAATCGAAAGAACGCGTCGCGGCGTCGTATTTCGGCGCCAACCCGTCTCCGACCGTCCCGCGATGCGAGTACGGCACGCGATTAATATACGTCCGATGGAGTTGCGCCAGTTTGTAATACTCGAGTTCGTTCGCCGGAAGCGAATAACAGTTCATTTCCGGAAGAAAACTTAACTCGTTGGGAATACAGAAGTTCCAAACCGTTAAATTAATTTTCAAATCGAGCGTTTCGCCGTTCGAGGTTAGACGCAGAGTTCCGCGATGTTCGCCGGCGGCGGCTTCTTTCGGAACGTAAATCTCACAGTAAACCGCGTCGCGCCCGGCGTTTACAGTCGTTTCCAACCTTTCGTGCGGAATCGCGGGATCGCCGATTTTACCCCGCGGCGTCTCGACTCGCGCAAGTCGATAAAAAGCCGTTTGCGGCGCCGCATCGTCTGTTTTTCTTTTTAATTGCGGCGTCGGTTTCGCGCTTTTTTTCGCCGCAACGACGTCGTCGGAAGTCTTTTTTTCATCGCCGGTTGTCGTTTTACTCCAGCGAATTTCGCCGCGAACTTTACGAGCGTCGCCCTCAAACGCAAGTTGAAAGCCGACAAACTCGCCGCGCGCCGCCGCCAAATCGATTCGTCGCTCGCGAGCGTTCCAAATCGCGTTTGACGTCGTATAATTTTCAGGACGCGCCGGAATCGCTTCCCCCGTCTCGGTCGTCTTATCGAACTCGTTTAAAACGGCGATCTTAGAACCGGCCAACGTCGGAAGCGACGCGTTTTTGTCGCGAATGTTTTTCCCGTTTGAATCGGAAATTCGTTTGCTTTTTGCCGACGTTTTCTTTTCCGCCGCGCTTGTATTTTTAACGTCGACCAAGTCGTTCCAATCGCTTGGTTTATCGTCGGAAACGTCGAATCGTAACGTCGCCGGAACGCTCCGTTTCCCTAATTCGTCGACGGCGACTAATTCCAATTTTTTCGTTTTCCCCGGTTTCAAACCTAAACGACTTAACCGGGCGACATAACGTTCCGACGACGTCGAATAACCGTTAATTTTCGGCGCCGGAATCAACGTTTGCGGAACGTCGACGCCGTCGATTCTCGCTTGAAATCCAATAAGGCGACTTGACGTCGCTTTTGAAGCCGTCCAAGAAATCTCAACCTCTCCCCAAGGCAAACCGTCGGTTCGAGCCGCAAGCTCAACCGGCGCGCTCGGCGGATTAGCGTCGTTAACCTCTTCTTCAACAACCACTTCCAAATAGGGCGCCGAAGCGTTGTTTTGGTCGCGCGAGTAAAAAAAGCGATTGGGAAAAAGGCGAATTTCCACGTCTTCGCCGTCCGCGCCGCGCCGAATCAATTCCGTTCCAACGTCGTCAAAAAAGACAAACCCCGTTGAAATCCCAGCGGCGCGCGCGGCGACAAGTCGCGGGTCGATCGGAATCGTTTGCCAACCGTCCGCCGGTTCGGACGCCTCGCCGCAAGCCCAAAACGACCCGCCTTCTCCGAATGTAACCAACGTAATATCAGAATATACGTCGCGCCCCAAGGCGTCCGACCAAGGAACGTTCGGCGTCTCGCGCCAACGAAAAGACGACGCGCCCGGCGTTTTCGTATAACTCGTGCCGTCGCCTTCGCGCCAGGGCGCGACGATCGACCCGACGGTTACTTGGTGTAAGCGTTCTTCCGAAGACAACTTGACGCCAATTTTCGCTTCCTTAATTCGCCGACCTCGCAAACTAGCGACGTCAAAATCAAGCAAGCTAAACTCTTGATATCCTTTAACTTTCAACCGAGGCGACGCGCCGTTGTTTCCCTCCTCTTCGCCTGACGCCGACGAAACGTAAAGATCGCGAACCGCTTGAAAACGAAGCGTTTCCGCTTCGACGCTTCTAATCGCGCCCGAGAATAAAATAAAACACGTCGTCATTTTCAATACGACGCCGCGCCACTTTAAAATACAACGCGTCATAATTCACTCCTTAACCTATAAAAAGCACGCGATTAGAACAAAATCGTCTTATCAATTTTACGTTTATCGCAAAAACATTCGGAGAGCCGCCGCGTATAATTTGCTTTTATACGGCTGATAACGCATCGGAAGGTCGAGCCACGTCGCCTTGTCGACAATCGACTTTATGTGCGAAAACGTGTCAAAACCGACTTTGCCGTGATAGGCGCCCATCCCGCTTTCGCCGACGCCGCCGAACCCCATCTCCGTCGTCGCTAAGTGAATCACCACGTCGTTCACGCAACCGCCGCCGTATGTAAGTTCAGACGTTACGCGTTTTATACGGCTTTTATTTTTCGAAAAGAAATAAAACGCAAGCGGTTTGGCCTTTGTTTTCAGTTCGTCGATCGTCGCGTCAAAATCGTCGAAGGTTAGAATCGGCATAATCGGGCCGAAAATTTCCTCGCGCATTACCGCGTCCGCCTCCGTTACGCCGTCCATCACCGTCGGCGCAATTCGTTGCGACGTCGCATCGCATTCTCCGCCGAAAATCACTTTTTCGCGGTCGATCAAACCGCAAAGACGCTCGAAGTGTTTCGCGTTAACAATCTTCCCGTAATCTTTGTTTTTTAACGGGTTATCGCCGTATTGGCGTTTAATTTCCTTAATAACCTCCGCGACAAAAACGTCCTTAATCGAACGTTCGCAAAGGATATAGTCGGGCGCGACGCACGTCTGACCGCAATTCAAGTACTTACCAAACACAATTCTTTTCGCGGCAACCTTTACGTTCGCCGACGAATCAACGACGCAGGGGCTCTTTCCGCCGAGTTCCAAGACGACCGGCGTCAAATTTTCAGCGGCGCGACGCAATAGTTCCTTTCCGACCGTTTGCCCGCCGGTGAAGAAAATGAAGTCAAATTTTTGATCGAGCAGCGCGGCGTTCTCTTCACGACCTCCCGTAACAACCGCGACGTATTCCGGCGCAAACGTCGCCGCTATTAACTTTGCGACGACGGCGCTCGTCGCGGGCGAATAAGCGCTCGGCTTCAGCGTCGCGACGTTCCCGGCGGCGATCGCGTCGACCAACGGCCCTAAAGTCAGCAAAAACGGATAGTTCCAAGGACTCATAATCAAAACGCATCCGCGCGGAACCGGTTGGCGATAACTGCGCGACGGAAATTGCGCGAGCGGCGTCCATACGCGACGCGGCGCCGCAAATTTTTTCGTCTTTCGAATCATATGCGATATTTCGGAAAGCGCGAGTCCAATTTCGCACATATAACTCTCGTAAGCGCTTTTACCTAAGTCGCTTAGCAACGCCGCGACGATTTCCGTTTCATATTGTCGTATCGCGCGTCGCAACTTTTTCAACTGTTCGACGCGAAAAGCGACCGGAATCGTCGCGCCGCTTCGATAAAACTCCCGCTGTTTCTCGAGCAAATTTTTAACGTTTTGCGCGTTCATCCTCGTCCCTCCTTAACGTTCTTCGCTCCAATCGGCGACGCAATAATAAAACCGTTCCAATTCATTCGCATCGAACAACTTAGGAACCGGGTAAAGCGGATTCGCCTCGCGAGACGCAAGGCGCGCCATCGCCGGAATATCCTCTTTTTTAATCCCGACGAGTTTTTCAGGAATCCCGAGCTTCGCGTTGAGGTTGCGAATCGCCGCGATAAATTTTTCGGCGGCCGTTTTTGCGTCGTCTTGCAACGTCGCGACGCCGGCGGCGACGGCGAGGTCGCGCAACTTACGATGAACGCTTATTCCGTAAGCGTCTAGCGCATAAGGCGTTATCACCGCGTTGGCAAGTCCGTGCGGCGTTCCGTAACGTCCGCCAAGCGTATGCGCGACGGCGTGCACGTACCCGACGTAAGACTTCGAAAAGGCCAACCCGGCCATATGCGCGGCGCGGAGCATTTTTTCGCGAGCGTCGCGATTTCGACCGTCGTTATACGCGATTTCAAGGTTTTCAAAAATTAGTTTCGTCGCGTCTAAAGCTAGTCGCCGCGTCTCTTTAGTCGTCGAACGTCCGATATAAGCCTCGACGGCGTGAACAAGCGCGTCGATTCCTGTCGTCGCGGTTAAACCCGGCGGCAACGTAAAAGTCAGCGCCGGATCTAAAACAGCGTAAGTCGGTATCAGCGGAAAACTTAGAATCGTATATTTATGTTGTTTTTCGGCGTCGACAATCACGGCGGCGACAGTCGTTTCGCTCCCGGTGCCGGCGGTCGTCGGCACGGCGATCAACGGAGGCAAGCGTCGCCAAACGCGCAACAGTCCCTTAAGCTTGCCAACGCTTTTCTTAGGATAGACGACGCGAGCGCCGACGGCTTTGGCGCAATCGATCGGCGAGCCGCCGCCGACGGCGATTAACGCGTCGCAACCGTTTTCGCGATAAACCTTTAAGGCTTCCTCGACGTTGTCGACGGTCGGGTTCGGTTGCGTCTTGTCGTAAACAACGTAAAAAACGCCGTTTTGCTTTAAAACCGTTTCGATCGGCTTCAACAAACCGGCGTTCTTAACTCCTTGGTCGGCGACAATTAGCACTTTCTTAACGCGCTCTTTAAGAAAAACGCTGTCGAGCGCGGCGCACGTCGGCACAAGCGCCGGTTCCCGATAAGGAAGAATCGGAAGCGCCGCTCGAAACGCCGCCTGAAAAACGCGACACCACGCCGCTTGCAAAAAAAACATTATTTCACCTTTTTCAAACCGTTATATTTCAATCGTTAAACGCAATCGCTCAACGTTTTTCATCGCAGAATAATTCAAACGATCCCCCAAGACGCGTTAATAATCGTCGTCGAGCCGAAAGTCCGACTCGTAATCCCAATCGACATACGCGTTAAAAAAACCGTCTAATCGCAAATCCAACTCTTCGTCGTCCGCCTCCCCGACAACTTCAACCCATTCTTTTTCAACAACTTCCGTTTCGTCGTTATTTACCGGAACCGCGACTTGTTCGCAACGCGAATTTTGTTCTTCGACGTCGCTTAACAACCCCTTTTGCGTCGACGCCTTCTCGACAAGCGCGACGTTTTCCGTTTTCAATCTCGGCGCCTCCGCGTTTGTCGCCGCCAACGGAAGCGCGTCCGGCAAGGTCAAGCGTTTGTCTTTGCCGACGTAAACGCGCGCCAACGACTCCGTCGCCTTCGACGCGGCTTCGAAGATCGTTTCTTGAAAACCTTCGACGCGGTAACGTCCCGTCAATTGGCGAATTAGGGTCGACTTAATTTCCGTCGACAATCCGTCGCTCAATCGTTTTTCGTCTCGCAACCGCGCGACGCAAACGTCGACGACGGGACGAAACGGTTCGATCAAATCGTCGGCCAACGCGAACGCGTCGTATTTGTTCCGATGAAAAATCCCAAACGCCGGACAAAGACCGGACGCGACGACCGCTCGCGCGACGATCGCTCGCAGCGCGCCGTACCCGTAATTCAGCGCCGCGTTGGTCGGATCGCCGCCGTTGTAATCGCGCTTAAAACGTTCCCCATTAAAGAGTTGCGACCAGTACTTTTTCGCCGCGACGCCCTCGCGATTGTCCGAGTCGCCGGAAAGGGTCGCCGCCGACAACGCGCGCAAACCGCCGTCGTCGCCGCGAAGCGTCTCCAAAACGGACGCCTGCCCCTCGATTTTGCTTCTGACAATTTGTCGCCAAAGCCGCTTTTGAAGAGGACGCGAAACCGACGCTTGGAGCCGCGTCCGTCGCGCGCTTAGATGATGCCCGACCAACGGCAAGCAGAGTCCGCAAGGCGACGACTTCGCGTCGCAAACAACGATCGACGCGCCCGCCGCCGTCAAGCCTTGCAACGTCGCTAAAGAAAGCGACAAATGAGGATGCGACAACAAAACGACCGCGACGTCGTCGAGCGGCACGGCGTCGACGTCGCGCCCGTCGAGCGAGACGATTAATTGGCGATAACGAACGCGAAGTTTGACCGGCGCCTGCGAAAAATCGAGAATTCGCCCTTGCATTTTCGCAAATTTCCCTTGCGTATTTTCTTCATTTACAGAACATAGCGTCCGAACGTCGCGCGACGGCGATTTTTCGAACGCCGTCCGGTTCCATCGGACGCGGGGTGCGTCGACTTTGGTCGCGCGACAGCGATTTTTCGGACGCCGTCCGGTATATCGACGCTGAACGTTTCGCCGACGCCGTCCGGTCGTCGAGTCGGAAACGTCGAAGGCGCAACCAGTTGCGCGACGGTAATTTTTTTCGGGCGCCAACCGGCGTTTGTCTGCCTCCCTTCCCCGCAACGCTTGGCAATTTCCGAACGAACATTCGGAACCCAATCGCAACCTCTTTACTTTCAACAACTAACAATCGCCTTTTACCGACGTTAGACGTCGAAGCGAGGCTCGCTAATAAAAAGTCGCGGCGTCGGGTTCCCTTTCGGGCGTCGTTTGCCTTGGGCCGATGAAATTCTCCATTTTTTCGAATTGGCGCGTTGTAACGGTCAGCATTCGCACGGCGCCGCGCGGCGGCAACGCGTCGCGCACAAATCGCTTATGCCGCGTCGCGACGTCTTCGTTCGGGCAATATCGGGCGTACACGGAGAACTGCATCATCGCGAACCCGTCTTCCAGCAAGGCTTTACGGAACTTCGCGTAATTCTTGCGGTCTTCCTTCGTCCGCACCGGCAAGTCGAAAAACACGACCAATTGCATCGCGACGTAACCCGAGTTAATAAAACGCTTACGCGGCAAAACGTTTACCCCGTTCGCTTCGTTAAAACAACAACGACGCCGTATCGCACACCGTCGAATCGCGTCCGCTCGGCCCGCTTCTCACGCTATTTTTACGACGCAAAACCGCTTCGCGCCGTCAGTTTCTTAACGGAAATTATACCGGAAAAGCGCGAAAACTAAAGGCCGCGCGTCGCCAAACGCTCGAACTAGCGCAAAAAATCTCGCGCAAACGTCGCCTAAACGCTATAATCAACAAACTTTTACCTTCGTCGAAGCGTCAAACGCAACGCGACGCGTTCGTTCCCGAACTCGAAACGAACGCGCCGCGCCGTCGGTCGTCGCTTACTCGTTCGCTCGGCAAACGTTACCCAGCGCGTCGACGCGGCGTTTCACAAGTTCTTGCGAAATAAAATTTCCACACTTGCTTACAAGTCGCACACGCCCGCCCTCCTTTTTTAATTGAGCCGACGCCCGACCGTCGTTATGCGCCTTGCACTCAACCTCGATCGTACCGTTTGAGTATTGCGAAATCGCGCTCACAATTAACAATCTGTCGTCGTTGCACTTCGTCAACGCTTCGCGGAGCGCCAACGAAAAAAGGAAACGCGTATTCGGCCCAAAATCGCGCCGCACGACCGGTTCGCCCGTCCGTTTGCGACGATGCGCTTCGAACGTCGAAACGACTTCGGCGCGCCATTCTTTCTCGACGTTATTTTTGTCAAGAATAGCGTAAACCTCCATATGACTGTTACTTCCTGGCGCGACATAACGCCGCGTTCGTTGCGAACCGCCGACGTCGATCGTCTTGACCGCTTTCCAGTACCGCGCTTTTCGAATCGGAACGAGCCGTCCGTCGCGAGTCGTCAAATAGGGCGGGTTCGTCTCGAATTTCTTCGCGTCGCCGCCGATTTCCTTCCACTTCGCGCGCACCAACTCGCGAATCGTCGGGTCGACGATATCGTCGATCAAACCGGCGCTAAACGACGTCAACGGTTTGCGAACGGCGCGACGACCGTCCCTTTCTTTGGCGCCGTAATTCGTTTCTTCGTGTAAAGCGCCGCTAATTTTGCGGTCGACGCGGTGCGAAACGACGATTCGGTCGACCGCCCGCTTCACGACGTCGGCAAAACGTTCGCCGGTCGCGGTTTCCGGCGCCGCGATTTCCGCCGTTGCGAAAAGTCGACGCAACTTCATATTCTCCGCGACTTTAGCCGAGTCGGCCAACGTCTTTACCGTTCCAGGCCCGATCAGCGCGACCGTCAGCGCGTCGACGGCGTGATGTCGCAAATCGTCGCGATTCTTCTTCGGCTTCCCGTCTTTCGACAAAATTCGCTCGAGATCCCAAGCGTCGCGGAGCCAAGCGGTCGCGCTCCCGGTCGAAATTTGAACGCGACGCGTTCCCGGTTTGTTCGCTTCCGTCGACGGTTCGACGCCGTCGACCGCGCCGTATAAAAGGCCGAGATACTTCGTCGCCAAGCGCGAAATATACCGCGTGTCGTTCAGAGCTCTCGTCGCAAAATCTTCGTTCGGAACTTCGCGTCGCGCAAAGAGTTGGAACTTTCGGTACGCGGCGTCCCCGCGGAATCTCCGAACGCGTTCGAGCATTTCGTTCCAACGCGTTTCGTCGCCGCCGTAACACTCGAACGGCGTTTGGTTGCGCTTGACGTTGCGGTTTTCCTCCGCCCAACAAAGCGTTTTGTTAGCAAAGGAATCGTCGAGCGAGAGGCTAAACGGGACGATGTGTTCGACGTCGAACGGCGATTCGTCGCCGATCAGTTGCCGCGGCGTTATCGACCGTCCGGTGTAAGGGCAAACCCAGCCGCATTCTTCGGCCAAGCGCCACTTCAAAATGTCGAACGGACGCGCTTCGTATCCGAAATCCTCTTTAATTTGTTTGCGAATCCTATCGCGTTCCTTTTCGCGCTTTTTGTTTTTGCGGAAAAGCTCTTCCCGCTCTTTGCGACCGCGTTTCAAGTCGCGGGCCAACTCGACGCGAATCAACGCCGGTTTTCCCCAAGTTCGAATAATCGCGTTGACGACTTTGCGCATTTCCGTCAACGCGCGCAAAACGGTCGGATTGCGAACGTCGCCAAGCGCCTCCAAGACCGGCGGCAACGACGCTTTCGCTTCGCCGCCCCGCGATTGCAACTCGTCGCCGTACAACGCTTTGCGAACCGTTTGCAAGCGTTCGCGTTTTTCGATCATCGCCGCGGTCAGCCTTTCCGCCGCTCGACGCGACAG
The DNA here is from genome assembly GCA_017937485.1 of Thermoguttaceae bacterium. GTDB lineage: Bacteria > Planctomycetota > Planctomycetia > Pirellulales > Thermoguttaceae > RUG369. Next base: position 64,520 of record JAGBDN010000018.1, read on the forward strand.
GTTCGCCCGAGCCGTTTCGAGCGTCGTTTGCGCGAGCGTCGCCGTCAACTCTTCGCCGAACTCCGGAAACATCTTACCGAGCCGGCGCGCCAACGCCTCTTCGTTCTCGAAAACAAGGATTTCGCGAGCGATCAAATCGATTTCGGCGTCGGTTTTCGAAAAATCAAAATCGTTCAAAATTTTCGCGATTTTCGCCCGCGTTCGGTTCCCGAGCAACTTGCTTTCCGCGTCGTCGCCGACTTCGAAGTTGAATTTGCCGACGTCGGAAGTCTTGTCGCGACTCTTCTTAACGCCAAGAAGTTTGCGCAGTTCGTTAAACGTCGCGCCGTCGACGCCGTTAAGGAACGCGGCGACTTTGTCCTGTTCGTCCGGCGTTAGGGAGCGCCAACCGCCGTCCGCGTCGCAAAGTTGCAAGTCGAGGACGCGCTGCCAAATTCGGAACGCTTGGAACGCCGGGTCGCCCTTGACGACGCGGCGCAAGCCGGGTTCGAGTTCGCAACGCCCGATCAGCCCCTTTTGCGACTTCAACGGCCGTTGGAAAAAGATCGCGTTTCGAACTTTGCGACGAAGCGTTTCGGAAAAAATTTCCGGATAAAACCGCGCTTGCGACGCCCAAATCGCGTCGAACTCCGCCTGAATCGCTTTACGTCCGAGGTAACGCCGGCGAATCCGCTCCCCTTCCTTCATCGGGTCGAGGTTCGCGAAAAACTCGCCGACCGTTCGCGCGCCGGTCGCTTGCATTTCCGCCGCAAGTTCCGCGATCGCTCCCTTGACGACGCCTTCGTCGTCTTCGTCGCCGCTTTTTTTACTCGCGTCTTGTTTTTTCGCGCCGGAAACTTTCTTGTTGCTCAAAAACCCGCGCCGGACGGCGAGGTGCAAGAGCGAACGCCCGACGGCGAAAAGGCTCAACTTCTCGTCGAGCGCCCGGGCCCGCAACGAATAAAGGAACGTTTGCGCTTCGACTCGCGACGCGCCGAAGAAATACGCGTCGAAAAGCTCGCGGTCGAGACGGTTCAAATAGTCTTGGCGCAACTCCGGCGTCGACGTTTCCCCCTCCGGCAAAAGCCCGGCGTCCTTCAAGACGTTGAAAAGTTTGACGATTCGCCGCCGCGTTCGCCAAAATCCGCGTCGAATCTGCCGCGCTCCTCGACGAACGGCGTTCCGCGACTCGTCTTTTCCCTCTTCGACGCCGTCCGCGCCCGCTTCGAAGATGCGAACGCCGAGCCGAAGCGTTTCGTCCGAAACGTCGCCGTCAAGCGGCGTTATCGCCCAACCGACCGACGTAACGCCCAAGTCGAGCCCCAAGACGTAAGGCGTTTGCGCTTCGACGCTCCGATTATTCGCTTTCTTCGCGTTATTCCCTTTTTCCGGTTTATTCGTCATTTTCTTTTTTTCTCGCTTAACCGTTAAACGACGTTGGTCTCCCGAACGAAAAACGGGTCGAACAAGCGCAAAACCGACCGATTTCGTTCAAAACTCTTGACGTCTCCTAAACCGGCGCTATAATACGGTCGTATACCAGAACTAAAATTCCTTACGCTTGTTTTAGTAAGGTTTTTTAGACCGCAAAGGCTCCGTTTTAAACGTCCTTCTTGGCGCCGCGCCTTCAAGCAGGCGCCTTTTTTACTTCAGCCCGACTTTGCCGGGCGTTTGGCCGTCTCACTGTTCTTTTTTACTTATTTCTTTTTCCCTTTCGGTCTATTTTAACATTGGTCGACGTTTTTTATTCCTTAGTTTGATTATAACGTCGTTTTTCGCCGTCGTCAATTATTTATTAGGCGTTCCAAGTCTTTACGAAACGCGTTAAACGTTCGGCGACGATTTCCGCTTCCTCAAATTTTGGCGGCGCGTCGGTTAGCGGCGACGTCCAAAAGGCGAGCTTTCCGGCGTTTTCGGTCGACTCCGGGACGCGCGTTTTCGTTCCGTCCGGATTTTTGAAACGCAAAACCTCCGGCGTCGCGACGCAACAAATCGCCTCCGCCGCCCCTTTCGAAACGACGGCGCCGCTTTTTCCAACGTCCCCAACGACGACAACGTTTTCGCCGCCGTCGACGGTTCCAACATTGCCAACGTTTTCGCGACCGTCGACGGTTCCAACATTGCCAACGTTTTCGCGACCGTCGACGGTTCCAACATTGCCAACGTTTTCGCCGCCAACGGTTCCAATATCGCCAACGTTTTCGCCGCCGACGGTCGCGACGGCGTCAACGTTTTCGCCGCCGACGGTTCCAACGACGCCGAAATCCTCGACGCTCCCAACGTTCGCGAGTCGCCGCGTCTTGCGCAAAACGACGTCCGTCGTCCCGCCGGGCTTCACGTTCGACGCGTCGCCGCTCCAAAACGCCCAAAGAAGGCGCGAACGCTCGACTAAAAAATCGCCGAGCGCCGCGTACTGCGCCATTCGGTCGGGCGACTCGCCGCGCTTCGCTCGCTCGACGTTCGCCGCCGTCGGTTCGATCTCGACGACTAAATCCGCCGACGCTAAATAACGGTTAAAATCGTCGAGTTCCGACGCCGACGCCGTCTCGCCCGTTCCCGGCTTCGTCGAAAAGTCGCTTCGATACTCCGCGACGTTCATCGGCAAAAGCGCGACCAATCGCAACGGCGACGCTTCGCCCCGAGCCGCCGCCTCCGCCCGCGCCTCCAAAACCAGCTTCGCCGCAAGTTGATCGGCGCCGATCGCCAACCCGGTCGCGACGTAAATCGGTCGCCCGGTCTCCTCCGCCGCCGCGACCAACGCCCGCGCCGCCGTTCGCGCCGCCGACTCGACCGCCGTCAACGCCTCCGGAACAATATGCCGCCGCCCGGTAACGCCGACGAGAGGCGCTCCGTTTTTCTCCAACAATTCGGCGAATTCGGTCGCCGAAAGAGTCCCTCGCGAAACGCCGAAAGCGGCGAACTCGGCGCGAACGTCAATATCGTTGCGTTCACTCCGGTCGCCGCTTTCGTTAAAATCGCGATTATCGTTCGCGTTTATCGTCATTGCGCGTCTTTCAACGCCTCGCCGACGATCTCTTGCGCTTCCTTCATAATCTGCGCGAGATGCTCTTCGCTCACGAACGATTCGGCGTAAATTTTGTACGCCATTTCCGTCCCGGACGGTCGCGCCGCGAACCAGCCGTTTTCCGAGACGATTTTCAGACCGCCGATTTCCGCGTCGTTGCCGGGCGCCTTGGTCAAACGAGCGACGATTTTCGCGCCGGCGAGCGTTTCCGTCTTGACTTGATCCGGCGTCATCTTCTTGAGCGCCGCTTTCGTCGCGAGGGTCGCCGGAGCGTCGATTCGCGAATAATAAGGCGAGCCGAACTTTTCGGTCAATTCGGCGTACAAAACGCCCGGGTCTTTCCCGGTTTTCGCCAACATTTCGGCGGCGAGCAAGTTCAAAATAAGGCCGTCCTTATCGGTCGTCCAAACGGTTCCGTCGAAGCGGAGGAAGCTCGCGCCCGCGCTCTCTTCGCCGCCGAAGCAGATTTCGCCGTTGAAGAGGCCCGGAACGAACCACTTGAACCCGACCGGAACTTCGATCAGCTTGCGTCCCAAGTCGGCGACGACGGAGTCGATAATCGCGCTCGAAACGAGCGTTTTGCCGATTCCAAGGTCGGCGCTCCAAGTCGGGCGATTTTTGATCAAATAATCGACGACGACCGCCAAATAATGGTTCGGGTTCATCAATCCGACGCTCGGCGCGACGATTCCGTGTCGGTCGGAGTCCGGGTCGTTGGCGAACGCGATATCGAACTTGTCTTTCAAGCCGATGAGGCCGCGCATCGCGTACGGGCTGGAGCAGTCCATCCGGATTTTGCCGTCGCGGTCGATCGACATAAAGGAAAAGGTCGGGTCGATTTTATCGTTCACGACGGTAATGTCGAGCCCGTATTTTTCGGCGATCGGCTTCCAATACCCGACCGCGGCGCCCCCCAACGGGTCGACGCCGATGCGAATCCCGGCTTTGCGAATCGCCTCCATATCGACGACGTTCGCCAAGTCGGCGACGTAATCGGCGACGTAATCGATTTCTTGCGTCGTCGGCGCGGCGAGCGCTTCTTCGAACGGAACGAATTTAACGTCGACGTTCCCGTTTTCGAGGAGCGCGTTCGCCCGATTTTCGATCCAGTTGGTAACGTCGAGGTCGGCGCCGCCGCCGTTCGTCGGATTGTACTTGATACCGCCGTCGGTCGGGGGGTTGTGCGACGGAGTGATGATAATACCGTCGCAGTAGTTCGCTCCGTTGGCGCGATTGCCGGCCAAGATGGCGCGCGAAATCGCCGGGGTCGGGGTAACGCCGTTTTTCTCTTGGAGTCGCGTTTCGACGCCGTTCGCGGCCAAGACGCCGAGCGCGGTCTTTTGCGCCGCGTCGGAAAGGGCGTGCGTGTCCTTGCCGAGGAGCATAACGTTCGGCTCGCCGTTCGGGGCTTCCGTTCGACGCCAATCGACGATCGCCTGAACGATCGCTTTGATGTGCGCTTCGTTGAAGGACGCTTCGGAGGCTTTCCCGCGGTGCCCGCCGGTGCCGAAGCGGACGCGCTCTTCCGGAACGCTCAAATTCGGTTGTTTTTCAAAATAATCGCGTTCCAACGCCGCGACGTCGATCAAATCGGACGGTTGCGTCGGGAGTCCGGCTCGTTCGTGAATCATAATTTCGCGCCTCATTTCCGCGTCGGCGACAAACGCCGCGCTTTTCAAAAGTTTAAACTAAAAGCCGCGCCGCCCAAGCGTTTCCGCTCGACGACGCGACTGCCTTTTATCCTAAATTAATTCCCTTTTTTACATCCGGACGGAAAGAAAAATTCGCCAATCGTTTATTCTCGCGATCAAGCAACGCTCCCCGTCGCGCGCAAAACAAGATAAGGACGTTTAAACGCGTAAACGCCGCTCTCTCGCCGCGTTTTAGAACGGGTTCGCCGACAATTTTCTCTAATTAAACGCTTGGCTTATCGTTATTGTTCCGCTTATTTTCGTCCGCGGCGTTTATTTTCGTACTGGAACGAGAACGCGCGGTCGAGTTCGGCGCCGAGGTCGAACACGTCGTCGAAATCTTCGACCGAGTCTTCCGGCGTCTTCGACATCAAGCCGACGTCGATCATATTGTAAACCGCGTCGCCAAAGTCGCGAGTCTTGCGCAAACCCAGCTTCGCAAGCACCGTCTTCGCCATAAAACCGTATTGGAGAACCGCCCAGTCTTTCGCGGCGCGGCTCAGCTCCTGACCCGTTACGTGGTTCGCGACCTCGCGCGCCGAAGAAGCGGCGCCGTCCGGATTTTCGGTCGCGGCGGCTTTGCCCATTCCCAACTCTTGCGCGTACTCCAGCGCCTCGTTGACAAAGCGGTACGTCTCCAACGTAAAACGTCGATCTTTTTTCAGCAATTTCAAAAAAGCGTCCGAATCTTCCATCGAAATCCGCTCCTTTAACAACGTTTTCAGCAAAAACGGCGCTCGCGTCGACGGCGACGGTCGCGCCTTAACGAAAGGGCGGCGTTTCGCTCGTCGCTCGCAAACGCCGCCTCCGATTGTCGACCAATTAGGATTTTTGCGATTTATTCGCGTTATTGTCCAAGATAATCGTCGTTCCGGCGAGTTTTTTCGTCGTGTACTCGTACCGCGCGAAGATCATCCGCCCGGCGCTCGTTTGCAAGACGCTCGTCACGGTAACCACGACGCGCTCGGCGATGTGATTGCGCCCTTGGTCGACGACGACCATCGTTCCGTCGTCGAGATACGCGACGCCCTGCCCGACTTCTTCGCCGGTCTTCACGACGTCGACCTCGAACCGCTCGCCCGGGAGGAAGACCGGTTTCAGCGAGTTCGCCAAGTCGTTCAAGTTAATAACCGTAACGCCTTGTAATTTCGCAACTTTATTCAAGTTATAATCGTTGGTAACGAGCTTGCCTTCGAGGTGTTTCGCCAGCGCGACGAGCTTCAAGTCGACCGGCTGATTCGCGTATTCCGGCAGCTCGCTGTCGTCGATTTGCAGGTCGACGCCGGGCATATTTTGCAACCGACTCAAAATGTCGAGCCCGCGACGTCCGCGCGTTCGGCGGCTGCGGTCGGCGCTGTCGGCGATGTGTTGCAGTTCGACGATCGCGAAACGCGGCATCAGGAGCGGACTGTCGACGATTTTCGTTTCCATCACGTCGGCGATGCGCCCGTCGATAACGACGCTGGTGTCGAGAATCAGCGGTTTAATTCCCTTCACGTTGCGCTGAAACTCGACGTAAGGAATAATGAACCGGAAATCGTTTCGCGTTTGCAAAAGAAAACTGACGCCGCAGTAACAGAAGGTGATCAGAAGCGCCGACGTAACGTTGCGCCGCAACTCGTCCCCCGAACCGTTCGCGTCCCCGGCGACGTCCGCGAAGAACGGCTCCAACGCGAGCCCCATCAGGTACGTCGTCAGCAACCCGACGAGCAAGCCGAAATAGACGGCGGAAATCCACTCGATTTTCTTCTTCGGAAACGCCATATCGAGCGCGACGACGCCGAGCGCCGAAAGCAACATTAAAAAGAACGTCGCCAATCCGGCCGCGCTCGAACCGGTCGCGCCGCCGCGGATAATCGCGACGCCGACGCCGCTCGTTACCAAAATGAAAACGCAACGCAAAATCAATAAGGGCATCTCAGAATCCTTCCCACCGTCTTTCAACGTCGTTTTTTCAAATCGCCCCGCGAAAACGCGCCGATTCGCAACGCGGGCCGAAGACGCCGCTCGGAAAACGCCGAGTCGACGTTATAATCGTTATTCATTAATTATAGCGCCGGACGCCCGATTTTACTAGCGCCCGCGCCTCGTTTTTTTCCTTTTTCACGCGAAAAAATACGATTCGCCGCCGTCGACGCGCCCCCTTCGAGGCCCGACGAAAAAGAACGTCCTCGTCGTTAATACCCCAACCTCCGTTCCCTTCGCGACGTTGGAAAAAAATTACGAAAAGGACGAAGGAAACGCGCAAAAAATCGCCTCGCCCCCCTTGAATTTTGGCCGCGTCGAGAGTATTATATAGAATAAGCGAAAAAACGACGACGCGGCGAGCAAGCGCATCCCCCCGCCGACGCCCGCCGCGCTTTTTCTCGACGCTATCATCAACCGCATTCCCATCCCTTATCAACGCGCCGCCGTCGTCGCTCAAGTCTTGAATACCCGCGACGAACCGACGTTAAGGAGACGAAAATCACAATGGCGAAACGATATTTCACCAGCGAAGCCGTCGGCATGGGCCACCCGGACAAACTCGCCGACCGCGTTTCGGACAGCGTTCTCGACGCCTGCTTGGCGCAAGACCCGATGAGCCGCGTCGCTTGCGAAACGCTGACGACGACCGGTTTGGCCGTCGTCGCGGGCGAAATCACGACGAAAGCTCAACTCGACTACCAACAAATCGTCCGCGGCGCTATCGAACGCGTCGGCTACACGGACGACGAATTCGGCATTAACGCGAAAACCTGCGCCGTTATGATCGCGCTCGACCGTCAAAGCCCGGACATCGCGCAAGGCGTCGACGCGTCCGACTCCAAAGACGTCGGCGCCGGCGACCAAGGCTTGATGTTCGGTTACGCCTGCAACCAAACGCCGGAACTGATGCCGCTCCCGATCGCGTTGGCGCACCGTATCACGAACCGCTTGGCCGATCAACGTTTCGCGAAGGAAGTCGACTGGCTTCGTCCGGACACGAAGAGCCAAGTTACCGTCGAATACGACGGCGACAAACCGGTTCGAATCGACGCCGTCGTCGTTTCGACGCAACACGATCCGTCGATCGATCAAGCCGGCATTCGCGATTGGATTATTCCGAACACGATCGTTCCGTGCATTCCGGCCGAACTCCTCGACGAAAACACGAAATACTTTATCAACCCGACCGGCAAGTTCGTCGTCGGCGGCCCGCACGGCGACTGCGGTCTGACCGGTCGCAAAATCATCGTCGACACCTACGGCGGTTGGGCTCGCCACGGCGGCGGCGCGTTCTCCGGCAAAGACCCGACCAAGGTCGACCGCAGCGCCGCGTATATGGCTCGTTACGTCGCGAAAAATATCGTCGCGGCGGGTTTGGCCGACTCGTGCGAAGTTCAACTCGCTTACGCCATCGGCGTCGCGGAACCGGTCAGCGTTCTGATCGACTTGGGCGGAACCGGCAAAGTTTGCGAAAAGAAACTCGCCGACGCCGTTCGCGAAGTCTTCCCGCTCACCCCGCGCGGCATTATCGACACGCTTCAACTCCGCCGTCCGATTTACGAAAAGACCGCGTTCGGCGGCCACTTCGGTCGTAACGACGACGATTTCACTTGGGAAAAGACGGACAAAGTCGACGCTTTGAAAGCCCTGCTCGGCTAAGCTCTTTTCACAACGTCAAAAACGTTTTAAACGTTAAAACTTAAAACGTTTGCGCAAACCCAACGCCCCCTTGTTTCCTTCCGCGTCGTTTTCCGATTCCTCGAAACGGCGCGAGGAAAAAGGGGGTTTTTGCGTTCGTCTCTCAACCTAACGCCCCGTTTTCCTTGCGTTTGCCGAACGTTTCGGCTTTTTTAAAAAATATCGCGTCTTTTCTCGACCGCTCGCGCTCTCCCCCTCCTTTACAAATCTCGACGACGCCAATATAATTAAATAATGCGGCGTTCCCGTTGCGCATTCGCCAATTGAATTTCGCACCGATAATCAACTTCGAAAGGTTCTTATTATGGAAATGACTCGTAAAGATTTCTTGAAAGCGGTCGCTCTCGCCGGAATGACGACCACCTTTAGCGCCGCCTCCCCGTTCGCGGTTGTCGCTCAACAAGGGAAAAACGCCGCCGGTTCCGACGTCGATCTCGTCGCGTTGATGGGGGGCGAACCGGGCGCGATGTTTGAAAAAGGGATCGAAGCGCTCGGCGGAATGAGCCGTTTCGTCGACAAAGGCGCCAAAGTCGTTATCAAGCCGAACATCGGTTGGGACAAAAAACCGGAACTCGCCGCGAACACGAACCCGGAACTGATCGTCGCGATGATCAACGCCGCGAAAGACTGCGGCGCGAAAGAAATCGTCGTTTTCGACAACACCTGCGACAACTGGCGCCGTTCGTATGAAAACAGCGGAATCGAAGCCGCCGCGAAGAAAGCGGGCGCCGTCGTCGTCCCGGCGAACGAAGAACGCTACTACCGCGAAGTTTCCCTCCCGAAGGCGAAAGTCCTCAAAAAAGCGAAGATTCACGAAGCGATTCTCGACTGCGACGTTTGGTTCAACGCTCCGATTCTCAAGAATCACGGCGGCGCGAAAATGACGATCGCGATGAAAAACCTGATGGGGATCGTTTGGGATCGCCAAGCGTTCCACCGCCTCGGTCTCGACCAAGCGATCGCCGATATCGGAACTTACGAGAAACCGGCTTGCCTGAACGTCGTCGACGCTTACCGCGCGATGAAAGCGAATGGCCCGCGCGGTCGCAACGAAGCCGACGTCGTTACGCCGAAATGCCTCTTTATGTCGACCGACCCGGTCGCCGTCGACGTCGCCGCGATTCGCACCTTCAACCAATTCCAAAAGATGCCGCTCGAAAACGTTCGTTACGTCGCGATGGCGGAAGAACTGAAGCTCGGCGTCGCCGACTTGAGCAAATTGAACGTCGAACGCGTTAAGATGTAATTGCTCGACCTCTTCGAACGTCGTCCGTCTTCGTTCGTCGACGCGGACGGCGTTCCCGCGCTCGCCTTTCCGCAAAACGTCGTTTCCGTTCCGCGTTTTCGACGTTTGCGGTCGCGTATTGCCTTAATCAGTCGTCTTGGAGCGTTTCTTCCCGTTGGAATCGCCGCCTTTCGACGCGCCGTCGCCGCTTTCAATCGGAGCGTTCGGCTTTCGTTTCGCTCTTGCGTCGTCCCCTAACCTCTTACCGTTTCAGCGCTTAACACCATTATGTCCAATAAGCCCTCCTCGCGACCGTCGCAACCCGGCCGCCGCCTTCGTTGGGCGCGCGTCGCTGTCGCCGCCGTCGTTTTTACCGTTTTAACGTTATTTTTCCTCGACTTCGCCGACTTTGTTCCGTCGCAAGCGGTTTGGCTTACCAAAATCCAACTGGTTCCGTCGATTTTAGCGGGCGCGTTCGGCGTTTTCGCGTCGCTTATCCTTATAACGCTGATTTTCGGACGCGTTTACTGCTCGGTCGTCTGCCCGCTGGGCGTTTTCCAAGACGTTTTAGCGTTTTTTGGACGTTTTTTCCAATCCTTCGCGAAAAAACCGCGCAAAATTCGCCGCGATTACCGTTGGCTCCCGAACCCGTTCAAATGCCGGGCCGGTTTCCTTGTTCTCGCCGTCGCGACGATTCCGCTCGGTCTTCCGTTCCTCGCGTTGCTCGAGCCTTACGGTATTTTCGGTCGAATCGCCGTTTCGATTTTCAAACCGCTTTACCTCCTCGGCAACAACGTCCTCGCGTCGATCGCCAACGCTCTGGGAAGCTACGCGTTCGTTTACATTCCCGCGACGCCGGAAAGTTGGGCGGCGTTTGGAATTGGTCTCGTTTCTTTCGCGATTTTGTTGGTTTTCGCCGGACGCTACGGTCGACTTTACTGCAATTCCGTTTGCCCGGTCGGAACGGTTTTAGGCGCGATTTCGAAATTTTCGTTCCTTAAAATTCGCCTTAACGCCGACAAATGCGTCGGTTGCGGTCTTTGCGCCAAGGCTTGCAAAAGCTCCTGTATCGACGTTCAATACCTTCAAGTCGACGCGTCGCGTTGCGTCGTTTGCTTCGACTGCTTAACGACTTGCCGTCAAGGCGCGCTTTCGTTCGCCTCGGGCCGTCAAGCCAACGTCGCTCCGAACGCCGTCGACGCTCCGCAAAGCGCCGCGCAATCGGACGCCCGCCCGCTCGACGCGCTCCTTTCGCCGCGCGAATCGGAGCAAGTCCGTCGCGAAATCGCCGCTTTCGACCGAAGCAAACGCGACTTCATCGCTCTCGGCGTCGCCGCGACGACGGTCGCCGTCGCTCGCTCGGTCTTCGGCGCCGACGAAACGCCCGCTTCCGAAGCCGCAAAATCGCCGGAATCCGCAAACTCCGCCGCGCCGTCCGAAACCGCGGAAGCGCCCGCGGCCGACAAGCCGGCCGATTACGGTCAAACGCCGTTCAAACGCGAACATCCGATCGCGCCGCCGGGAGCCGTTTCGTTCGAACATTTCAACAAACGTTGCGTCGGCTGTCATCTTTGCGTCGCGAAGTGTCCGCAAAAAGTTCTGAAACCGGCGACGCTAGAGTACGGTCTTCGCGGCTTTATGCAACCGCGCGTCGTCTTTTCGCTCGAGCATTTCTGCAACTTCGACTGCGTTATTTGCGGCGAGGTTTGCCCGGCGGGCGCGATTCTTCCGCTCAAAATGGAAGAAAAGCACCTGACGCAAATGGGCCGCGTCGTCTTCATCAAGGAAAACTGCGTCGTTTACGCAAGAAACGAAAACTGCGGCGCCTGTTCCGAACACTGTCCGACGCAAGCGGTGAAGATGGTTCCTTACGGCGATCCGGAAGTCGGTTTGACGATTCCCGAAACGAACGTCGACCTCTGCGTCGGTTGCGGCGCCTGCGAATCGATCTGCCCGGCGCTCCCGTATTTGGCGATTTACGTCGACGGCAATCCGGTTCAACTGAAAGCGAAACCGGTTCCGAAAGAAGAAGTTCAAGAAGTCGAACTCGACGATTTCGGTTTCTAACCGTTTCAAACGCCGTCGACGTTAAAAAACAAACGCGGCGGCGTTTATTCGTTAAAGTTCGCCTATTTTAAAACGCTAAACGCTCCTTCGCGCCTCATTTCAACGCGCCAAGGAGCGTTTTTTTATCGCGCCGCTTCAAATCTAAAGACGAAGAACGCGCTTAACGTTATTCCAAGAAATCTTTCGCGTCCGTCGCAACGACGATTCCGCGCCGCTCCTCCAACGGAAAACGCCCGTAGTCCGGGAAAGCTGTAACGCATTTCATTTCGTCGTCGACGCGCTCCGCGACGACGCGAATCGGCACCCCGAAACGCTCTTCAACGCAAACGTACCGTTGCGGACGTTCGTTCGCGTCGTCTTTAGCGGAGTCTTGCAAAAACCAACGCGAATTCGAGTCGCCGAGAATATCGGAAACTTCGTACATAAATCGCTCGCCCGTCCAAAAATTAGGAATTTGCGTCTTGCCGAACTTCGCGGCGTCGGGATTCGCGTGCCCGCCCGACCAGCCGCGAACGGTCGTCGTCGCCCCGCCTTCCATTTCCGACGCTCGAACCGTTCTTACGATCGGTTCGCCAAACAAAATATGCCGCGTTCGCTCGACGTCGACGCGATTTTCGCCGCGCCGCACGGCGTTCAGCTCCAGCTGTTCGCGAACGTACTCGAACCGGGCCCGCCGCTCTTCAAAAAAGTCGGTCGTCGAAAGAATCGGGTGATACTGTTCGCCAAAAAGATTCCAGGCAAGCCGTTCGCCCGGCGCGTTATTTTCGTTTTTTCCCGTCATCATCGTTTCAAGTCGCCGCCTCCCCGCGCTCGACTTTCGCCCTCCCCCGCAACGTTCAGCAAGAAACAACTCAAGGCGCGACGAACAACTCCGCCGCGCCTCCGCGTCCCAATAAAAATCGTCGTTCAACGACGATTCAAGACGTTAATATCGTTAAATTCGCCCAAATCCAACAAGACGACGCGCCTTGTCGTAAGTTTCTTCGGCGATTTGGCGAGCGTAATCGCGCCCGCGGTCGAGCGTTTCGTCGACGATTCCCGACTTCATCGTTTCGGCGAATTTATCTTGCAACTCGGCCAGGAACGCGCAAACGACTTCGGCGACCTCCTTCTTCAAATCGCCGTATCGAGCGCTCTCGAAATGTTTTTCCGTTTCCGGAATCGTCAATCCTTTGAAAACGGAGTAAATCGTTAGCAAATTCGAAACGCCGGGCTTGTTCGCTTCGTCGAAGTAAACGCCTTCGCCGGAGTCGGTAACGGCGCTCATAATCTTTTTGCGCGCTTCTTTTTCGGTATCGGTCAAGAAAATCGACGCTTTCGGGTTCTCGCAACTCTTGCTCATCTTCTTTTCCGGCGCTTGAAGGTCGCGAATTTTCGCGCCGACGGTCGGAATGAGCGGTTCCGGAACGACGAACGTTTCGCCGTATTTCGAGTTAAAACGTTGCGCCAAGTTGCGCGCCAGTTCGACGTGTTGCTTTTGGTCGGCGCCGGTCGGGACGACGTGCGCGTTGTAAAGCAAAATATCGGCCGCCATCAAAATCGGATAAGTGAAAAGCCCGCACCCGATTTCCTTCTTTTTCTTCTCCTGCTCCTCGGATTTCGCCTTAAATTGCGTCATCCGCGACATTTCGCCCATATAGGCGGTGCATTCGAGAATCCACGAAAGGTTCGCGTGTTGCGGCACTTCCGATTGAATGTAAATATGATTTTCGTCCGGAGAAACGCCGCAAGCGAGGTACATTCCGACGACTTCGCGAATCCGACGATGAAGGAGTTCCGGGTCTTGCGGCACGGTGATCGCGTGCATATCCGGCACAAAAAGGAACGTTTCGTAATCGTTTTGATAATTAACGACCTGTTTGATTCCCCCGCAATAATTTCCGATCGTCAACACGCCGCTCGGTTGCAAGCCGGTCAAGAGTCTTTTTTTCATCGTTTTTCCAATTTCGCTTCTTAACTCAAATTCCAGACGTTTGGCGACGACCCGCAAAACGTCGACGCTAATATTATACCCGTTTTCCGCCGTTTCGCAAGCGGGGCCGTTCGCCGTCCGCATAAAACGTCCCCGTCAACCGCGCATTAATAAATTCAACCGCGCATTAATAAATATTGACAACAACGTGTAACATTTTAACGTCCTTCTCTCAATTTCACACACGACCGCGCCTAAGTCGCCGTTCAAACGGACGCTTGAAAAAAATTTCCTCCCCCGCTGGACGAAGCCGAAAAAATCGGTTAAAATAACGTCGGATAGTTTTGGAAAACGCCGTTGTAAAACGCGCTTTCCAGCTTGTCGAACGTCGCGCTCGCCGTCGTTCGTCCTTAATTTGACGTTTGTTTGAAGACGAAAGGTTTGAAATGGAACTGCACGAGTTGATTCAATCCCTCAAAACCGATGAAGGCGGTAAAATCGTTATGGTCGTTTCGGACGGTATCGGCGGTCTTCCGCTGCAACCGGGCGGGCCGACCGAATTGGAAGCCGCCTCGACGCCGAATCTCGATCAACTCGCCGCCAAGGGCGTTTCCGGTATGTCGCTCCCGATTCTCCCGGGCATTACCCCCGGCAGCGGCCCGGGCCACCTCGGCCTCTTCGGTTACGACCCGCTCGTCTTCCAAATCGGTCGCGGCGTTCTCGAAGCCGCCGGCATCGCGTTCCCGGTCGGCCCGAACGACGTTTGCATTCGCTGCAACTTCTGCACGATCGACGAAAACGGCCTCATCACCGACCGCCGCGCGGGCCGCATTCCGACGGAAGAATCGGTCGAAGTCGTTAAACTCCTCGAAAACGTCAAAATCCCGGGCGTCGAAGTTTTCGTCAAGCCGGTGAAAGAACACCGTTTCGTCGTCGTCTTCCGCGGCAAAGGTCTCGGCGGCAACGTCGCGGACACCGACCCGCAAAAGGTCGGCGCGAAACCGCTCGACCCGGTCGCTAAAGACGCCGAAAGCGAAAAGACCGCCCAAGTCGCGAAGGAATTCTTCAATCAAGCCGTCGAAATTCTCAAAGGCCAACCGAAGGCGAACTGCCTGACGATGCGCGGTTTCGCGAAGAAACCGAGCCTCCCGACCTACAAAGAACTGTACGGTCTCGACGCCGCCGCGATCGCCGTTTACCCGATGTACAAAGGCCTCGCGAGCCTCGTCGGGATGGAACTCGTCGGTTCCCCGGCTTCGCTCCAAGAAGAAGTCGAAGTCCTGAAAGAAAACTGGAACAAATACGACTTCTTCTTCCTCCACTTCAAGTACACCGACAGCCGCGGCGAAGACGGCAACTTCGAAGAAAAACGCAAGATGGTCGAAGAACTCGACAAAGTGATGCCGGAAATCGCGTCGCTCATCGGCCCGAACGACTGCTTGATCGTTACCGGCGACCACAGCACCCCGGCGAAGATGGCGTCGCACTCCTTCCACCCGGTTCCGACGATGATCGTTTCCGACCTCGCGCGCACCGACTCCTGCCAAAAATTCGGCGAAACGGAAGCGAACAACTTCGGCGGTCTCGGCCACTTCCAAGCGATTCACCTGATGCCGCTCGCGATGGCGCACGCCAACCGCTTGGGTAAATTCGGCGCTTGATTTTCGCCTCTTAGGAGCGTTTTGACGCGCTCCCGCTTTTTACCAATCGCCGATTTTAACGTTTTTTTCTTGAACAGAGAGCGTTAAAATCGGCGGTCAATTGTTATTTTCTTGACGAACGGGTCGCTTTTGGAAACGCCGTCCGTTCGTCATTTGCCCTTTAACCGTCGGCGACGCCGTTGCGTCGACGCGGAGCCGGAGACGACGTCCTATGTCGAAACGCTTGTATTTTAACGTTTTTACCGCCTCGACGCTTCTCCTCGGCGCCGCGCTCGGGTGCGACCGCGCCCCCGAAACGCCGGAAATTCCTCCGGAAGTCGCCGCGGCGCGTTCGGTCGATTATTCGGCGGCTCCGGACGGCGAAGTCGCGCATTTGAAAACGGAAACGGATTACGACGATTTCGTTAAGAGCGCCCCCGTCGCCGTCGTTAAATTCGGCGCGCAGTGGTGCCCGCCATGCCGCGCGTTCGAACCCGATTTGCTCAAGCAAGCCGGCTACTTCGCCGAACGCGGAGTGAAATTCGCCGAAGTCGACGTCGACGAACTCGGAAAAAAAGCGCGCGATCTCGGCGTCCAATCGATTCCGGACGTTCGCGTTTATCTCGACGGTCGCGCATACGCGCAAATCGTCGGTTACGAACCGCACAACTTGGCGAATCTTGTCGACTCGATTTGCGAACCGGCGCCGTCGCAACCGCAATCCGCCGCCCAGAACGCGCCGGAAACAACGTCGGAAAAAGCCGAATCCGCCGAAAAACCGCTCGAAGAGGAGCTTTGGCCGGAAGAATGACCGATTCCCTTCCCGTCGACGCGCCGGAAACGCCCGAGTCTTTTCGTTTCAATAAAGCGCGAAAAATCAAACGCACCGTCGATTTTCAACTCGTTTATCGAGCGCGAATTCGCGTTTACAACGAACGTTTGACCGTTTGCTGTCGTCCGACGACGCCGAGCGCCGCGAGCCGGTTAGGTCTTTCCGTTTCGAAAAAAGTCGGCAAAGCGTTTGTTCGCAATCGTTGGAAACGTTTGCTTCGCGAAGCGTTTCGGCTTCGTCGTCGCGAACTTCCGGTCGGTTTTGACTTTATCGCCATTCCGACGCGTCAAGACAAGGTGCCGTCGCTGGAAATTCTCGCCGACGACTTAGTAAAATTAGCGCGTCGTTGCGTTCGCAAAGCGATTAAGAGAGGCGCGACGCCTTCGTCGCCCGAAAGCGCTCCCGTTCAGCCCGCGCCAACGTCGACTTGCGAATGATTCAACGCGTTTTTTACTTTTTGTCGCGATTTTTTAGCGTTATCGAGTCGCTTTTGGAACGCGTTTTGACGTTTTTCATCGTTAAAATCGTTCGTTTTTACCAACTTGCGATTAGCCCAATGTTCGGCCCTTGTTGCCGTTTTACTCCGACGTGCAGTCAATATTGTTTATTGGCGATTCAAAAATACGGCGTTTTCGTCGGCGTCCTTAAAACTTGCCGCCGTATTTTACGTTGCCACCCTTTTTCCCGCGGCGGCTACGACCCGCCTTGACGCGTTAATTTTTAAGCGTTCCTTCGCGACGCTATCCGTCCGCCCTTAACACCGCAACGCGTTTGAAAACCCAAACGATGAGAATCACGTTTCGCTGCGAATCTTGCCGCTCGGAAATGACGGTCGCGTCGCACTTTGCCGGCCGAACGATCCTTTGTCCGCGTTGCCGTCGAAAAACGCGGATTCCCGCCGCGAACGCCGCGCCCGAAGCCGCGGCTTCGCCCTCCGATTCGCAACCGTCCGACGCGCGCGAATCGTCGAACGCTTTCGTTAAACCTTGCGCCGACTTCGCGCCGAATCCGTTCGCCTTTTCCGTTCGGCTCGACGCCTTTGTTTCCTCTCGTCGCGACGTCGAGGAAAGCGCGTCCGCCGTCGGGCCCGCCGCCTCCAAAACGCCGAGCGTCAACGAGTTGATCGCGACGTTGCTCGACGAAGAAAATCGTTAACCCCCGTTTTCCTCATTGTTCCCCTCGGCGCCGTTTTCCCTTTCGCCTCCGTTTTCGGAGCCGTCTTCGCGCAAACGCGCTTCACCGTTTCCAACGCGCCTCGATCGCGTTTCCTTAAAGGTCGTCCTATGTCGTCTCCCACCAAAGCGGTCGTTTTACTTTCCGGCGGTCTCGATTCCTCGACGGTCTGCGCCGTCGCCGCGGCCGAAGGCCGAGAAATTTACGCCCTCACCTTGAACTACAACCAACGCCACGCTCGCGAACTCGACGCGGCCCGCGCCGTCGCTCGAGCGTTCAACGTCCGCGAACACCTAATTTTCCCCATCGACTTAACGCTGTTCGGCGGAAGCTCGCTAACCGACGAGGCGATTCCCGTCGAAACAAACGTTCCGCTGGAAAAAATCGGCGCGTCGATCCCCAGCTCCTACGTCCCGGCGCGCAACACGATCTTCCTTTCTCTCGCCCTTGCGTTCGCCGAAACGCGCGGCGCCAACGAAATTTGGCTCGGTATCAACTGCGTCGATTACAGCGGTTATCCCGATTGTCGTCCGGAATACTTGGACGCTTTCTCGCGACTCGCCCAACTTGCGACTAAAGTCGGCGTCGAAGGAACCGCGATCGAAATCAAGGCGCCGCTTTTACGCCTCGACAAAAGCGAAATCATCCGTCGCGGCGTCGAACTCGGTCTCGATTATTCGCTGACGCGCACCTGTTACGATCTCGACGACGCCGGTTTGTCTTGCGGTCGTTGCGAAGCCTGCGTTCTGCGCCAAGCCGGTTTCGCCGACGCGGGCCTCGTCGACCCGGCGCCCTATCGCGACTAATTCGCCGAGCGCGGCGCCGCGATTTCTTAGCGCCGCGCGCCTTGCCTTCAAGATTGCGAAAAAAAACGCCGATAATAACTCAAAACGCGTTTTCCGGGCGGCTCGTCCCCGCGTTTTGAGCGCCTCGACGGCGCGGCGCGCTTATTGGAATCGCCGCCGTCGATTTTCGCGCCCTATGATAAACCGTTTCAAGACAAGGACGTCGTTATGAAAAAACTTTCTCGTCGCGGCTTCGCGATTTGCGTTCTCGGGCTCGGCGCCGGACTTTTATCTTCTCGCGACGTTCTAGGAGCGTCCGACGCGTTTGACGCGACGTTGGTCAAGCAAGATTTGCGCGTTAAAACGGACGCCGAAGGCGCGTTCGTCGACGACGTCGTCGCGAAAACTCGCGCCGGCGAAATTCCGGCGAATATTTTGAGCGCGGCGTACCGTTACGCGGTAAAAAAAGACGCCGGTCGACGCGTCTACTATTTCGCGTATTGCCTCGAGATCTTGACGAAAAGAGCCGGTCTTAACGTTAAATTCCGCAAAATTTAACGTCGTCTTCCGACGTTTCGCGCCCATTTAAGCGACGAAGCCGACTTCCGCCGCCCTCGCGTTCGTCGAAAAAAAACGCGCCGCCGAGAAATTTTCGTTTCTCGACGGCGCGCTTTTTTACGAAGTCGTCGGCGCGTCAAACGTAATCGGCCAACTTTTTCCGCACGTACTCGGCGCGCAACACCTCTTCGTCGATTTCGGCGTCCGCTTTAATTCCGGTCGCTCGCCGAAGATGCGACGTTTGAACCGCCGGCGTCAGTTCGTCGAGCGCGGAAATCGGAACGGAGTCGAGCAGTCCCAACCGGACGCCGAGTCGAACGCTCGACAAGTGCGCCATCGCCTCTTCCATCGTGATCGCCCGCGCCGACTTCAACAACGCGAACGCTCGACAACAGCGATCCATCGCGCCGTCGCGGTCTTTTTCCAAAATCGTTTGACGCGCTTGGCGTTCGTATTTAACGACGCAAGGAATCACTTCGCTAAGTTGCTCGATAATTTCTTCCTCGGACGCCCCCAGCGTCGCTTGATTGCTGATCTGAAAGAACTCGCCCAACACGCGCGACCATTCGCCGTAAATCCCGCGCACCGCCAAGTTCATTTTTTGCAACCCGCGAAGCACCTTTTCGATTTCGTTCGTCTCGATCAAGGCCGGCAAGTGCAACATCACGCTCGCGCGAATCCCGGTGCCGACGTTCGACGGACACGCGGTCAAATACCCCAATTTCTCGTCGAACGCGTAATCGAGTTCCGCCTCGAACGCGTCGTCCAATCGGTCGACCTTCTTCCAAAGGTCGCGCAACGCGAACCCGCTCGCGGTCGCTTGAAGGCGCAAATGATCTTCTTCGTTAATCATCGCGCAAAAATTCTCGCGTTTTTCCAACAGAAGCGCGCGCGGCCTCTCGCCGGCTTCCACAAACTCGCGACTCGCTAAAAGCCGCTCGTGCAGAAAACGAACGTCGTCGATCGAAACGTCGGCAATATCGATAAACTCCGCCTCGTCGGTCGAAAAACTTTTCTCGGCGACTCGCGAGCAAGCGGCGACGATATTCCGCAAATCGTCGTTCGTCGCGCGGCTGACAAAAGAAAAACCGCTCAAATTCCGCGCCAAACGAACGCGGCTCGAAATCGCGACGTCGGCGTCCGGCCCGTCGTCGCGCAACCAAGCGCATCGTCGCCGCAACAAATCGTTAAAATTCACTTAAAAGCCTCGTTTTCTCCAACCGACGCCGTCAACGCGACGCCGCTTCCGTTCTATCCGTCAAACGCCTAAAAATCGTTTCGCGCCGACGCCGAAAAAGCCGAACGGTTCGTCGGCTCCTTCGTCTCGACGGCATTCTACCCAATCGGCGCGATTTCGCCAAGCGCAAAAATTAGAGCGCGAGCGGTTCGTTCGCCAATTGCCGCTCGGAACGCGTCAATTCGTACATATCGCGAATTAATTTTATGTCGCACGGACGTTGTTTGACGTCGCGCCGGAAAAACATTCGTTCCTGCGTCGCGATCATCAGCTCCAGGGAGAGTTCGGTCGTTTGCCCAAAAGAACGCGCGTAATTGACGAAACTCGGCACCGCGGTCGTTACGAAACCGTAAACCATACTGCACGCGCCGATCGTTTTCCCGGTGAAAATACTCGTGTTGATCGCCGTTTTCGCATAATCGCCGACGACGCAGCCCAAAAACTGCATCCGCGACGGCGTTTTTCCGGTCGGGGTTTCCTGCCAAACTTCGTTATACGAGTTTTTCAAGTCGCTGTTGCACGTTCCGGCGCCCAAGTTTACCCAACTTCCCAAGTAGCTGTGCCCCAGGAAGCCGTGGTGCTGCTTGTTCGAATATTGTTCGATCGTCGTCGCCTCGACTTCGCCGCCGACTTTGCACGTCGAACTAATCGCGACGTAATCCTTAATCGCCGCATGTTCCAAAATCCGGCTGTTTCGCCCGACGTAAACCGGCCCGCGCATAAAAGCGAACGGCCCGACGTTAACGTTTTTATCCAAAATAACGGGCCCGTTCTTCGAATCGACGACGAAAAACTCGCCGATGTTCGGTCGCTCTTCGACGGCGCGCGGCACGAAGAGGCCGTCGGCGATTTCGCAATAGTCGCCGGTCGCGACGCGGCTCTCCAAATTTTCGTTAATGTAACGCAAATGATAGCGCACCGCGTCGGAGGAGCGTTCGAGAAGCGCGATCGGTTCGCCGACTTCGACCGTTTGAAGGTTCAAATCCTTCAAAATCCCTTGGAGTTGCGCGCAACCGATTTCTTGTCGCGGCAAAAATTCCGCCGAATTGAGCGTCGCGGCGACGATCGACGACCCGGAAAAGATCGCGGCGCCCCGTTCGCAAGGCGTCGTCGTCAACGCTCGCCAAGCGTTCAACAAGGCGTAACGCGGCGCCGTTCTCGCGTTGATCAACAAAATCGGGCCCTTGCGCTCGCCCCGGGCCGGAGTCCAAGCGAACGGAACGTCCTCGCGCAACAGGTCGCGAAGGTGCGGACGAGCGATCAACTCGATTTCCCCCCCCAACTGCCGCGCTAAATTCAGCAGGCGAAGCGAACCGACGCTAATCGAAAACGCCGGACGCCCGACGGTGATCGGATAAAGATCGACGACTTTATCGTCCTCAAACAAGATAATGTGCATTTATCGTTTCCTTCGACGTTTTTCTCGGAAGCCGCCGTTTTAAGCGTTCTCTTCGCGCGCCGTCGTTCCAATTTCGCGACCGTCGCCGAAGACCGGCGTTTTCCCAAGCCTTATCGTTCGCTTTTCTATTGTTTTAGCGGAGGCCGTTTATCGCCGGCGCTCGTTTATCCATTATAAAAGGAAGACTCGAAAAATCAAGAATTTTCCCGAAAAAACTTTCAAACGGTCGTTCTTTCCTTAATTTTATCCGCCTCAAACTCCGCCTAAAAGAAAATTTTTCCAAAAAAATCGTTGAAAATCGGCTTTTTTTTCTCGACGAACGCGTCCAAATTGCGTAAAATCCCTTGGAGGAACGAAACGCCGTTTCCTCGGCTTTCCCATCGTCGCGCCGTCGCTCGACCGCGCCGTTAAAAATTGCCTAATCGCAACAAAGGACGCATCCAATGCGCAAATCGTCGTTTAACTATCTTGCCGTCGCGCTCGCCGGCGGTTGTTTCGCGCTTTCGCTCCAATCGCTCTCGACCTCGACGTCGCTTTTTCCGCGCCTCGCCGCCCAGTCTCTCGGTTCTCGTCAAGCCGCGCCCGCCGTTCAAAACGATTTTGCCGATTTTGCGGAAGCGTTCGACGCTTACGACGACGCGAAAAACGTCGCGTCGCCCCTTTCGACGCAAATTCCGCCCATCGCCGACGGCTTCGCTTCGTCGAATCTCGTCCGCGGCGCCGGTCGTTCGACCGACGCACTCGAAGCCCGTTTGAGCGAATTTTCCCCGCAAGAGCGCGCGCAAATCGAAATTTACGCCAAAAACAACAAAAGCGTCGTTAATATCGCGACAATTTCGGAAAATCAACGCTCCTTCTTTCAGCAAACTTCCGAAGGAAGCGGCAGCGGAATCGTTTTGAACGCGTCCGGCGTCGTTTTGACCAACTTTCACGTCGTCGAAGGTTCGACGAAGATTGACGTAACGCTTTTCAACGGCGAAACGTACCCCGCCAAACCGCTCGGCGTCGACCCGAACACCGACGTCGCGCTCCTGAAAATCGACGCGCCGGAATCAAGCCTCTTCCCGATTCAATTCGGCGACTCGTCGAAACTCCTCGTCGGGCAAACCGTTTTCGCGATCGGCAACCCGTTCGGCCTCGAACGAACGATGACGCAAGGGATCGTCTCGAACCTCAACCGAACGATCGGAAGTCCGCAACAGTTCCGCCAAATTAAGGGCGTTATCCAAATCGACGCGGCGATCAACCCCGGCAACTCCGGCGGCGTCCTTCTCGACTCGAAGGGCCGAATGATCGGGATGAACACCGCGATCGCCAGTCGCGTCGGCGAAAGTTCCGGCGTCGGGTTCGCGATTCCGGTCAACACGATTCACCGCATCGCCTCGATTTTGCTCGAAAAGGGCGAAGTGGTGCGCGGCGACGCGGGCGTCGTTCAAGTAACCGAAACGGAAGACGGCCTCATTCCAAGCCTTATCGACGAAGGCGGCGCCGCTGACTTAGCCGGTTTGCGCGGCGGAAAACTCGTCGTTTCCATCCATCGGCGCAACGGAGTCCAATATCAAACGCGTCAAATTCATCGTCCGGAAGAGGGTTTCGACGTTATTTTCGGCGTCAACGGCGCTCCGGTGAAGACCGGCGAAGACTTCATCACCGCCGTCGAGGAACACGCGCCGGGCGAAACGATCACGCTTAACATTCTGCGACGCGGGCAAAAAATCGACCTGCCCGTTGTCCTTAAATAACGCCCATTCTTCCTATTTTAACGCGTCGTCGCTCTTCGCGGCGACGCGTTAAACTTTCTCCCCTCTTCAATTCCCCCTCTCTCTTCCGTCTTATTTGGCGCTCTTTGACGCGACGCTCGCCTTCCCTCGCTTTCGCCCCGTTCCATCCTTTAAATCGTTAAAATCCTAAAAACGACGCCAAAACGCGCAAACCGCTCTTGAAAAGTCGCGAAAAATTTGAGATAATAAGAAAAATCCCGGAGTTGAAGGCGCGTTTATGCAGATTTTACCACTTTTATCGAATATTTCGATTTTCCGACGTTCGTTTTTCGGACGCCGGTTTCGCGTTTGCGCGCTCGTCGCGTCCCTTTCGCTCTCCGCGCCCTTCCTCTTTCCCGGTTGCGCCGGCGTTCCTTCCGAACAGACGCCCGATTTTTCCGTCGGAACGTACAACGACGCGGCCCCGAATCCGCTCTTTGTGCAAACCGCCGACTCCGATTACCTTTGGAACGCGGTCGTCGACGTCGTCGACAACTACTTCGAAATTAACTTCGAGACCCCGATTCGCGTTTTTGAACGAGAAACGGAAAACGGAGAACGCTTCACGTCGCGCGCCGAAGGCCGAATCGACACGAAACCGACGATCGCCGCCGGCGTTTTGGAGCCTTGGCGCAAAAATTCCGTTACTTGCGACGATCGTTGGCTGGCGGCCTTTCAAACGATTCGTCGTTCCGCGGTCGTCAGAGTCGTCCCAGACTCCGCGGGTTACCTAATCTACCTTTCCGTTTATAACGAAATTGAGGATATGAAAACGGCGATGGGGGCGACGATTGGGTTTAACCAAAATTACGTCGACGATTTTTCGCATTTAACGCAACCGATCGGCGAACGCGCCGCGTCGCGGGGTTGGATTCCGATGGGGCGCGACGCCAACCTTGAAAAGCGAATGCTCGAAGAAATCGCTTGGCGGCTTGGGAATCCGCCGACGCTTATCGACGGTTCCGCTCCACTCAAACCTTAAAATCGTCGCGACCGTTATTGTCGCGACGGCCTAAACGCCGTCGAAGAAAACGACGTTTCTCGATCTTTCCTCGCGAGAACGATATTTTCCCCAATATTCAACAACTAAAACAAAAACGCGTTTCTCAAACGAAATCCAAACGTCGGCCGCGCCTTTATTGAGAAAAACGCCCTTGCCGCGCGTTATCTTTACCTAATTTAACGCGTTGAACAAGGGCGTTAAGTTTTGTCGTTCCTTTTTTAACGATCGCGTCAATAATTCAGCGTTTCGTCCTCCAATTGAACGTCGGCGTTTGCCGTTTCCTCCTCGTTTGCCGTCGTTTCTCCGACGGCGTTTCGTCGACGACGTTCGGCGGCGCCGCGAATGGAGCGAAGTTTCAAGTGAATATTCCGAATCCGTCGAATTAAATTCGCTTCTTCTTCGATTTCTTGTTCCAAAAGGCTTAATTCGCTCAAATATTCGTCGCTCGCCGTAAAATTTCCCGTCGTTTCCCAGCAGTCTTCGACGATTTGCTCGTAGGCGCGATCTTCGAGCGAAACAAACTCCGCTTCATCATCGCTCGCGGCGGCTTCGGCCTCCTTGTCGGAAACGGCGCGATTCGCGACGCGCTCGGCGGTCAGTTGCGTTTCTAAAAAGCGTTCGTCGTCGCGTCGATTCGCTTCGTTCCAAAGTCGCGAGCCGTCGTCGTCGCCGACGATCGGTCGACGCGTTTTCGCCGTCGATTTTGCGCGCGTTCTCGACCGTTTGCCGCGTTCGCGCGCCTCTTTTCCTTCCTTGCCGTCGACTTCAAAGAGAAAACCTTCGTTAAAATATTCCGATTTTAACGCGTCAAAAACGCGTTCTTCCGGATTTCTTACGTCGTTTTCGGCAATCTCGCAAGATTCGTTAATTTCGCGAGATTCGTTAATTTCGCGAGATTCGTTAATTTCGCCGACCGATTCCCAACCGTTCGAGGCGGACGCGTCGTTCTCTTCGCGAAGCGCCGCGTCGTCCGCGACCGCCGCGCGTTCTTTCCATCCGTCGGCGTCGCGTCGTTCCTTGAAAGCGTCGACGCGTTCCCAACGGTCGCCGCGATCCGTTTCCGCCGCTTCCGCCGCTTCGTCGCCGACCGCGTTTTCTTCGTCGGCGCCTTCTTTCGCGCCTTCCCAAATCTTTAAATGCCGCAGGAGTCGAGCTTCAAGCGCCGCGTCGACTTCTCCGTCGTTTTCCTCTTCGCTTAATTCTTCGTCGAGCGCGTCCGTTTCGTCGTTATCGCCGCTTTCCCAAGCGTCGTTATCGTTCGTTTCGTCGCGTTCGTCTTTAACGTCGATTACGACGCGACTTTCGCCGTCTTCGCCGTCTTCGCTGTTTCCGTTGTTTTCGCCTTTTTCCGACGCGGCAAAATCGTTAAAACCGGCGTCGTCTTCCTCGTCGTCTTCAAGCGTTCCGAACTCGACGACGTCGCCCAAGTCGCCCGTCTTCAAACGCGGCGTTTCCTCCGGCAAGTTCAACAAATTCGCCCAAGCGCGTTCGACAAGGGTCGCGTCGATCGCCCGAATCTCAACCGACTCGGTCGCAATCCGTCCCAACGCCTCTAGGTCGTCGTCAAAACCGCTTTTTTCCTTAAAATCGGCGACTTTTCCGCTCTCTTGCGCCGTCAAAAAGAGCGCGCGGTCGCACAACTGATTCGCGACTCGCGGCGACCCTTTGCAAAAATCGGCGACTTTCCGCTTCGCGTCGGGCGTAAAAACGAATTTCCCGGCGACGCGACGCGTCTCGTAATCGATATAATCCGCAATTTCGGCGTTTTCGAACGCGTCGAGGTAAGAGCGCGAAACAATCCGCTGCTGAAACGGGTACAACGGCGGCAAGTTCAAGCGTTCTTCCAAGCTGGAAGTTCCGAAGAGCGCGACGCAAATTTGCGAAGCCGCGGCGGCGCCTTGATCGACAAAAGAACGCAATTCGTCGAAGACGCGAAACGGCAAATTTTGCGCGTCGTCGATCAACAAAACGCAACGTCGGCGCTGCGAACGTTCGAGATAATCGAGCGCCATCAGCCGCAATTCCGTTTCGTCGCAACCGCAAAACGTTTGTCGCAAACCGAATAAAAACTGTTGCCAAAAAGACTTCGCGTCGATCCGACGCGTCGGCGAGACGACGGCGACCAAACTTTCCGCTTCAAATTCGGCGGCGAGAACGCGCGTCAACAGCGTCTTTCCCGTTCCGGTCGCGCCGACGACGAGCGCGACGCCTTCGTTCCGACGCAAGCAGCGCGCCGTCGAGCGTCTCGCCTCTTCGATCGCCGCCGCCGGAAAATAAACCCGCGAATCGGGCGTCGATAAGAACGGTCTGCGCGCGTCCCGATTTTCTCGATATTCCATTTTGTCGCCTTTATCGCCTTCCTTAGCGTTCGTTCTTTCGATCGCAAGACGTTTTTTGCGACGATTTCGTTCCGACGCCGACCTTACCGCCGTCGCGCGAACCGTCCGCAACTCCGTTTGCCGCAAAACGCCTACTCCGCTACTATCGACGCGCCGCCCCAAAAAACTTTCGTTTTTTTAGCAAATTCGGCAAAAAGGCCGCGACCGTTAAAGTCGCCCCATTTTTCCGTCGTTTCGTTTTCCGCGACTTTTCGCTCTTTCGCCTCTTCTCCGTCGGACGTCCGCCGACCGTCTTTGCTTACTTTATCCATTTTAACAATTTTTTACCTGTTCTTCCCAAATTCGGAAGACCAAAAGCGACCAAAGTCGCGCCGCGTGATCGAATTCTCGATTCTCGTGTTCCTTAATCAATCGCTCGACAAATTTCTTATCGAAAAACGGCGCCGCGTTCGTCGACTCGCTCAACAGCGCGTCTTTGAGCGTTCGATTCAACGGCCCGCGGAACCAAGCGTCGAGCGGAACGCCGAAACCGGTTTTCGGGCGCGCGTCGATTTCCGCCGGCAGAAGATCGCGACAGGCTTCGCGAAGAACGTATTTCCCTTTCTTTCCCCAAAGTTTGTATTTTAACGGAATCTGCAAGGCCAACTCGACGACGTTCGGGTCGAGCATCGGCGCGCGAACCTCTAACGAACTCCGCATCGACGCGACGTCGACCTTCGTCGTCAGGTCGCCCGGCATATAAGTCAGCAAATCGACGAACGAAATCGCGCTCGTCAAGTCGCGCCGTCGGAATTTTTGAAAAGCGTCTTGCAAAAAATCGACGCAATCGAGTTCGTCGGCGCTCGGACGCGTTCCGTCAAGCCGCAAACCGCCGTTTAAGCCGCCGTTAAACTCCGCTTCTTTCGCGCATTCCGCCCAATATTCCTCGCTTAGCAACGAATGCAAGCGTTCTCGATTGAAAATCGCGATCCATTGCAAATATTGTTCCAGCGCGTCCATTCCGACGGTCTCCAAAAACCGCCGCGCTCGACGCAACGGCGAGCGTTGCCGGACGGAATTCGGAATCGCCGAACGAACCGGCCCGGCCAAAAATCGCCGCAATATTTCCGGCGCTTTATTAATTAATAACGACAAACCGACCGCTTTGTACCGGTCGTACCCGCAAAACAGCTCGTCGCCGCCGTCCCCGCCGAGCGCGACGGTCGCTTCCCGGCGCGTCGTTTCGCAAAGATACCAAGTCGGAATCGCGGAGCTGTCGGCGAACGGCTCTCCGTATTCGCGAACGAGGGGCGCCAAAATCGTTTCGGCGTCCGGCTCGACGAAAAATTCGGTATGCTCCGTTCCGAAAAGCGCCGCCGTTCGCCGCGCAAAGGGCGTTTCGTCGTATTCCTTCTGCGCGAACCCGATCGAAAACGTCCGAATTTTCTTCTCGGAAAACTGTTTCATCAATCCGACGATAACGGTCGAGTCGACGCCGCCCGACAAAAACGCCCCGAACGGCGCGTCGCTCCGCATCCGCAAACGCGTCGCGTTTTCGAGCCGCCGCCGCAGTTCGCGCGCCGTCTCGTCAAATGAACGCTCGGTAAAATCGTTGTTTTCGGCAAATTTCACCGCCGCGTCTTCGCCGTCTTGCCCCAACCAACCGTCGTCCGCTCCGAAACGCGCCGCCCCCAGCGCTCCGCTTTTCAACGCTCGCTCGACGTCGCCGGACGCGTATTTGCGCTTTTCGTCAAAGTTGGCGACTTCTTCCGCTTTCCAATACCGCTCGATCGTTAAATCTTTCCCCTCTTGCCAAATCAAGAACGACGCCGGAGGTAATTTGGCGATTCCGCGGTAAATAGTGCGAGGATACGGAACGTATTGATAAGTCAAATATTGCCGAAACGCGGTCAGATCGAGTTCTTTCGGAACGTCCGGGAAGAGCGTCAGCGCCTTCAATTCGCTGGCGAAAAGGAGTCGATCTTGCTCGACGCGGTAAAATAGGGGCTTTTTACCGATTCTATCGCGAGCGATCAACAACCGTTTTTTTCGCGAATCCCAGATCGCAAACGCAAACATCCCGTTCAACTTCGGCAGGCAGTCGACGCCGAATTCTTCGTAAGCGCGCAAAAGAACTTCGACGTCGGTTTCGGTGCGAAAATTCCGCCCGCGACGCTTCAATTCGTTGCGAATTTCAATATAATTGTAAATTTCGCCGTTAAAAGTTAGCCAAATCGAACGATCTTCGTTTGCAAACGGTTGCCGTCCGGCGTCGGAAAGGTCGATAATCGCCAACCGCCGGTGTCCGAACGCGACGCCCTTCTCTTCGACCGGAATCCCCGGCTCGAGCGGAACTCGAACGACGCCGCGAGCGTCCGGCCCGCGTCGTCGCATCTCGTCGGTCGCCCGATCTAAAATCGTCGGTTCGACGGCTTTTTTCGCCGAAGTCCAAACCGCGCCGCAAATACCGCACATTATCCCATTCCTTTTTTTTACGCGTCTTAGCCGTCGCCTAATTCGCCGTCCTACTTCGTTCGACGCCGCCGTCCGCCGAGGCCGCCTTTTTCAGTCGCGGCGCCCCGCGTCTTAGAAGACGTTCCCAACGCGCGTCCGCTCTTCTTTTCTATTTAAATTATCGGCGTTTGCGTCTCCGTTTTTGCGCTTTGAAATATCAAAGAACGCCTTTTTTCGAATTTTATCTATTTTGGGGCGACGAAAAATCTTCATCTTCTCCCGCCCGTCCTTCCTATCTTCTATATTACACCCGTATCCCCCATTTTCAACCGGCGTCATTCCGCCTTCCGTTTTCACGCGACGGCGGAACGCTTCGATTCCTTTTAATCGACGCGCCCCAATCGCCTTTAACGCCGCGTCGCATCGCGACGCCTACCCCCCGAACCGCCGATGTTTCGCACGCCCTTTCACGCCGATTCCTTCGCCGACTTTTCGCGTTTTTCCGCCTCGGCTCGCCCGTCCGTCCCGCTTAACGAGCGCGACGTTTCGGAAAATCTTGCCGTCGCCCTTCCAAAAAACGAACGCGCCCAACGCCCGCAATTACTCCCGCTCGCTCTCCTTCGTCCCGTTTGCGTCGGCGCGTTGGCGTTCGGGCTTTTTATTTCCCCCTGTCGCGTCGCGCCGACGTCGGCTTGGGCGCAAACGCCGGGCGACATTTCGTCGCCGTTAAGAATAAACCGCCAAGCGGAAATCGACGCGACGCGTTTTAGTTCCGGCATTTACGGAGACCCCGCGCCGAACAATCCGTCCCCGTTCGTCGAAACGTCGGCGAACGCGACGCCGCTACCTCCGTTTTTCTCCGGAGACGCCCCGGACGCCGTTCCCGGGGAAGCGCGCCGTCAACTCGAAGCGCTCGCTTGGGCGGTCGGGTGTTGGGAACTCGAAAGCGCCGGATATGTTTTTCAAACGAAAATCGACTGGGCGCCGGGCGGTTCCTACCTCCTTTGTCGCGACTTTGTTCGTCCGGTCGCCGCGCCGTCCGTTCTTTCGGGTTCGACGCGCCCAAACGACGTCGCGTCGAACCCGCCGGCTCAATTCGCGGCGTTGCGCGTCGTCGGTTGGAATCCGATCGCCGGTCTGTTCCAAACGACCGTCTTTTGTCGCGACGGCAGTTACGGAACCGGACTTTGGCAGCGCGAAGGCGAAAGTTGGCGCGTCGCGACGCGAATTTTGCTCGTCGACGGTCGCGCCGCGACGTCGGTCGAATACTTTTCTCCGCAACCGGGCGGCGGTTTCAATTGGGAATCGACGTCGCGAACCGTCGAAAACACGCCCTTGCCCAACGTCGGCCCGACGACGGCGCGTCCTATCGACCCGAAAATATTTGAATCGTTTGAAAAATCGATGTTTAGCGACGTTTCCAATTCGATTTCGCCGACGACGCAAAGCGAATTTGAATAAACGGCTTTCCAAAGTTTAACGCCTGTAACGCCGTTTGCTCGACGTCAAACGCGCTTAACGTCGACGTTAAACAACCGCCCTAATTCCCCCGCCAAGATTCCTTTTTAATGTTACGCCGCGCGACTTATCGCTCGTTCGCCGTCCCATTCGACCGACGTTCGACAAGTCGCCTTCAACCTTAACGCATTTTAGGAGAACGTTTATGAACAACCAAGTTTCAACGCGTCGCCCCAAACGCTCGACGCGCCTCGTCGCTTCCGCGTTTGTCGCCGCCGGAGCGTTCGCCGCGCCGTCCGCGTTGATTTTCGCCGACACGCCGTCGCAACCTAACGCGCAAACTCCCCCCTCCGACGTCGCCGCGACCGACAAAACCGAACGTCCCGCCGACGTTATCGTCGAATCGATCCAAGTTCAAGAGTTTGCCCGACCTAGTTTTAACGCGGAACGTCCGCTCCGAATTTCCGCCGAAGAAGCGCGAAAGTTCGAAGCGCTCGTCGACCTTTACGCTTACGCCTACCCGCTTGTTTTATCGAACGAAATCAAACGCGAAACGACGTCGCGCTTTTTTTTAGCGACGCCGAACGAAACGTTTTATTTCCCGCGCCTTCCCGACGCTCGTTACCGCGCGACGGAGTTTCCAAACGTCGACTCAATCTTCGCGACCGCTTGGCTCGATCTCGCGCGCGAACCGCAAATCATTGTCGCGCCTTCGCATACGAACGCGCCGTTTTCGCTTGAAATCGTCGACGCTTGGTCGAACGTCGTCGCGTCCTTCGACGAAAAAACGCTCGCCGAGCTTCCGTCCCTTCAAATCGACGGGCGTTCGCTTCGCGGCGTCGCGCTTGTCGGGCCCAATTCGCCCCGCCCGACGAACCTTCCGCCGGAAATTCGCGTCGTCGAATCGCCGAGTTCGCTCGCGCTCGTTTTAACGCGGGTCTTCGTCGACAACTCGACGCGCGCCGGAGCGTTCGGCGTCCGTCCGATCGTTCAAACGCTTTACGACTTCGCAACCGTTTCAGCGTCGACGTTTACGTCGGAATTAAAAGACGAGGCGACAAACGAAATTCCCCAAGCGACGGCGCCCGACGACGAAAAACCCGCGGATAAAGCCGTTGTAAAACCGGCTTCCGACGCGCAAGAAATCGAACTTAATCAAGACCTTACGCCCGCTAAAACAAGCGCGTTCGATCAATTAAAACAACTTTACGTCGCGCAACAAGCCAAGCGATACGCCGCTCGCGTCGACGACGACAAAACGCAAGTCGGCGAAACCGCGTCGCCCCCCGAAGCCGAGGTTAAAGACGAAAAGCCGAGCGACGCAACCGACGCTCCGGCAATCGTTTCCCAAGAATCCGCGTCCGACGCTAAAACGGAAGTCGCCCCGCCGGAACCTTCAAACGACGCCGCGTCGACTTCGTCCGACGACAAAGCGCCGCTTTCCGAACGCGCCGACGCCGACGCTCCAACGGGCGAACGCAATTACGAACGCGAACGCGGCGAGGAACGGCGAGAAATCGAAAGTTTTTGGCGCGAAACGAAAGAGCGCGAACACGAGGCGGCGCAAGAACTCGGCTCGACATACGACGACGTTAAACGCTGGTTTTACAACAGATTCGAAAACGACAGACGCTTTTGGAATCAATTCGACGAAGCCTTAAAACGCGACGCCCGACGCGATCTGCGGCAAGTCGAACGACTTATCGAAACGCCCCGTCCGACGCGCCCCTGGTTCGAGGGCCCGGTCGAACGCGTCGCCCGTATGTCCCCGGAAAAATATTGGGCGACCTTCGTCGAACTCCTGAAAACCAATCCGCCGACAAACGCGAACGAAAAAATCGCGAACGACTTGCAAACGCTTGGGATAGAGCCCGGAAAGTCGGTCAAATTCGACGCGAATTTACGGAAATTGAGTCGAGGCGCTTTTGCGATCGCGCGTAAAAAAATCGAACTCGCGGCGCAATCGGAAATTTGGCGCAACGCGACGTCGACCAATTGGATCGTTTTCAAAAACCTCGGCGATTACGGCGACGACTACCTGTTCCGAGCGGGCGCGGCCGGCGTCGCGTTCGGCGTAAACGTCGAGAAAAACGTCCTTTACCCCTTTACGTTCCTTGACTCGAACGGCGAACCGCTCGACGGCGCCGCGTCGTATGTCCTTCGTTTCGCTCCGGGCGACGAACCGCCGACCGATTTCCTTTGGTCGTTAACCCTTTACAGTCCGGACGGTTACCTCGTTCGCAACGAGATCGGGAAATACGGCGTTCGAAGCGACGACTCGCTCAAACGCAATCAAGACGGCTCCCTTGAAATTTTAATACAACGCGATAAACCGCAAGGAGATACGAGCAACTGGATCCCGGCGCCGCGCGGGCCCTTCGTTCTCGCGATGCGCGTTTATCGCCCGAACGAAAAAGCCTCGAACGGCGACTGGACGCCGCCGGCGATTCAAAAAATTGAACGCGAAACAACCGCCCAATAAACGTTTGCGACGCGCCGTCCACGGACGTTACGCTAACGCGATACTTTGAGACGCGTTGTCGTTTATTTCAACGCGTCGCAACCTAACTTCAACAATTAAAGGAGATTTAAAATGGCGAAAGACCACAACGATCGCAGCGACCGCGCCCAAAATCCCGGTTTCGAAGAAGCGCGCCCGAGTTGCCCTTGGAACGCCGCGACCGGCCTTCCGGGTTTTTGCAACTTCCTGACGACGCCGGAACTCAAACGGATGTCTAGCAACTGGAAACCCTTCTTAACGCTGGGGATCGGCTTGACGATTCTCGGTTTGCTGGCGATCGGTTCGAGCTTCATCGCGACGACGCTGACCGTTTCCATTATCGGCGTTTTGCTGATGATCGGCGGCGCGACCCAAATCGTTAACTCGCTTTACGCCGGACGTTGGAACGGGTTCTTCCTCCACTTTGCGCTCGGAATTCTGTATCTCGTCGTCGGCTTTATGCTCCTCGACGCGCCGATTCTGAACGCGATCACGCTGACCTTCCTGCTGGCCGGATTCTTTATCCTCGCCGGTTTGTTCCGTATTGTCGCGGCGTTGACGACGCAACTGCCGGGTTGGGGCTGGGCGCTCTTTAACGGTTTGGTAACGTTTATGTTAGGCGCGCTTATTTATCGTCAATGGCCGTCGTCCGGTCTTTGGGTGATCGGGCTCTTTGTCGGCGTCGAAATGATTTTCGCCGGTTGGTACTGGATGATGTTCGCGTCGAGCTTGCGTAAATACGCCGCGAATCCTCAACTTTACGATTCGCAAGTTTCGCAACCGCAAGGCGTTTGAGTTATCGCCGACGTCCTTCCCGACTGATTGACGCCTCGTCGTTGCAACGTCGAGGCGCCTTGCGACGAGAAAAAAAGCGCGACGTTCTTCGAATCCTCGCAGAGCGTCGCGCTTTTCCAACCTTATTCTTCGTATGACTTACGCTGTTTTTTTTACAACGCGCCGTCTCGTCGGCAAATTAAAAAATTCCCAAAACCTTCGCCTTTACGGAACGGTTATAATCTTTTTTCAGCGACACGGTTTCGCGAATCGACGAACCGGTTCGCACATTAACTAAGTCAAGCGTTAAACTATATTTAACTTGCGAATCTTTATTGTCGACCGTTGTCGCCGTCGTTACTTTAGCAAACAAAATATAATCGAACGGCGTCTCGCTTTCCCCGAGCGCGGCCGCGAATCGTTCCCGTTTTTCAGGCAAAAGCAAATCTTCGACGCGCAACCCCGTTTCTCTTAGCGCGGCGGTCGCCATTCGAGAGTCGATCGTCTCAAAAACGTCCGACCTCGCGATTTTCGTCCGCACCACTTCGGCCAAATCCTCGCGAATATCGCCCATTTCCTCGCCGCCCGCGTTCTCAACGCCCAAGAAACAAATTTTCCTAACTCCGTATTCTTCCGTAAGTTGCGCGACCGTTTTTCCAGCGTCCGCCGACGAAATAGGAGCGCGGGCCGCCTGCTCCAAAAGTCCGGCGACCGCCGCCTCCGCCGCCGGATCGTAAATTTCCGCTCCGGCGCGATGACTTCCCACGCGGGTTGGAGCGTCGGCGTCGACCAGCTTGCCTTGTTGCGTCGCGCAACCGACGAGAAAAACCAACGTCAAAAGAGCCGCCGTTTGCCGCCCCCTATGTTTGTCGGGAGTCGCCGTCCTTTTCATTCTTTCGCTAACCATCGTTATTCCAGTGACGTCCATTACGAGCGCGCCGCCGCCCTCTCTCTTCATTTGCCGCGACAATTCCAAAAGTAAAATCGTTCGAAATTCAATTATATCAAACGCTCTCCAAGGCCGCGCAATCTAAACGACTATAGCAAATTTTTCCTCGGCAGACAAGAGAAATTTCTCCGTTTTTAACGCGCCCCAACAAAAGAAACGTTTTTAAAGAAAATTAACGTATCTTTTTCAAAAAAATCAAAGACGTTAATCGCCTCGTCGCCGACCGTCGATAAAAAAACCGCCACCCAAAAAACTTGTTTTTCAACCAACGCAATGTTTCGACGGCGCGCCTCAATTTTCCTTGCCGCGTCAACCGACATAACGCCTTTTAAACCGACAATTATGAGCGAACAAGACCCGAAAATCGAAGAAGCGCGCGAAATTATTAAAGTGCGTCGCATCAGCGCCAAGCCCAAAGATCCCGAGAAAAAAAACGACGAAGTCGAAGCCGCGAAAGCGCGTCAAGCCGAACTGGAAAAACGTTTGCGTCGGTTGCAACTCTTTTTAAGCGGCGTCGCGCTAACCTTCTTTCTCTTAGGATTACGCGTTTTAGGATGCTTTACGTTTGAACGTTCGCCTCGCGTCGCGTCTCCTCAAACGCCGCCGCTCGCGTCCGTCGGGGCAGTCGGGCTTTCTTCGACTTCTCGCCAAAACGACGTCGCGCCGCAACAGTTTCGCCGTCTTTTCACTTCGGAACCAGGCGACTTTCGTCGCGCTAACGGCGACGCTTCGTCAACGACGCCTTTCGAACCTTCCGCCTCCGCCGCCTCCTTCTCGCCTTCCAACGACGCGCCCCATTCTTCCCCGTCGCTCGACGATTTACGCGTTGTCCGCGTCGCCGTTTGGAACCTCGAACCCTTTAATTTTTCGAAAGTTAACGACGCGTCCGTCGGAGAAAAAATCGCTCGCTTGCTTCAAGAATTCGACGTCGTCGCCGTTCAAGGCGTCCGTTCCAAAAATCGCGCCGTTTTGGAAGCGCTCGTCTATCTAATCGACCGTCAAGGCGGCAAATACGACTACGTCGCGTCGTCCCCCGCTTCCGTCGACGCGATTTCCGCCTTTTTTTTCAACGCGCAAACGGTTGTCGTCGATCGCGAATCCGTTTCGGACGTTTTCGACGCGCGAGGTCGCTTGCCAACCCCGGCGCTCGTCGCCAATTTTCGCCCGAACGCCGTCGCCGCGGAATCCAGTTTCACTTTTCAATTAATCAACGTCAGGCTTTTAGGAACCGAAAGCGACGGCGAAACGCTCGCGGATTTGCTCGCGACGCTCAAAAAGCGGGCCGGCGCTTTCGGGGTCGCCGAAGACGATTTAATCGTCGCCGGAGATTTTGGCGCCGCAATTCAAAAAATCAAAGGCGTTGAAAAAATCCCGAACGCCGCGACGCTTCATCGAGAGGAAACGACCGACGTCGACGGGGGAAACGGCGCCAATCTTCTCTTCGATTCGGTCGCGACAATCGAATACGTCGAGCGTTTTGGCGTCGTCGACCTTGCCGAATATTTCAATATTTCCGACGCCGAAGCCCAAAAAATTGCGCGCGGGCGACCGGTTTGGGGGGATTTTAGCGTTTACGAGGGCGGCGATCCGCATTTCTTTGCGCCGTCCGAAAAAAAATAGGCGTTTTTTTGTCCCCAACGCCCTTTGCTCTTGACCTGCGCCGCCGCAAAAAGTATCATTAGCATCATTTTTCCACTTGCCGCGCTCGCGTTTCGCGTTAATTTCCTTAACCGTTATTAAACAACGCGTTAAGTTTTATTCGCCGACCTATTCGGCAATTTTCAACAACGCGGCGACGGCGACTTTTAACCGGTTAAAAAGAGTCAAGAATGAAAACGACGATCGTTATTCCCGCGCGCTTCGGTTCGAAACGCTTTCCCGGCAAGCCTTTAGCAAAACTCGAAGGCAAAGCGATTTTGCAACGCGTTTGGGAAATCGCCGCCGCCGTTTGCGAACAAGTCCCCGATTGCGACGCCGTCGTCGCGACCGAAACGCCCGACCTTGAAAATCGGAGCGAACGCATTGTCGAATTTTGCGAATCGCGACGCATTCCGGTCGTCGTTACGCCGAGTTCCTGCCGCTCCGGTTCCGACCGCGCTTGGGCCGCCGTTTCGTTCCGCGAGGAGACGCCGGACGTCGTCGTCAACTTGCAAGGCGACAACCCGATTTGTCCGCCGCAGTTTGTCGTCGACTTAATCGAAGCGCTTCGCGACAATATAAACGCCGACGTCGCAACGATTTACACCCGCTTAAATTGGGAAGCGCTCGACGCGTTGCGAGCGGCGAAAAAGACGTCGCCGTTCAGCGGAACGACCGTCGCCGTCTCGAAAACCGGCGACGCGCTTTGGTTCTCGAAGAACATTATTCCGGCGATTCGCGGCGAGGAAGCGTTGCGCGCGGCGTCGCCGACAAGTCCTATCTGCCGCCATATTGGACTTTACGCTTACCGTTTCGACGCGTTGCGCTTTTTCGCCAACTCGAAAAAAGGCGAATACGAGAAATTAGAACAACTCGAACAGTTGCGCTTCATCGAAAACGGGTATAAAATCCAAATGATCGAAGGCGCTTATCCCTCCGGTTTCGAAGGGGTTACGTCGGGCGTCGACACATTGGAAGACCTCGAGCGCGTCGCGGCGGTTTTACGAAATCACGGCGAACTTTTAGACCGGTAATTCCGCCTTATCTCCCGCGAATTTACCGTTTATCGACGGCGGTCGCCTTTTGGGCTCGCTCCGCGTCGTTTCCGACGAAAACAACGTTTTCGCGCGTTTTCGTCAACGCTTAACACTAAAATATTGAAAGACTTAACGCAATGACGCAAGACAAGCGATCTTCCGAAACGACGCTTATCGTCGCTCGACACGGCAATACGTTTGAAAAAGGCGACGTTATTTTACGCGTCGGCGCTCGCACCGATTTGCCGCTGACCGCCGAAGGTCGCGAGCAAGGTCGACGGCTTGGCGCCAAGTTGGCGGAACTCGGCTTGCGTCCGACGACGTTTTACTCGGCGCCGCTTCGTCGAACGCTCGAAACGGCGTCGGAAATCGCGTTGGCGCAAGAACTTAACGCGGAACCGCTCGTCGAGGAAATTTTTTTGACGGAACTCGATTACGGCGCCGACGACGGACGTCCGGAAGCGGAAGTCGCGCGGCGACTCGGCGAAGTCGAATTAGGCGACGACGCCGAAAACGCGACGACGGAAGAGCTTGAAGCGTCGGGACTTGCGGCGCTCAAACGTTGGGACGCGGAGAAACGGCTTCCGCTCGGTTGGACGTTTTTGCAGGAACGCGTCGACCGACTCGGCGCCGATTGGCGTTCGTTCGCGGCGCGCGTCGTCGTCGAACATTCCGGCGAAACGGTCGTCGCGACGACAAGCAACGGAATCGCAAGGTTTGCGACGGCGATTTTGCCGCCGGACGCGCCGATCCCGGAAAAGCTCAAACTCGCGACCGGCGCGTTCGGCGTCTTCGTTTGGAACGGCGAAAGCTGGCGCCTCGACGCTTGGAACGTTCGCTAACCGTTGCCGCGACAACAAGTTTCCTTCATTTCTCTTTTCGTTTCCATTGCGACAAAAAGCCGTCGTCGAAGGCTCGTTCAAGCCAATCGGCGACGGAAAGTTCGTCGTTAGCCGTTTCGACGGCGCGCTCGACTTCGTTCGTCATATCGGGGCGCGCCGTTCCAAAGGCCGAACAGTCGGTCGCGCTTTGCAGAACGCCGTTCTCGAAGTCAAGTTCCAGCAACGTTTTATATGTCGCCGAATCGCCGTCCGTCGAGTCGAACGGGTCGACGATTTCGTCGCAAGCCGAAACGTTCGGCGCTTTTCTTTTGCCGCTCGACGACGCGTCAAATCCCAATTTTGCGACGTCCCCCATTTCGACGTTCTTGATTTCCAACCCAAAATTCATTCTGTCGGAGAAAGACTCGTCGGCGGACGCGGCGCCGGTTGGTTCGGCAACGCAATCGGCGCCGATCAAAATCGTTCCGGTAAAATCGAGCGGCAAATCGCATTCTTCGTAAAGGAAGCGGCAACCGGCGGTTGCGTCGTCGGAAAGCGTCGTCGGCGCGGCGCCGTCGAAAAGGCCGGCTTCGTCCGCGCGTCGAGCGAGCAAGTCGCGATGAAATTCGTCTTCGTTATCGAACCAGGGAAACTCCGCTTCGAGAGCCGCGATTTCGGCCCTCAACCGCGCCGCGTTCGTTTGAACCGTTTCCTTCCCTTCCGCCGCCCCACCCCCTTCAACGGTTTCAATTATGTCAAAATCCGCAAGGAGCCGGGCGAGTTCGCGCTTTTTCCGCAAACGCTCGACGGCGAGCCGCCCCAGCTCCGACTTGCAGTCGAGCGGCGACGCGTACAAATTTCGAATAATCAAACGTTCCTCGGCGTCAACGGCGAACTCGGCGACGTAACCGCGTCGGCAAGCGTCGTCCGCGCTCGCGACGTAAAGTCCGAAATCCTCGGGGTTAAAAAGCGTTCCGCCGCACGAGTCGACAACGGAAAAGACGCGCCGCCGGAAATAAAAGCGGTCTTCAATTTGCGCGGTCATTTGCATTTGTTCCCTTACCTTCGAAAAGAAAAAAGACGCCGTTTATTACACGCGCCACCTTGACGCAAGCCGTTGATTCGTTTACACGTATAATACGTCGTTACTAAATGCTCGACAAGAACCGACGCCACAGCCAACGGCGTCCTCGCGCATCGCGGCCCCCCCTTAATCGAACGACGCTTGTCAAGACCTTTACCTTCCCATTATCCGTTCAAAAAACTCCATTTAGAATCGGACGCCAAATCAAACGAATCGTCGATAGCGTCGACAACGGCTTTCATTCCGTCGCCTTTTGCGCGATCCAAAATCCCTAAACCACAATTGCCTTGCGCTCCTCTCGCTCGCGCCGCGGCTTTGGAACGATCAACCGCTTTTTCCAAAACGCCATTCTTGAAGTCGAGCTCCCACAAGTTTTTATAACCAATCGGTTCCTGAAACCCCATATGAACGTAAAACTTATTGTCAAAATCGGCGCCAATCAAAAGCGAACCGGTAAATTGGATCGGTTCCGCGATATCCTCGTAAATCATACGACAATGGTTATACGCCGAATCGCTACAAACCGCGGCAACGCCGTTTAATGTCGGAGCTTCGTCCGGCGCGCTCGCCAAAAGATTACGATAATATTCATTTCGATCTTCAAAGGTCGGAATGGCTTTATGCAAACGCTCGATTTCCGTTTTAAGACGTCTCGTTTCCTCCGATTCTTCGTCGTTGTTTTCGTTCAACGTCCGTTGCAAGGTCAAAACAAGCCGGGTTCCTTCATAAATATTACGTCCTAACTCGGTTTTGCAGTTCACTACGTTGGCCTCTAAACCACGAAGAATCAAACGATTTTCATTGTCAACCGAAAATTCGGCAACAAATCCGCGATAGCAGGCGGTACTAACGCCATACACGCAAATTCCAAAATCAAACGGATTAAAAAATTCCTCGCCCTGAATCCCCACGACGTCAAATTCTTGATCGCGATAATAAAACCGATCTTCAATTTGCGCGGTCATTTTAGTCTCCTTGTTTCACCTGGAAACGCTAAACTACGAAGAGCGTTTGAATTACGACCGAGATACCGAAACGCGTTTCGAACGTCATCCCTCGGTCGACGACGCAATTTTCCCACCGGTCGGCGGGCCAAACTATTTTTAGCGGGGCGACGCGACGCGGAATACGCGTCCAAATCTCGCCGCCGTTCTTCATTATAAACGCGTCAAAACGGGAAGTCAAGCAAAGGTATGACGCCGGGCGTCCCACCTCGCGCAAAAAATGCAAGAAAAGTCAAGAAACGACAAAAAGCCTCCGTCCCGCGTCGTTGTCGACGCAAGGTTCGGAGGCTTTTCGGAACGGTTCGCGGAAACGTCGGCGCGACGGTCGCTTGCGCCGTTAAACGTCGAACGCTCGGTCGCGCAACGTTTTAAGAACGTCGCGGCGCTCGGTCGCGGGCGGCGCTTCGGCGCGGCGTTTAACGCAAAGTTGACGGCGCGACGTTTTAAGAAGCGTCGCGGCGCTCGGTCGCGGGCGGCGCTTTGTCGCGGCGTTTAACGCAAACCGGCGGCGCGACGCGTTAAGAAGCGTCGCGCCATTCGTTTACGTCGAGGCGAAAATTAGAGGTTTTCGCAGACGAGGTCGCCGATTTCGGTCGTCGAGTACCCCATTTGACCGGCGGCTTGGCTCTTCATCTTCGTGCCGGTAACGAGTTGAACCGACTTCATAATACGGTCGGCGGCGGTTTGGTAACCTTCGTGTTCCAGCAACATCGCGGCGGAGCTGATCGACGCGATCGGGTTGATTTGATTCAAACCGGTGAACTTCGGCGCGGTGCCGCCGATCGGCTCGAACATACTCGTCCCGCCGGCGTCCGGGCAGAGGTTCGCGCCCGCCGCGACGCCGAGACCGCCTTGAAGGATACCCGCCAAGTCGGTGATGATGTCGCCGAACATATTCGTCGTAACGATAACGTCGTAATTTTCCGGGCAGTCGACCATATAAATACAGCACGCGTCGACGTGATGGTATTCTTTTTGAACGTCCGGATATTCGGCGCCGACTTCCTCGAACGTGCGCATCCAGAGGTCGTGCCCGAACGTCAGAACGTTCGTTTTCGCGACGAGCGTAACCTTTTTACCCTTCGGATTGTTGCGGCGGCGAGCGTATTCAAACGCCCAGCGGACGCAGCGTTCGCAACCTTTGCGCGTGTAAATCGCCGTTTGCGTCGCGACTTCGTCCGGCGTTCCCTTCTTCAGGAAACCGCCGATCCCGGCGTACATATCTTCCGTATTTTCGCGGACGACGACAAAGTCGAGGTCTTCCGGGCCCTTGTTGCGAAGCGGGGTCGCGACGCCGGGAAGCAATTTCACCGGGCGAAGGTTGATGTATTGATCGAATTCGAAACGCAAGCGGAGCAAGAGGCCCTTTTCGAGAATGCCCGGCTTCACGTCGACGTGTCCGACCGCGCCCAAAAGAATCGAACTAAATTGGCGCAGTTGTTCGACTTCGTCGTCGGTGATGATAATCCCGCCGTTTTTCAGGTAGCGTTCGCCGCAAATGTCGAAATCGGTCAGTTCGAGCTTGATATTTTCAAGTTTCGCGACTTCCTTCAAGACTTTAACCGCTTCGCCGACCACTTCCGGCCCGGTTCCATCGCCGCCGAGGGTCGCCACTTTCAACACATCGTTCATTATTCTTCTCCGCAATTTCGTTCCGTTCGACGGCGCGTTTCGTTCGGGAAAATTTCGCTCGTTTCCCCGCTTTTTATCGCAAACCGTCGACTTTTCGCGTTTTCCGCCGCTTCTCGCGCTCAAATTTTCCGGAACGACTCGCCGGAAAGCGCAAGAAAAGCGGGACGCGAAAAAAGACGTTAAATCTTAACCCCTTTATTATGACGCGGCGCGTAATTTTGACAAGCCCCCCGACGCGATTTCTCCCGACTTTCGCCGAAACCGCTCCGCTCCGCCGTCAAAACCGGCCCAAACGCTCAACGCGCCGCCGTTTGCCGTCGTCAAAATCGGCTCAACCGCCCAACGCGCCGCCGTTTGCAACCGTTAAAATCGTTTCGAACGTCAAACCTTACGCCGTTCGACGCTTATACAAAGCGCGTCCGCCGTCGACGCTCGAACCGTTAAAATCGACAAAATCGCCGTCAGCGGTAAAACTTGCGCACTCGCGAAATCGACTCGAACCCGCCGAGTTCGAGGCATTCGCGGACGCATTCCATCGCCGGCGCGTCGTCGGCCAAAACCTCGTACTTGCGCTTCACCGAGCCGACGACGTAATCGAGCCCGAGCGGAAACGCCAGCGTCAGGAGCGCGCTTTCGAGCGGACTCTTCACCGGCGAACCGTCGCATTTGCGTTTCGGCGGAAGCATCACGGTGAAATTGCTCAACCCGACCGACGCGTGAACGCCCGCCATTTCCGGGTTCGCTTTGATCATTTTTAGCGAATCGAGAAGGCGCGCCAGGTTTCCTTCAAAGTCGCTCCCGATCGGCGCGACGCCGGGATCGAAGATAATGTCGTCGTTCGGAATCCCGCGTTTTTTCGCTTCGGCGAAGAGGAGTTCGGCGGCGGAGTACGTCTCTTCGGCGGTTCGCGACGGCGCGCCGTTCCCGTCGGCGTCGACGTATTCCGTCAGGAGCAAAATCGGGCGGAAGGGCGCGATTTCGTACAAATCGAACATTTCCGTTCGCAGCGGCGAAATCGAATTCAAAATCGGCTTTCCGCGACTCGGGTCGCAAGCGCGAAGTCCCGCCTCCGCCAGCGCGTAATCGGGCGAGTCGACCGAAATCGGCTTGTCGGTCGCTTCGCAGATCGCCTTCACGACCGCCGCCATAAACTCCGGCGAGCGCGTCCCGACGTTGGCGTCGATATACGCGGCGCCGTTCTCCGCTTGGAAGCGCGCCAATTCCTTGACGCCGTCGAAGTCCGCCGCCTCGAACATCGCGTTCGTCGACGGAACGGAGTCGTTGATCGACTCGCCGATAATCGTCAAACCGGGAAACGCCATATCTTCTTTTATTCCTTACTTTACGTTTTCATTCCGTCGACGTTTCGCCCGTTCCCG
The DNA here is from genome assembly GCA_017937485.1 of Thermoguttaceae bacterium. Lineage (GTDB taxonomy): Bacteria > Planctomycetota > Planctomycetia > Pirellulales > Thermoguttaceae > RUG369. The sequence goes on from JAGBDN010000018.1 coordinate 107,520, forward strand.
CAGGAGCGGCGCGACATTCCCCAAACCGCCGACGCTCGTTTTTAATTATACTCGCTCCGCGAACGTTCGCAAGCCCCCCGGTTCCGTCTTTTGATCGTCGACGCTAACCGACGCGAAATCGGGGAGTTCCGCGTCGAAAAAATTTCGCGTTAAACCTCGGAAAAAATCAAAGAAATTTTCCGAAAACGCTTGAAAAACCCTTTCGTTCTTGTTAACATTAATACTAAAGGGCGCGACGCGACGTAAGTCGGCGACCGACCGCGTTTCGGACGTCGCGTTCTTTTACCTAAATTACGTCCATTCAGTTATTTCCACGACACTTACAAGGAACCTTCGTATGACGACCATTTTTGTCAACATGGGGAGGAGAGGCAAACAGCGTAAGCGCGGATTTACTCTCGTCGAACTCCTCGTCGTTATCGCCATCATCGGCATTCTCATCGGCTTGCTTCTTCCGGCGGTTCAAGCGGCTCGCGAAGCCGCGCGTCGAATGCAATGCACGAACAACCTGAAACAACTCGGCTTAGCCTGCATGAGCTACGCCGACGCGCACGGCGACTCCCTCCCGATGGGCTCCGACTGCATCGGTTGCGAAAGCAACGACAGTCGCGGCCTCGGCCCCCGTATTTACCTCCTGCCCTACCTCGAACAAAGCGCGCTCTACGGCGAAACGATGGAAGCGGTTAAGGGCGGCGCCTACGCTTGGACGCTTCCGCAGTCGATCATCTCGACCGCCGTCGACGGTTACAAATGCCCGTCGGACGGCCAGTCGCGTCAGCTCCGCCAAGACACGCACTCGACGACCAACCAATACTCGCCGAACAACTACGTCTTCAGCAACGGCGACTACTGCGCTAAAGACGAAGACTGGAACTGGAACGGCAAAGACGAGCCGAACAAAGTTCCGGCGAACTACTCGCGCGGCGCTTTCCAACCGCGTTACTGGACGCATCTTGCGTCGATTACCGACGGAACCTCGAACACCGCGCTGGCGTCGGAAGGCGTCATCGGGCGCGGCTCCGGAGCGGCGACGAACGGCGGGCTCCTCCGAGGCGGCGTCGCGGTTAACCGAACCGACGTTTTCGGCGGCTCCGGAACCGGTCACTGGACCTGCGAATACTCCGGCTTCAACCCGCAAACCTGCATTAATTTGCGCTCCGGAGCGAACGAGTTCTCGTCGAGCGCGCAGGTCAACCAGCAAGATCGCCTCGTCCGTTGGACCGACGGGCAGCCGTATTTCTCCGGCTTCAACACGATTCTGCCGCCGAACGCGCCGATCTGTTCCTCCGGCGCGTCGCACTACGACCCGGCCCTCCTTCCGCCGCAATCGTTCCACTCCGGCGGCGTCAACGTCGCGATGGTCGACGGTTCCGTCCGCTTCGTTAGCGAAACGGTCGACTGCGGCAACCTGACCGGCTCCACCGTCGGTTCCAACACCGGCCTCGGCAAACGCTCCGGCAAGTCGTCCTTCGGCGTTTGGGGCGCCCTCGGCTCCCGCGACGGCGGCGAAACCGAAACGCTGTAAATCTCGTTTTCCTCGACGAAACGTCAAACGCTCCCGTCGCCGCGTCGTCTCCGTCGGCGACGGGCTCGCGTTCCTCTCGAAACGCCCTTGTTAAAAACGCTCAAAATTCAAAAACAAAAATTTCTCCTATTTTCTAAAAAATCGTCTTTTAGCGTCCGCCCCCCCTTTGCGTTTCCAAAGTCGGCGGTATAATCGGCGAAAATATCTTCCATTGCCGACCGTCGACCCCGTTTAAGACTTTCGGCGTTAGGAACGCTTGTATTCGCCGCGTCGAGGCCGCGCTCTTTCCGGCTTCGGCGTCGAGGCAATGTCGCCTACTTACGACTTTCCAACGCTTTAAGGACAGTTTTCCTATGAAAACCACGAAAAACGGGTTCACCCTCGTCGAACTTCTCGTCGTCATCGCCATCATCGGCATTTTGATCGGTTTGCTTCTCCCGGCCGTCCAAGCGGCTCGCGAAGCGGCCCGCCGTATGCAATGCACGAACAACGTCAAACAACTCGGCCTCGCGTGCATGAACTACGCCGACGCGAACCAAGACACGCTCCCGGTCGGGCAAGACTGTTACGGCGCCGTCCCGGGCACCGGCGCGACGCTCGGCTACGGTTGGCGTATTTTCATCCTGCCTTACGTCGAACAAAACGCGCTCTACGAACTGATTATGAGCAACTACTACACGAAGGGAACCGCCGCCTGGAGCGCGGGCGCCGACGTTAAGGAAACCGAAGTTACCGCCTTCCACTGCCCGTCCGACGGGAACGCCAAGGGCGTCGCCGACGGTTACGCGCACGCCAGCTACGTCGCCAGCTACGGCGATTACTGCGTCAAAGCGGAAGAATGGGGTTGGGTCAACGGTTCCTCCGGTCGCACCGACTACTCCCGCGGCGCCCTCCAACCGAAAACTTGGACGAACCTCGCCTCCCTTACCGACGGAACCTCGAACACCGCGCTCGTCAGCGAAGCGGTCGTCGGCAAAAGCGGCCAACGCAAGATTAAAGGCAACTACGCGACCAGCCGAAGCGACGTTTTCGGCGCCGGAACCGGCCACAACACTTGCGAACTTAGCGGTTTCAACCCGCAAGCCTGCCTCAACCTGCGCGCCGACGGCGGCGAATTCAACACGTCCGTTTCCATCGCCGGCAACTACCGCGGCCAACGTTGGAACGACTGCCAACCGCTCTTCGCGACCTTCAACACGATCCTCCCGCCGAACTCCCCGACCTGCGGCGCCGAAGGCGGCGACTACCAAGCGACGATTCTTCCGGCGTCCTCGAACCACTCGGGCGGCGTCAACGTCGGTATGGTCGACGGTTCCGTCCGCTTCGTCAGCGAAACGGTCGACTGCGGCAACCTGACCGGCTCGACGATCGGCGACAACACCGGTCTCTGCAAGCGTTCCGGCAAATCGAACTTCGGCGTTTGGGGCGCGATGGGCTCCCGCGACGGCGGCGAAACCGAATCGCTCTAATCCGTTGAAACGCAACGTTTAAAAATCGGCGGCGTTCTTCGCGTCGCCGTTGCCGAACGCCGCGCCGACTCGCTCGACGCGGCGTTTTTTATTTCCGCGTCGTTTTCGCCCCGCGCCGTTTTCGCCCCGCGCCGTTTTCGCCCCGCGCCGTTTTCGCCCCGCGCCGTTTTCGCCCCGCTTAGAAAGCCGCCGAGTCCGCCGCCGTCCCGCAATATTGAGTCGACGGTTCCAACAATCGCGCCGTTTTTTTAACGCTCGCGCGCCTCTATTTCTCGTTCTGTCGACGTTTGAAAACCGGCTCTCGCAATCGCGGCGCAAGCCGGCCTTGCGCTCGCTCAAAGCGCCCGTTAAAACCTTGCAAAAAAACAACTTAAAGCCACCCAATAGAAACGCGGTCTTAGAAAACTTAACGTCTAGACAACAAAAAAGGCCTCCCTAACCAACGCTAGGAAGACCTTAAAAACACGCCTGAAGGGCGTTGTTGCGTTTCGATAAAACAGAGCTGAAAACAAGCGCGGTTGCGATTTGGTCGCGGGCCGTCGTCGGAGGTTGTCGTTTCCGGCGGCGGCTTTCTTTTTCGGCGGCGTAAAACGCGACGGCGATCGGTAAAGCGTCGCGACCAACGTTTGGGAACGGCGAAGGAACGCGAAACGACTCTAATCCCGCCGTTTCTTCCCGATTTTACGTTTGCGCGCCTTGCGTTCAGCTCGCTCCGGCGGTATAATCGCTTCCAAAGGGCGGAAGGTACTTCCCGCCCCCTCCCCAACCCTTCGAGGCGTCGGACAGCTCGAGGGAGGGGGGGAACTACACACACCTGACAAAAAAACGAGAGGCGACGCGATGGCGTTCAGTTTACGACGGCTTTTAGCGACTAGTTATAATACGCAACAAGTCATTCGCCGGGGCGCCCAATTCGGCGAAGCGCAGGAAGAACGCGAGCGCCAAGCCGCGCAAGCCGCTAAAAACAACGACAAGAACGATTTTTACAAAGAACGGTACAACGTCGTCGCCAAAGTCGCGCCCGATGCGCTTTATGAATCGTTCGATCGGTACGACGCGAACTTCGCCGACGTCGGATTCGGCCCCAAAAGAGAAATCGGCTTTCTCGTCGCGATGGTTGCGCCGCTCGCGCTCGCGGTCTCGCTTTCGACGGCGACGTTGTGCGCCTGTATGTTTTACCACAAATGGCTTACGCCGTCCGACGCGCTCGTCGCTCGACGCGTTCAAGCCGAAGAAGAACGGCTTGGGCGTAAGCTCCAACCGTATGAAATCGGCGAACAACGCCGACGCTTGGCGCCCGGCGAACTCGCTTGGTATTGGCACGCGATCGCGTTGGCCTCGATCGGTTTGACCGGCGCGGCAACCGTCGCGGCCGGTCGGTATTTCAATAAGGGCGACGGATTCGACAAGAGAAAAGAGTTTATCTCGAAACTTAACGAATAAATGGCTTTATACGGTTCCGATCAACGCGATTACGAAGCGCGTCGTCGACGCGAAAAAGGGAAAAACGTCAACGAAATCGGCCCGATTCCGGAGTGCGCCGACCTCGCGCTCCGGAACGAACTCGAGGCGAACCCGGCGCGCTGGCTCCGCGAAATTTTGCCGGACGTCTATTACGCCGAGTTTTCAGCCACGCTCCATCGGCTTATCGACGTCGTCTGGAACGCGCTCGTCGTTGGCGCTTGGAAGAACGTTGAAGCGTATCGCGGGATTGGAAAAACCTCCGTTTTAAGCGGTTTGCTTTTTAAAGCTCTTTGTGAAGGCATAATCCGCCACGCGATCTACGTTACCGCCGAAGGAGGCGCTTCGGTCGCCCAAGCCGCCGAATGGTTTGCCGCCGCGCTTTACGACAATTACGAAGCGCGCGGCGACGACGCCCGACTCTTCACCCGGCTCTATCCGGAAATCTCCTACCCGCTCCAACGCCGCGAAGGCAAAGCGCAACGCCCGCTCACTTTCAACGGCGAACCGGTCGGCGCCGAGCTAAAAGCCGACCGAATCGTCTTCCCGAATATCGCCGGTTCCCGTTGCGCCGGTTCGCTCTTGCGCTTTACGTCGATCGGCGGGGGCGGCTTGCGCGGTTCGAACCACACGATCCCGCGCGTCGGCTCGTTCCGCGTCGGCGCGGTGATGCTCGACGATATTCAAAACGACGCGACCGCCAAGAGCGCCGTCGAAGTCGAGTCGATTATCTCGACGATTCAAAAGACGATTCGCGGGCTGGCCGGTCGGCGCGCCGACGGAACGCGGGAGTCGCTGGCCGTCGTCTCCGCAATCACGCAGAACGCGCCCGCCGACGTCGCCGAACGAATGATTACCGACTTGCCGGAGTTCGGGACGCTCGTCGTTCCGTTCGTTCGCCGCCTTCCGGACTCCTTTGACGAATGGCGCCGGTACCGCGAGTTCCGCGACGCGACGCTCCGCAAGTCGCCGGACGTCGGCGCGGCCCGCGTCGAGTTGGCCGACTATTACCGGCGAAACCGCGACGCGTTGGCGCGGGGCGTCGAGGTCGACGACGAACGTCTCCGCGAAACTTGGCAAGTCGACGCCGTTCATTACGCGATCGATTACTGGTCGGCGTCGGAAACGTCCTTCTGGTGCGAGTTCCAGAACGACGCTCGTCGGGCGGCGCAAGAGACCGGCGGCGGCTTGACGGCGGTCGAAGTCGCGCGGAAAATCCGAACGAACGGACGCGGCGAACCGCTCCGACGCGGTTGGGTTCCGAACGACGCCGACGTTCTCACCGCCTTTATCGACGCGGGCGAACATTACCTAAACTACGAAGTCGCCGCCTTTTCGCGCGATTTTTCGACCGCGCACGTCGTCGATTTCGGGATTTGGCCGGAACAACCGGGGAACGTCGCGTCGAAAAAGCGGTACGCCGTCGACCTTCAAGACGTTTACCCAAGCGGCGACAAGTTCGACCGCCTCCGCGCCGCGACGCTCGACCTCCTTATCCGAATCTTTGAAGAGCAATATTTCGACGAATACGGCCGTCCGCTCGACGTTACGGTCGCGACGCGCTTTCCGCAACACGCTCGACCGCGCGGGCGGCAAACGCGGAACTTCCCGCTTCTCGCGATTTGCGGCGTCGACTGTTCCGACGGCGAAATGGAGCTTGCGCTTTGGGGCGCGGTCGACGATTTTCACCGGCTCGACGGCGGCCGCTTCCTCGGTCTCGCGATTCCGACTTACGGGATCGAAGCGTCGAGCCGTTTGGTTCGCTATTACGACCTCAAACCGGGCGAATGGCGCCGTCTGCGTCGCGCGGGCTCCGGATACGACTGGATCGAGAACCCGGCGGGCCGCCGTCCGCTCGCGCAATCGTTCCCGAACGTTTACGCGTCGCTGAATTACGACGCGAACACGGCGAAGACGCGCCGCGACGCCGCTTGGAAGACGCCCGCCGACCGTCCCGGCGCCGCGACGATCTTCGACGGGAACGACGAGCCGGAAGCGTTCGAAGCGTTCGCGATTCAGCAGACGGCGGAGGATTACGTCGAGACGCGCAAGAGCGGGCTCGAGTACCGACGTTGGCGAATGAAGAAGCCGCGCGTCGCCGACAACGAATTCCTCGACACGGACGCCGGTTGCCGAGCGTTGGCGGAGTACGTCGGTTGCGACGTCGCGACCGAAACGACCCGCGAAGCCCGCCCGACGCGCCCGCTTCGCCGCCGATTTTCTTCTTTCTGACCCAAATTGTGCAAAAAATGTCTATAAAACTGCCATTTTCACGGCTTATTTATTGACAACTTAAACACAATCGTCTAAAATATCGTTCGGAGGGTCGAAAAATGCCGAACGAAAAATCCGAAATTTCCGCCGCCGACGAACTGACGACCGCCGACGGGCGCAAAGTCGTCGCGTTTTCGAACGGGGGCGAATCGTATACGGTCGAATCGACCGAACAAGCGGCCAAGGGCGAGAGCGCGAAGGTTCAAGCCGAACTCGACGCGATGAAATTGCGTTCGCTCCGTCGCGGAATGATCGTCGGGAAATTGCCGTGAGTCGTCGAAGCCGCAAAAAGTCGAACCGCAAAAGCTCCGCCGCCGCGAACGCGCCGGGTTCTTCTCGTTTTCCCAGCGCGGCCCCGAACGTTCCGACCGTTCGGGGCTCGCGGCCGGCGGAGCGTTCCCCGTTGAGCGGGAATCGCGTCGTCGCCGGATACGAAGCGGCGCGACCGAACTCCGACGTCGCGAGCGTCTTCGCGCGTTCCTTCCCGCAAACGACGCTCGCGGCGCAAACGGCCCCGACGCGAAGCTCGCTCCGGACGCAAGCGCGTCAAGAATATTTAAACAATCCTCGCGCCGCCGGTATCGCTCGACTTTTCGGGCTTTACGTCGTCGGAACGGGGCCGCGCCTGAAATTTCGCGGTTGGGACGCCTACCTCAAGCGCCCGGTCGACCGCGACTTGGCCCGCTACGTCGAGTTCCGTTGGGAACGGTTCGCGACCGAAACGCGGCTCGCCGCCCTGCTCCGCTCCGCGATTACGTCGATCATCGTCGACGGCGAAGCGTTCGTCGCGCTCGCTCCGAATCCGCGCCGCCGCGACGGGTTTGGCGCCGTCTTGATCGACGCGCAACGAATCGGCAACCCGAACGGCGAACCGTCGACGCGAACGCGCCAAGACGGCGTTTTCCTCGACGCGTTCGGCGAACCGGTCGGCTATTGCGTTTACGACTTGCCGGAGTTCGAGTCGAGCTATTACGACAAGTCGAGTTTCCAACTTTTCTCGGCGGACGACGTTTTTCACGCGTTTCGGGAAGACCTTCCCGGCCAAACGCGCGGCGTTTCTTGGTTCGCGTCGATTCTTCCTTATCTGCAACAGCTCCGCGAGTATTCGGCGGCGGTCGTCGAATCGGCGAAAGTCTCGGCGAAGGTTTTCGCGACGGTCAAGACGCAACACGGTTACGCTTACGACGACGGTCTTCTCGTCCCCAACGAATACGCGAACAACCCGGGCGCGCCCTACGACTGCGCGGCGGGCGTTCCTTACGAAACGACGAACGGCAAGTTTATCCGCCTCGCGCCCGGCGAAGAAATGCAAGCGTTCGCGCCCGCGCAACCGACGACGAGCGCCGACGCGTTCGTCGCGTCGAGCGCCGCGCAAATCGGTTACGCGCTGGGTCTTCCGCGCAACAAGGCGACCGGCTCGTCGCACGAATACAACTTCGCGTCCGGACGGCTCGACAACCAGCCGTTCGAGATGCTGATCGAAACGCTCCGTCGCGAGCAGATGGAAACAACCCTTTGCGACCGGATTTTTCGCCGCTTTTACGAAACGCTCGAAGCGGACGTCGTCGCGCGATTCGCCGACGCGCCTTCCCCCGACGACGCCGATTGGGAATGGATTTGGCCGTCGCCGCCTCTCGTCGATCCGGAAGCGAAAGCGCGCGCCGACTCGATTCGCGTCAAGTCCGGCCAAGCGACGCTCGCCGAAGTTTGGCGCGAAACGCACCCGTTCGACGACTTTGAAGACGCTCGCGAAATCATCAAGCGCGACCGCGCCGACTTCCCCGAAATTTACGGCTCGTCGTCGCCCGAGCCGTCGACCGCCGCCAAGGACGGCGACGCGTCGACGTTCTCCGTCCCCGACGAAACCGCCCCGACCGCCGCCGCGCCGGAGACGCGGAACGGCGAAACGTTGATTCAAGTTTAGGAGACCGCGACGATGAAACAATCGCAAGAACGCGGCAAGTTAAGCGTCGACCGTCCGCCGGTCGCGGCTCGTTCGTCGTTCGACGGTTACGACCCCGCCGTCGGTTCGACGACGTTCAAGTTCGCGCCCCTTTATTCGGGCGGGCTCCTTTATATCGACGGTTACGACGCGCCGGTCGCGCTCGACCTCGAATCGCTCCGCGTCGACCCGGCGCCGAAAGCGCTCCTTAATCACGACTTCGATTCGGTCGTCGGCCGCCTCGAAAACGTCGAAAAGCGCGTCGACCCGACGACGGGCCGTCTCGCGCTCTTTTGCGACGCGGTCGTCGGCGGTTGCGCGTTGGCCGAACGCGTCGTCGCTTGGGCTCGCGACGTCGCCGCTTGGGTTCCGTCGGTCGGCGCTTACCGCGTTCGCGACGTCGAGGAAGTCCCCGTCGGCGCGACGGCGTTCGTCAACCGACAAAAATTTTCCGGCCCGATTTACGTTGTTCGCGGCGCCTCCCTTTGCGAAGGCTCCTTCGTCCCGATCGGCGGAGACGGCGACGCGCGAGCGATTTTGGCCTCGTTGAAGAAAGGACGAAAAAAAATGACGTTTGAAGAATGGTTGACTCAAGAAGGTTACGACTCCGCCGCGCTTAGCGAAACGGAACGCGCCGAACTCCTCGAAACGTTCAACGCGTCCGGAAGCGGCGCCGTCGGCGCGTCCGGAGAAAAGGACGACGACCAAGACAAGCAAGGAGACGTGAAAGCGTCCGCCGACGAACTGCAAACGGTCGTCGAAGAGGCGGTCGAGCAAGCCGTCGACGAACTTCCCGCCGAAGAGGCCGACGCGCTCGACTCCGCCGCGACGAGCGAAATCGTCGACGGAATCGTCGAGGAACTCGCCGCCGACTTCGAAGACTCGCCGGTCGCCGCCGCGTTGAAAGCGACGCGCCTCGCGAGAAAAGCCGTCCGCGCCGCGTTGGATTCCACGCCGAAACAAGGAGCGCGTCAAACGCCGTCGACGCCGACGCCGCGTTCCGACGCGAAAGCGCGACTCGCCGAATCGCGTCGCGTCGAAGCGATCAAAGCGCTTTGCGGAAACGACGACAAAGAGGCGGCCCGCGCCGCCGCCAAGGGAATCGCCGAAGGTTGGAGCCTCGACCGAACCCGGCGTTACCTCGAATCGTCGACGAAGCGACGCGGAATCGTCGCGGGCTTGAAGAAGCCGGGCGTCGGTCGCGCCGACGCGTTCGACGGGCCGCGCCGTCAAGACGTGTTGGCGGCCTCTCTCGCGATCACTTGCGGAATGAAGCCGGATCGCGTTCAAGCGGCGTTCGGCTTCGACGAGCGAACGGTCGACGCGGCCGTCTCGAAAGCGAATCGCAACGCGACCCTCCGGACGGTCGTCGCCGCGTCGAACAACTCGTTCCGCCCCGGCTCTTACGTCGTCGGAACCGACAAACTTTCCGGTTATCGCGAATGCCGCGCGAACTGCCGCCGTCTCGCGTTCGGCGCCGTTCAAGCCGGTTTCTCGACCGTTTCGGCGGTCGACGTTTTTTCGGCGGTGATGCAAGCGTTCCTCGAAGAGGGCGCGCAAACGGCGACGCCCCTTTGGGACAAGCTCGCGAAGACGAACACGCTCGCCGACTTTACCGCCGTAAAAAGCTATTCGCCGACGATCGTCGGTCGGCTCCAAGAGATCGCCGCGACCGGCAAGATCGAGAAAGTTTCGTTCGAAACTAAAGAGTTCACCCAAACGGCCAAGCCGAACGCCGCGTCGTTCACCGTCCCTTATATGATGATCGTCAACGACCAAATCGACGCGTTCGCGGAACTCGTTCGCCAATTCAACGAGCTTCCGAACCAATGCGTCGAGCGCGACGTCGCCGAGCTCTTTTGGGACGCGCTCGAAGGGAAAGCGCTTTACGAACCGGACGGGAAACCGCTCGTTAGCGAAGAGCGCGGCAACCTCCTTGTCGACAAAGAAGGCGTTCCGACCTCGGCGCTTAGCGAAGAAGGAATCGGGCGCGCGAAGTCGGCGCTCGTCGGCGCGACGAACGAAAACGGTTTCCCGCTCGCGACCGGCGGGGAGCGGCTTATTTGCGGCCCGGCGCTCGGCGCGCTCGCGAACCGGCTTTATTCGTCCGAGTATATTTCCGTCGACGCCGGAATGGGGACGCGCAACGTTTATCAAGGGGAGTTCGAGCCGATCGTTTGGCCGTACCTCTCCGACGCGTTGGCGAAAAAAGGCTCGTTCGTCGCCCAAAACGCCGCGACTTGTTGGGTTTTGCTCCGCGACCCGGCGCGCCGACCGGCGTTTTGCGTCAACAAGGTTCTCGGGTACGAGTCGCCGCAACTCGAGCAGTTCGACCTTCCGGACGAATGGGGCGTTTCGTACCGCGTCGTTTATCCTTACGGCGTTTCCGTCAAGCATTGGGACGCGCTCGTCGTCTGTAAAGGCGCTTGACGCCGAACCGCAAGAACCGTAACGAAAGGAGTTGAACCGATATGTCCGATAAATTTGGATTGCGCCGCCCCGGAACCCGCGTCGTCGACGGCGGCGGCTTTTACGCCGAAGTCCCGAAAAGCGACGACCCGAGCGTCGCCGCGCCGCCGGTTCCCGCCGGGGCGATCTTTATGCCGTCCTTCGCGACGTCGCCGCAATTCGGCGTCGCGGAAACGAAGGTCGAAGCCGGGGAACTCGGTTGGTTCGCCGACGAAGGAACGTTCGCGTTCGGCGTCGACGATTTCGCCGCGCCGGAGTCTTACGAACGCAAAGCCGGGCAAGCGATTTATTACGCGCCGACCGACGCCGCGTCCGGAGCGTTTTCGACGTCGCCGACGCCGGGCTCCGTCCTGCTCGGTTGGGAAGTCGTTCGACCGGGAATCCCGGACGGCGTTTTTTACGTCGCCTTGGCGCGGCCGGCCGCGCTTGAATCTTGACGCGAAGGAGTCCCGCGATGAACTCGACGCTTGTTAAAGTTCGGGCGGGCGCTTACGACGTCGTCGCGTTCGACGGACGGCTCCGCGTCGTTCGCCGACGCGACGGCGCGGCGGTCGGTTCGCTTCCGCTCGTCGACGAGCCGACGTTTGGCGACGCGTTGAAAGAGGCGGTTTCCCGCGCCGCGTCGTCGAAATCGCGACCGTCCGTCGCCGCCCCCGCCGCGCCTCCGGAAGAACCGAAAAAGAAGCGCCGCGCCCGTTCGAAAACGAAACAGACCAAGGCGGTCGAACCGGAGCCGGTTCCCGTCCCCGCCGCTCCGGACGAATCCCCCGTCCCCGTCGCGCCGGAACCGGAAGAACCCGCCGTCGAAAACTTGGAGAAGATCGACAATGAAGAAACTTAACCTAATCGCGGTCGCGCTGTTCGGCGCCGCCGCGTTCGCCGCGCCGTCGGTCGCGGCCGAGCCGCCGGAACTTTTGCCGTCCCCCGTTTTGACGGTCGGCCCCGACGGCGAACCGTTGGTCGACGCGACCGCGTCGCTTGAAGCCGAGTTGGCCGCCCCTTGGGAGGGCCCCGTTTTATTGGCGTTCCTCGACGCGCCGCCGAATCGCTTCGAGTCGGAAGCGCTCGACCGCCTCGCTCGTTGGTATCCGATCGAAATCGTTCGCGCCGACCGTTCGACGCGGGCCCGCGCCGACGCGCTCCTTTGGCGGGTCGACCGTTTCCCGACCTTCGTCGTCGCCGACTTTTCGCCGCGCGACGCCCGGGAAGTCGACCGCTGGACGAGCTTTCTCGAAGTCGAGCGTCG
>JAGBDN010000019.1 GCA_017937485.1 Thermoguttaceae bacterium
TCTCGCTTAGGGGGAGCGGGAAGGGATTCAACCGTCGTCGCGAACGGATTCGCTTCGACGGTTAGTTTCTCGCTTAGGGGGAGCGGGAAGGGTTCGACCGACGTTGGGAACGGATTTTCGGCGTCGGTTCGTTTCTCGCTTGGGGTGAGCGGGAAGGGATTCAACCGTCGTCGCGAACGGATTCGCTTCGACGGTTTGTTTCTCGCTTGGGGGGAGCGGGAAGGGCGCGACCGACGTTGGGAACGGATTTTCGGCGTCGGTTAGTTTCTCGCTTGGGGGAAGCGGGAAGGGCGCGACCGACGTTGGGAACGGATTTTCGGCGTCGGTTCGTTTCTCGCTTAGGGGAAGCGGGAAGGGATTCAACCGTCGTCGCGAACGGATTCGCGGCGGCGGTTTTTTTATTGTCGCCAAATTCGACGAACGTTAGGACGCGTTCAAGTTGCGGAAGATTTCGAGCGCGGACGGCGCCCAAAGTCGAACAGTCGCCGCCGCCAAATACGGAAGCGTTAAGAACGCGACGAGAATCTTCGCGCCGAGTCCGGCGCCGCGTCGCCAAGCGCGAATCCAAAGAACGATCAGCGCGACGAAAGCGAGTTGCGGCGGAAGCGCGACGCAAAAAGTCAACGCGACGGCGACGCTCGCGAAAAGTAGCGGGTTTTCCGTCGTCTCTTTCCCGATCGTAAAAAGGAGGAAGAGCGGCGCCGCGGCGAGATAAAACGGCGTCGCGAAGACGACGAGCGCGAGCGTCGGCGTTTTCAGGAACCATCGGCCTAAATCGGCCCAAAAACCGGGACGCGACGGCGCGGCTGGGCGGAACTCGACGGGCGTTTCGGGCGTTTTTTCAAATTCGGTCATTGGAAAACTCCTTCGAGCAAAGCGGGCGAGTCGGGCGTTAAAGGAGCGCGTTCGCGAGAACGCAAACGAGCGCGGCGTTCGCGAACGTCGCCAAAACGGCGTAAAGCGTTCCGACGACGCCGAGTCGTCGAACGCGCGTCCAAAGGGCGACCGTCGCGACGCATTGCAGCGCCGTCGGCGCCGCGGCGAGGAGAAAAACGACCGCGAGGGGAAAAGTCGTGAAGATTTCCACGCGATTCAACTCGCCGCGCCAAGCGAAGAGCGCCAAAAGATACGGCGCGGACAAAAGGAGCGGCGCGAGCGCAAGTCCGGCGAACGTCGACGTTTCGAACGGCCAGCTTTTGAAATCGGCGAAAAAACCGGGACGCGGCGCGGCGTCGCGGGGAACGGCGGGAGGCGTTGGATTTGACATAACGGTTCCTTTCGTTTTTTTCGGGAGCGAAGGCGGCTTCGTCGGGTTAACGACGTTTAAAAATCGGCGGAGCCTGTCGCGCGGCGTCGGTCAAGCTAAATCGACAATAAAAAATCGACGACGAACTCCGGCGCGACGCCTTCAAGTAAAAATACCCCGGGGCGCGCGAGCAAAAGCCAAGCGTTCGCGACGATTAGGAGCGCCGCGAGCGTTTTCGCCCAAACGAGGCGACTCCGACGGAACGCTCCGACCGACGCGACGATTCCGAGCGGCGCCGCGAGCCAAAAGACGACCGGCGTCAAAGCGATCGCGACTTTAAGAAGCAAACGCGGTATTAGGAGCGTCGGCCCCCAAGGCAAATGAAATTGAACGATTTCCGGGCCGTTCAACAGTTCCGGGAGAAAGAACCCGATCGGCGCGACGTAAGCGAGCGGCGGCGCCAAAATCGCGACCGTCCAAAGGAGCGGTTTCGACGTTAAGATCGGGAAAAAGCGGCGCCGTTTCGGCGTTTCGGGCGATTCGACGACGGGCGTCGACGCGGCGTCGGACGGAGGCGAGACGGGGGGCGTTTGCGGCGTCATTTTGATCTCCTTTTCAAGTCGAACGAAGGAAAGCGAAAGCGGCGAGCGCGTTCTCGTCGCGAAAATTAACGAAATCGGGGCGCGACTTCTGACGCTAACTCTTGTAATATATTATTGGGCGTCGCGTTTGGAAAGTCAAGCGAAAAAGCGGAAAAAAATAAAAATTTTCGCCAAAATAGGAAAGAAAAGCGGCGACGCGGCGACGATTTGTCGTTCTTTAAGCAAAACGGCGAGACAAAAGCGTCAAACGAAGAAAGAACGTCTTGCCGAATCGACGTTCGAACGAAACGCGTTTTCTTGAAATCTTACGTTTTTTAGACGAACCGACTTTTTTGCGCTAGCGCGGTTTGCTTTTTTTTGCTATTAAAATAACGAACTTTACCCCCTCTTCCTTATTTCGCGCGTTTGGTAGAGCGACGCCAAGGGAAAACGGTCTTAAAAAGCGAAAAAAGCGCGACGCCGCGCAAGGAGAACTTGATGAAATGTTACGTCCTTAATTTAGACCGTTCGCCGGAACGACTCGAGATTTTTAAGGAAAGTTTTAGCGCGACGAGTTTGGAGGTAACGCGCGTCGCCGCGGTCGACGGACGCGAACTTTCGCCGACGCAACCGGAATTTTCGACGACGCGGTACCGATATTGCCACGGTCAGCGTTTCGACGGCTCCGTTTTCGGTTGCGCGCTCAGTCATTTGAAAGCGTTGAAAACTTTTTTGGAAACCGACGATTCTTACGCGATGATTTGCGAGGACGACGTCGTCGCGACGCCCGATTTGGAGCGCGCGCTCGACGGCGCTTTTCGTTATAAGAAGAGCTGGAATTTGTTGCGAGTAAATTATTTGCGCAAAAAACATCGTCCGGTTCCGTACGCGCGCCTCGACGAGACGTTTTCTTTATGTCGTTTTTGGGGTTGGTATCAAGGCTCGGGCGGTTACGTTTGCGATCGCCGGGCCGCGGAAACGATTTTGGCGAAAGCGTATCCGATTTTTCTGCCCTACGACCATTTTCTCGCGCGCAGTCATCTTTGGGGATTGCGAACGGCGGCCGTCGATCCGGAGCCGATCGTTTTAGGAACCGAAGCCGCGCGAACGACGATCAATTATCGAGAGTTCCGCAAATATCCGCGTTTGATTCGTTGGACGACGACGCTTCCTTATCGCGGTTGCGTCGAAGCGCGGAAGAATTTGCGCCAATTTCAAGAGATTCTTATAACAAAAATATTCCCGCCGCGACCGGAATGAAACGCGTCGCGACGGCGAGACGAGGTAAAAAAGGAACCCGTTCGACGTGGGAAACGGTCGAACGGGCCTTAAAGAGCGAGTCTTAAACGCTCGCGGCGTCGGCGCTTACTTCGTCAAGAGTTGGCGCAAAACGGTTTGCAAAACGCCGCCGTTCTTGTAATAAACGAGTTCGACTTTCGCGTCGATGCGGACGCGAACTTTGAACGTCTTCTTTTGACCGAGCGTCGCTTCGTCCGTCGAGGTCGCGACGACTTCAATTTCCGAACGCGGTTCGAAATCGTCGCTAAGCGTCGGAATGTCGAAGAGTTCCGTTCCGGTCAAGCCGAGCGATTCGCGGGTTTGACCGTCGACGAATTCGAGCGGAAGAACGCCCATTCCGACGAGGTTGCCGCGGTGGATGCGTTCGAAACTCGACGCGATAACGGCGCGGACGCCGAGAAGCGTCGTCCCCTTGGCCGCCCAGTCGCGACTGCTCCCGGTGCCGTATTCCGCGCCCGCCAAGACGACGAGCGGCGTCTTCGTTTCGCGGTATTTCAGGGCCGCGTCGTAAACGCTTTCGAGCGGGCCGTCGTTGGCCGAAACGCCGAGGAACTTCGTAACGCCGCCCTCGGTTCCCGGCGCCAACAGGTTGCGAATGCGAATGTTGGCGAAGGTGCCGCGGGTCATAACGCGGTCGTTTCCGCGGCGCGAGCCGTAACTGTTGAAGTCGCGGAACTCGACGCCGGAGTTCAAGAGGAACGAACCGGCGGGGGAGTCTTTCTTGATCGCGCCGGCCGGGCTGATGTGGTCGGTCGTAACGCTGTCGCCGAGGACGAGAAGCGCGCGGGCGCCGGTAATCGCGGCGGGCTCTTCGGCTTCCTTCGTCATTTCGGCGAGGAACGGCGGCTCTTGAACGTAAGTACTGTCGGCGTTCCAGTCGAAAAGTTCGCTTTCTTCGGTCGGAATCGCGTTCCAAAGCGGGTTCGAGTCGTAAACGCCGCGATAGTTGGCCGCGTAAACTTCGCCGTCGAGCGCGTCTTTGGCGATGGCGTCGATTTCTTCGTTCGACGGGAAAATATCGGCGAGCATAACCGGCGCGCCGTTTTGGTCGACGCCGATCGGCTCCGTCGTCATGTCGATATTCGTCGTTCCGGCCAACGCGAACGCGACGACGAGCGGCGGGCTGGCGAGGTAGTTCGCCTTAACTAACGGGTTGACGCGCCCTTCGAAGTTGCGGTTCCCGCTCAAAACGGCGGAGGCGACCAAGTCGCCGTCGACGACCGCCTTCGCGACCGGTTCCGGAAGCGGGCCGCTGTTCCCGATGCAGGTGAGGCAACCGTATCCGACGACGTTGAAGCCGAGCGTTTCGAGCGGCGCCATCAGGTCGGCCTTTTTCAGGTAGTCGACGACGACGCGGGAGCCCGGGCCGAAGCTCGTTTTGACGTAAGATTTCGGACGCAAACCGCGTTCGACCGCTTTCTTCGCGAGGAGACCGGCGGCGATCATCAGGCGCGGCGCGCTCGTGTTCGTGCAACTGGTGATCGACGCGACGACGACGGCGCCTTGACCGATTTCGTCGACGCCGGTTTTCGGGAGGCGCGGCGATTCCGGGCAGTCGGAGCCGTCCCAAACGACGTTAACCTTTTTGTTCGCTTCCTCTTCGGAGAGGGCGAAACCGCGTTCGGAAATCGGCGCGCGGAGCGATTTTTGGAACGCCGACTTCATTTCGCTCAACGGAACGCGGTCTTGCGGACGTTTCGGCCCGGCCAGCGACGGTTCGACGGTCGCGAGGTCGAGCGTGAGGACTTTCGTGTAATTCGGCGTCGGCGCGTCGGCGGAGCGGAAGAGGCCTTGCGCTTTCGAGTAGGCTTCGACGAGAGCGACCGTTTCGGCGTCGCGACCGGTTTCGCGGAGGAAGTCGAGCGTCTTTTCGTCGATCGGGAAGAAGCCGGTCGTCGCGCCGTATTCCGGGCCCATATTCGCCAAAACGGCGCGGTCGGCGACCGGAAGACTCGTCGCGCCGTCGCCGAAGTATTCGACGAACTTCCCGACGACGCCCTCTTTGCGGAGGATTTGAACGATCGTCAGCGCGAGGTCGGTGCCGGTAACGCCCGCTTTGAGCGAACCTTTCAACTCGAACCCGACGACTTGCGGCGCGAGCATGTAGTAAGGTTGGCCGAGCATGACCGCTTCCGCTTCGATCCCGCCGACGCCCCAACCGAGGACGCCGAGGCCGTTGATCATGACGGTGTGGCTGTCGGTGCCGACGACGGAGTCCGGGAAGACGATTCCGTCGAGGCCGGCCGCTTTCGTTTCGTCGTTCGAAACGGTCGACGCGACGCGAGCGAGAAATTCGAGGTTGACTTGGTGAATGATCCCGACGGACGGCGGAACGGCGTTGAAGTTGTCGAGCGAACGTTGCGCCCAGCGGAGGAGGGAATAGCGTTCGGCGTTCCGTTCGAATTCGCGGTCGATATTCTTTTGGAGCGAATCGGCGGAACCGAAGTAGTCGGTTTGAATCGAGTGGTCGACGACGAGATCGACCGGAATCAGCGGGTTGATTTTTTTCGGGTCGCCGCCGAGACGCTTCATCGCGGAACGCATCGCGGCCAAGTCGACGACCGCCGGGACGCCGGTGAAGTCTTGCAAGATGACGCGGGCCGGTTTGAACGGCACTTCGAGCGAACCGAGATCGTTCGGCGTCCAACGCGCCAAATTTTCGACGTCGGCTTTGGAAACCGCAAATTCGTCGCAGTTGCGCAGCGTCGCTTCGAGAAGAACGCGAATCGAGTACGGGAGCGCGGCGAGTTTGGTCAGCCCGCGTTCCTCCAACGCGGCGAGGCGGTAGTAGCCGTATTTTTTACCGTTGACGTTTAACACGTCGAACGCTTGAAAATAATCGCGAGCCGAAAGCGCGTCGGTCATCGTCAAACCTTTCTTATATTGCGTGAGTTGTCTATTTTTTTGAATTGCTTAATTTGCGCAAATTCTTTGAATCGCTTAGTTTGTCGGCGCGGCGTTCGCCGTCGAGCGTCGAGCGGTCGGAAACCGGCTTCGAACGGAGCGACGGCGCCCGCGTATTAACGACATTTTACCGGATTTTTGCGTTTCGAACAGGCGGGCGCCTTGCGGAACGCGTGGAAAAGAGCGTTCCGCGCGCTAAAAATCGGGAAAGAACGAAAAAACGGAGACGTCGACGTTTACGGCGTTCGCTTTTTCGACGCGAAGAGGGCGGCGACTCGAACCGCTTCGATAAGGCTTTCCGTCTTCGCCGTTCCGGTTCCGGCGACTTGGAACGCCGTCCCGTGCGCGACGCTCGTCCGGATAATCGGCAAACCGAGCGCGACGTTCACCGCCGAAAACATATCGAACGCCTTCATCGCGATGTGCCCTTGGTCGTGGTAAATCGCGACGATTCCGTCGTAAAGACCGTTTTTCGCGTCCAAAAAGAGCGTGTCCGCCGGGAACGGGCCGCGAACGTCCAAACCGTCGGCGCGGGCCGCCTCGACCGCCGGACGAATGATTCGGATTTCTTCGTCGCCGAAGAGGCCGCCGTCGCCGCTGTGGCAGTTCAGCGCGCAGACGCCGAGCCGCGGCTCCCGACCGAGTATCGTTTCCATAAAGCGGCGAATCAGCCCGCACTTCTCGTAAACCGACTCGAACGTTACTTGCTCGAGAGCCTTGCGCATCGACGTGTGAAGCGTAACGTGGACGACGCCCAAGCCGGTCGGCGACGCGATCGCCGGATTCGGGCCTAAATAGAGCGCCATTCCGAAGTTGGAAACGCCGCAACGCGACGCTAAAATCTCCGTGTGCCCCGGGAATTTGTGCCCGGCGAGGTTCAGCGACTCTTTGTGCAACGGCGCGGTAACGATTCCGGCGACCTCTCCGGAAAGCGCGAAGTCGATCGCGCGGTTCAGCGAACGGAACGCGGCGTCGCCCCCCGCGGCGCAGATTTCGCCGAAACGAACCGAGGACGCCGACGCGTCGCAGCAGGGGACGCAAGGTATCGTCGACGCGCCGAAGCGGGACGGGTAGCCGTCCGCCGCTTCCGAAACCGAGTCGACGGCGACGACGCGAGCGTCCGTTTTCGCGACGGCGACGGCGCGGCGCATAACTTCGGGATCGCCGAAGACGAGCGGTCGCGACGGCGGGAGCGGGAACGCGGAAGTCGCCAAATCGTTCGGCGTCGGGAAGAAGGAGCGCCAAGCGCCGGCGATAATTTCCGGGCCGACGCCGGCGGGGTCGCCCGCGGTTAACGCGAGCAACGGAGCGGTTTCGAGCGGCATAAGACGGGTTCCTTCGCTGAAACGGTTGTTTTGGGTTGCGGTTATCGAAAAATCAAAGACGCGCGAACGCCGCGGCCCGAGAAAACGGTTGGCTTTGATTTTTGTTTCTAATTGAAATAAATCAAAACGCGTCGAGCGAACCGGGCGGAGCGACGACGCGATTTTGATTTTTGTTCGACGCTGAATTAAATCAAATACCAAGCGCCGAAACGGTTAAAAGTTCGGCAACGCGCGCCCCATTTGCCGAATCGCTTGGCGGAGTCGGTCTTCTTTTTCGACGACCGCGAGACGCAAATAACCTTCGCCGAGCGGGCCGAACGCCGAACCGGGGCTGACGACGACGTTCGCTTCGCTTAACAACTTCATCGCGAAGTCGAACGTCGTGTATTTTCGCAGGTACTTTTCCGGAATCTTTTGCCAAACGAACATCGACGCTTTCGGACGAACGACGTCCCAACCGAGCCGCTCGAGCCCTTCGCAAAGAACGTCGCGACGGCGTTCGTAAACTTTCGCCTGCGCGGCGACGTCGGCGTCGAGTTCCCGCATCGCGACGATCCCGGCGATTTGGAGGGGCGTGAAGCCGCCGTAGTCGTAATAGGTTTTGATCGTCGCGAGCGCCCGGACGATTTCGGAGTTGCCCGCGCAAAAACCGATGCGCCAACCGGCCATATTGTAGCTTTTCGACATCGTCGTCATCTCGACGCCGACGTCGCGGGCGCCCGGGACGGAGAGGAAACTCGGCGTCTCGTAACCGTCGAACACGACGTCGGCGTAAGCGAGGTCGCTAAGCACCATAAAACCGAATTTCTTCGCCAATTTGACCAAATCGACGTAAAATTCGCGCTCGACGACCGTCGCCGTCGGGTTGTGCGGGTAGTTGACGAGCATCACTTTCGGACGCGGGTAGAACCGCTCGCAAGCGAACGCGACTTCCGAAAGGAGCCGCGCCGGGTCGCGAACGTCGAGCGCGAGCGTTTCGCCCCCCGCCAACATCACCGCGTAAAGGTGCGCCGGGAAGTAAGGGGACGGAACGATCGCCAAATCGCCGGGGCCGCAAAGCGCGAGAATCGTGTGGCTTAGCGCGTCTTTCGAACCGAGCGTCGCGATGATTTCCGTGTCGGGATTTAACCGGACGCCGTAATATTTGAGGTAGCGGGCGGCGACTTCGCGGCGGAGATTCGTCGCTCCGCGGGCGGCGCCGTACCCGTGAACTTTCGGGTTGCGAATCGCTTCGGCGAGCTTTTCGATCACCAGGTCGTTCGGCGGGTCGGACGGGCTGCCCATCCCGAGGTCGACGACGTCCGCTCCGGCGCGACGTTTGGCGTATTTGAGCGCGTTCAACTCGGCGAAGAGGTAGGGCGGGAGACGCTTCACTCGTTCGGCGACGTTGATTTCGAACGGGCGCGGGTCGTCCGGCGCGTCGTTCGTTTCGGCTTGCGCGGACAAGCGAGCGGCGGTCGCTTCGGCGTCGACGTCGACGGGCGTCGACGCGGCGCTTCCGGCGTTATCAAGGGGGGCGTTTTCTTCGTTAAACCGTTTTTTATCTTCCCAATCGTTCGACATAGCGACCTCGGCGGTAATATAGGGGTTAAAACGGGCGTTTTCGGCAAGTTGCGCAAACCGGAAACGTCGACGAAAGAAGCGAAACGGAGGGAAAGGCGCAAAAAGCGCGCTTGACCGACCGTTCGACGCGTTCGCCGTCTATTAATAATAACGCCGTCGGCGATTTCGACAACGGGCGCGGCGGGAATTTTTGAAAGAAATTGCGTTTTGGATTTTTCAAGGATTTTTTGACGCGGAGAATCGTTTTCGCCGTCTTGTCGACGCGCCGAGGTCGAGATATAATAAAGAAACGAAGCAAAACGATCGCTTTTTGGGTTGGCAACGGAGGTTTCTGTGTTCAAATCGTCTCCCTTTTCCTTTTCGTTTTTGACCGAGATTTTAGCGTCGCCGTCGGTGAAACCTTGGGCGAGTCGTCTGCATCCGTCGGCGGTGTTGGCGGTCGTCAAGGGCGTGTTGAACGACGTGTCGCAAGAGGCGTTGTCGGCGGCGAGCGAACTGCGGCGGCCCGATTTGGCCGAGTTGATCGAAAAGATCGTCGGGCGTTTGGCGACGCTCGGGGACGACGCGGAACCGCTCGTCGTCGACGCGCGAGGACGGGTTTTCGCCGACGACTTCGAACGCTTGGCGTCGGAGGCGGTCGCGGAAGCGGCTTGGGCGTTTTCGGAACCGCGAACGGAATTTTCCGAACGTAAAGACGCGGCGCGGGAAAAAGAAACGGTCGCGCGGCTTTGTCAAGCGACCGGAGCGGAGGCGGCGGCGATTTTTGCGAACCTCGCGACCGCTCGAATCGCCGTCTTGGAGACGTTGGCGGCGGACGAGGAGCTGGTCGTCGCTCGCCGCGATCTTTACGAACGGGACGGCGGCGAACGGCTCGAAACGTCGCTCGATTTTTTCCCGATCGTTCGGCGCGAAGTCGGGGCCTGCAACGCCGTCGATCCGGCCGATTACGCGGCGGTTTGCAACGCGAAAACGGCGCTCGTTTGGACGACTCGCGGACGTTGGGCGACCGGCGGACGGCGCGTCGACGTCGCCGAACTCGTCAAACTGCGGACGGCGGAAAAGCTGAATTTCGCAATCTTGGGCGAGTTCGAGTTCGCGCCGATTCTCGAGTTGTCGGAGTTTTTCGACGCGGCGCTCCCGACCGTCGGCGAACGGCTGAAAAGCGGATACGACTTGGTTCTTTGCGACGGCGCGCAATTGATCGGCGGGCCCTCTTGCGGATTGATTTTTGGCTCGCGTTCGAAAATCGACGCGATTTTAAAAACGCGAACGGCTCGGGCGACAAAATTGGGGCGCGGCGAAGCGGCGGCGCTCGCGAAAACGTTGGAACTTTACCGCGAACGCGACGCGGCGCTGGCGGCGATTCCGGCGCTGCGGATTTTATCGACGTCGGTCGCGAACTTGGAGAACCGCGCGAAACGATTGGCGGCGCTTTTAGAAACGGCGCCTTGCGTCGCGAGCGTTCGAACGGTTCCGGGACGTTCGCCCCTTTGCGCCAACGCGACGTTCGGCTCGTCGCCGACTTGGCTGATCGAAGCGCGTCCGAAAGGCTTTGCGCCGGCCGAGCTCGCGCTCCGATTGGAGACTTCGTCGCCGCGACTGTTGACCCGTTGGACGCGCGATTCGTTAACGCTCGACTTAAAAACCGTCGCGCCGGAACAAGACCTCGTCGTCGCCGAAATTTTTGAAAAAATCGTCGCGTTGGTACAACGCGCGTCGGACGCGTAACGACGACGCTTCGACCGGAAACGTCGAACGTCGCGTTAAATTAGGAAAGCTCGAAGGAATAGAGCGGCGGCAAATCGCGAGAAAGGGGCGGGAACGGCGTTTTTCCCCTTTACGCGTCGAGGAAAAAAGGGTATCCTAATTAGCGGCGCGACATAATGCGTCGTCGCGCCGTCGAAACGCCGGTCGCGACGACGGGGCGCGTTTCATTGGCGAATAAGGCGGTTGAGGTAAAATAGACAAAATGGAAAACGACCGAACGCGACGAAGAGCGCGGACGTTGCAACGAAAGAACGGCGAACGTTTGGCGAGCTTGAAAACGCTCGGCGTTTGGGCGTTGACGCTCGGCGCCGTCGCGCTTTCCGCCGAAGAATGCGCCGCGTCGAAGGGAACGGCGGACGAGCCGACGCCGGAAACCGCGTCTTGCGCTCCGAACGTCGCGGGCGGACGGGGAACGAACGCGCCTTTCGCTCGACTGATCGACGAAATGCGTCGCGCCGACGGTTGGAGGGTTTTCGAATCGACCGGCGCGCGAACCGTCGGCGGCGTCGCCGTTGAAATGGAAGCGGAATTTGGCGTCGGCGTCGGCGACGAAATTCCGATCGCGCCTCCCGAAAGCGCCGCGCCGGCTCCGCAGTGTTCGCGTTGGGCTCGTTTCAAGCCGGGAAGTTGGACGCGTTTGCAAACGACCAGCGTCGCGTATGAAAATGGGAAAACGATTCGAAGCGTTACCGAAACGAAGATTTCGCTGACGAGCGTCGACGTCGAAAAGGGGGAATACGAACTCCGATACGACGCGACGATCAAAATGGGCGGGCTCGATTACGAACGGAAGTCGAAAACCGCGCGCTTCGATTTTTGCGACGTTCCGCTCGGCGACGGCGCCGTTTCGGTCGAGACGTTGGCTCCGGCGAACTTGACGATCGCCCGAAAAGCGATTCCTTGTCAAACGCGTCGCGTAACGCGAACGACGGCGCAATGGAAAGAGACGACGACTCTTTGGTTTTCGCCGGTCGTCGCGCCGCACGTTCTCCAAAAAGAAACGACTCGCGAAAGCGTCGGCGACGACGGCGAAACGATTTCCCGCGAACTTTCGGTCGTTCAAAAAACGGCGGCGAACCTGTTGCTCGGCGGGGAACTGTCGACTTACGTCGTTACCTCGGCGGCGCAGAAAGGAACGCGCTTCGATTCGACGACGACCGTTTATTCGACGTCGACGCCCGGCGGAATCGCGCGTAAAACGACCGTCGAAACGGACGCGAACGGCGTCGTGTTGCTGAGTTCGACGACCGTCGCGCTCGATTATTACGTCGCGCCTTGACGAACGAGGAAACGGCGAACGGCGGAAGCGTCGCGCAAAATAACGAACAAAAATAAAAGGGAACACGCTTGGAAAACGCGTTCCCTTTTTTGGGGCTTCGCCGGTTTTGCTTTTTGCGCCGAGCGTCGCGCGGAGACCGCTAGAAAGCGCGGGGCTTCTCAAGGTTCTGAATTTTTCAGGCTTCTAGGTTTTCTAGGTTTTCGCGGCGAAGCGTTGAAAGATGTTTTCGAGCGACAATATCTCTAAAGACTTGCGGCGCGATTCGAAAATCGGCGCCGAAAATCTTCGTTTCGCGCTTAAAATAACGCGAACGTCGCGGCTAAGCGTCGGCGACGCTTCCCGCGACGCGGCGTTTTAACCGGCGATCAGTTGCCAAGCGATTGAAGCGGGGCCGGAATGCGACCGCCGAAGTGGACGAAGTCGCTGCTCGCGCCGACGTTGCGCACTTCCATCACCGGCGACGCGCCGAAGAGGCCGCCGAAGCTGACGAAGTCGCCGGCTTTTTTGCCCGGGCACGGCACCAAACGGGTCGCGGTCGTCTTGTTGTTGATGACGCCGATCGCCATTTCGTCGGCCATAATCGCGGCGATCGTCGACGGGGTAACGTCGCCCGGGATGAGGATCATATCGAGCCCGACGCTGCAGACGCAGGTCATCGCTTCGAGTTTTTCAATCGTCAGGTGCCCTTGCGCGGCGGCGTCGGCGAGGGTCGAGTCTTCCGAAACCGGAATAAAGGCGCCGCTCAAACCGCCGACCGAGCTCGACGCGAAGAGGCCGCCCTTCTTGACGGCGTCGTTGAGCATCGCGATCGCGGCGGTCGAACCGGGCGCGCCGACGTGCGCCAAGCCGAGCGTCTTCAAGATTTCGCCGATGCTGTCGCCGACCGCCGGAGTCGGAGCCAACGAAAGGTCGACGACGCCGAATTGGGTGTTCAAGCGTTCCGCGACTTCGCGACCGATCAGCTCGCCGACGCGGGTAACGCGGAACGACGCCGTTTTGATCTCTTCCGACAAATCGGAGAGGGTCAATTTTTGACCGCTTTCTTTCGCGGCGGCGATGCGGCGACGGAGCGCGCAGTCGACGACGCCCGGGCCCGAAACGCCGATGTTGATCGTCGCTTCCGGTTCGCCGACGCCCATATACGCGCCGGCCATAAACGGGTTGTCTTCCGGAACGTTCGCGAAAACGACGAGCTTCGCGGCGGCGAAACCGACGTTCGCGGCGTCGGCGTGCGCAATGTCCAAAATGACGTGGCCGAGGCGGTGCAGCGCGTCCATATTGACGCCGGCTTTGCGGGACGCGGCGTTGATCGAGGAGCAAACGCGCTTCGTCGAGTTCAAAACTTCCGGAAGCGAGTCGATGACCGTTTGCGCGCCGTCGGAAATCCCTTTGTGAACGAGGGCCGAGAAGCCGCCGACAAAGTCGACGCGGCAGTGTTCGGCGGCGTCGTCGAGCGCTTTCGCGAGTTTCAGCGCGGCCGGTTTTCCGTGTCCGGCGAGGAGAATCGCGGCCGGAGAAATGGCGAGACGTTTGTTCGTGATCGGAATGCCGTATTTCGCGCCGATTTCGTCGCAAACGTCGACGAGGTTTTTCGCGCGGGAAACGATCTTATGGTAAACCTTTTGACACATCAGGTCGACGTTCGGCCCGGCGCAGTCGTTGAGGTTTAGCGCCAACGTAACGGCGCGGACGTCGAGGTGTTCCGCGTGCAACATACGGATAGTGGAGAGGATTTCGTCGGTTCTCAACATCGGGATTCGTTTCCGTCAAAAAAGGAGCGAAGAGCGCTCGGCGTTTGTCGCGAACGAAACGCGCGGTCGGCTCTATTTCTCATTAATATAATATACGCGAACTACGCGCCGCCGCGTCGAAACGTTTGTCGAAGCGGTTTGGCAAAACGCCGTTTCGACGCGACGCGGTCTTAAGAACTAATTATAGACGAAACTCGACGTTTTTCAAGGCGGGCCGCCGCGACCTTTTTTAGGTCGCGCTATTTTTCCGGCTCTCGCAAAGGAGGGAGAACTTTAGAAGAAATTGGGTAAAATAGGTAAAAAGGTTAAAATTTTGTGAGAAAAACGCTCGTTTTTTGCGTCGCCCCCTCTTTACAAAAAACTCCGATTGTGCAAATTATAACAATTAGACGGACTTTTTGCGTTAAGTTGGAAAAGAACGGTGGAATTTTACAGTAAAAAAGAAAAATCCCGGTTTCTTTTTTTCGACAAAAGCGCTAAAATATCGAAGGCTGTTGAAATGGTGAAGAGAGGGAGATTTTGTCGGTCGCGCAAACTCAAACGCTGGTTTGAAAGCGCGCAATAAAATTTTCCGGCGGTTTCAACCGAACGCCGTCGCTTCGATACGGATTTTTATTAAAACAAGCGAAACAGATATAACTAACAATAAAAACGGACCGAAAATAAGGCGAACGCTCCGCGCGGCGCCCAAAACGGTCGAGAGGAGGCGTCTCTTGGGTAAGACAAAGTCTTGTTGCCGCTACGCGGCGGTTGTGGTCGCTTTGATCGTGTTGCTGCGCGTCGGCGTCGGCTGCCATTTCCTTTACGAAGGTCTATGGAAGATGGATAAGTCGAACGGTTTTTCGGCGAAAGGTTTCCTTGGTATGGCCAAGGGCCCGACGAAAGACCTGTATTATATGTTCCTTCCCGACCTCGGCGGCGAAGAACGTATTCAAATGGCGGAAGTTTACCGCGTCGTGAAAAACGGGGAAAACAGCGAGCAAGAACGCATCGGCTGGACGCTTCCCGTTATCGAAACGGAGTGGTACGACTACTATATGAATTTCGAGAAGAAATACGGCTTGGACAATCCGGAAATCGACAACCCCGAAGCCGTCGATCCCGAAATTTTGAAATTGCGCAACCAACGCAAAGCCGCTCGCGGCATTTTCAATCAATACGTCCTTTCGCTCCGCGAATACACGTTGGAAAATCGCGAAGATTTCCGCGGTTTCGTCGCCAGCAAACGCCGCTTTGAAGAAGCTCTCGCGAAGTCGAAGAACGACGCCGAATACCAACGTATTCGCGATTGGGACGCGCAAATGAAATATCGTAAAGAAGGCGAAAAATTCGCCGACGCTCCGGTCGCGATGGGCGAAAATATGCAACTCGCGCTTTGGTGCGTTTTGAGCGCCGAACAAAAGGCGAAGGGCGAACTGACCCCGATCGCTTACGGCGCGAACAATTCGGCGATTATGGCCGCCGTCGCGAAGATTCCGTGCTTGAAGGGAATCGCGGTTCCGACGACGATGGGCGCGCTCGACTTGGCGGTTACGCTCGGTTTGACGGCGATCGGCCTCTGCCTGATGCTCGGTCTCTGCACCCGTTTGGCGTGCCTCGGCGGCGCGTTGTTTATGATCAACGTCGTGCTTTCGCAATTCCCGTGGCCGACCGTCTACCCGTATCCGCCGGAAGTCGTCGGGCACTCGATGGTTTTCAATAAGGACACGATCGAACTCGTCGTTCTTTTGGTCTTGGCTTCGCTTCCGGCCGGACGTTGGGGCGGGCTCGACTGGTTCCTTTGGAATTGCGTCGGTCAAAACCTGTACCGTTACTTCGGAATCGAAAACGATCCGATTCCGGAAGTTTTGCAAGTCGAGAGCTGCAACTGACCGATAACCGAGAATAGAGAGAACACCGACCCGAACGTCGGCGAACAAAGGTCGACCGTTCGGCAACGTATACTAAGGAAATAGAAACGATGAGTGAAAAGAAAGTAACGCTCGGTAAGAAAGAGGCGGCTTCCAACGGTTGCTCGCGACGTAATTTTCTGAAAGCGGGCGCGCTCGCGGCCGCCGTTCCGGCGGCTAGCGTCGGGGCGTTTTATTACGGGTATTCGAAGACGCATCCGCGACCGTTGCGCGTCGCGATCCTCGGCGTCGGCGACGAAGGGAGCGTTCTCCTCGGCGCTTGCAATCCGGAATACGTGCAAATCGTCGCGTTCGCCGACGTTCGCCCGTACAACCAACACCGCGCTTTCCACGGCGACCGTTACGGCGACGTCGCTTTCGCCGCCCGTCCGGGTTTGATGGAAAAATACGGTTGGAAAACCGAAGACGAAGCGCGCAAACACGTTAAAGTTTACGGCCCTTACGAAGAACTCCTCAAAGACGCGAAGAAACTCGGCGTCGAGGCGGTCATCATCGGTTTGCCGCTCCACCTGCACGCGAAAGCGTCGGTTCAAGCGATGAGCCTCGGCCTGCACGTCCTCTGCGAAAAGCTGATGGGCCACTCGATTATCGAGTGTAAAGAAATGGCGCGCGCCGCGAAGATGTTCCACAAACACCTCGCGATCGGCCACCAACGCCACTACAATATTCTGTATCACGAAGCGACCGACCAAATCGAACGCGGTCTCCTCGGCGATATTCACTACATCCGCGCTCAATGGCACCGCGGCAACTCCCCGGGCGCCGACAGCTGGCAAATGCCGATGCCGGCCGCGTTCAAACCGGAAGACCCGCAAGCGAACAAGTTGGCCGAAGAACTCGCCGACTGGACCGCGCAAATGAACGACGCTCGCGGCGTTGAAATCGAAACTTGGCGCAAAAAGGTCGCGCAAAAGCAAGCGCAACTCGACGACGCGTTGATGCTCGAAGAAGGCGCGAAATACAAGGGCCTCGTCGACCTGCATTCGCCGGAATCGCTCGGTTACCAAGATATGACGGTCGGCGGCGCCGGTCGCGAATATCGTCGTCCTAGCACGGAAGAACTGATTCGTTGGCGTCTTTGGAAGCGCACCGGCGGCGGCCTGATGGTCGAACTCGGGAGCCACCAACTCGACGCGGCCTCGATCTTCCTCGCGGCTTCGAACCGTCGCGCGGCGGCCCTCCGCGGCGAAGACCCGAACGCTCTTCCGGACGGCGGCAAAGTTCACCCGCTCCGCGTTCACGTTTCGGCGAACCGCAACCTGTTCGGTCTCGACCGCGAAGTTCAAGACCACATCACGACGCTCGTCGAATTCCCGGCGCCGAACTACGATCCGAACACCTTGGCCGGTCGCAAACGCACGATCACCGTCCAATACTCGACGATCAACGGCAACGGCTTCGGCGGTTACGGCGAAATCGTTTACGGCACCAAGGGCACGATCGTTCTCGAACGCGAACAAGACTCGCAACTTCTGCGCGGCCCGTCGACCAGCAAGGTCGAAAAGAAAGCCGCCGGCGCCGCCGCGCTCGACACCCAAGCGAGCGCCCCGGCTCAAAAAGCGGTCGCCGCGACCGGCCCGGCCGGCCCCGCCGTCAGCCGCGGTTACAAAGAGCAAATCGAACACTGGGCTTGGTGCTGCTTGAACAACCCGAACGCGACCGACCCGGCGATTCAACCGCGCTGCAACCCGCGCATCGCGCTCGGCGACGCGGTCATCGCGCTCGTTACCAACATCGCCGCCGATAAGGGCGAAAGCGTTACGTTCAAAGAATCTTGGTTCGATCCGGACAACGACGAAACGCCGGAAGGCGATCTCGACGACGTCTTGAAAGGCCAAGTCCCGAACCTCGACCAAGACAAATACAAGTTGGCTTGATTCTTTTCGCCCCTCCGCGCTTTCGAACTTTTCGGGAGCGCGGCGCGAAAGGCGGGTTACGTCGGTTCGACCTTCGAGTCGACGAATCGTTTCGAAAAATTACGTCGTCGCGACGCCGGTTTCAGCGCGTCGCCGACGACGCTTAGAATATAATTTAGGTTGAATAATGAATTTAACGAGCGAACAAAAAGAAATTGGGAAGGAA
Organism: Thermoguttaceae bacterium; assembly: GCA_017937485.1. Taxonomy (GTDB): domain Bacteria; phylum Planctomycetota; class Planctomycetia; order Pirellulales; family Thermoguttaceae; genus RUG369. Next base: position 17,708 of record JAGBDN010000019.1, read on the forward strand.
AACTTCCTCGCCGCGATCGGCAGTAAGTTGATTCGTCGCGATTTCCTGAAACAATCGGCGCGCGCCGACTTGGCTTCCGGCAAGGGAATCGGTTCCTACTACTTCAAATACGGCGTCGTCGACAAACCGGTTCGCGTCGCGGTTCTCGGAACCGGCGACGAAGGGAGCGTCTTGATCGGCGGGATCAACCCGAAATACATTCAAGTCGTCGCGATCGCGGACATTCGTCCGTACAACCAATTCCGCGCCTTCCACGGCGACTGCTACAGCGCGAGCGCCGCGGCGGTTCGTCCGGGCTTGATGAAAAAATACGGTTGGAAAACCGAAGAGGAAGCGCGTCAAAACGTTCAAGTCTACAACGACTACAACGACCTCCTGAAAGACGCGGAAAAACTCGGCCTCGAAGGCGTTATCATCGGTTTGCCGTTGCACTTGCACGCTCCGGCCGCGATCAAAGCGATGCGCGCGGGCTGCCACGTCCTGACCGAAAAACTGATGGGCCACAGCGTCGCGAACTGCAAAGAAATGATTCGCGTTTCGCACGAATGCAAAAAGCACCTCGCGATTGGCCACCAACGCCACTACAACGTCCTTTACGATCACGCCAAAGCCCTCATTAACTCGACGGTTCTCGGCGATCTGCACTACATTCGCGCCCAATGGCACCGCGGCAACCTGCCGGGTTCCGACAGCTGGCAAATGCCGCTTCCGAAGGGCTCGAAAGAAGTCGACGTCAAATTGGACGAATTGGAAAACGAACTCCGCGATTGGACCGACGCCGCCGACGCGATGAAAGCGACGATCGTTCGCGACCGCGCTCGAGTCGACGAAATCACCAACAAACCGGACGAAGAAAAGACCGCCGCCGACGTCGCCGAAGGGAAACGTCTCAACCGCGAAATTTCCACGACGGAAAAAGACTTGGCCGCGCTCGAAAAGAAAATCCGCCAAAAGCGCGCGCAACTCTCCGACGCCGTTCTCATCAACGGCGGCGAGCTGAACGGCGTTAAGTACGGCAAAGCCGAAGATTACGGTTATCAAGCGACCGTCCGCACGGAAGGCGAAGAAACCTACGATCGTCCGGCGATCGAAGAACTGATTCGTTGGCGCTTGTGGAACCGCACCGGCGGCGGTTTGATGGCGGAACTCGGAAGCCACCAACTCGACGCGGCGAACATCTTCATCGCGGCGGCGCACGGCGGTAAAAAACAACAACCGCTCAGCGTTTCGGCCTCCGGCGCTCGTTCGCTCTTCAACTCGCTCGACCGCGACGTCGACGACCACGTCGCCGCGTTGTACGAATATCCGGCGCCGGAATACGACCCGAACGACGAACTCGGCAAACAACGCAAAATCACCGTCGCTTACGCCACGATTAACGGCAACGGCTTCGGCGGTTACGGCGAAACCGTCTTCGGCACGAAGGGCACGCTCCAAATCGACCGCGAAAACGAAGCGCTCCTGTACCGCACCTCGGCGATCAACGACAAAACGCGCGTCGCCGGTTCGAAGGGGAACCTCGACGTCGTCATTTCGGAAGAAGGCGACAAACTCTCCTCCGCCATCGGTTACCAAGGCGTTTACGCGACCGACGTCAGCCGCGGTTACTGCGAAGAAATCGAACACTGGGCCTACTGCATTCGCAAAAACCCGGAAGCGCAAGCCGACATGGTCGACGAAGAAATTATGCCGCTCCTCTGCGCGACCTACGGTTCCGCGGCGTTCGGCGAAGAAGCGGGCGCGAAACCGTCCTTGCTGACTCGTTGCCGCGGCGAAGTCGCCATTTGGGACGCCATTATCGCGTTGGTTACGAACATTTCGGCCGACCTGAACGCGACCGTCGAATTCAAGCCGGCTTGGTTCGACTACGATTCGGACGAAACGCCGGAATTCGATTACGCGGAAGCGCTCGTCAAAAACGCGGCCGACGCCGGCGTTTCGGCGGACGAAATCGCGAAGCAAGTCGAAGCGGCGAAAGCGAACGCCGTTCCGAACGTCGAACGTCCGGAATACGCGTTGTAATTTCGACGTCGTTTGTTTGCTCGACGCGGTTTGAAGCGCCGCGTCGACGTAAATTTCGGAGACAAAAATAAAAAACCGGAGCTTTTGCCGTTCGGCGGGGCTTCGGTTTTTTTTATACTTCGGCGCGGTCGACGTTTATCGGCGGCGAGACGCGTCGAGTTCTTTTCATTCGTTTTTTTAAGGAGCGTTTTTATGCGACTTTTAACAACTCGTTATTTGGCGGCGTTTTGCGCGACGTTCGCTCTTTTCGGTTCCGCCGTTCTTTTCGGAGCGGAGCCGTCGAAAACGGCGCTTCCGGTCGTCGCGCCGGAGGAAGTTCAAATGGACGCCGCGACGCTGAACCGAATCGACGCGTTGGTCGAGGAGGCGATCGCCGACGGTCAAACGCCGGGCGCGGTCGTCGCGATCGGGCGCGGGAACAAGTTGGCGTTTTTGCGCGCTTACGGCGACCGTCAAACGGAGCCGACTGTTGAAAAGGCGACCGCCGACACGCTTTACGACTTGGCGTCGGTTACGAAAGTTTCGTCGACGGCGATCGGAATCGCGATTTTGGTCGAGCGCGGCCAACTCTCTTACGACGATAAAATCGCGAAGTTCTTCCCGGAATTCGCGCAAAACGGCAAGGAAAACGTTACGGTGCGCGACTGCGTTACGCACGTTTCGGGCCTGACGCCGGACAACAGTATTAACGATTACATCGGTTTCGACCGCGACGAAATTTGGGCGAACGTTTGCAAACTCGGCCTCCGTTCGAAACCGGGCGAAAAATTCTCGTACAGCGACGTCGGCTTCATTACTTGCGGTTACCTGATCGAGAAAATTTCCGGCGTTTCGCAAGACGAGTTTATGCGCGAAAACGTTTACCGTCCGTTGGGAATGCTCGATACCGGATACAATCCGAACGCCGAACAACGCAAGCGCAGCGCGGCGGCGGAGAAGCGTTCGCCGAAGGACGCCGACTGGATTAAGGGCGCCGTTCACGACCCGCGCGCTTACGAGATGGACGGCGTCGCCGGACACGCGGGTCTTTTCTCGACCGGCGTCGATATGTCGATTCTCGGCGCGATGTTGGCCGGTCGCGGGACTTACGTTCCGGCGTCCGACCCGGAAAACCCGATTCAAATCTTGAAACCGGAGACGTTCGCGCAAATGACGGCGCCGCAAGCGGTTCCGCGCGGGATTCGTTCGCTCGGTTGGGACAAGCGCTCGCCGTACTCCGGCAACCGCGGTTTCAATATGTCGCCGTCGGCGTTCGGACACGGCGGCTTCACCGGGACGGCGTTTTGGGTCGACCCGGACTTCGACTTGTTCGTCGTTTTCCTCGGCAACCGCCTCCATCCGGACGGCAAAGGCGGGATTAATTCGCTCGCCGGGAAGATCGGAACGATCGCCGTCGACGCGATTCGCGAACGCCCGGACGCCGCCGCGACGAAGGAATTTGTCGCGAAATCGGTTTACCGTTCGCCGAACGCCGGGAAGTCGGACGTTCAAGGAACGCTCGCCGGAATCGACGTTCTCGACCGCGACGGTTATTCGCTCTTTAAGGGACGCAAAGTCGGCCTTTTGACGAATCAAACCGGGATTTTGCGCGACGGTCGCCGAATGCCGAAAGCGATGCAAGACGCGAAAGTCGAGTTGACGACGCTCTTTAGCCCGGAACACGGCCTTTACGGCGTCCTCGAAGAAAGCAATATCGGCGACGGCAAAGACTCCGAAACGGGCCTTCCGGTCTTCAGTCTTTACGGCGACGTCCGCCGCCCGACGCCGGAAATGTTGCGCGACGTCGACGTGTTCGTTTTCGACATTCAAGACGTCGGCGTCCGTTTTTACACCTATATTAGCGCGATGTGTTCGGCGATGCAAGCGGCGGCGGATCTCGGCAAGTCGTTCGTCGTTCTCGACCGTCCGAATCCGATCGGCGGCGAAGTCGTCGCCGGGCCGGGCCTCGACGCGGGGCGCGAATCTTACGTCGCGTTCTTCCAAATGCCGATTCGACACGGGATGACGGTCGGCGAAATCGCGCTCCTTTACGCGAACGAAATGCGCTTAAACCTCGATTTGACGGTCGTTCCTTGCGAAAACTGGAGCCGCGACCAATACTTCGACGAAACCGGGCTGACTTGGGTGAACCCGTCGCCGAATATGCGCTCTTTGACCGAAGCGCTCCTTTACCCGGGAATCGGGATTCCGGAGTTCACCAACATTTCGGTTGGACGCGGAACGGAGACGCCGTTCGAGGTAATCGGCGCGCCTTGGATCGACGCGGAGGATTTGGCCGCGAAGATGAACGCCGAAAAGCTGCCGGGTATCGAGTTCGAGCCGATTCGCTTTACTCCGACGGCGAGCAAACACGCGAACGTCGAGGTTTCCGGTCTCCGCTTCAAGCTGACCGACCGCGGCGCGTTCCGCGCCGTCGAAACCGGCGTCGCGTTGATGTCCCGGTTGAAGAACGACTATCCGGACAAATGGGAGCGCGGGAACGCGAACACGCTCCTTCTGAACGACGAAACGCTCGAAGCGATCGAAGCCGGGAAGCCGGTCGCCGAAATCGCGCCCCTTTGGACGCCGGAAGTCGAGCGTTTTAAAAAGATTCGCGCCGATTACTTAATTTATTGACGCGCAAACGTTTAACGGTCGAAAGCGCCGCGTTTGAGATTGCGTCGCGGCGTTCGACGTTGAAAACGCGTTGAACCCGAAACCGTCGTCGACCGTTCGAGTCGGCGGCGGTTTTCGCGTTTTGGGGCGGAATCGTTTCGCGTCCCGAAAAGAGCGAAACAGGTTTGACGGCGGCGCTTTCGTCGAGTATAATAAGGTAAGCGGCGGACGAAACGACGACGGCAAAACCGCCTAAATTACCCAAATCGCCGCGCCGCGACGAAAGGAGCGTTTTCAATGTTTACGTTCGAAGAAATTTGCGAACTCGCGACCCCGATCGCGCGCAAACACGGGATTAAGTCGCTTAGCCTCTTCGGCTCGTACGCTCGCGGCGACGCGACGGAGTCGAGCGACGTCGATTTTCTATTTGATTCCGGCGGCGCGATCCGCACGTTGTTGCAGTACGCCGGGTTGCTGCTCGATTTAGAAAATGTTTTTGGCGTTCACGTCGACCTTGTTTCGACCGGCGGGCGCGATAAAGATTTTTTAGCTCGAATTGCTAAGGATTGCAGGTTAGTATATGAACGATAGAGATTATCGAACCATTGTGAAAATGGTCGAGTATTGCGATAACGTCGCGTCGTTCCTTAACGAATTTAGCGACAACTTCGAAGCGTATTGCGCCGACGTGCGAACGCGATACGCTTGCGATATGTGCGTTATTCAAATCGGCGAACTTGTCGGGCGACTTTCAGACGAGTTGAAGGATAGTTATTCGAACGGTTCCTTGGACGCAAATTCGCGCGATGCGCAACTTTTTTGCGCACGATTACGGTTCCGCCGAACCGGAGTTCGTTTGGGAAACGTTGCGTCAAGACGTTCCGGCGTTGCGCGGCGTTTTGTTGGAAATTCTTGCGGAAAAATGAGTTAAACGTCGGTTAAACCGGCGGTTTAGGCGGTTTCGTTTTTTGCGTCGGGCGTTTCGGCGGGGTGCGTCGGCGCTAACGGGAGCGTCAAGACGAAGCGCGCGCCCGGGCCGTCGAGCGGTTCGCAGCGAACCGTTCCGCCGTGCAGCGTCGCGATTTGACGGACGATCGGGAGACCGAGCCCCGTTCCTTCCGGACGGCGGCCGTATTCGCGCCGCAAACGGAAAAAACGTTCGAAAACGCGTTCCGCCAACTCCGTCGGGACGCCGGCGCCGAAGTCGCGAACGACGAGCGACGCGAACCCCTCGGCGACTTCGAGCGAAACGTCGAACGCGTTTTCGGGGGCTTTTGCGTTCTTATCTTCTTTATCGGTCGAAGTTCCGCTCTTTTCGCCGTCGGCGTTTGCGGCGTTCGAACGCGCGCCGTATTTCGCCGCGTTCGTCAAAAGATTGAGCGTCGCTTGTTCGAGGAGCCGACCGACCCCGACGACTTGCGCCGCGTCGCAACGGAGCAAACGCGGCGCCGCGTCGCCGTCGGTTAACGAATCGGCGCAAGTTCGAACGGCGGCGCGGACGATTTCGTCGAACGGAACCGTTTCGCGAACTCCGGCGTCGTTCGAAACGGCGGCGTCTTCGTTAAGTTCTTCGCGGCGTTCGAGTTCCGCGAGTTGCAGAACGTCGCGAACGAGCGTTTGAAGGCGGGTCGTTTGTCGTTCGAGGATTTCGCGGCATTTTCCGAGGCAAACGGGCGAGCGCCAACCGTCGGCGTCGTCGAGGAGTTGAATCGCGCCTAAAATGCCGGTCAACGGCGTCTTGATCTCGTGCGAGACGTTCGCGACAAAGTCGCGCCGGAACTTTTCTTGCCGTCGGGCCCGGTCGACCTCCGTTTTCAGCCGCTCCGTCGTCGCGCGCATCGACTCGGCGAGTTCGCGAACCGGCCCGACCGGCGGAACGGCGATGTCGACGCTTAAATCTCCGGCGGCGATTCGCTCCGCGCTCCGTTGAAGGCGGTCGAGCGGGCCCGCGACGCGCCGGAGCAGGTACCAAACGAGGAATCCGGTCGCGACCGCCGCGACGCCGAGAAGCGCGTCCGACGCCGTCGACGTTCGCCGAAGCGCCGTCGAAAGTTCGTCCGCCGGAACGACGAGCCGAATAATTTGCGTCTTTTGCCGACTTTGCAACGTCGCGGCGGCTCGAGCCGTCCAAAGTCCGTCGCCGTCTTGACGCGTCGAGAATCCGCGACCCGTTTTCAGCGCGGCGACGACCTCCGGCTCCGAAAGGGGCGAGCGCAAGTCGGCGTTATCCGACGCGACGATCGCGTCGCCGCGAGCGTTGAAAATCGCGACGTCCCGTTCGTCGAACGAGAACGCGTCGCAGTAATGGTCGAGCGCGTCGAGATCGTTTTCTTCGAGCGCCGGGCGGAAAAATTGAATCGCCAAGTCGAGCCGGTTGTCGAGTTCTTCGCGGTAGTCGGCCAAAAACGTTTCTTCGAAGCGGGCTTGTTGGCGTTCCAAAACGGCGCGCCCGGCGACGAACGCTCCGGCGAGGACGAGCGGGAAGGAAAGAAGCAAGAGCGTTCGGCGTTTCATCGGCGGCGTTTGGCGTTAAAATGGGGGGAAGGGGAAAACGGGGAGAAGTCGGAAGGAAGGGCGGCGCGCCAAACGTTCGACGCGGCGGCAAGAAACGGCGTTCGCTCCCGAGAACGCGAACCGGTTGGAACCGGGCGTTCCCGAGAGCGTTAAGCGTCGCGGCGTCAACGTTTCCAACGGTATCCGACGCCGCGCGCCGTTTCGACGCAACCGCTCGCCGAGCCGAGTTTTTTGCGGAGGTTCGCGATTTGAACGTCGATGGCGCGGTCGAAAGCGATATAATCGTCGCCGCGGATTTTTTGGGCGATCTCGTATCGCGACCAAACGCGGCCCGGCGTTTTGATCAGCAAGACGAGCAAGTCGAACTCCGTCGGCGTTAGGTCGAGCGACGCGCCGTCGGAGCGGAGAACGAGGCGTTCGGCGACGAAAACCGACAAGCCGTCCCGTTCGACGTCCGGTTTCGGCGGAGCGTCGGCGTCGGGGCTTCCGCTTCCGTTCGCGCTCCCGTTCGACGCGGCGGCGTTCGTCGCCAACTCTTGCGTTCGCCGGAGTTGCGCTCGAATCCGCGCCAAGAGCGTTTGATTGTTGAACGGTTTCGCGACGTAATCGACGGCGCCCGCTTCGAGTCCGACGACGACGTCCGTTTCCTCGCCGCGCGCCGTCAGCATAATCGTCGGCGTCGTCGCGTTAAGGGGCGTCGAGCGCAAGCGTCGGCAGACGTCCAGCCCGTCGACGTCCGGGAGCGTTAAGTCGAGCAAAATCAAGTCGAACGGCGTTTCGGAAGCGCGGGAGAGCGCCGCCGTTCCGGTTCCGACCGCCTCGATTTGCGAGAATCCCCGCGTCTCCAAAAGGAGCGAGAGAATTTCGCGAATCGACGCGTCGTCCTCGACGATCAAAATTTTTTCCGCGCCCATTGGGCGAATCCTCGGCGATTGAAAAGGCGGCGTTCGGCGAAGTTAACGGGCGGCTTCGACGAACGCCGGGTCGGTTTTAAGTTGGAATGTTAAACGGTTTGCGTTATTTTTTCGCCGCTTTCGCGAGGAAGTCGGCGACCGCGCGGTTTCCCTTTTCGCGAGCGACGGCTTCCGGCGTTTGCCCTTCGTCGTTCTTCGCGTTCAGGTCGGCGCCGCGTTTGACGAGTTCTTTCGCGGTTTCGAGCGAGCCTTCGTCGGCGGCGACGTGCAGCGGGGTCTTTTTTTCGCGGTCTTTGGCGTTCACGTCCGCTTTTTTGTCGAGCAGAACCTTCAACACGTCGGCTTTTTTCGCGTCGGCGGCGACGTGCGCCGGGGTTTCGCCGTCGCGGTCTTTCGCGTTGACGTCGGCGCCTTTGTCGATCAGGAACTTGACGACTTTGACGCGGTCTTTGCGGGTCGCGTCGGTTTCGCGGTCGCCTTCGTCGGCGACGGCGTGGAGCGGGGTTTCGCCGTCTTCGTCTTTCGCGGAAACGTCGGCGCCTTTCTTGACGAGGTATTTAACGACGTCGAGCCGAGCTTTTTCGGCGGCGGCGCGCAGGGCGGTTTCGCCGTCGTCGTCGCGAGCGTCGACTTTCGCGCCTTGCTCTTCGATCAAGCGTTTGACTTTGTCGAGGTCGCCCTTTTGCGCGGCGCGGATCAGCGCCGGTTCGAAGTCGGCGGCGTAAACGGCGGTTTCGAGCGAGTTAACGGTTGGGAGGTTGAAGGAGGTCGACGAGTTCGAAGCGGCGGCGAGCGAAACGCAACCCAACGCGGCGACGGAGGAAACGAGCGTCCATTTTTGCAACTTTTTCATGTTCGGCCTCTTGCTTTCTGCTTTTTCGTCTTGTTTTGTCGGCGCTTGTTCGGCGCGGTCGGAGTTCCGGCGACGGCGGCTCGACCGGGAGCGCCGTCGACCGGATTTTTCCCGTTTTTGTTTTATTTTCGTCGCAAATTTTTAGGGAGGAAATTTTTTATCGGCTTCCCTTGCGACTTCAAAAGTAAGTTTACCGCGCGAACGTTTCGAAATTTTTAACGCAATGTAAATTTTTTGTAAAGATTCGCGACTTGCCGATCGTCGAGTCGTTAACGCTTAGCGAGCGGCTTCGGCGAGGTAATCGGCGACGGCGCGTTTCCCCTCTTCGCGGGCGACTTGTTCCGGCGTTTGACGTTCGTCGTTCTTCGCGTTCAAGTCGGCGCCGCGTTCGACCAGTTCCTTCGCGACTTCGAGCGAGCCTTCGTCGGCGGCGACGTGCAACGGGGTTTCGCGTTCGCGGTCTTTCGCGTTAACGTCCGCTTTTTTGTCGAGCAACGCCTTCGCGACGTCGGCTTTTTTCGCGTCGGAAGCGACGTGCAACGGGGTTTCGCCGTCGCGGTCTTTCGCGTTAACGTCGGCGCCCTTGTCGATCAAGAGCTTGACGATTTCGACGCGGGCTTGGCGCTTCGCGTCGTTGATTTTCGCCGAATCGTCTTCGTCGGCGGCGGCGTGCAGCGGGGTTTCGCCGTCTTCATCTTTCGCGTTAACGTCGGCGCCCTTTTGGACGAGGTATTTGACGACGTCGAGTTGCGCTTTGTCGGCGGCGGCGTGCAGGGCGGTTTCGCCGTCTTCGTCGCGAGCGTCGAGCTTGGCGCCTTGCTCGTCGAGGAGGGCTTTCACCTTGTCGAGGTCGCCCCGTTCCGCGGCGCGAATCAACGCCCAGTCGGAATGAGCGGCTTGGGCGACCGATTCGAGCGGATTAACGGTCGGCAAAACGGAGGAAATCGGCGAGGTCGGCGAGTTCGAAGCGGCGGCGAGCGAAACGCAACCCAGCGCGGCGACGGAGGAAACGAGCGTCCATTTTTGCAGCTTTTTCATTTTCGGCCTCTTTCTTTCTTGCGCTTGTTCGGCGCGGTTTAGGCTCCGGCGGCGACTTGGGGGGAAAAGCGTCGCGCCCGGAATTTTTTCAACTTTTTTCGTTTTGGTTTTCGTCGCAAATTTTTGGAAATTTTTTTATCGGTTTCCCTTGCGACTACGAAAATAAGTTTACCGCGCGAACGTTTCGATTTTTTTAGCGCAACGTAAAGTTTTGGTAAAGATTCGAAATTTTTTCAAAAGAAGCGAAAACAAAAGAAGCGGGAGTCGAAAAGGCGAAAAGTCGGCAAAGGAAAACCGCCGCGAAACGCTCGATTTGCGCTTCGCGGCGGTTCGGTCGGGGCGAGTTAAACGCTCGCTAAACGCCGATTAACAATACGGTTGCGACCAAGCGGCCGGACGGGCGTTCCAAGCGTCCGATTGCGGCGGAACCTTGACGATCTTGGCGCGAACGTAAAGGTCGTCGGCTTTGAGCGTGTAAGAACCTTCCGTTCCTTCGACCGCGTCGAGGACGACGCCGATTTCGTCCGAGAAACGTTCGATCTTGCGTTTCGGCGACGTTTTGCTTTCGGCGACTTCGACGAGTTTCGGCTCCGGATTGTAATCCTTCTTCGTGCCGACGAACTCGATCTTGTATTTGCCCTCTTCCTTGACGTCGATCTTGACGGAGAGCGTTTTGCCGTCGAATTGAATATCGGCGAAGTCGAGGCCGTTCGAGGCGTACATATCGCCGGCGTCCATCGCTTCGATCAGACTGCGCGTTTCGAGTTTCGCCGAGCGCACCATCGTCCAACCGGCGACCGTTTCGCTTTCGTAACCGTGGCGGTCGTCGGTGCCGTTGCCGAGGAGGAGGCGTTGGCCGCGCGACGCGCGCCAAGCGTTGACGACGTCCCAGAATTTTTCCGGCGTCCAAGGCGCGCCGTCTTCCGGATTCTTGTAACGTCCGTCGAGACCGTTGTTCGTAACTTCGAAGACGCGAATTTCCGGCATTTTAATGACGTCGCTCGGCGAGAAGTCGTAGAAGCGCCAAACCGGGTGGTTCGCGGTGAAGAGGTAAGGTTCCGCGCCGTCTTTGGCGTAGCGACGTTTCCCTTCTTCGAACGTTTTCGTCAAGACTTCGAGCGGTTCGTTTTGCCCGCCGATGTACGGGAAGGATTCGCGAACGTTCAGGAAGTTCATGTGAACTTGGCGACCGTCTTTGCAACCGCCGGTTTGTTCGAAGCCCGGCATCAGGAGGAATTTGCCCGGTTCGCAGAATTTCTCGCAAAGTTCGGCGAACGGCGTCATGCGGACGTAGGTCGCGTCGCCGACTTTGATCGTGCGGACGGCGTCTTTCCCGAATTTTTCGATCGCTTCGTTGACGTAGCGTTGCGTCAGGTTCGGCCAACCTTCGTTCGGAACGACTTTCTTCCAAAGAGACGTTTCGCCTTTAAACGCGGCTTTGTCGGCCGGTTGATAGTTGAAGCCGAAACCGTCGAAACGGAGCGCGTCCGATTGGAAAATATTGTGGTCAGTCGGGCAAATGAAGTGGTAGCCGCGGGACTTGTACCAGTCGACCGCCCATTCCGGGAGCGGTTTGCCGTCGGACCATTGGTTGTGCATATGGAGGTTGCACTTGTACCAATTTTTCGTCGTTTCTTGCGCTTGGGCGCGCGAAACGCTCGGAAGGTTCAGCGCGACGCTCGCCGAAACGAGCGCGGAGGCGCGAAGGAAATCGCGTCGAGAAAGGTAAGTCGTCATACTTGCCGCCCCTTGAGTAATTTAGGAAGAATGCGTAAAATACAAAGACGCAAACCGCCCGGCGTTGCGAACGGTTTGCGCTTTCGGTTTGCAACTGTGAACTATCTTAACGCGTTATCGACCGTTTTTCAAGCGCGGGCGCCCGATTTTCGGCGATTTTTTCCCATTTTTCGGCGATTTTTTCCGGTTTTCGCCCTTTCTTTAAGCGCTTCGTCGGCGCGATCAAGCGTTCGTCGCGGCGACGGGCGTTTCGTCGGCGAGACGGCTTGCGTCGGCGAGGCGGCGCCAAGAGTCGCGACTTTTCCGCAAACGTTCGAGCGTCGCGGCGTCGGCGTCGGTTTGTTCGAGCCGTTCGATTTCTTGCGTCAACCGCTCGACTTTGTACCGCGCGACTTCCGGACTTCCCGAGCGCCCGTTCGGGTAAAGATCGGTCGCGTCGTCGAAATATTCGTTGAAACGAGCCGTCAACGCGTCGGCGTTTCCGTTTTTCGCGTCGACGAGCGTCTTTTCGAGCTTGGCGAAAATCGGCGCTATCGTCGCTTCGAACTCCGGCGTCCGCGGCGCGACGAAGGAACGGGAAGCGTCGGCGGGTTCGACGGCGGGTTCGACGGCGGCGGTCGGCGCGGGACGCGAGGGATTAGACGACGTGTAAATAACGCTGGTAACAACGTTGCGAGCGTTTTGACGTAGCTCGTTCGCGACAAGGCGGAACCAGTTCGCTTTCTCGTCGTTTTTAACGCCGAACGCTCCGCTTTCGAACGCTTCGGCGAGTCGCTCGTTCGCTTCGACGAAACCGGGCGTTACGCGTTGTTGGTCGGGATCGAGACGCGGAGCGCGACCGTCCGGCGTTTCCGCTTGGACGAAGAACGAACGCGATTCGGTTCCGTTCGCGCGGCGCAAAAACTTCTCGGCGAGCGCGAGGTTTTCCGGCGTCGGCTCCGAATCGAGCGCCGCTTCGGCCAAAAGGAGGAGCGTCGCGCAATTTTTGATTTCGGGGGCGTACCCGGTTCCCGTTTGGCCGTTTCGCGCGATGGCGCAAATGTTTTCGACGAATAATCGACGAGACAAGGGGCTTAACGCCGTCTCGCCGTGATTCCGGAGGTCGTTCGCGGAACACAACAAAATCTCGGCGAGCGGCGCGAGACGGCGAAACTTGCGAACGTCGTAAACGTTAAGTTCGGCAAGCGTTTGCGGAACGGTCTCGCGACGGCCCGTTTCCGGGTCGACGACCGTTTTCAAAGTGCGGGTGAGCGGGATGTAAATGATCCCGGCGCCGCTCGCGGCGTCGGCGTCGTAAAAGCGTTCGCCCCAACGGAGCGCTTCCGCGACGTTCCGCTCGACGCCGAAACCGCGCGCGTAATAAGACGCGACGAGCCCTTGCGCTTGCGGCGAACCGGCTTCCGCTCCGGCGAGCGCGTAAAGGAACGCGACTTTCGCGACGGTCGCGGGGCGTTCGTCCGCCGTTTTGGCCTTTAGATCGTCTTCGGTAATCCCGTTGCGTCGTCCGACTTCGGCGACGAAACCGCTCGGCGCAAAATCCGGAATGGCGCCGTTTTCGATATAACGAGCGAGGCTAGCGGCCGCGTCGCCGTAACCTTGCGCCGCCGCTTCGGCGAGAAATAGGGCGCCCGCGTCCAGTTCGCGGAGGAGACCGCGGCAAGGTCGCGGCTTCAGTTGTTCGCGCCAAAAGGGCGAATGAGCGAAAGCGGCAAGGTGTTGGGGCGCGGGGCGATCGACGCGATATCGCAACTTTTCGCCGGCGAGAGCGCGGTGCAACCGCGCTAAAAAGCGGAAATTCGGGTCGGCCGATTTTTCGGCGCGGTCGAGCGCGGCGGCGAGTTCGGACAAGGAAACCGATTTCGGGTAGTCGGCGGGCGTTTGACCTTCCGCGAGCGCCGGGAGTTTCGCGGAGGCGGCGACCGCGTCGTCGCGGAAGGGCGCGTCGACTCCGGCGAGGAGCCAAAAGAACGCCGATTCGCCGATTAGGTAGTCGCCGAGCGCGGCGTAATACTCCGCTTCGCCTTGCGCTTTCGCCGAGCGGATTTTGGCGACCGCGTCGGAGACGAAGGTTTGACGCTCTTTGGTCGAATGCCCGAAGAAGAGTCGGTCGGCTTCGTCTTGGTAAAGCGTTTCGACGTCGACGGCGGCGATCGGGTCGTTCGGCGCGACGGTCGGGGGAACGGGCTTTTGCGGAAGAGTCGGAAGCGTCGCGAAAAGCCGGCGCGCTCTTTTACGAACGACGGAGGTTTCTTCGTCGGACGTCGGAGCGTCGGTCTTTGCGACGTCGGGGAGCAAACGGACGGTCGCGAAAGCCGAGGCGGCGAGCGACGCGAGGAGACAGCCGATCGCGGCGCGACGGCCCCAGGTTCCGAAACGCCCCAGCGTCTCGACGCGGCGGCGCAACGAACGGAACGTCGGCGAAAAACCGATCGTCCCAAACGCTTGCTCGACGCGCGGACGGCGACCGGCGATTTCGCAAAGGGTGCGGGCGTATTCGGCGGCGGAGTTCGGACGCGTCAGCGCCGGAGACCCGAGCGCGAGCGCGTCGCAAGCCTCTTCGCGGGTCGCGAAAAAGGAGCGGGCCGCGAACCAAAAGAGCGGGTTGAACCAATGCGTCGCGAGGACGACGAACGCGAGAAAACCGGTCGCCGCGTCGCCGCGTTTGAAGTGCGCCAACTCGTGAAGGAGGATGTGCGCCAACCGTTCTTTGGAGAGCGCGTCGACGTATTCGCTCGGAACGAGAACGACGGGACGTCGCCAACCGAGAAGCGCCGGAGACGAAAGGTCGGTCGTCGTCGCTAAGCGCGGCGGCGCGGCGATTTCGAGCGAGTCGGCGCAACGATGGTAAAGCGCTAAAACGTCGGCGTCGTCGACCGGAGCGGAAAGACGAACCCAACGTCGACAAACGAACGCCGAACGGACGAGATAAACGAACGCGACGCCGAGACCGAGCGTCCAAAGCGCGACGGCGACGATTCCCGCGACTTGGAAGAACGCAAACCAACCGGCGCGACGGTCGACCGGACGCGACGACGGAACGAGCGATCGACGCGCCGCGTCCGCGAGTTGGGCGGGCGTTTCCTCGAGTCGAACCGGATCGAGCGACGCGACGTTTTCGGAAGAAACGTCGGATTCCTCGTTGAGTCGGTCGGGTTCCGGCGCTTGCGCGACGTCGGCGACGGTCGGCGCAAGAATGGCGTCGGTCGGTTCGGGAACGCTTGGCTCGACCGATTCGGACGCGAAAGATTCAAGAGATTCGACCGGTTCGGAGAACTGGAACGGCGGCGTTTCCTCGAAGTCGGCGAAGGTTTCGGCGTCGGCAAAGGGCGCCTCTTGTATTTCGCTGCGAATTTCTTGGAGAATCTGCTCGACTCTTCCAACGGTTTTAAACGGCGGCGCGACCGTCTTCAACGGGCCGCTTTCGAGCGCCGACGGCGGAAGGTAAACGACGTCGCGACCGTCGACGCGTCGAAGACCGAAGTCGGGCGCGGCCTTCGCGTCGGGAACGAGCGCGGCTCGCGTTTGTTCGAGCGCGTCGACGACCGTCGTTTCCACCGGTTGCGAGACCGGAACGCGAACGACGCAAATTTCCGGCGCCAAAAGCGCGATCAACAGAGGCGCCCACAACGCCGCTCGAACGCGCGGCGAAAGGCGGTTGCGCAGAAGACGTTGCAACGTCAGCATAAAGACGATGTAAAAGGAACCGCGCAATGTTTGCGACGCTAAATAACAAAGAAATTCGAGCATCGGCAACCTCGCATTAACGCTACAGAGCGTCGTAATATAAGGGCGAAAACGTTGTCGTTTAAACGGGGAAACGACGCGATTTTTAAGATAACGGCGGACCGAAGGAATCGCGAAACCGCGGCGTCGTTTCGCTAGGAGCGTAAAACGACGATAATTTTGATAGTGTTAACGTTTGTAGTGGTGCAGGTGCGTAAAAAACCGGCCCGCGTCGAACGTTAAAAAACGACGAAACAGGATAAACGAAAAACGAAACGATAAACGCGCCGTATGCAAAAGGCGTTCGCCTTCAACAACGAAAAAAGGAAGACGCGACGCTTTGATCGCGCCTTCGATTTTCGCGATTTTTTACCGATCGAGGCTTACTTGCGTTTTTTGCAACCCTTCGAGGCGGTTTTGGCGGCCGGTTTGGCGTCCAGTTTTTGGTTGATGATTTCGCTCAATTGGCGCAGTTCGTCGTCGGAAACGCATTTGCGTTCGACGAAGCAGCTCAGCAAACCGCAAAGAGCGCCGTCGAAGTATTTTTGAAGAGTCGATTGGGCTTCGGCGACGCGGACGTCGGCGTCGTCGAGAATCGGAACGTAAACGGCGGCGCGTTCGGTCGGGAGGTTGCGAATTTCGACGGCGCCTTTGGTAACGAGGCGCTTCAGGAAGGTGCGCGTCGTGCTCAAACGCCAACCGGTCGTTTTTTCCAATTCGTCGGCGACTTCGGAGGCCTTCATCGGACGTTCGGCGGCCCAAAGAACGGCGATGACTTCGCGTTCGGCGGGAGAAAGGGAAACGTATTCTTTCTTAACGGCTTGCGCTTTCGCGCTTTTTCGACTTTGAGCTTTCGCCATAACGGTTTTCCTTAACGTTAAAAAATTGCTGCGGGGCTCGAAATCGCGAAAATCGTATCGAGCGGAAATAAACGAACGCGGTTCGAAGCGGCGGACGATAAACGACGCTTTGTAGCGGCGTAAAACGAACCTTCGCGCCAAAACCTCTTCGTTTCTATTCTATATGTTACTCTATGTCGACGCAAAACGCAAGGTTTTTTTTCTTGTTTTTCGCAATTTTTTCCAAAATTTCGCGTTTAAAAGGAAATTATTTTGACGGAAAGGTAAAATTTAACGGTCGCGACGCGGTTCGCGGAGCAAAAGCCAAAGGAAAAACGGGGCGCCGAGGAGGCTAGTAACGACGCCGACCGGCAAAACGCTCGGGAAAAGGACGATTCGGGAGAACGTATGACAACCGGCGAGGAAGAGCGCGCCGAGGAAGAGCGTCGCCGGAATCAAGCGCCGACGTTCGCCGCCGACGCAAAGTCGGGCGACGTGCGGAACGGTCAAGCCGACGAAACCGATCGGCCCGCAAAACGCGACGACGACGGCGACGAGCGCGCTCGACAAAAGGAAAAGCGCGGCGCGGAGTCGGGCGACGTCGACGCCGAGGGAAAGGGCGCGTTCGTCGCCGAGCGTTAGCGCGTCGAGTTCTCGCGAGCGGCGATAAAGGAAAAAGGACGCGACGGCGAGAACGGCGGCGGTCGTCGCCAAATAGCCGGGTTCGCAAAGGAGAAGGCCGCCGGTCGTCCAACGGATCGCGGCGAAGGCTTTCGTCGGATTCGCGAGGTACTGCTGGCATAAAACGAGGCTCGAGAAGAAAAAACCGGTCGCGACGCCCGCTAAAAGGACGCGCTCCGGCGTTTGCGCTCGACGGGAAAGAGCGAGAACGAGCCCGACCGCCAGCGCGGCGCCGACGAACGCCCCCCAAACGACCTGCGGAACGCCGAAGACCGAAAGCGGAACGCCGACCGCCGCGAGCGTTCCGGAGAATTGAATCGACAGGGTCGCGCCGAACGACGCGCCGCTCGCGATCCCGAGCGTGTACGGCGTCGCCAAGTCGTTGCGGAAAAGCGTTTGCATCGTCAGCCCGGCGAGCGCGAGCGCGGCTCCGGCGAGCGCGGCGAGGACGGTTTTCGGAAGGCGTTCGCCCCAAAAGATTTTCGCGGCGGCGTCGAGTTCCGCGAGCGGGCGGTCGGCGGTCGGGAAACGCGTCCAAACGTCCGGCGAATACGTCGTTTGACCGAGGAGCGAGAGCGCGAAAACGGCGAGCGTCGCGACGGCGAGCGCGGCGAGGAAAAGGAGCGGCGTTTTGACGCGAACGAGCGGAAAGGCGGGGTTCATCGCGATTTATCGGAGAGCGAGCGAGCGGAGGAAACGGCGGCGGGAACGAGCATCGGGACGGCGGTCGTCGGGTGCGGAACGGTCGGAAACGAAACGCCGAAGACGTCGGCGAGCGTCGACGGCGCCGTTAATTCGGAAGCGGGGCCGTCGAACGCGACGCTTCCGGAAGCGAGCGCGACGGCGCGGTCGGCGTCGAGCGCGGCGCGGTTCAGGTCGTGCGTCGTCTCCAAAACGGTTCCGTTTTTGTCGGCGGCCCAAGCGGAAATCGACGCGGAAATTTCGGCTTGACTGCGATAGTCGAGGAACGTCGTCGGCTCGTCGAGGAGCAAAAGTTCCGGCTCCTGCGCGAACGCGGCGGCGATCAAGACTTTTTGGCGTTCGCCGCCGCTAAGGGAGTCGAGCGTTCGGGCGGCGAAGCGTTCCGCGCCGGTTCGAGCGAGGGCTTCGTCGACGGCGGCTCGGTCGGTTTCCGAAAGCGGCTCGAGCGGACGCAAGTAAGGCAAACGGCTCAATTCGACGAGTTGGCGCGCCGTAAAAGAGGAAAACGAGCCGGAAATTTGACGGACGAACGCGATTTTTTTCGCTAAGTCGCGTCGAGAAAAACGGCGAACCGAAACGCCGTCGAGCCGGATTTCGCCGCGCCAACTTTCGAGCAAACGCCCGACGCAACGAAGCGCCGTCGTCTTGCCGACGCCGTTTAAGCCGACGAGCGCGACCCGTTTTCCCCGAACGAC
Source organism: Thermoguttaceae bacterium (assembly GCA_017937485.1). GTDB lineage: Bacteria > Planctomycetota > Planctomycetia > Pirellulales > Thermoguttaceae > RUG369. The sequence continues at coordinate 36,021 of JAGBDN010000019.1, forward strand.
GCCGAACGAAACGTCGCGCAAAATCGGCGTTTTCCCGACCTCGAACGAAAGACGCTCGACCGAAAGGAACGGCGCGGGCGGCGTTTTCGGCGATTCGGGCGAATCGGCGGCGTCGCGAACGTCGACGGTCATTCCGCTTCTTGCGCCGTCGGGTCGAACCGGAATTTTTCGAGAACGGCGCGGAACTCGGGCGAAATCGGCTCGCTCTTGTGAACGGTGAAGTCGAAACCGCAGAAGATCGTTTTCCCGACCGCGCGGACTTCGCCGTCTTGCCAAGCCTCTTGCGTGATTTCGAACGACTTCGTGCCGACGACGCTCGTCCAAGTGCGAATTTCGACCGGGCGCGGGAGCCAAATTTCCTTAACGTAAGTAACTTCGGTCTTTAAGATGACGAGGCCGTGTTCGCGGAAATTAAGATTCGGCTCGAACTCGCGATAAAGCGCCGTGCGGGCGCGGTCGAACCAAAGGGAAACGGCGAGGAAATTCGTATGGCCCTGGAAGTCGGAGTCGTAAACTTGCGGCTCGATCGGCGTAACGTAATACATTGCGAGCGAAAACCTTGCGTAAAATGTTCGGGGGGAGATGCGAAACGCTCGAAGCGACGGAACCAAGGATTCGGCGCGCGACTTCGAACGATTTTTCCCCTTTATTTTACTCGTTTTCTTTAGGAGCGCAAGGGCGAAAACGCTTGCGGACGTAAAAAACGGACGTCGGCGGCGAACCGCGTCGACGTCCGTCGAGGAACGCGAGTTAAGCGAACGGGCGGCGCTTACTCGGCTTGCTTTTCGGCGTTCGCGTCGGTTTCGGGCGATTTTTCGGCGTTCGCGGCGTCGGCTTGCGCTTCCTCTTTTTTGTTGCGAGCGCGGAGTTTATGAACCCAAAGCGCGACGCCGGTCGCCGGGAAACTCGTCGCGATCAAGCAAACGACGAAGAAGAAAATTTTCGACGAAAGCCCGGTGATTTCGCCCAAGTGGAGCGCTCGAATCGACGACGCGATTTTCGCCCCGAACGGCTTGTCGGCGAAGCGTTCGACCTCGACCATTTTGCCGTAACGCTCGACCGAAACGACGGTTCCGTCCGGACGGTTCCACTGCGTTTTGTTTTTGACGTTGAGCGCGAAGAAGCCGCCGACCGGGCCTTTTTCAATCGTCGTCGCGGTCGTTTCCGGGTCTTGCGGGAGCGAAATCGTTACGTCGCCGGCGCCCGGGTCGAGTTTGTTGTGTTTCGCGATTAAATCTTCCAACGACGCGGGTTGCGGCGAACCGTCCGGGAGACCGATCGCTTCCGGTTTTTCGCTCTTCGCTTTGAACGGCGCTTCGCCGAGGAGCGAGCCCGCCGCGTCGCGATACCAGCCGAACGACCAGCAAAGCCCGGTCAGCGCAAGGATTAACGCCGGAACGAGCGTGTAAAACCCAAGCGCGTTGTGCAGGTCGAAAACGAGCGGCCAACCGCCGCGACGGACGCGAACGTTCAGCGCCGTTTTCCAAGTCGATTTGCGACGCCAAGCCGCGGCGGTGCGCGGGAGCCATAAGAGCAAGCCGGTCAACGAGATAACGACGTAAATTATCGTCGCGACGCCGACGATTGGGCGGCCGATTTCGGTCGGGAGCCAAAGGAAACGGTGCAGACGCATAACGGAGCCGAAAAATTCGTCGACCGGCGTCGCGCCTTCGCCGACGATTTCGCCGGTATACGGGTCGACGTAAACCGTTTCGCCGCGACGTTTGCCTCCGCCGCCTTTGCCGCCGCCTTGGCCGTTTCCGCGACCGGCGCCTTGCCCGGCGTTTTGCGGCGCTTTGTCGACGCCGGAACCGTCGCGGAGACCTTGCCCTTCGCCGCGACCTTGGCCGCGCCCGGAACCGTCGCGGGGGCCTTGTCTTTTTCCTTGACCTTGGCCTTTGCCGGGGCCCGCGCCTTGCCCGGCGTTATGCGGCGCTTGGTCGATTCCGGAACCGTCGCGAAGACCTTGGCCTTCGCCGCGACCTTGGCCGCGCCCGGAACCGTCGCGGGGGCCTTGTCTTTTTCCTTGACCTTGGCCTTTGCCGGGGCCCGCGCCTTGCCCGCGTTCGCCTTTCGACGGCGCGTCGTTCAGGACGACGGCGACCGTGCGCGTCGGCGACTCCGGTATCGTCAGCGAACCGACTTTTTTGCCGGGCCGAGCCGCTTCGACCTTCGCGACGATTTCGTCCGCGCTAAGCCGTTTTTCTTGAACCGTCGCGACGTTGAAAAACTCCGGAGCGGCGAGTTGGCGCGCTTCGTTGCGGAAAACGTAAAGCGAACCGCTAAGGCAAACGACGAAAAGGATTAGCCCGCTAACGAGGCCGAGCCAAAGGTGAAGTTCGTAAAAAAAACGACGTAGGGGCGCGAATTTCATCGAAACGTTCCGTTGGTAAAATAGGGAGAATGGGAAGCGGAAAAGGGGAAAAGTCGAAAAAAACGCGACGTCCGCTTAAACGCCGCGTCGCTCTTATTTTAACGCAAAAAACGCTTTCCGTCGACGGCTCGCGCGGGCTTTTTGCGATTTTTAACGATTTTTTCGCAACGTCGGCGCGACGCGTCGTTCGGAAAAAGCGTCTTTTAACGGTTTAGAGACTTTCGGTTTCGCCGCCGGAGACGGTCGCGGCGCCGCGCCAAACGTCGAGATTCACCGTGTCGGCGACGAAACGGACGCTTCCGTCGGCCATTCCGGCGTTGACGCCGCCGTTGTGGCAGCTGCGGGCCGCGTAACGAGCGTATTGCCAATCGTCCGGAGCGGCGTCGTTCGGCGCGTGGAACGCTTGGAAGGTCGAGCACCAATGGCGGGCCGCGACCCAAGGGAAGAGACGGTCGCAACGCCAACGCGGGGAACCGCCGGACGAGTCGACCGCGCCGTCGCCGCTCATTTTGCTTTCGACGTAAGCGCGGAGCGCCGCCGGGCTCTCTTGGACGGCGGAAAGGGAGCCGGAGTCGCGGAGCATATAGCGGCCCATTTGTTTTTCGTCGACTTTCCCGTACCAAGCGTCTTCGCCGGAACCGCAAATCGCTTCGGAAATCGCCAGCGTATTGCTGGAGCCGTCGGTCATTGTCGACATATTGACATAGCCGCCGCAGTGGAAAAGACCGTCCGTGCGCAGCCCCTCGACTTGCCAAGAAGTAGCGCCGTTCCAACGGTTAAAGTCCATCGCCGAACCGGTGCAGACGACATAGTTCCCGCCGACGCAGTTCCAGCCCGACTTGTGCGTGAAGGAGCGTTCGCCGCTTTCGCTCGGGCAGCCGATAATCGGAATCGGAATCGTAACGCGGTCTTGCATATCGTATTCCGCGTCGCTGTAGAGCGAGCTTCCTTTGGCGCCCCAAACCGGTTTGGCGTAGTCGAAGAAGTCGGCGAGCGAGGCTTGTTCGATAAACGGCAGGAGGCGCGCCGTAACGGAGAACGAGCTTCCGTCGCCGAGGGACGGGAAGGCGCCGTGCGTGTCGTGATAGTTGTGAAGCGCGAGCGTCCATTGCTTGACGTTGTTAACGCATTGCATTCGACGGGCCGCTTCGCGCGCCGCTTGAACGGCGGGGAGGAGCAAACCGATCAAAATGCCGATAATCGCGATCACGACCAACAGCTCGACGAGGGTAAAACCGAACGAGGAACGAGAAACGGCGCGTTTCATTATGCGTGTCTCCTGCAAATTGTTTGCCGTCCTTAACGATTAGACGGCAAAATAAGGGAACTTTTATTCTCTTGGAGGGTTTTAATCCTTGTTTGTTAGTTTTGTCTAATTTATAACGCAAAATAAGAACGCGTCAAGCGGGGTGAGTTAGTTTTTTCTAATTTTTTTTGTCGGAGACTTGGCGAGGCGAAACGTCGGCGTTAGAAACGTTAAAAACTGAAAAGAACGCAACGCAAAAAACGCCGCGTCGACGAGAAAACGTCCGACGCGGCGCTTTTAAAAGTTCGAAAACTCAAACTTGTCGATTATTTGTCGAGCGAGAGAACGCGAACGTTGCGGAATTCGACCGGGTCGCCGCGGTCGAGGAAGCCGAGGAAACCGGTTTTGTCGCGGAGGCCCGGGCGTCGGGACGCGGAGACGGAACGCAAAAAAACGCCGCGTTCGACGGGAAAACGTCGAACGCGACGTCGTTTGAAAGTTCGAAGTTTCAAACTTGTTCGTCAAAATTATTTGTCGAGCGAGAGAACGCGAACGTTGCGGAATTCGACCGGGTCGCCGCAGTCGAGGAAGCCGAGAAACCGGTTTTGTCGCGGAGGCCCGGCGTCGGGGCGCGGAGACGGAACGCAAAAAAACGCCGCGTCGACGGGAAAACGACCGACGCGGCGCTTTGAAAGTTCGAAGTTTCAAACCCGTTCGTCAATTATTTGTCGAGCGAGAGAACGCGAACGTTGCGGAATTCGACCGGGTCGCCGCAGTCGAGGAAGCCGAGGAAACCAGTTTTGTCGCGGAGGCCCGGCGTCGGGACGCGGAGACGGAACGCAAAAAAAAGCCGCGTCGACGGGAAAACGTCAAACGCGGCGTTCGTTCGAAAGTTCGAAGTTTCAAACTCGTTCGTCAATTATTTGTCGAGCGAGAGAACGCGAACGTTGCGGAATTCGACCGGGTCGCCGTGGCCGAGGAAGCCGAGGAAACCGGTTTTATTTTTGAGGCCCGGGTGTTCGGCGTTGTGAATCGGTTTCGCGTTCGTAATGTCGGCGTCGACGATGAGTTGGCCGTTGACGATGACCTTAATGAACGGACCGATCGCGATGACTTCTTCGGTGTTCCATTCGCCGGTCGGTTTCAGCGCGCCGGTTTTCGCCGGAACGACGCCGTAGATCGAGCCGTGTTGTTGCCAGTCGGCGGCGCCCGGGTAGTCCGAGTTCAGGATTTGGAGTTCCATTCCGTGATAGGCGGAGTCTTTGCCGAGCGGGGTGCGAATGCCGACGCCGTTGTTGCCCTTCGGCGGAAGTTTGAAATCGAAGCGGAGAATGAAGTTCCCGTACTCTTTTTTCGTCAAGAGTTGGCCGCCTTTACGGCAGACGAACGAATCGCCTTCGACCGGGTAACCGTCGATGCTTCCTTGCCAAATGTCGCTGGAAAGGGCTTTGCCGTCGAAGAGGAGTTCGAAGCCGAGTTCTTCTTCTTGCGGGGTCAGTTTGTTGAGTTCTTGCGCTTGAACGGAGGACGCGAAAGCGCAAACGCAGGCGACGAGGGCCGCGACGAAAATCTTTTTCATTGTGAAAATCCTGTCGACGCAACGAATTGCGAATAAAGGGGGAAATGCGGAAACCGTCGACGCGAAAACGGGGCGTCCGCGTCGACGTAAAACGCGGAGACGGGCCGAACTCGAACCGCTCCCGATGAATCTTATTTTAAGCGAAAACGCGTCCGCGTCAAGCGTTTTCGCCGTCGAAGAAGCGCGTTTTCCGATTTTGCCGAGAATTTTCGAACGCTCCGAACGTCGCGCCGTCGACGAACGCCCGACGACAAGCGGCGAAACGAACGCAAAATCGGGACGAACGTCGCGTCGGCGGCGAAACTAACGCGCTTCGAAACGGAGGTTGTTTTCGCGAGCGTATTCCTCCGCGGCGGAACCGGCGGCGCCGTAAAGCGTTAAGTCGGCGGCGCAACCGTCGAACGCTTTGTCGCCGATGGTTGCGACGCTATTCGGAATTTCGACCGACGTTAACGAATCGCAACGGTAAAACGCGTTTTTTCCGATTTTTTCGACGCTATCCGGAATTTCGACCGACGTTAACGAATCGCAATCCATAAACGCGTAGGCGCCGATCGTTTTGACGCTCGCCGGAATTTCGACCGACGTTAACGAACGGCAACCGGTAAACGCTTTTTCGCCGATCGTTTTGACGCTATTCGGAATTTCGACCGACGTTAACGAATCGCACAAATAAAACGCGCTTTTGCCGATCGTTTCGACGCTATTCGGAATTTTGACCGACGTTAACGAATCGCACAAATAAAACGCGCTTTTGCCGATCGTTTCGACGCTATCCGGAATTTCGACCGACGTTAACGAATCGCAAGCGTAAAACGCGCCGTCGCCGATCGTTTCGACGCTCGCCGGAATTTCGACCGACGTTAACAGATCGCAACCGGCAAACGCGCCGTCGCCGATCGTTTTGACGCTCGCCGGAATTTCGACCGACGTTAACAGATCGCAAGAACTAAACGCGTAGGCGCCGACAGTCTCGACGCAATCGGGGATTACGTATTTCGTCGTTTCTTTACCGGCGGGAAACGCGGTCAACGTTTTGCCGTCGGCGGCGAAGAGAACGTCGTCGACCGTTTTAAAACGCGGATTATCCGAAGAGACCGCGAAGGACGTTAACGACAAGCACAAATGAAACGGGCTTTCGCCGATGGTTTCGACGCTCGCCGGAATTTCGACCGACGTTAACGAGAGGCAACAGTCAAACGCGTAGGCGCCGACAGCCTCGACGCCGTCGGGGATTGCGTATTTCGTCGTTTTTTTACCGGCGGGAAACGCGATCAACGTTTTGCCGTCGGCGGTGAAAAGAGCGCCGTCGACCGCTTGAAAACGCGGATTATCCGAGGAGACCGCGAAGGACGTTAACAAAGGGCAACTGCAAAACGCGCCTTCGTCGATTTTAACGACCGGGCGTCCGTCGATTTTCGCTGGAATAACGACCGACGTTGCTCTGTTGTCGAGGAATTCGACGATAACGACGCCGTCGCCTTCGATTCGCGTTTTGAAGGCTTTGGGCGTGAAGAAGGACGTTAACGGCGCGCAAGAAGCGAAAACGCAAAGGCTTGCGATGAGAAGAGCGAGGAGAAAACGTTGCATTGTAACGCTCCGAGGACGCGAAAGTCGCGGGGAAAGGAGAAGGAAAAACGTCGACGCCGGGACGAGCCGCTCGCGTCGACGCAAAAAAACGAAGGCGCCCCGACCGACGTCGAACCGCTTCGTTAGAAAGATTTTAAGCGAAAAACGCGCCCGCGTCAAGCGTCGACGAGAGAAAAGAGCGCGTTTTTGCGAAATTTTGTCGCAAGACTACTTTTGGATCAAAAGCCAAGAGTAACTTTCCGGCGCGACGCGGATTTCGACTTTCGCGACGCCGCGTCCGTCGAGTTGCGCGACGAACGGTTCGCTTAGGTTCAAGTCGGAGTCGCCGCGACGGATTGTCGCTTGACCGGTCAAACCGGTGTAATACAACGGAAGTTCAATTTCGCGAACGATTTCCGTTTTCAGCGGATTGTAGAAAAACGCCAAGCCGCGGTCTTCGACGTCGGCGCTCGGGTCGACGTGCAGCCAACCGTCCCAATCGCGCCCGTCCGCTCGGCGGAGGTGAATCAAGTCGGCGTCGAGAATGCGACGATGCGTCTTATAGAAATTGACCCATTTCTTGACGACCGCTTTCGTTTCCTCCGAGTCGTAAAGACGCGGGCCGCGGTAACACGCTTGAACGCCGGCGCCGAGGAGGTTCGCGAAACGAGCGTCGTAATGATCCAAGTGCTCGCGGAGCGGTTCGATCGTCGCCGCCGCGCCGCCGCCGTGATACTGCGAAAGCGGAACGAACATCCAACCCATCGACGCGGTTTTCTCCCAAGTGCCGTCGTAAATGTTTTGACGCTCGATGATTACCTGTTCGGCGCGCGGGAGCGACCAGTTCGTTTCGCGGTACCCCATCCCGGTTTTGTTGCCGCCGTTGAGGAAATACCAGTCCGGTTGGTTGACGTAAATCCCGTGCTCGCGGCACCAACGGTAAAGATTGCCTTGCGCTTTCCATTGAACCCAAACGGAGTCTTCCTTGCCGCGGTGGCCCGGGTGGTTCTCCGATTCGCAGGGGTCGCCCGGGTACGGGCCGTCGTTTTCGAAGATCGAGAACCCGGCGTACTCCATAAACTCTTTCAGCGTCGCGAAATAACGTTGCCCCCAATCGGCGCCGAGACAGGGCCCGCGCTTGAATTTCGGGTTCTCCGTTTGAACGTTGTCTTCTAAGGTTCCGGCGTTGCGCGACGACGTGAGCGAGTAACCGCCGAAACCGAGTCCGGCCGCTTTCGCTTCGTCGGCGAGTTGGCGGTAAATATCGCGGTAGGCTTTCTCCGTGCTTTCGAGGTTGAAGCCGGAGCCGAAGCTCATAATGATCGTTTCGAAGCCGGTTTCGCGGCATTGCTCGATCGCTTCGCGCAGAACGTCCGGGTTCGCTTGCGTTTTATGGAACATCAACGGGTTTTCCGCCGTCCAAGGAGCGAGCGTTCGATACATGCGACGCCGCGCCAACCCGCGACGTTCGCGGTCGGTTCCGTCGTAAAAGAGTTCGAACGAGCGGTACGAAACGAAGTTTTCGCCGGGGCGAACGTATTGCGCCGGGCCGAATTCCGGCGTCGAGACGTAACGGCAGGGCGTGTCGAGGCGATAGCAGACTTGCGTGCGGTATTCCGGTTCGACCTCCAGACGGTAGCCGAAGCCTTTCGGCGCGCAACTCATCGTGTAGCCGTAGATGTAATCGTTTTCGACGTAAAGGTTTAAGACGTTCCAGTTAAACTCGCTTTCTTCGACGCGCGATTCCGGTTCGACGAGGCGCAGCTCTTCCGAAACGAACGAGTCGACGCAATATTCCGGCGCCGCTTCTTGGCCCTCGACCGCTTCCGGATAAAGAACTTCGATTCTCTTTTGCAGAACCGGGATTCCGTCGTAAATCTCGTAATAAACGTCGACCGTCGGCAGAAGTTTTCCGTCGACGGCGTCGTGTTTATACGACATACGGAGGCTTTTCCCCTTCGGCGGCCAAGCGAGGTCTTTCGAGAGCCATTCGGGACGCTTTTTCCATTCGAACGGCTTTTCGATTTCGCCGATTTTCGCGCTTTCGAAGCGATAGGAGTTTTCGACCGGTTTAAGCGTCGGAATCCATTCTTCCTTGAAGTAATTCAGGACCGGTTGGCCGGTCAGCCCGCCGACCGGATACGACGTTCCGTCGATAACGACGCGAGCTTCCGGGGCGACGGCGCGAATCAGTTCTTCGCCGGTCGTCAAATTTTTGAAGCTGACGGTCGCGGCGGACGGTTCGACGACGATGCGTCGCTCGATAATGCCGTTCGTCAACCGCCATTCCTTTTTCGCTTCGTCGAACTCGACTTGCGCGACGAAGCCGCTCGGGTCGAGGAGCCAATCTTTTTTCGCGTTCGAATCGGCGAACGCGGCGCAGGTTGCGAAAACGGCGAGCAGAAACGCGCTCGCTTGGAGTAAAAACTTCATTTAACGTCTTTCAAACAAAGGGGTAATAGGAGGAAAAAGCCGTCGAACCGAACGGCGGCTTGTTTTGAACCAATGTTTATAGGGTGTCGCGCTCTAAAAACGCGAACTCGGCGCCGCCTCGCAAATGAGACGAGCCGAGTTCGGAACGCGTTGCGTTTCAAAACGTTAAGCGTCGGGCTCCGAAGAGCCCGAAACGCTCGACGGGGAGCGAAAACTTAAAGGAGCTTTTGCGCCCGAGCTTTCAGATCGGCGTTCGACGTCGTGTCGACGACGCGCTTCATACCGTCGATCAAGTCTTTACCCGCTTTCGCTTTAGCGGCGTCGTCCGTTTGCGCGTCCCACTTCCATTCCGGTTGGCTGACGCGAATCTTTTCGGCGACGACGACGGCGGCTTCGCAAGCGGCTTCTTTGAACTCGTCGTGCTTGGCGTATTCGAGCGCGGCGACGACGTTGTCGGCGACGATGTTGCGCTTGAAGACTTCGAAAATCAACGCTTTATCTTCGGCGCGACGGGCCGTTTCGAACGCGATTTTGCACATTTCGATCTTGCGCGCGACCGGCATGTCGAATTGGCGCGGAATACGGACGTAACCGCGAATCCCGCGGGAATGGTACTTCGCGTCGCGAGATTGTTGCGCGATCGTAAGGCAAATAGCGGCGACGCCTTCCGCGTCGGACGGCGTGTTCCATTCGCCGAGGATTTGCGTCGCTTTGTCGACGGTCGGGCCGTTGCAAGCGGCGGCGACGGCGGAGAGCGCGGTCGGGCCGCCGATTTGCTTCAGGAGCGGCAGCATCTTGTTTTTCGCGTCGACGTTCGTTTCCTTAGCGAACAAGTCGGCGACTTTAGCGGCGCATTCTTCGCGCGGCATACGGGTGCAGGCGGCGCGGAGGAGCCAGTCGACTTTCGCGTCGTCCGTTTCGCCGTCGAGCGCGGCGACGAGGAGGTCTAAGTTGTCGAGCGAAACGATTTCCGACAGCGCGGCCAACGCGGCGTCGCGAACGGCGCCCTTCTTCGTCGAAGCGATTTTGACGAGAGCTGGCCCGGCTTTTTCGACGCGGCGCAGTTCGACGATCTTCAACATGCCGAGCGCGGAGGCTTCGGAGAGTTCGATCGTTTTTTCGAGGTCTTCGACGACGAACTTGTCGACCGCGGCGGCGAATTTTTCGTCGTCGAGCGCGACGCCGAGCGCGACGATCGCGTCGCCGAGCGCTTTGTCGTCGAAGTTTTTCGCGTCCGCTTCGTCCGCGGCGAACGGGTCGAACGCGGCGACGGTATCGACGGAACCGACGTTAATCAACGCTTTAGCGGCGGCGGTTTTCAGCGCGACGGAACCGTCGTTCGCAAGCGCGACCGCTTTCGGGAAGACGAGTTTCTTCGACGCGTCGTCTTTGCGGTCGCCGAGCGCGCGCAAAACGAGAATTTGCTTCGCTTCCGGGAAGGAGTCGAACGCCGCGAGGAGCGCTTCGACGACTTTCGGAGCGTCGGCGTCTTTAAATTCGCGGACGGTTTTCAGCGCCGCGTCGACGATTTGTTGATCGTCGCCTTTGATTAGCTCGACGATTTTCGCGGCGGATTCGGCGCCGCGACAAATCAGGGCGCGATAAGTTCCGGCTTCGCGGACGAAGTTCGGGAGCCCGGCGGTCGTCGCGGCGTCGTAAAGCGCGGCGGCGCCGACGAGATTGCCGGCTTTTTCGCGGGCTTCCGCGGCGTCGAGAATCGCGTCGCCGAGGCCGCGCAGGAAGAGCGGATCGGCGCCGCTAAGGTCTTTTTTCGCTTCGCTAACGAGGAAACCGGCGGCTTCGTCGGTCGCGATGGCGCCGAGCGCGGCGACGACCGCTTTCTTAACGGCGACGTCGTCTTTTTCGGCGTAAATTTTCGTCAACAGCGCGACCGACTCCGCTTTGCCGCGAACGCCGATGGTGTCGATAACGCCGACGAGGCAAGCGCCGTCGAGTTTTCCGGCGGCTTCGGCCAACGCGGCGTCGGCGGCGTCGAACGGGAGCGCTTCGAGCGCGAAGCGGGCGTTGAAACTTTGTTTTTCGTTCGCAAGGAGCGCGGCGAGTTTCGGAATCGACGCTTCCGAACCGACGACGGCCAAGCGTTTAACGACGATGTTAACGCGGTGAATGTCGGCGGGTTCCGAACCGGCGCCGTCGATCGCTTGAAGCAGGAGCGCTTCGTCGGAGGTCGTTTGGAGCGTCGCGACGTCTTGCGCGAACGACGGGGACGCGACGACGGCGGCCAACAGCGCGCTCGACAGGAAAGAGAACGCGTATTTTTTCATATGTCTTTCTCCAACGGCGAAAGGAAAAGCGGGAAAACGAACGCAACACTAGCGCAAACGTCGGCGATCAAACGGTTTCGAGAACCGGCGGCGACGCGGCGCGAGCGGAGCGGACGGCGGCTTTTCGGCTTTCGCGTTTTGGGCTTTTTTTCGTTATTAATATATTAAGGGGAAAAAATCGACAAAATCGACGAAACGCGGCGCCTTAGAGCGTGTACGGGGCGCGCATCGCGCGGGTGCGCATGCGGTTCGCTTCTTCGTCGTTAAACTCTTCCTTGACCGGGTCGAACTCGAGCGGACGCTTGAGCTGCCAAGCGATGTACGCGCAGTGCGACGCGATGTGCGATTGCGCGGCGACGTCGGCGTTCGCGGCCGGGTTGCGACGCGTTTTAACGCAGTCGATGAACTCGGCGATGTGCGTCGTCGGGTCGGTGCCGGGCATGCCGAAGTATTTGAGTTCGCTTCGGAGCGCGTCGGACGAAACGGCCATCCGCCCGCTGTCGCCGGTTTCGATCCAGCCTTCTTCGCCGACGTAGCGAGCGGAGCAGGTGCCGAGCCCGAGCCAACCGTCGGAGCGCATCACGAGCTTAACGCCGTCGGCGTAATAGGCCCAAACGTGCCCGGCGATGGAGCCGTCGTCGTTGAATTGCGGTTCGTAACGGGTCGGCGCGGTGTCGTCTTTTTGCGCGGCCCATTGGCAAAGGTCGACGGTGTGCGAACCCCATTCGAGAATCCCGCCGCCGTGGAAGTCGAAGTGGCTGCGCCAATCGCCCGCGACGTAACGGCTGTTGTACGGACGCCAAGGGCAGGGGCCGAGCCAGCGATCCCAGTCGCATTCGTCGACAGCCGGTTCCGGTTCCGCCGGGAACCAATCGTGATGCGTCGCCGGCCAAAGGGTGTTCGCGTGAACTTCGGTGAGTTTGCCGAGTTTGCCGCTCTTGACGATTTCGGCGGCGAGCATAAAGTTGCCGATGTTGCGGCGTTGCGTCCCGGCTTGGTAGACGATTCCGTAACGCTTCACCGCGTCGGCGAGGGCGCGGCTTTCTTGAATCGTGAGGGAGAGCGGTTTTTCGCAGTAGACGTCTTTCCCGAACTTCGCGGCGGTGATGGAGGCCATCGTGTGCCAACGGTCGCCGGTCGCGATCAAGACGGCGTCGATATCGTCGCGCCCGAGGAGGTCTTCCATATCCTTGTAGACGGCGCAGTCCGTATCGTTGTATTTTTTATCGGTTTGCGCTTTCAAGGCGTCGCGGCGAGACTTGCGAACGTCGCAGATAGCGCGGACGCGGACGTCTTCGCGCCCGAGGAAAATGGAGAAGTCGTGTCCGCCGCGGGCGCCGATCCCGATCCCGCCGAAGTTGACCTTGGCGCTCGGCGGCGTCGCGCCGTCGAGACCGAGAACTTTGCCGGGAACATAAGTCGGAACGAGCGCCGCGGCTCCGGCGACCGCGCAACCTTTCAAAAAGTCTCGACGACCGACGCGTCGTTGCGTTGATTTCATAAGGGCTCCTTTCTCCGTGTTCGCGACGGTTTGGGGCCGCCGTTCGAACGTTATAAGGCGTGGAATGCGAATTAACGGGGTTCCGCTCGACAAAGCGAGCGAAGGAATAATAACGGGCGCCGCGCCCGACTGGGCGACCGACGTTTCCGCATAAACCGGGCGTTTTGGCGAAACTTTGCCGACGACGGAAGCGCGATTTTAACCGAGATCGCGGCGATACGTTCTTAACGATACCAGAATCGCCGCCGAAAATCAAGTTTTTCGACGCGATTTTCGCGAAATTTTGCGATTTTTTGCGAAACCGAGCGAAAGCGAAGGGAAACGACGCGTAGAATAGTTTGATTGAGTAAAATAGCGAAAAACGGAAAAATAGGCAAGAAGATTGACGGCTAAAAAGAACGCGCCGCTCGTCTCGTCGCCGAAAGAGACCGCCGTCGGAAACGAGAAGCGAACCGCCCGTCGCCGCGTCGACGGCGAAAATCGACGCGGCGGTAAGTCGGGGAAGTCGCGCGGCGTCAACGCGCTTCAAAGCGCAAGTTATTTTTCCGAGCGTATTTCTCCGCGACGGAGCCCGGCGCGCTTCGAAGCGTAAAGTCCGGGACGTTTTGACGTTCCCACTCTTTTCCGGCGCGTCCAAACGCTTCTTTGCCAATTTTTGCGAGTCCTTCCGGAAGAGCGACGCTCAGTAACGCGGGACAGTCGAGAAACGCTTCTTTGCCGATCTTTTGCAACCCGTCCGGAAGCGCGATATTTTGTAACGCGACGCAACCGGCGAACGCTCGGTCGCCGACCGTTTTTAACCCCCGGGGAAGCGCGACGGACGTTAGCGTCTTGCATCCGCAAAACGTTTCCGCGCAGACGGTTGCGACGTCGTTCGGGAGCGCGATGGACGTTAGCGAAAAGCAGTCGTAAAACGCGCTTTTGCCGAGAGTTTGCAAGCCGTTCGGGAGCTTGACCGACGTTAGCGACTCGCAGTAACAAAAGGCAAAGTCTCCGATGGTTTCGACGTTCTCCGGGATTTGGATCGACGTCAACGCTTTGCAACCGTAAAACGTTGACTCGCCGACGGTTGTAAGATGTTTTGGAAGTTCGACCGAGGTCAACGATTTGCAGTTGTGAAACGCGCCTTTGCCGAGAGTTTGCAAGTCGCTTGGGAATTTGACCGAGGTTAGCGCTTCGCAAAGGACAAACGCGGCGGCTTCGATCGTTTGGACGCTTTCCGGGAGAACGAGCGACGACAAGGATTTACATCGCCCGAACGCTTTGACGCCGATCGTTTGCAAACCGTCCGGAAACGCGATAGACGTTAACGATTCGCAACGCCAAAACGCCGCTCTGCCAATGGTTTGCAGTTCGTTCGGAAGAACGACGGACGTTAACGCTTCGCAACTGTCGAACATTTCTTTGCCGACGGTTTTAAGGCCGCTCGGGAGAACGACCGACGTTAGCGAATGACAGTAAGCAAACGCTTCGTCGCCAAGGGTTTGGAGACTGTTCGGAAGCTTGGCCGAGGTTAGCGAAGAGCAGAGCGTAAACGCGCCCTTGCCGACGCTTACGACGCTGTCCGGAATAACGACGGAGGTTAACGCGTAGCAACCGTAAAAGGCGCGCGGAGCGATTTTTTTAACGCTCTTCGGGACGACGTATTCCGTTTTCGGCTCGAGACACGCCAAAAGCGTTTTACCGTCGGCGCTAAACAGAACGCCGTCGACCGTTTGCGCGCGGAACTGGTCGAGCGTTAAGCGGCGGCTTCGGAGTTGCGGAATTTCGACGCGACCGCTTGGCGACGCGACGACGCATAAAGAGTCGCAACTGTCGAACGCGTCTTTGCCGAAGGTCGGCGTTTTATCGGGAAACGTCGCCGTTTGCAACGCGTAACAACACTGAAACGCTTCCTTGCCGATCGTTTCGAGACCTTCCGGAAAGACGACCGTTCGCAACGACCGACAAAAGTCAAACGCTTGTCGACCGATGGTTTGCAATCCTTCGGGAAACGCGACGGACGTTAGCGAATCGCATCCCCAAAACGCGTTATTGCCGATCGTTTGGAGACCGTTTGGAAACGCGACGGATTGTAGACGCGACGCGTCCCAAAACGCAAAATCGTCGACGGTTCGCAAGCTGTCCGGGAGCGCGACGGAACGTAATGCCGACGCTCCGTGAAACGCGCGTTCGCCGACGGTCTCGACGCCGTTTGGAACGACGTATTCCGACCGGGGCGCGCCGCCGGGGTACGCGACGAGCGTTTTTCCGTCGGCGGAAAAGAGAACGCCGTCGACGACGCGATAATGCGTCGCGTTAGAAGAAAGAGTAAATTCCGTTAGCGATCGGCATTTTCCAAACGCGTCGGAGCCAAGGACTTGGAGCTGGGACGGGAGTTTAACCGACGTTAACGACTCGCACTCGAAAAACGCGCCGTCGCCGACGCTTTGAACGGCGTCCGGAAGCGCGACGGACGTTAGCGCTTCGCAACCGTAAAACGCGCCGCCTTCGACGCGTTTGAGGCTCTTCGGAAAGACGACGGACGTTAGCGATTGGCAAGCGCTAAACGCTGAGGCGCCAATTGTTTCGACGCCGTCGGGGATCGCGTATTCCGTCGTTTCTTTTTTGCGGGGAAAGGCGACGAGCGTTTTGCCGTCGTCGGCGAAGAGAACGCCGTCGACGACGCGGTAACGCGACGGGCCGGGGGAAAGGTGGAATTTTGACAGCGCTTCGCAAGCGTAAAACGCGCTTAGCGCAACGTTTTTAATTCCGTTTGGAATTGCGACGGACGTTAGCGCTTTGCAGCCGTGAAACGCGCCGTTGTCGACGCTTTCGAGACTTTCCGGGAGAACGACGGAGGTTAACCGAACGCATCTTTCGAACGCGTATTCGTCAAGCGCTTTGAGTCCGTTGGGGAACGCGACAGACGTTAACCAATAGCAGTTTTTGAACGCGCCTTCGCCGATGCGCGCAACGGGACGACCGTCGATTTCGTCGGGAATAACGACGTTGGCCGCCATATCGTCGAGGAAGCGAACGATGGTAACGCTGTCGTTTTTGGGGTCGACTTTCCAGTTAAAATCGGACGGCGGATTCGGCGTCGCGGCGCCTTGGCGTTGGAGGTTTGATATTGCTTAACTCCTAGTGTTTTTAAGGTTGCGTTTGAAGACGTTGAACGGTTGACGGTCGAAAACGACGCGGCGTCAATCGGCGTTGAAAACGTTAAAAACGACGCGGCGTCAAACTGTGTTGAAAGCGTTAAAAACGATGCGGCGTCAACGCGGTTCGAAGCGGAGTCGGTTTTTTCGGGCATATTTCTCCGCGATGGAGCCCGGCGCGCTTCGAAGCGTAAAGTTCGGGACGTCGCGTCGCTCGCCGTCTTGCTCGACGCGTCCAAACGCTTCTTTGCCAATCTTTGCGAGATCGTCCGGAATTTCGACGGTCGTTAACGACGGGCAGTCGACGAACGTTTCTTTGCCGATCTTTTGCAATCCGTCCGGAAACGCGATGTTTTGTAACGCGACGCAACTGGCGAACGCTCGGTCGCCGACCGTTTGCAAACCGTCCGGAAGCGCGACGGACGTTAGCGAACGGCAAAATTGGAACGTTTCCTCCTCGACGGTCGCGAGTCCGTCCGGAAGTTCGAGCGACGCCGCCGCTTCGCATCGATAAAACGCGTGTTTGCCGAGACTTTGGAGACCGCGCGGGAGCTTGATCGCCCTTAGCGACAAACAGCCGTAAAAGGCGCCGTTGCCGAGCGTCGCGACGCTTGCCGGGAGTTCGAGCGACGTTAACGATTCGCAATCGAAAAACGCGTATTTGTCGATAGTTGCGAGCCCGTCCGGAAGTTTAAGCGACGTCAACGCTTGGCAACCGTTAAACGCTTCTTTGCCGATCTTTTGCAAGCCGTTCGGAAACTCGACCGACGTTAACGAGCGGCAATGCTCGAACAGCGCTTCGCCGATCGTTTGCAAACCGCTCGGGAACTTGAACGACGACAACGCTTCGCAAAAGGCGAACGCGCCGCGTCCGAGCGTTTCGACGCTATCCGGAAGAACGACGGACGTTAGCGACGAACAACCGCAAAACGCATGGGCGCCGATCGTTTGCAAACCGTCCGGAAACTCGACCGACTTCAGCGAACGGCAAGGGTGAAACGCCCGCGCGCCAACGCTTTGCAGTCCGTTGGGGAGAACGACGGACGTTAGCGACAAACAGCCGTGAAACGCGTCTTGGCCGACGCTTTTGAGGCCGCTTGGGAGTTCGATCGACGTTAGCGCTTCGCAACCGTAAAACGCTTCGTCGCCGAGGGTTTGGAGACCGTCCGGGAGATTGATCGACGTTAACGATTTGCAACGGTAAAACGCCGATTTGCCGATGTTTGCGACGCTGGGCGGCAGGACGACGGACGTTAACGTTGGGCAATCGTAAAAGGCGCGCGGAGCGATTTTTTTAACGCCGCTTGGGACGACGTATTCCGTTTTCGCTTCGAGGCAAGCCAAGAGCGTTTTGCCGTCGGCGCTAAATTGAACGCCGTCGACTGTTTCAGCGTGTAATAGGTCAGGCGTTAAGCGTTGTCGCCGATGGTCGGAAATTTGGGCTTTGGCGCGACCGTCGGGCGAGACGACGCAAAAATCGGGAGCGCAGTTGTAAAACGCGTTTTCGCCGACTTTCGGAGCTCTCTTGGGAAACGTCGCCGTTTTCAACGCGGCGCAACCTTCGAACGCTTCGTCGCCGATTCTTTTGAGACCGTTTGGCAGTACGACCTCTTGTAATGCGACGCAACCTTGGAACGCTATCCAGGCGATCGTTTTGAGCCCGTCCGGGAACGCGACCGATTGTAACTTGACGCAACCTCGAAACGCTTCGACGTCGATTTTTTCGAGTCCGTTGGGAAGCGCGACGGAAGTTAGCGCTTTGCAGTCGGCGAACGCTAATTCGCCGACGAGGCGCAACCCGTCCGGAAACGCGACGGACGTTAGCGCTTCGCAACCGTAAAACGCGTTGTTTTCAATCGTTTTGAGCCCGTTTGGAAGCGCGACCGAACGCAACCTCTTGCACTCGTAAAACGCTTTTTGGCCGATAGTTTCGACGCCGTCCGGGACGACGTATTCCGTTCGCGGGTTCCCGACCGGATACGCGACGAGCGTTTTGCCGTCGGCGGTAAAGAGGACGCCGTCGACGACGCGGAAACGCGCCGCGTCGGGCGAGAGAACGAAGTCCGTTAGCGAGTCGCAACCGGCGAACGCGTTCGGGGCGAAGTTTTGAAGTTCGACCGGAAGCGCGACGGACGTTAGCGCTTTGCAATCGGCGAACGTTCGGTCGTCGATTGTTTTTAATCCCTGGGGAAGCGCGACAGACGTTAGCGAGTCGCAACCGGCGAACGCGCTCGGGGCGAAGTTTTGAAGTTCGGTCGGAAGCGCGACGGACGTTAGCGCTTTGCAATTGGCGAACGCGCAAAGACCGACGGTTTGGAGGCTTTGCGGAAAGACGATAGACGTTAGCGCTTTACAGCCGCGAAACGCTTTTTCGCCGACGCTTCGAACGCCGTCGGGAATCGCGTATTCCGTTGTTTTTTTATTCCGCGGAAAGGAATACAGCGTTTTTCCTCCGGCGGAAAAGAGGACGCCGTCGACGACGCGGTAACGCGAGGGGCCGGGCGCAAGGGTAAATTTCTCGAGCGATTCGCACGTCAAAAACGCGGTCGGGGAGACGTATTCGACGTCGTTTGGGAGCGCGACGGACGTTAGCGAAACGCAATTTACAAACGAGTCGCCAACGCGTTTCAGCCCGTTCGGAAGAACGAGCGACGTTAGCGCTTCGCAATACGCAAACGCTTGATAGCGAATCGTTTTGAGCCCGTCCGGAAGCGCGATCGACGTTAAACGGCGGCAATTTTTGAACGCGTTTACGCCGACGCTTGTAACGGGACGACCGTCGATTTCGGGCGGAACGACGACTTCGGTCGCGTTTGGGGCGAGGAAACGGGTAATCTCGACGCCGTTGGTCGCGTCGTCGATTTTCCAGTTGAAATCGGACGCCGGATTCGGCGTCGCGGCGGGTTGACGGCGGGCGTTTGGCATTGCTTAACCTCTTTTGTTTTTCGGTTTGCGTTAGTCGGCGCTGGTCGACGGCGTGGGGGAGCGACGCGGCATCGTCAGACGTTAAAAGCGTTAAAAACGACGCGGCGTCAATCGGTGGAAAAAGCGAAAAAAGCGACGCGGCGTCAACGAGGAACGAAGCGGAGTTTGTTTTTCCGAGCGTATTTCTCCGCGGCGGAGCCCGGCGCGCCTCGGAGCGTAAAGTTTGGAACGGTTTGGCGTTCGCTTTCTTTACTGGCGCGCCAAGGCGTTTCTTTTTTTCCGAAACGTCCAAACGCTTCTTTGCCAATCTTTTCGAGTCCGACCGGGAGAACGGCGGTCTGTAACGCCGGGCAGTCGACGAACGCCTCTTTGCCGACCTTTCGCAAAGCGTCAGGAAACGCGACCGACGACAACCTTTCGCAACCGCCGAACGCTTCGTCGCCGACGGTTTGTAACGCTTCAGGAAGCGTAATCGAAGTCAGCGCTTCGCAACCCCAAAACGCCCGCTCGCCGACGCTTTGTAGTCCGTTGGGAAGAACGACCGTCGTCAGCGCTTCGCAACCTGCAAAAGTCAACTCGCCGAGGGTTTGCAGAGCGTTCGGGAGTTTGATCGACGTTAACGATTTGCACTCGTGAAACTCGCAGTCGCCGATTTTTTCGACGCTTTCAGGAAGTTCGAGCGACGTCAACGCCGCGCAACCGTAAAACATTCCTTCGGGGAGAGCGCGCAGGTCGTCCGGCAACGCGACGTCGGTTAGCGAAACGCAATCGCAAAAAACGCGTTCGCCGACGCTTTGCAAGCCGTTCGGGAGTTTGATCGACGTTAACGATTTGCACTCGTCGAACGCATAGGGGCCGAGCTTTTGGAGACCGTCCGGAAGCGTTGCGGACGTTAGCGATTCGCACAAACGAAACGCGCGTTCGCCGATCGTTTCGACGCTATCCGGAATAACGACGGACGTTAGCGATTTGCACCCTAGCAACGCGCCCTCGTCGATACGTTGCAGTCCGTCGGGGAGCGCGACGGACGATAACGCTAAACAACGACAAAACGTGTATTTCCCGAGGGTTTTCAGCCCGTTCGGGATATTTATCGACGTTAACGAATCGCACTCGTAAAACGCTTCGGCGCCGAGGTCTTGCAGGCCGTCCGGGAGCTTGACCGACGTTAACGATTTGCAGTTGTAAAACGCTTTTTTACCGATGCTTACGACGCTTTCCGGTATCTCGATCGACGCGAGTTCGCGACACCCGTGAAACGCGCAAGGAGCGATTTTTTTAACGCGCTTCGGGACGACGTACTCCGTTTTCGATTCGAGACACGCCAAAAGCGTTTTGCCGTCGGGGCTAAAAAGGACGCCGTCGACCATTTGCGCGCGGAACTGCTCGAACGACAGTAGCTTACAACGGCGGTCAGGGACGCCGACTTCGCCGCTTTGCGACACGGCGAAGCGCAATGAATCGCCGTGCCCAAACCCGTGAACTTCGACGGTCGGTAGTTTTTCGGGCAAGAACACCGCTTGCAACGCGGAGCAACAGTCAAACGCGCCGACTCCGATGTGTTGCAAACTGTCGGGAAGCGCGATCGTTCGCAACGATTCGCAATCGTCAAACGCGTGGCTGTCGATAGTTTGCAAGCCGTCGGGAAGGGTTGCTGTGCGTAACGATTTGCAGTAATGAAACGCGTACTTGCCGACGGTTTTGAGGCTTTTCGGGAGCGCGATAGACGTTAGCGAAGAACAGCAACTAAACGCCCGTTCGCCAATGGTTTGCAAACCGTCTGAAAACACGATGGACGTTAACGCTTCGCAACCGGCAAACGCCCCGTAGCCGATAGTCCGCAAACTGTCGGGAAGCGCGATGGAATGTAATGAATCACAGTTGACAAACGCCCATTTGCCAATGGTTTGTAAACCATCGGGAAAAGCGACGGAACGCAGCGCCTTGCACGTCCAAAACGCTTCGTCGGCGACGGTTTCGACGCCGTCGGGGATCGCGTATTCCGTTCTCGGGTTCCCGCCCGGGTACGCGACGAGCGTTTTGCCGTCTTTGGAGAAGAGGACGCCGTCGACGGCGCGGAAGCGCTCCGCGTCCGGAGAAATAATGATTTCCAACAGCGCGCCGCATTTTGGGAACGGACCGGTTTGGAACGCTCCCGCGCCGACGCTTTGAATCCCGCTCGGAAGTTCGAACGAGCGCAACGACGCGCAACCCCAAAACGCTCTCGCGCCGATGGTTGCGACGCTTGGCGGGAGCGCTATGGACTGTAATGATTCGCAGCCCCAAAACGCTTCGTCGCCGACGGTCGCGAGGCTTGGCGGAAGTACGATGGACGTTAGCGCTCGGGCGCAGGAGAACGCGCCTTTGCCGAGCGTTTCGACGCCGTCGGGGACGACGTACTCCGTTCCCGCTTTATTGCGGGGGTACGCGACGAGCGTTTTGCCGTCTTTGGAGAAGAGGACGCCGTCGACGACGCGGAAATTTTTCGCGTTGGCGGAAACTCGAAACTCCGTCAACTCATTGCAGGAACTAAACACTTCCGTATCGAGATTTAGCAGGCCGTCGGGGAGCGTCGCCGACCTTATCGCGCAACCCCCGCCAAAGGCCCAGTTTCCGATTTTTGTAACGGGATGCCGTCCGATTTCGTTCGGGATAACGACTTCGGACGCGCTTCCGTTGCGGAAACGAACGATCGTAACGTCGCCGGTTTCTTCGTCGGCTTTCCATTCGAAATCGACCGGCGGATTCGGTCTCGCGGCGTCCTGACGTTGAGCGTTTGGCATAGATAACTCCTTGCGTTGAACGGTTTGCGTTGGTCGCGTCGTCGGACGGCGTCGGCGGCGGTCGCGAACGAATCGGCGACGTATTTCGATATTATGACGGATTGAAGCGCGCAAAGCAAGCGAATTTTCGGGAAAAAGTCGATTTTTTCAAAAAAAAACGCCGGAAGAACGCGTTATAACCGTCGCGTCGCGCAAGCCGTAAACCGCCGAACGCGACGTTGCGCCGCGTCGACGGCAAAAAGGCGACGCGGCGTCAATCGGTGTTGAAAACGCAAAAAACGACGCGGCGTCAATCGGAGTTAAACGCTGAAAAACGACGCGACGTCAACGCTGTTCGAAGCGGATTCCTTTTTTCGCGGCGAACTTTTCAGCGACGGAACCTCCCGGCCCGCAAAGGGTTAAGTTGGGCGAACAGCCTTTGAACGCGTTCGGAACAATTTTTTTCGGGCCCTTCGAAGTCGGGAAATAGACGGTCTTTAGCGACGCGCAATCTCGAAACGCTTCTTTGCCGATCGTCGTTAGCGCGGGGGGAAGCGTTATCGAAACGAGCGTCGGGCAGTCGGCGAACGCGGCGTAAGCGATTTCTTCGACGCCGTCGGGAATCGCGATTTCCGCAAGCGACTTGCAATGGGCAAACGTCGCGTCGCCGATAGTCGTCAGCGAGTTCGGTAGCAAAACCTTCGTCAGCGACTCGCAACCGCACAGCGCGTAGGAGAGCGTTTTAACGCCTTCGGGAATCGCGATTTCGACAAGCGGCAAGCCGTGAAACGCGGACTCGCCGATATGTTCGAGACCTTCCGGAAGCGAAATTTTTCCAAGCGATTCGGCGCTACTAAACGCGCTTTCGCCGAGGGTTCGCAAGCCGGGCGGGAATTCGACCGCGGTTAGCGCTTTGCAACAACCAAACGCTCTTTCACCGATTTCGCGCGGCGACGCGGCGTTGAAAACGAGCGTATGCAGCGAGTCGCAGACGAAAAACGCTTGCGCCCCGATCGTTTCAATCGTCGACGGGAAGTCGAGTCGCTGCAACGACTTGCAGAACATAAACGCTTCCTCGCCGACGGTTCTAAGGCCTTCGGAGAACGCGACGTTTTGGAGCGTTTTGTTGTTTTTGAACGCTTCGGCGCCGATCGTCGCAAGACCTTGGGGAAAAACGACTTCCTGCAACCAACGACATTCGAAAAACGCGCGGGGACCGATTTCGACGACGCCGTCCGGAACGACGTACTTTTTGTCGGCTCGGCCTTGCGGGTAACGGACGAGGCGGCGACCGTCGGCGCTGAAAAGGACGCCGTCGACGGAGCGAAAGAACGGATTCTCTTGCGCAACCTTGATTTGCGGCGCGGCTCGCCAGCCGTCGAACGTTTGGGGCGAGAGAATTTCGACCGCCGGCGGAAGCGTTATCGGCCTTAGCCACCTAGCGCGAGCGAACGCCTCCGAACCAATTTCGCGTAATTTCGACGGCAAGCGAAGCCGCGTCAACATATTGCACGAAGAAAACGTTCTGTCGCCGATTCGTTCTAAATTGTCGGGCAAGTCGAGCGACGCTATCGGGCAACTCTGAAACGCGCCGTCGCCGATTTCTTCGAGTCCGTCGGGCAGGTGGAACGACGTAATGCGACAGCCCACGAACGCGTTTTTGCCGATGCTACGCAATGTCGACGGGGTGTGGATAGACGACAAGGATTCGCAATACTCAAACGCTGCGTCGCCAATCTTTACGACGCCGTCCGGAAGCTCGATCGTTTGGAGACTCTCGACGTAATTAAACGCGCGGGGGCCGATTTCAACGACGCCGTCCGGGACGACGTACTTTTCGTCGGTTCGGGTTCGCGGGTAAAAGACGAGCGTTCGACCGTCGGCGCTGAAAAGGACGCCGTCGACGGAGCGGAAAAACCGATTCTCTTGCGAAACCTCGATTTGCGATATTGGACAGCGATAAAACGCGTCGTAAGCCAGAGTTTCGAGCGACGCCGGAATGAAAACGGACGAGAGCTTGGCGCAAACCCAAAACGCTTCGGATTCGACGCGACGCAAACTCCGAGGAAAAACGACTTCCTGCAACGAATGACATTCGAGAAACGCGCGGGGGCCGATGGTTTCGAGTCCGTCTGAGAACGAAATTGAAGCGAGCGAAAAATCGTAGAAAAACGCGCCGCGGGGAATCTCGGCGAGCGTCGACGGAAGCGAGAGCGACTTCAGCGAATTGCATCGTTGAAACGCTCCGCCCCCGAGCGTCTGCAAACCTTCCGGAAGCTCGACGGATTCTAAGGATTCGCAATACATAAACGCGGCGTCGCCGATTGAACGCAAACCTTGCGAAAAGCGGACTTGTTTCAGCTGGGACGCCCAATAAAACGACTCTTCTTCGAGCGTTTCAATCGTATCGGGAAGCCAAACCGACTCGAGCTTGGCGACGCGATGAAACGCTTTTGCGCCGACGACCGTTACCGGAACGCCGTCGACTTCGCTCGGAACGACGACGCAAGGGACGCGATTTTTGAGTTTAACGAGCGTAAGGCCGGTTTCGTTCGGCTTCCAAGTAAAGTCGGACGCCGGATTCGGGGACGCGGGAGGAAGCTGCGAAGTCATTGCGGTTGCTCCTGTTAAACTAAAACAAGGATAATGCGAACGTTTGTAAAATAAAAACGACGACGCGGCGTCAACGCGGTTCGAAGCGGAAGCCGTTTTGCGCGGCGAATTTTTCCGCGACGGAACCGCTTTTTCCGCAAAGCGTTAAGTCGGGCGAACAAGCGAAAAACGCGTAATCGTCGATTTCGGCAAGCGACGGAGGTAAAACGAGGGACGAAAGGGATTGGCAACCGCCGAAAGCGTAAAAGCCTAGCGTTCGAAGCGTCGTCGGGAGCGAAATTTCCGTTAACGCCGCGCAACCGCTAAACGCTTCGTCGTCGACGGTTAGAACGCCGTTGGAAAGCGCGACGGACGTTAGCGCTTGGCAACCGCTAAAGACGCCGAGTTCGAGCGTTTTAACGCCGGAGGGAACAGCGACGGATTTTAACGAGCGACACCCGCTAAACACCGACGTTCCAATCGTTTGCAGGGTGTTGGGAAGCGAAATTTCCGCTAACGCCGCGCAACCGTCGAACGCGCCGGAGCCGATTTCGCGCAAGTCGTCGGACAACGCGATTTTTTGAAGCGCCGCGCATCCGCTAAACGCTTGCGATGGAAGCGTTTGCAACGCTGAGGGAAGCTCGACCGACTCCAACGCTCGACAAGCGCCGAACGCTGCCGCGCCGAGCGTTTCTAACCCCTGGGGCAAAACAACTTGCGTTAACGAGTCGCAAGCGTAAAACGCCGCCGCGCCGATTTCGCGCAAACTGTTCGTGAACGCGACCGAACGGAGCTTAAAACAAGCGTAAAACGTCGCGGCGCCGACGGTTGCGACGCTGCCGGGGATTTTGACGTCGGTTAGCGCTTTGCATCCGTAAAACGCGCCCGCGCCGAGCGAACGAAGCGTCGTCGGGAGCGCCGCCGTTCTTAAACGCTTACAACCTCTAAACGCCGATTCGCCAATATTTTGCAAACCGTCGGGAAGCGGCGCCGACGTTAAGCGTTTGCAACCGGAAAACGCGTTCGCGTCGAGCGACCGCAAGCCGAGCGGCAAAGCGACCGTTCGCAACGACTTGCAACCGGAAAACGCGCCGTCGCCGATTATTTCGACGCCGTTCGGAACCTCGAACGCGTCGCCTTTTCCTTCCGGATAACGCGCTAACGTCTTGCCGTCGGCGGAGTAAAGAACGCCGTCGACGGCGCGGAAATTTTTGTTTTCCTGCGCGACTTGAAATTGCGTCAACGCCGGGCAATCGCGAAACGCTTGCGCGTCAAACGTTTGGAGCGACGCCGAAAGCGCGACCGACGTTAAAAGCGCGCAACCGTTGAAGGCGCCGGGCGCGATTTGCTCGACGCCGTCCGGAACGACGTAAGCGCCCGACTTGCCCGGCGGACAGCGAAGAAGAGTTTTCCCGTCGGCGTTGAAGAGGACGCCGTCGACGGCGTGCAAACGCGTATTTCCCGGCGAAACAAGGAGTTCCGTTAGCGACGAACAACGGTTGAAGGCGTCGGGCGCGAACGTTTTAAGAGCGTTCGGCAAACGGAGCGAACGGAGCGACTCGCAAAGGTCGAACGCGCTCGAACCGATTTCGCGCAAAGCGTTGGAAAGCGCGACGTCGGTTAGTGAAACGCAACGGAAAAACGCGTTGGCGCCGATTTTTTCGACGCTTTCCGGGAGCGTTATTGACGTTAACAAACCGGCGTAAGCGAAGGCGGCGTCGGCGATTGCGACGACGGGCGCGCCGTCGATTTTCGCTGGGACGACGACGGCGACGGCGCTCGAGTCGCGCAATTTTTGGAGAACGACGCGACCGTCGGCGTTAAGGCGCCAATCAAAGGCGTTCGGCGGCGTCGGCAAGGAAGCGGAAATAGCGGGTAAAGTCGGCATTGTTAATATTTTCGTTAATCGTTGTTATTTAAATGATTGCGTTGACGTTTGGAACGGAATAAGGAGGAAGACACGGCGTCGCAATTTAGCGATTTAACGCGTTTGGAAGCGGAGTCCGGCGTCGCGGGCGTATTGTTCGGCGAAGGAATTTGCGGCGCCGTAAAACGTTAAATTGTCGCTAGTTCCGGCGAAAGCGTCGGGCCCGATTTCGACAAGCGTCGGCGGAAGAACGACCGTTTC
This sequence comes from Thermoguttaceae bacterium, assembly GCA_017937485.1. Classification (GTDB taxonomy): domain Bacteria; phylum Planctomycetota; class Planctomycetia; order Pirellulales; family Thermoguttaceae; genus RUG369. Next base: position 62,555 of record JAGBDN010000019.1, read on the forward strand.
AAGCGTTTTGCAATTTTCGAACGCGCGAGCGCCGAGTTTGCGCAAGCCGAGCGGAAGTTCGAGCGTCGAAAGACCTGCGCAATGGGAAAAGGCGGCGTTTTCAATGGTTTCAAGTCCTTGTGAAAACTTGATTTCCGAAAGCGATGCGCAACGAAGGAAAGTCTCGGCGGCGAGCTTTTTCAACGACGCGGGAAGCGAAACGCGCTTCAAGTGTCGATTGTCCGAAAAAGCGCGTTTTCCCAAATTTTTGAGCCCGTTCGGCAAGTCGAGTTCTTCGACGCCGCAGTCGTAAAACGCTTTATCGCAGATTTCATCGACGTCTTCCGGAAGCGTGAGTCGCGTTAATTTCGGGCAATACTCGAACGCTCGCGAGCCGATCGTTTTTAAGCCCGGCCCAAATTCAATTTGCGTCAACGAGTCGCAAAAGAAAAAAACGCCGGCGCCGATCGAGACGAGCCCGGGAGGAAATTTCACCGATTTTAACGCCTTGCAGCCCAAAAACGCTTCGTCGTCGATTTTTTGCAACCCTTCCGAAAAAACGAGTTGCGTTAACGACTCGCATTCAAAAAACGCGTTCGGGCCAATTTGGCGAAGACTTGCCGGAAACGCGACGGACGTTAGCGCTTGACGTTCGGCGAACGCTTTTTCGGCGATTTTCTCGACGCTGTTCGGAACGGAGTAAACGCCCGATTTTTCCTCCGAGCAAAACTCGAGCGTTTTGCCGTCCGCGCTGAAAATAACGCCGTCGATCAAGCGGAAATCGCGAGTTTTCGACGGGATAACGGTTCGCGATATTTCCTTGTGAGGCAACGCTTTAAGGATTTTAGGTTGGACGCTTTCCGGGTAAGTCGCCGACGCGAACGAGACGCAATACGCAAACGCTTCGGAGCCGATTTTACGGATTGTCGCAGGGAACGAAACCGAGCGCAGGCGGTGGCAATTAAAGAACGCGCGCTCGCCGATCGTTTCGAAACCGTCTGGCAGTTCGACCGCTTCCAAGTATTCGCAAGCGTCGAACGCGTAGGTTCCGATTTCTTTGAGCGTCGACGGCAACTTTAGCGTTTTCAACGACATACAGTGAGAAAACGCGCGAACGGCGATCTTTTCGACGCCCTCGGGAACGACGCGTTCGGCGGACGTTTGGTCGAGATTGCGCGTCAGCGTTTTGCCGCCGTCGGCGAAGAGGAACCCGTCGGCGGAAAAGACTTCCGGGCGATTTGGAACGGAAGACGACGCGGCGTCGTTATCTTTCGTCGACGTTTTTTTCGCGCTTTTCTTCGCGGGTTTCGTTGTTTCTTCGAGCGCCGCAACCGGTTGTAAAACATTGAGTTCCGTTAACGCGCCGCAACCTTTAAACGCGTTTTGCGCTTTCTTTTGAACCGCCGCCGAAATCGTCGCTTTAGTTAGCGACTCGCACTTGGCGAACGCGCCCGCGCCGAGTTTGTTAACGGTTGGCGGAAGGGAAATTTCGGCGAGAACTTTGCAACCGGCGAACGCGTTTTTGCCGACCGTTTCGAGCGTCGAGTCCGGCGCGAACGTTAGCGACGATAAGGACTTGCAAGCGTTAAACGCTTTCTCGCCGAGCGTTTTGACGTTTCGAGGAATCGCGATTTTGGCGAGCGCTTGACAACCGTCGAACGCGCGGTCGCCGACGGTTTGTAACGAGTCCGGAAGTTCAATCGCGGCAAGCGCTTTGCAACCTAAGAAAGCGCAAGGCGCGATTTCCTCGACGCCGTCCGGAACCGCAAAAGCGCCCGTTTGCGTCGGCGGAACGCGCCAAAGCGTTTTACCGTCGGCGCTTAGAAGACCGCCGTCGACGACTTGAAAAAATCGATTGCGCGGGGAAACGTCGAACGTCGTAAGATTGGGGCAACCATTAAACGTTTGCGGATTAAGCGTTTGGAGAGATTTGGGAAGCGAGATTTTCGTTAGCGGCTTGCAACCTTCGAACGCTCGGTCGCCAATTTCTTCGAGCGAATCGGGAAACGCGACGGACGATAGCGCTTTGCAACCTTCGAACGCGGAAGCGCCGATTTTTCGAAGCGCTTGCGGCAACACGACTTGCGTTAACGCTTTGCAATCTCTAAACGCGTCGACGCCGATTTGATAAAGTTTTTGCGGCAAAACGACTTGCGTTAACGACGAACAGCCGCAAAACGCGCCGGAGCCGATTCGTTCGAGACGGTCGCCAAAGGAAATTTGTTTTAACGTGTCGCAATAATAGAACGCGCCGTCGCCGATCTCTATAAGCGACCGATTTAAAACGACTTCCGTTAGCGAACGAGAATAGGCGAACGCGCTTTCGTCGAGCGTTTCGAGCGAATCGGGAAGCGTTACGCGTTTCAATACAGCGCACTGACCGAACGCCCTGACGCCGATTTTTTGAAGCGAAGATTTAGCCCCGAAGTCGAGCGTTTGCAAATTGTTGGATTTGAAAAACGCCCAATCGTCGATTAAGCGAAGCTCTTCGTTAAACGCGACCGACGTTAAGCGGCAACTGTCAAACGCGTTTGGGGCGATTCTCTCGACCCCGGAAGGAACGACGTAATCGCCTGTTCGACCTTGTGGAAAGCAATAAAGCGTTCTGCCGTCGTCGGTTAAGAGAACGCCGTCGACCGAGCGGAAGCGCGTGTTTTTCGGGTCGACATGGAGTTTCAATAGCGAAGGACAGTCGAGAAGAGCTCCGAAAAGCCTTTGGCGGAGGTCGGCGTCAAGCGATGCAACGGCGCTCGCGGACGAAAGAAAATCGCGGAACGACGACGGCAACGTTAACGAGCGCAACGACTTGCAACAGGAAAAGGCGACGTTTTCGACCGCGACGACCGGACGACCGTCGAGTTCCTCCGGGATAACCGCTTCGGACGCCTTGTCGTCGTTAAACCAATGAACGACGGCTTCCCCGGTTGGCGTTGGTTTCCAATAAAAATTGGACGTATGATTCGGCGTCGCGGACGACATAAGACGGGGGTTTGAAGTCATTGCTATTACAATCGTTACGGGGGTTGACGAAACGGATAAAACGTTGAAAAATAAAAGTCGGCTCCGCGTCGTAAAATCGGTTTAACGGCGGCGCATTCCGGAATATGCGACCGCGACGCTTTTATTTTAACGTCTTTTAGTCGCAAAATCAACTAAATTGACGAATTGCTTTTGGGTCGTGTAAAGCAAGATATAATAAGAAAAAAGGAAGCGGAGGGGGGAATCGCAAGAGAAACGCCCGTTCGACAAGACGAAACAACGACGCGTCGTCGAACGGACGTAAGTCGCGAATTAGCGCGATTCGAAACGAAGACCGTTTTCAAGCGCGTATTTTTCGGCGACGGAACCGATTGCGCCGTAAAGCGTTAGGTTGGGCGAACAACCGACGAAAACGTCATCGCCGATTTCTTCGACGCTCGCAGGAAACGCGACGGACGTTAGCGCTTCGCAACCGGAAAACGCCGCGTCCTCGACGCTCCAAACGCCGTCGGGAAGTTCAATTTTTTCGAGCGAGGCGCAGCCGAAGAAGGCGCGCGCTCCGATTTTTTCGGCTCCGGCGATTTCGACCGAACGCAGTTTGCGGCAGTTGTAAAATGCGCGACGACCGATAGTTGCGACCGAACCGAGAATCGTCGCCGTTTCGAGCGACGCGCAGTCGCAGAACGCCCGCTTTTCGATTTGACGAACGCTCGCCGGAACGACGGCGCTTTGTAACGAGCGACAACCGTCGAACGTTTTGCGTCCGATCTTCTCGATTCCTTGCGGGATAACGATTTGCGTCAACGACGAACAACCGTTGAACGCTTCTTTGCCGAGACGGTCGGCTTCCGTCGGGCCTTCGAAACGGGCGAGGTTGCGGCAGTTGCAAAACGCGTAATCGCCGAGTTTGCGAACGGTCGACGGGAGGACGAGCGAGACGAGCGAGCGGGAACCGGCGAACGCGTCCGAACCGATTTCGGTAACGGTTAAACCGTTGATTTCGGCGGGAACGACGACGTTTTCCGCGTCGGCGAGAAGTTTACGGATTGTAACGCCGCCGGTTTTGTTCGGCTTCCATTCGAAATCGGTCGGCGAATTGGGCGAAAGGGGCGAGGCGGAGTCTTGCGAAGTCATATTGGAACGCTGTTAAGTTGATAAATTTAAAGGTTTGCGTTTGTTTTGGAAAACGAAGGGACGCGCCGGGAAAACGCGTCCCTATTATTATAACGCTACTTGGCGCAAACGCAAGACGCGGCGGCGCAAATTTTGCTTCGAGCGTTCGCGGCGGACGAAAAGGAAGCGAAACGACGCGACGTCGTCAACGCGCTTCGAAGCGGATTCCTTTTTGGGCGGCGAATTTTTCCGCGACGGAACCAACAGGCCCGCAAAAGGTTAGGTCGGGCGAACAGCCTTTGAACGCGTTCGGAACGATTTTTTTCGGGCCCTTCGAAGTCGGGAAATAGACGGCCTTTAGCGACTTGCAGTTTTGGAACGCTTCTTTGCCGATCGTCGTTAGCGCGGGGGGAAGCGTTATCGAAACGAGCGCCGGGCAGTCGGCGAACGCGATTTCGCCGATCTCTTGAACGCCGTCGGGGATCGCGATTTCGGCAAGCGAACGGCATTGGTAAAACAAGCCGGGACCGATAGTTGCGAGCGAACGCGGGAGCGAAATCGTCGTCAAGGCGTCGCAACCGTTAAACGCGGAGTTTCCGAGCGTTTCGACGCTTTCCGGAATCGCGATTTCAACGAGCGACTGGCAGCTTGAGAACGCTAATCGACCGATTGCGGTAAGACCAACCGGAAGCGTAACTTGCGCAAGAGCTTTACAATGGAAAAACGCGCCTTCGCCGAGGGTGCGCAAGCCGGGGGGGAATGTTACAGCTGTTAGCGAGCCGCAGAAAGAGAACGCGTGGGAGCCGATTTCGCGCGGCGAAGAAGCGTTGAAAACGACCGCGCGTAGCGAATCGCACCAGATAAACGCGTCCTCGCCAAGCGTTTCTAGCGTCGACGGGAACTCGATTTGTTCCAACGACTTGCAACTGCAAAAAGCTTCGGCGCCGACGGTCGCGAGCCCTTCGGGAAAGGCGACGTCTTGGAGGGCTTCGCATTTTTTAAACGCGGCGGCGCCTATCGTCGCAAGCGTCGGCGGTAAAACGACTTCCTTCAACGCTTTGCATTCGAAAAACGCGCGGGGGCCGATTTCGACGACGCCGTCCGGGACGACGTACTTTTCGTCGGCTCGGCCTTGCGGGTAACGGACGAGGCGGCGACCGTCGGCGCTGAAGAGGACGCCGTCGACGGAGCGGAAGAACGGATTCTCTTGAGAAGCCTTGATTTGCGGCGCGGCGGCCCGCCAGCCGTCGAACGCTTCGGGCGAGAGAATTTCGACCGCCGGCGGAAGCGTTATCGACGTTAGCGACCTAGCGCGAGCGAACGCCTCCGAACCAATTTCGCGCAATTTCGACGGCAAGCGAAGCCGCGTCAACATGTTGCACGAAGAAAACGTTTTGTCGCCGATTCGTTCTAAATTGTCGGGCAAGTCGAGCGACGTTATAGGGCAACCCCAAAACGCGCCGTCGCCGATTTCTTCGAGTTCGTCGGGCAAGTCGAACGACGCGATGGAACAAGAGGCGAACGCGGCTTCGCCAATGCTACGCAACGTCGACGGGAAGCGGATAGACGACAAGGATTCGCAATCCTGAAACGCTTCGTCGCCAATCTTTACGACGCCGTCCGGAAGCGCGATCGTTTTGAGCTTGGCGGAAGAAAACGCGTAGGGGCCGATTTCGACGACGCAGTTCGGGACAACGTACTTTTTGTCGGTTCGGCCTTGCGGGTAACGGACGAGCGTTCGACCGTCGGCGCTGAAGAGAACGCCGTCGATTAGGCGGAAAAACGGGTTGACCGGCGATAATTCGATCTCCGATAAATCGCAATCAAACGCTTGGGGCGACAAGGTTTCGAGCGACGCCGGAAGGGAAACGGACGATAAGCGCCCGTCGAACGCGCAACGTTCAATGCGACGTAAGCTTTGCGGTAAAACAACTTCCTTCAACGCATTGCATTCGAGAAACGCGCCGTGTTCGATCGCTTCGAGCCCTTCGGAGAACGAAACCGAAGCGAGCGAGAAGGCTTCGGAGAACGCGCGCTCGGGAATCGTCGTCAACGTCGAAGGAAGCGAAACGGATTCTAAATTCAAACAACGGCGAAACGCGAATTCGCCGAGCGTTTGCAGACCCTCCGGAAGCGCGACGGCTTTTAGCGATTCGCAAAATTTAAACGCGCCTTTGCCGATTGAACGCAAACCTTGGGAAAAGCGAACTTGCGTAAGTTTGAGACTCCAAAAGAAGGCTTCCTCTTCGATCGTTGCAATCGAGTCGGGAAGCCAAACCGACTCGAGTTTTGCGACGTGGTAGAACGCTTTTGCGCCGACGACCGTTACCGGGACGCCGTCGACTTCGCTCGGAACGACGACGCAAGGGACGCGATTTTTGAGTTTAACGAGCGTAAGACCGGTTTCGTTCGGTTTCCAAGTAAAGTCGGACGCCGGATTCGGGGACGCGGGATGAAGTTGCGAAGTCATTGTAAACGCTCCGTTTGCGAAGGTCGGAAGAGAGAAAAGAGGAAGGAAACGGGCGCGGAAACGCCGTCGCGGCGAAGGGCGACTTCTCGTATTTTAACAAACGGGCGGCGAGAAAGCAAGAGGCGCGACGAATTTTGAGCGGAATCGACGAAAAAAAGCGCGAACGTCGGCGTTTGCGGCGGTCGAGGCTGAAAAAAACGACGAACGGTCGAAAAAACGTCGCGGTAGGGGAAAGCGGCGGTTTTTCGACCGTTGTAAGTTGTTACTTGGCGACGGTTGCGCGATTAGAGGTCGGCGAAGTTTTGCAAGATGCGCAACCCGACCGCTTGGCTCTTTTCCGGGTGGAATTGGACGCCGAAGACGTTGTCGCGAGCGACCGACGAGCAGAAGTCGAGCCCGTAATCGGTCGTCGTCGCAACGTCGGACGGTTCGCCCGCTATCGCGTAATACGAGTGGACGAAGTAAACCAAGTCGGCTTCGCTAAGTCCTTGGTAAATCGAAACTTCCTTTTGGAAAACGAGACGGTTCCAGCCCATATGCGGGACGACCAAATCCGGGAATGCGGGGAAACGAACGACGCGACCGGGGAGAATCCCCAAGCAGCGCGTCGTTCCGTTTTCTTCGCTCGATTCGAAAAGCGCTTGGAATCCTAAGCATATGCCGAGGAACGGTTTGCCGCTCGAAATCGACTCGCGAACGACCGCGTCCATTCCGGTTCGCTCCAACTCGGCGACCGCGTCCGCGATCGCGCCGACGCCCGGCAAGACAATTTTGTCGGCTTTCGACGCAACTTCCGGTTCCGAAACGATTTGCGCTTCGACGTTAAGACGTTCAAACGCTTTTTGAACGCTGCGTAAGTTGCCCATTCCGTAATCGACGATTGCGATCATATTGACGCCTTTTTAAGGTAAAGGTTGTTGATAATACGTTTGCGATTGTCCGAGGAAACGTTTATTCGCTTTGCGACACGGCGAAGCGTTCGTTGGCGACGGCGCGGATTCCCGCTAAGTCGAGTTTGCCGGTTTGTAACATCGGGATTTCGGCGACTTCGATAAAGCGCGAAAGGTTGGGAATCCAGAGGTTAGGGAGGTCGCGTTCGCGCATGCGGCGAACGATTTCCTCCGGCTCGACGCCGAGATTCACCCAAAGCGCGACGAGCGCCTCGCCCTTGGCCGCGTCCGGAACGGCGGTTACGGCGCAAAGCGGGAGACCGTCCTTCGGCTCGACGCCGCGTTCGGCAAGCGCCTCTTGAATCGCGGCGGTCATCGCCTCTTCGATCGGAACGTGCGGCGTCATTTCGCCCCCGATTTTCGAAATGCGGCTTTCGCGACCGACGATCCAAATAAAGCCGTCGCGGTCTTTACGTCCGACGTCGCCGGTTAGGTACCAACCGTTTTTGACAACGCGTCGCGTCGCTTCTTCGTCGCCGTAATAACCGGTCGTAACGAGCGGGCCCTTGACCGCGATTTGGCCGACTTCGTCGACGCCCAGGTCGGCGCCGGTTTCGCGGTCGACGATTTTCACGACCGCTTTCGAATGCGCGCGTCCGACGGAACCGTCTTTGCGGTAAATCTCGAAATCGTCGCGACCTACGCTTCGGTCGGCGGGAAGTTCGCCGTTCGTCGCGGCCCGTTTTTGCTCTTCGAAGACCTCCGAAAAATCGTCGCGCCAGAAGCCGGAGCGGACGTCCGGAACGTTCGTGAGCGGGCACGGCGAAAGCTCGGTCGCGCCGTAACCTTCGGTCGGTCGAACGCCGTATTTCGTTTCCCAAGCGTCGATTAGGTCGCGCGGGAGCTTTTCGGCGCCGGTCATGATCGTGTGCAGATTTTCGAAATCTTCGCGCGGACGACGGCGCAGGTAGTTGCGCAAAAAGGTCGGCGTGCAACAGAGGAAGGTGCAACGGTACTTGCGCGCCAGTTCGCCTATCGCCTTGGCGTCCAACGGGTTAAAGTGGAAAATGCCGCGACAGCCGCCGATGAACGTCATCCAAAAGTTGCCGACGTAACCGAACGCGTGAAAGAGCGGGAGCGCCGCCAGCGCCGCGTCGTTTTTGCCGACTCGCGTCGAGTCGAGGAAGCCGCGAGCGACCGCCGCGACGTTGCCGTTCGAAAGTTTGACGCCCTTCGGCTTGCCGGTCGAGCCGGAGGTGAAGATGATCGCCAACGTTTCGGACGCTGGAATTTTGCGCAATCGCAACTTCAAACGCAACAACATCTTCGGAAGGAGCGCGGCGTCGAAGGCGGCGAAGAGTTTATCGGCGAGCGTCGCTTTTTTCGCGACGTCTTCTAAAAATTCGATTTTCGCGTCGAATTTAAGGTTCGGGAAACGCTCCAACACCTTGCGAGTCGTCAAGATACGACGCACTTCGGCGAGTTGACAGCAGTAGTTGAGAACCTCGGAACCGAACGTGTAATTCAGGTTGACGGCGACGCGACGATCGAGCGCGAGAGCCGCGTTCGCGATGCATCCGCCGACGGAAGTCGGCAGGAGGAGACCGACGTTTTTCTCGTTGCGTTCCAACACTTTACGACGCAAAAAACGGCGCGCGACAAGGGTTCGAATGAGGAAGGAACGGCCCGAGAGTTCGACGCCGGTTCCGTCCGCGACAAGAAGTCGCCCGCCCGCCGCTCGGCAAACGTCGATGAGGCGGCGTTGCGGCGCTTGCAGACGACGGTTCGTGCGCTCGGCGGCGTCGAAACCGAGTTCGGCGACCGTTTCTTCGACTTTCATCGCCGTCGTCGGGGCGAAAATCGGTTCTCCAAACGCAAGGAAAAGCCGCTCTTCCAAGCGTTTAGGGAACCAACGCATCTTGGCGCCGCTTGCGAAACTGAACGCGCTGCCGAAGAAACCGCCGATAAAGAACGGAACGATCGGAAGCGGTTGCGACGCGCCTTCGACGAACGATAAAAACTCGTCGCTAAACGGCTTAATGCGTCCGGAGCGCGTCATATCGCCTTCCGGGAAGACGCAAACGAGGCCGCCGTCGGCGAGAATTTGACGGACGCGGGAACGGAGCGCTTCGCCGGTTTCGGTCAACACGTCGAAAAAGCCGAAACGACGGGCGACTTCGACCGGGAAGCAACGACGCGATTTTTCCGGCGAAACGACGAACGCGATTCGACGCTTAAAGCGAGACGCGATAAGGAGTTCGTCAAAATAACCGACGCTGTTCCCGACAAGCAAGGCCGCGCCTTCCGGGACGCGGTCGACGTCGAAGAATTGCGGTCGGTAAACCAAAAAGAAAAAGAGGCGCGAAAACGCTCGGCGCAACGAAAATAACGCGACGGAAAATAACGAAAAAACGACGAACGTCTTGACGAACGGAGCGGCGACGCTCGAAAAAATCAACGCGGCAACTTTAAACATCGAAAGGAGATACGACGATTCGCCGTTGCTTGCCCGCCTTCAAATTCGACGGGCGCGACCGTTAAAAATCGCCGACCGAACAACCGCAAACGTCGTCGAATAAAAGGGTTAAAATAAAAAAGGAAAAGACGAAAACGACGCCTCGACGCGAAACGTCGTTTTCGTTTGGAGGTTAAGCGCCGAACTTAAACGACTTAGCGTTTATTCGGAACGGCTCGCCGCTTCGCTCAGTCGAGCGGTTTGAAGACAAAACCGGTGATCAACTTCGGATAGAAGTAGGTGCTCTTCGCCGGCATGCGTTCGCGAACCAAGCTCAACTCTTGGATTTGCGCGACCGTCGCCGGGGAAACGAGCGCGGCCAACGGGAATTCGTCCGCTTTATTTTCAAGGTTTTCAACGACTTCCGCGACTTCGTGAACGTACTTCGGCTTGTCGTGCCCTTCGAGGCCGAGAAGCTTGTCGATCACCAAGCGGTGAAGGATAGCGACGCCGAGCGCGCGCCATTCCGGTTGGCGCTCCGCCGCGACTTCGTCCATCTTGGCGCGACCGGCTTCCGTTTGGCGAATCAGGCTCCACTTGCGGTCTTTGCCGGTGTAAAGCGCCATCGTGCCTTGGTCGTCTTGCATTTCGATCAGCGTCCAAGCCTTCGCCGCGGCGGTCGGGCCTTCGCCGACCGTCGTGATCGCGAACGAATCGCCGAGGAGCGCGAAGAGGTCTTCTTGCGAGAACTCTTTGACGTTGCGGAAGAGACGGTGCGTCGGGAGGACGATGAGGCCCGGGTCTTCCATCGCGACGCAAACCATCAGGACGTGGTTCGCCGGGTGATCGGTCGTCAGCAAACCTTGTTCGCGCACTTGTTTGCGGTAGTTGCACGCCGTTTCGTAACGGTGGTGTCCGTCCGCGATGAAGATCGGTTTCGGGCCCATCATTTCGACGACTTTCGCGACGACTTCTTGATCGTCGACGACCCACATACGGTGGATAACGCCGAGGTGGTCGGTCGCTTCGAGCGGCGTCAGGTTGAGCGTCGCTTCTTCGAGGAGGTTTTGAACTTCGTTCTTTTCGTCCGGATAGAGACCGAAGATTTGGCTGAAGTTCGTTTTGCACGCGGTCGTCAGCATCAGGCGGTCGAGTTTCGGGCCGCTCATCGTGATTTCGTGCGGGAAGACCATCCCTTCGCCGAACGGAACCGCTTCGCAACCGCACATAAAGCCTTTGCGCGTATACTCTTTATCGCCGACCGTGAAGATTTCGTGATAGACGTAAATCGCCGGTTTCGAGTCTTTTTGGAGGACGCCTTCTTCCTTCCAGTTTTTGAGTTCGCGAGCGCTGCGGGTGTAGCGGTTGTTTTGCTCGTCGTCGGTCGGGAGCATTTTGTTCAAAATGAGGCGAACGACGTTGTTCGGGTGTTTTTCGTACAACGCGTCTTGCAGGGCCGGGTCGATCACGTCGTAAGGCGGCGCGACGACGTCGCTAAGGGAGCCGATTTGAGCGAGGTTGTAACGCAAACCTTCGAACGGTTGAATGTTAGGCACGGAAGTTTCCTTTCAAAACTGATAACGCGACAAAACGTCGCTCGCCGGGGCGCTCCTCGGCGGCTCGAACGCAAATACGGCGCGTTTTTGGGCGGCTTTTCGCAAAGGAGGGGAAACGCTCGAACGTAAAACGCGTCGTTAAACGGGTTGGCGACGCGCCGTCAAACGCCGGGAAGTTCGCGCTCGACGGCGGTTGCGTCGTCTTTATTAATAACGGTAAATTTCCGGTTTGAACGGGCCTTCGACCGGGACGCCGAGGTACTTCGCTTGCTTTTCGGTCAACGTCGTCAGTTTGACGCCGAGTTGCTCGAGGTGCAGGCGAGCGACTTCCTCGTCGAGCTTTTTCGGGAGAAGGTGAACGCCGAGCGGGTACTTTTCTTCCGCCGTCCAAAGCGCGATTTGCGCCAACACTTGGTTCGTGAAGGAGTTCGACATAACGAACGACGGGTGTCCGGTCGCGCAACCGAGATTGACCAAGCGGCCTTCCGCCAAGAGGAGAATCGAGTTGCCGCCCGGGAAGGTGTAACGGTCGACGAGCGGTTTGATTTGCGTCTTGACGATTCCCGGGTACGCTTCGAGACCGGCGACGTCGATTTCGCAGTCGAAGTGGCCGATATTGCAGACGATAGCGTCGTTCTTCATGCGCGACATTTGTTCGGCGGAAATGATGTCGCAGCAGCCGGTTGTCGTAACGAAGATGTTCCCGCGGTCGGCGGCGTCGTCCATCGTCGTAACTTCGAAACCTTCCATCGCGGCTTGGAGCGCGCAAATCGGGTCGATTTCCGTAACGAGAACGCGAGCGCCGTAAGAGCGCATCGAGTGGGCGCAACCTTTCCCGACGTCGCCGTAACCCGCGACGACGACGACTTTGCCGGCGACCATCACGTCGGTGGCGCGCTTAATGCCGTCGGCCAACGATTCGCGGCAACCGTAAAGGTTGTCGAATTTGCTCTTCGTAACGCTGTCGTTGACGTTGATCGCCGGGATTTTCAGCTCGCCGCGTTCGAACATTTGGTAGAGGCGGTGAACGCCCGTCGTCGTTTCTTCGGAGAGACCTTTAACGCCGTCGATAATACCGGCGTATTTTTCCGCGTGAACGGCGATCGTGAGGTCGCCGCCGTCGTCGACGATCATGTTCAGCGGTTGACCGTCCGGGAAAATAAGGGTTTGTTCGACGCACCAATCGTATTCTTCGTCGGTTTCGCCTTTCCAAGCGTAAACCGGGACGCCGGTCGCCGCGATCGCCGCCGCCGCGTGGTCTTGCGTCGAGAATTTATTGCAGCTGCTCCAGGTAACTTCGGCGCCGAGTTCGCGCAACGTTTCGATCAAGACCGCCGTTTGAATCGTCATATGCAGGCAACCCGCGATGCGCGCGCCGCGGAGCGGTTTCGTCGGGCCGTATTTGCGGCGCAACGCCATCAAACCCGGCATCTCGTTTTCCGCGAGCATAATTTCTTTGCGGCCCCAATCGGCCAAGCTCATATCCGCGACTTTGTAAGGCAATTTTTCACTCATCGACGTATTTTCCCAAGTTTCCCGACGTTGTTAAAAGCGACGCGAACCGGACGTCGGGCCGCGTCGCGAAAATTCTTCAATAATCCTCGCTATTATACTCCCGAATCAACGGGAACGACAGGGGGGGAGCGCGAACTTCCGGCGGGCAAAGCGCGACTTTTACCGCGCTGCGTCGGCTTAATCGTTTAAGTTTAGCCCGCCTTTTTGTTTTGCGTATTTTAACGACGGTCGATCAGTCGCGCTTTGTTTTTGTTGCGATAAAACATAAGCGTCGCTTGATTTTGCAAAATCAAAGACGACGTAAAAAACGAAGCGAAACGTCAACGACCGGTTTCGTCGCGACAACTTTGGTGTCCGGCTTCGCTGCATCGGTGGTCGTGCCGAACGCAGCGGACGTCGCTTCGATAAAGTTCGCGGACGAGGTCGCCGTTGAACTCCGACGTCGGGTGGAGGCGGACGACGCGGTTGACGCAAACGACGCTTCGGACGCGTTCCGAAACGACGCCGAGGTCGTGCGAAACCATTAAGATCGACGTTTCGCGGTTGAGGTCGGCGAGCGTTTCGTAAAACCTTTCGGCGCTTGACGGATCGACGTTGTTCGTCGGCTCGTCGAGAACCAAAAGCTCCGGCTCCGAACAGAGGGCGCGGGCGATCAAAACGCGTTGGCGCTGACCGCCGGAAAGGTCGCCGAACGCTTTGTCGCGCAGGTCGGCGACTTCCATTCGCTCGAGCGCCGCCAACGCTTTTTGACGGTCGTCGGCGTTGAAGCGGAAGAAAAGACGGTCGCGAATCGACGTAAGGAAGCGCGCGCCGTCCTTTTTCGCGGAGGCTTGCGACGCGTCGCGAGTTCCGAAACGCCCCGCTAAAACGACGTCGAGAACGGAAATCGGAAATTTAAAGTCGACGCGAGCTTGTTGCGGCGTGTAACCGACTCGAAGGCGCGCTTTTTCCGGTTCTTCGCCAAAGAGCGAAACCGTTCCTATTTGAGGTTTTAAGAGTCCGAGGATTAGTCGAATTAACGTTGTTTTTCCGCCGCCGTTCGGGCCGACGATCGACGCGAATTCGCCGCGAGGAATCGTTAAATTGACGTTCTCGAGAGCGGGTTTGCGGTCGGCGTCGTAGGAATACGTTACGTTTTCCAATCGAATCATTCGCGTTTTCTCCGGTTTGAAGGTCTGACGAGCGCGGAAGAACGGACGAGAACGGGTATAAGTTTGACTTATTATAAGTTTTGTTAATATATAAGCCGGGCTTATAACATTTGTCGGCGTCGGTTCGGGAAGCGTTTTAAAGGTCGGCGTTTGGCGGCGGCGCGCCCGAAGGCGACCGCGTTTTTCGCGTTTGTCGTTTATTTTCTCTCATTTTGCAAAAAATGAAAGCGGGCCCGCGGAATATTTTTGCTAAATAGAGTGAAAAAACGGCGCGATTTCTCTTTTACATTGTTCCGCGTCTTGAAAAATTTAGCGAAAAGAGTAAGATAAAAAAGGGATGGCGCGCGCCGACGCGCAAATCTTCGTTGATTGAATTTTGGCACAGATATTAAAAACTGGAACTTGAAGATTAGCGTTAATGGCTAAGAAAACAGCAACGTCGAAAAACGCCGTCGCGGCGCCGCCGGTCGGTTCCGTTCTCGACCGCGTTCCGCCGAACAATCTTGAAGCGGAGCGAGGCGTCGTCGGGGCGATTCTGCTCAATCCGCGGCTTTGCGACGACGTCGCGACGATCGCCCGTCCGAACGATTTTTACCTCGACGCTCATCGGCGCATTTACCGACGGCTTCTCGAAATGAACGCCGCGTCGACCGGTATCGACCTCACCCTGCTGGTCGACCAGTTGCGCGAAAGCGGCGAATTGGAGGAGGTCGGCGGGGAGGCGTACCTCGCCGAGTTGATGAGTTCGGTGCAGGTAACGGCGCACGCGGCGCGGTACGCCGAAATCGTTCAAAAAAACGCGATTCGACGGCAGCTGATCGAGACGAGCGAACGCATCTTGCGCGACGCTTACGAGCCGGAATTCGGCCCGAAAGAGTTGGTGGCGCAAGCCGAAGAACGGATTTTCGCGATCAACGACGACCGCGGCGTCGGGAACTTGCAGTCGATGGGCGAGTTGATGCAAGACGTCTTTCACCTTATCGACGCGCGGGCCGCCGGCGAAGTCGACGGCGTGCCGACCGGCTTCATCGATCTCGACAATATGCTCGGCGGCTTGCACGGTTCGGAGCTGATCATTTTGGCGGCGCGTCCGTCGATGGGAAAAACGGCGTTCGCGACCAACATCGCCGACTACGTCGCCGTCGAAACGAAACAGCCGGTGTTGTTTTTCAGCTTGGAAATGGCGAAAACGGAACTCGCGATTCGTATGTTGTGCGCTCGCGGACGCATTCCGGGCGAACGTTTGCGCGGCGCGCTTTCCGGGAAAGATCAGCAGAATTTCAGTCGCGTCGCCTCGACGCTTAGCGCGGCGCCTCTTTATATCGACGACACCCCGTCGCGGACGGTGACGGAGATTGGCGCGGTCGCTCGACGTTTGAAGCGTCAGGAGGGGCTCGGGCTTATCGTCATCGACTACCTCGGCTTGATCGAGCCGGACAACTCGAGCGACCCGCGTCAAGAACAGGTCGCTAAAATCGCGCGGCGGCTTAAAGGATTGGCGCGCGAACTGAACGTGCCGGTGCTTTGCCTTTCCCAGCTCAACCGGCAGACCGAAGCGATGAAAGACAACCGCCCGCGACTGAGCCACTTGCGCGAATCCGGCGCCATCGAGCAAGACGCCGACGTCGTGATGTTTGTGCACCGCGAAGAGTATTATCACTCGAAGCAAGAGGCCGAAGAGAAGGGCTTGACCGGCACGGCGGAAATTATCGTCGCAAAGCAGCGCAACGGGCCGGTCGGCGACGTTAAAGTCGCTTGGAAGAGCAAGTACACGCTCTTTGCGAACCTTGCTCAACACGGAGAACCTGATATTTACCAGGAAAACGACGATTTTGCAGGTTATGGCGGCGGCGACGAGTACGACGATTATTGACGAAAAATGAAAAATTTAACGTCGCAAAACGGCGCGTCGAGGTCTTATTAATAATGAACGCGTTTTTTCCGTCGAGCGTTCGAAGGGAAGGCGACGAGTTTTTCGGAACCGAGGACGGCGAGCGCGTTGGTCGAAAACGTTAGGCTCGAATTGTTAATGTTGGTTTAAAAAGGTTTAGGTGTTGAAATGAGAGCGTTGGTAACGGGCGGCGGCGGTTTTTTGGGCGCGTACCTCGTCGAGCAACTCTTGGCGGACGGCGTCGAAACGCGAACGTTGGGACGTCGACCGCGAGCGTTCCTGCAAGCGCTCGGCGTCGACGAACGACTCGGCGACCTGCGTAATTTCGCCGACGTCGACGCGGCGGTCGACGGTTGCGACGTCGTGTATCATATCGCGGCGTATCCGAGCGTTTCGATGGATCCGCGCCCTTATTACGAAACGAACGTTCTCGGGTCGAAAAACGTTGTCGCCGCTTGTCTTAAACGCAAAGTTCGCAAGCTCGTTTACACCAGCACGCAATGCGTCGCGAACACGATCGAGTCGCAGGAGGGGATCGACGAGTCGACGCCTTACGCGCCGCGCTTCCTCGGTTGGTACCAAATGACGAAGGCGATCGCGGAGCAGTTTATTCGGGCGGCGAATTACGCGCCTTGGACGGACGATTACGACTTCGGCGGCGTCGACCTTTCGGAGTCGCGGTTCCGTTCGTTGAACGCGAAATTCGATTTTCCGCGTCCGGAGCGCGACCCGAACCGCGAAGATACGCTGATGACGGTCGCGCTCCGCCCGCACTTGATTTGGGGGCCGCGCGACCAACACCTGGCGCCGCGTCTTTTCGAACGCGCTCGTTCCGGCAAACTGACCCGCGTCGGCGACGGAACGAACCGGCTCGCGACGATTTACGTCGAGAACTGCGCGACGGCGCACCGGATGGCGGCGGCCGCGTTGGTTCCCGGAAGTCCGGTTCCGGGCTCGGTTTATTACATTTCGCAGGACGAGCCGCTCAACTGTTGGGAGTGGATCGACGAGTTGCTGGCGATCGTCGGCGAGCCTCCGGTGAAGAAGAGCGTTTCGTTCAAGACGGCTTGGCGCGTCGGTTCGATTTTGGAGCGAGTTTACCGCTGGGCCGGTTGGAAGTCGGAGCCGACGATGACGCGGTTCTTGGCGACGCAACTAGCGAAGTCGTACTGGTACGACGTGTCGCGAGCGAAGCGCGAACTCGGTTTTACTCCGGCGATTTCGACCGCGGAAGGGATGCGTCGCTGGGCTGAGGAGTTGCGCGAAAAGAAGGCGTAACGCGTCGCGGCGTCGGCGTTTAAGCCGTCGAGGAAAAAGACGTTAAAAAACGCGAAACGAAAAACGCCGTCGAGCTTTTAAGAGGCTCGACGGCGTTTTTTTGTCGACGCTTAACGCGGAGAATCGGTTAAACGTCGACGGCTAAATCGTTGAAACGCGGCGTTTAAGCGCGGAGCGACGCTTTCAGTTCGCGGAGTTTCGGGAGCGCTTCCGACGTCAATTTTTCGCCGTCTCGGAGCGCGGAGCGGTACGCCTTGTCGAGTTCGTCGGCGGCGAGACAGTCGGCGAGCGCGGCGGTCGAGTCGCGCTTTTCGAGGTAAGCGCAGGCCCGTTCGAAGAGGCATTCGGTCAACGCGGCGAAGTTGTCGGTCGCCCAACGGTCGACGAGGAAACGTCGTTCCGCGCCGTCGCAAGAGTGGCCGCAACCGTGTTCTTCGCCGCAACCGCAACCGTGCGACTCGGCGTCGTGATGATGACCGCCGCAGTCGCCGCAACCGCAAGAATGCGACTCTTCGCCGCGAAGCGTTCCGATAAGATCGTCGGCGACGCGGGTTTGCAACTCGATCGCGCGGGTCAAATCGGCGATTAAATTCTTCGTGTTCCCGGCGGCTTTGCGAATGAGCGCGCGGCGTTGGGCGGCGATGGCGAGCCCTTCGAGGAGCGGCGTTTCGTCGGAGTTCGCGAAGTCTTCGAACGTGTCGAGGACGTCGTCGTAAATCTTGGCGGCTTCGTCGGTTCGGTCGTCGTTGTAAAGGAGTTCGGCGCGTTGCATCGTCGCGTCGAAGAGGTCGACGCAGGCGTCCGGTTCGCCGCAAGCGATCACGGACTCGTAACAACCGCAGGCTTCGGCCAACATCGCGAGCGTTTCGTCGAGGTCGGCGGCGCTACGCGTCGGAGCGTTCGCGACGTAAAGGGTCAGCGCGTCGGCCAAATCGCGTTTGTACTCCGTTTGACCGCCGGCGACAAGTTGACGGTAAACGTCGATAGCGCGGCGAGTTAACGCGTTCGCTTCGTCGACTTCCGGGCCCTCGGCGTCCTCTTCGGCGAGCGAAGCGCGGAGGAAGTCGGCCTTCGTAACGAGCGCTTTGGCGAGGTAGAAGAGCGCTTCGGCGTTCGCGGTCGGCTCCGCGTCGGCGAGCGTTTGGAACTCTTCCGCCGCTTCGTCGAGGAGATCGAACGCGTCCGCTTGCCGCCCGACTTCGAAGAAGATCGCCGCTCGATTCAGTTTGACGCCGACCAGGTCGAGGCGCGCTTCGCGGTCGCCGAATTCGACGAGCTTCGCGTTCGCTTCCGCCGCTTTAACGTATTGTTCTTCCGCGTCTTCGAGTTCGCCTTCGTCGTTGAGAAGAATCGCGTAATTCAGGCGCGCCGCCGCGAGCGTTTTGAGCGTTTCGACCGACTCGGCGTTGTCGTCGAGCCGATTTTCGAGCCGTTCGAACGCCGCCGCGTAATCGTCCGACGCGCCGTCGACTTCGCCTTCCTCTTGACGGCGGACGGCGCGGGTCAGGAACGCTTGAATCAGCTCCGATTCGAGTTCGTCGGCGTTTTCCGGCGCTTCGTCGAGCGCGGCGACCAGCTCTTCGAGCCGGGCGTCGGTTTGCGCGACGAATTCGTCGTATTCGCGGAGTTGGTCGGCGCTTAGGTTGAAGTTGAAATCGGCGTCGGCGTCCGCGTCGTCCGAATCGTCGCCGTCGTCTTGGTTGCCGCCGCGACAGCCGCAACCGCAGGCCGTCATGAGGGCGGCGCAGGTCGCGGAAACGTTCCAGAAAGTCGGCGACGTAAGCGCGTCGCGAAGGAGTTCAACAAGGGAAGTCGTCATTATTATTAATACGTCCGTTGAGCAAAGGGGAAAACGGCGGCGAAACGGGGCGAGCCGCGCCGTCGTCCGGCCCGCTTTCTTTAATTTACCCGAACCGCGCGACGGCGCAAGGGGCGGGGGCGGTTTTCGACCCGAAAAAGTCGCCGCGTCCGGTTGCGTTAACGTCGGAGAGGGGCGGCGGGAACGGTTTTCGACGTTTTTTTCGTCGGCGCGGAACTTTTGGGAATTTTCGGGGAGGGCGTCGCGTCTAAAATTTACGCGACGTTAACAAAAACGCGGCGCTTTTAGCGATTATAGCGAAGAAACCGGCGTCGGCGTTCCGAAAAAGTTCAAGTTGGCTCCGCGGTCGACCGATATTAAAGTAACCGTTGACGCGATAATCGTTAAAATTGGAATGTTGCGCGGAAAAAACGAAATTTTTTCTTATTTCGCGTTCCGATTCCTTGACGAAAAACGTCGGCGCCGATTATAATAATTTTTTGCGCGGGCGAGGTTTCGTCGCTCGCGCTTGAAATATCGTACTTTTCTTTGGAGGTAAAAATAACGCGGAAGTCGGTCGGACGGAGTCCGGCGGCGGTCGCGGCGTTTTTTATTATTTTTCCGTTACGTCGGAGCTATTAGGGAGCTTAAAATGACCAACAATGTTAAATTGGGGGGGGGGGGTAAACGACGCGGCTTTACTCTCGTCGAACTTCTCGTCGTCATCGCCATCATCGGTATCCTCATCGGCTTGCTCTTGCCGGCCGTCCAAGCGGCTCGCGAAGCGGCGCGTCGTATGCAATGCACGAACAACCTCAAACAATGGGGTTTGGCCGTCCACAACTACAGCGACATTAACAAAAAACTCCCGATCGGCGCGACGATGGGCGACTCCGCCAGCCGTTGTGGCATCGGCATCCGCTGCACTTGGTACCCGCGTATGTACGCGTTCATCGAACAAGCCGCGCTCGCGTCGCAATACGACTTCGGCAAGCACTTCTATCAATATCCGAACAACCAAGAAGGCGCCAACGCCAACCGCGACCCGATCGCTTGCGAAAGCGCGAAACCGGATATGTTCTACTGCCCGAGCGACAAACCGGGGAACGAAATCGCGAAGAGCGAAACCTACGGTCGCGCCCGCGCCAACTACGTCGGTTGCTTCGGGTACCGCGCCAACTTCCACGCCGACGAAGTTCCGTCGCAACACACGCACCTCTACACGAAGTTCGACGGCGCGATGTTCTATCTCTCGAAGTGCATCGGCCTTGAAAGCGTTACCGACGGCACCTCGAACACGCTCATGATTTCGGAAGTCCTCCTGACGGACGATACGAAAGACGCCGACAAACGCGGCGACGTTTACAACGACGAACGCATGGGTTCCGGTTTCTCGACGATTCTCACGCCGAACTCCACCAGCCCGGACGCGATGTACACCGGCACCTGCCTCGACGAAGACGAACCGCGTCGTCCGTGCGTCGTCGTCGACGCGGTCGAATACACCGCCGCGCGCTCGAACCACTCCGGCGGCGTCAACGCGGCGATGGGCGACGGCTCCGTCCGCTTCTTCTCCGACACGATCAACGCCGACACGTGGAAAGCGCTCTCCACGACCAAGGGCGGCGAAACGAATATCGACCTCTAATCGATTTTTGTCGGAAATAAATTTAGCGTAATTTTTGCGCGATTTGAAAAACGTCGTCGCCTTTCGCGGCGGCGTTTTTTTAAATCGGCGATAAACGGGGCGCGTTTCGGGCCTCGAAACCTAATATTTGAGAGAAGAAAATGAACAAGAAGATTTTTGTTTCGGCGTTGGCCCTGTGCGTTTGCGCGTTTGTTTTCGTCGGTTGCGACAAGGGTCCGAAAAAGGTCGCGGTCTCCGGCACGATCACCGTCGACGGCGAACCGATCGACGTCGGCGCCGTGAAGTTCGACGCGGTCGACGGCGTCGGTATGTCGGACGGTTGCAAAATTAAAGACGGCAAATTCGAATGCGAAATGACGACCGGCGAAAAGAAGGTTACCGTTACCGCCGCGTCGAAAGTCGTCGGGCAATTCGAAGCCGACCCCGTCTTGAACCCGGGCGTGATGAGCGACAAAGTCGAATCGATGGACTTGAGCGTCTTCAAACAAGAAAAAACGATTACGGTCGAAAAGAAGGGCCAAACCTTCGAAATCGATTACTCGACCGAAGCGGAATGAGCGTTTGACGCTTGAATTTCGTCGAGCAAAAGAAAATCGACGCGGTTTTTCGGAGCCGCGTCGATTTTTTTTGCGTCGGGGCGGACGCGGAACCCGGCGGCGCGGCGCGTTTTTTTAAGCGGGCCGACCGGGAAAAATGGGCCGATTCTCCGAAATTTTGCGGTTTTGCGGGAAATTTTCGCGCTTTTCGCCCGAAACGGTTTTTTTGCCCCGACTTGAAAAATAAAATCGCCGATGTATGATAACGGTAAGGAGCCGTCGCGAGTCGGCGCCGATTTTCAACGAACGATTAACCCTCGAAAGTGTTGACGATGATTCGAGTTTTTAATACGCTGACGCGAACGAAAGAAGAATTCCAACCGACGACGCCGGGCAAAGTCGGCATGTACCTCTGCGGCCCGACCGTTTACAAGCCGAGCCACATCGGGCATATGGTCGGCCCGGTCATTTTCGACGCGATCAAACGCTACTTGACGTACTCCGGTTTCGAGACGACTTGGGTCGTCAACATCACCGACGTCGACGACAAACTGATCGCCGAGTCGCAAAAACGCGGGATTCCGATGAGCGCCGTCGCCGACGAGATGACCGCCGACTACAAAGCGAACCTCGCCGCGATGGGCGTCGACACGATCGACGTCTTCCCGAAGGCGACCGACTACATCGGCGAAATTATCGACTTCACCGCCGACCTGATCGCCAAGGGCTTCGCGTACGAGTCGGGCGGCGACGTCTACTTCGAGGTCGAAAAATTCGCGGAATACGGCAAGCTGACGAACCGCACCCTCGCGCAAATGACCGGCGACGGCGGCGGCACGGCGTCGCTGAAACGTTCGCCGTTCGACTTCGCGCTTTGGAAGTCGGCGAAACCGGACGAACCGTCTTGGGACTCGCCTTGGGGCAAGGGCCGCCCGGGCTGGCACATCGAGTGCAGCGCGATGAGTTGCTCGATTCTCGGCGAAACGTTCGACGTGCACGGCGGCGGGCTCGACCTGCAGTTCCCGCACCACGAGAACGAAATCGCGCAAAGCGAAGCCCGCAACGGCAAGCCGATGGCTAAGTACTGGATGCACAACGGCTTAATGCAAGCGTCGAACGAAGTCGGCAAAGTCGGCGGTCGCAAAACGCGCGAAGCGGACGGGGCCGAAGACGGCGGCGCGAAAGAAGGCGACCTCGCGTCGCAAGAAGCCGGGAAAATCAGCAAGTCGAAGGGCGCGTCGGCGTTCCGCGACCTGTTGGCGAAGTTCCAACCGGAGAACATTCGCTTCTTCCTCCTGTCGAGCCATTACCGCCGCCCGATCGACTACAGCGAAGACCGTTTGCGCGAAGTCGGCAAGGGACTCGAAAGTTTCTATCGCTATTTCAAGCGTTTTGAAGCGGTTAGCGGCGAGTCGTTTTACTCGCTCGACGCGCCGAAGACCCGCGCCGAAGGGGACGCGTTCGAGAAATCGGAAGCGCTTTCCGGCGAGTTCGGCGACCAAATCCGCGCGCTTCGGGCCAAATTCCTCGACGCGATGGACGACGACTTCAACACCGGCGGCGGCGTCGGCGTTTTCTTCGATTATCTGCGAACGTTGAACAAGTTCGTCGAGAGCGAAAAACTCGAAACGAGCGCTCCGAGCGACGCCGCGACGCAACCGGCTCGCGCGACGTTAAAAGCCGCGACGCAAGTCTTTAAGGAACTGGCCGCGACGCTCGGTCTCTTCCGCGCTCCGGTCGAAGAAGAGTCGGCGCAAGACGATTCGCTCGTCGAACCGCTGATGACGCTCCTGATCGACCTGCGCCGCGCCGCGAAGAAAAACAAGGATTTCGCGACCGCCGACGAGATTCGCAACCGCTTGAAGGAACTCGGCGTTTCGCTCGAAGACCGTCCGGGCGGCGTCTGCGTTTGGACGCGCGAACGCTCTTGAACTTGAAACGGAAGTCGCGTCGTTTCGTCGGTTAAATTGGGCGGGACGACGCGGCGTCGTCTGTCGAAACGGCGGCTTTTCGGGAGGAAATCGGCTTTGAGTTGGCAAGGAATTTTCGGTTGCGACGAGATTGCGCTCCAATTCGCGCGAGCGAACCGACGCAAGCGGCTCGGCGGGAGTTTTCTGTTCGTCGGCCCGAACGGCGTCGGGAAGCGAACGTTCGCGTTCGCGTTGGCGAAGACGCTTCTTTGCCGCCGTCATTTCCCGAAACGGGGGGACGCCGCGCTCCTCGACGGTTGGACGGACGCGTCGCAAACCGCCGATTCGCAAGAGTTCGACCGCGACGCCGAACTTCTCCGCTTCCAACCTTGCGGCGAATGCGAAAGCTGTCGCCAATTCGAGTTGCGACGCGACGTCGACGAAGCGTTAATCCCGACGCACCCGGACTTTCATTACGTCTGCAAGCCGCCGGAGCGTTCGTTGTTGCCGCTGGAACTTTTGGTCGGCGACAAAGACAACCGAATGCGCGCCGGGCTCTGTTTCGAGCTGAACCAAACGGCGTATATGGGCGGCCGCAAGATCGCGGTGATCGACGACGCGGACTTTTTCAACCAAGAGGGGGCGAACGCGCTCCTGAAAACGTTGGAGGAGCCGCCGGCGAACTCGCTGATCATCTTGATCGGAACGAGCGCGACGAAACAGTTGCCGACGATTCGGTCGCGCTGTCAAACCTTTAGATTCCAACCGCTTGCGACCGACGCGATCACGCAAATTTTGCTCGAACGAGGCCGCGTCGAAACGCCGGAGGAGGCCGACTCGGTCGCGCGGCGTTCGCGAGGTTCGCTCGTCGAAGCGGAAAAAGCGCTCGACCGACCGTTCGTCGGGTTCCAACAGGAGCTGTTGCGCGAGTTGGCGAAGGAGCGTTTACACGCCGTCGACTTCGCGGCGCGTTTGACGGAGTTCGTCGAGGAAGCCGGGAAGGAGGCGCCGCCGCGTCGCCGACGTTTGCAGGCGACCCTTGCGACCGCGCTTGAATTTTATCGCGGGCTCGTCGCCGCGCTCGACGCGACGTCGCGAGGCGCGCAACCGGTTCGCGACGCGTCGGTCGTCGGGCCGTATCTCCGCGCCGCGCTTGAACTTGGGCGTTGGAACGTCGAGTCGGCGATTCGCTGCGCCGAACGAACGCTCGACGCGTTGGAGCAAATCGACCGCAACGCGAACCTTCCGTATATCGTCGAGGCTTGGCTTGTCGAACTCGCCGCCGAAACGCGCCGCTTGGGGCGTTAAGTCGCGTTCTTGTAGAGGTTGCGTCGGTCGCAGCGCAACGCGACGCCGCGTCGAATCCGACCGCGCCGTCGAAAAGTCATCGGCGTATTTTCTTAAACTTGCGACGCCGCGTTGGTCGAGCGTCGCAACTTCTTTTCCGAAAACGACTTGCCGAATCGCCTCTTTTGTTGGTTTCCGCCGTCCGCGATAACGTTGAGCGCGTCTAAAACTTTTTTTCGCCGAAACGCTTGATTTTCCGAAACGCCGCGTTTATAATCGAAAACGGCGTCGAAGCGTTCGGCGTTCGGCGAGTTTCTTTTGTTCCTGTTTAACGCTTGAAATTGCAACAGGTTGCGACGCTAGTTTCGGCTCTTGACGGAGGTTTTCGCGATGGAAATAAATTTGCAAATTCAAAAGAAAAAAGCGGGCGAAAACGCGCTTGTCGTCGTGAACGGCGTCGATTTTCCGTTTTGTTGGATTCCGCCCGGCGAATTTACGATGGGAAGTCCAAGAACCAAACACAAGGTCGTTTTAACCGACGGCTTTTGGTTGTTGGCGACCCAAGTAACGCAAAAACAGTGGTTTAGCGTAACGGGCGAGTCGCCGAGCCATTTCCAAGGCGAAAATCGTCCCGTCGAGTCGGTAAGTTGGTTCGATTGCCAAGAATACGTAAAACGCTTAACCGCCTTGGCGCCGCAAGGAACGCGTTTTTGTTTGCCGACCGAAGCCGAGTGGGACTCGACCGTAAAAACTCCCTATTCGCCGTTAATCCTTTTCAGTACAATACTTAGAAAATGAAAAGCCGGGTTTAAACGCCCGGCCTTTTTAATGTTTTTACACGTTTTTTCACCGTTTTTCTTCAAAATGTCCCATAGAAAATCCCATAGATTATTTACGCCCTGTAACCTCTTCGAAATAGCTGTCAAGAACGATGGCGTAGTGTTTGGCTTGAACGCTGGTGGTATGCCCTAGCCACTTCGCCACGACGTGCGCCGGTATTCGTTGTTCTAGCCAGTCGTTCTCACAGGAAACGCGAAGGTTTTGAGCGCGACGTCGCCAACTCACACCCGCCTTTCTGAATGCGGTATCTAGCGCACCGTTGGAGATAAGAGACGGAAAAAGCACGTCGCCTTTAAAACCCTTTAAGTATTCTTCGAGGATAGGGAACAAAACATTGCCGATCGGCACGACGCGCTTGTCGTGTCCTGTGTGTTCTGTTTTAGGCGAGAAAACTGTTAGTCTGCGTTTCTCTAAATCAACGCAAGAGCGAGTTAAATACCGAGGCTCTTCGCGTCTCAATCCTGCAAACCTCCAAAGAGCGAGAACCGCGCGTCTTTCAATCGTCAAATGCTCGAAGCATTTTATCACGGTTTCCGCCGGAACGTGTTCGCGTTCTGCCTGATGTTTTTTACTCGTCGGGATTGTGGACAGCGGCGACGTCTCAATTACCTCAACAGACTTTAAAAATTCAAAAAACGCATTTAATCGCGTCAAATGTCCGTCAACATAGGCCGGTTTATAAACCTCCGACAGCTGATCGCGCAAAGCAAGAATCGTTTCGCGCGTAATCATATCGACGCGCGTATCCGGAGACACAACCGTTTCTAGAACACGGAACGCTTGTTTGTAAGTTTTAACCGTGTTGTGTTTGAGAGACGGGGCGCGTTCTGCAAAGAAGCGGTCTTTCGCCTCTTGAAGCGAGATTGCTAACGCCCCGCGAATCAGCCCGGCTTTAATCAACCGTCTTCGCATATCGGCTGTTAGGTTTTCAAAGAAAAGAGACGTCGCGCGGTCTAACGGCTCTTCTTTTTTCTCGGCTTTTAACGCCGAATCAATCGCGTCGCGAAGGCGTTCGGCGTCTCGTTTCGTGTAAGCGCAACCAAGATACAACTTCTGTCGCTTTCCGTTTCTCCGAAAACATATGACGTAGGCGGTTGTTCTCTTGTGTTTCAGCGTTTCGATACTAGCCATAAAAAAGCCCCCTTGCGGGGGCAATTATACAAAAGTTCGCGCGTTAGTCAATAGGAGGTTTCTCGTCGTCAATATTCACTTCGACTGTCAAAACATACGCGTTTCCTGTAAAATCTTTGAATGCCACGCCCAACTTCTTGAGCGTAATATTGGCGTGTTCGTCAAAAGTGTCCTGCTGGTATTTAACAAAATCCTTAATAGTCATTTAGCTAACGTCTCCCAAATACAGTAACACGGGCTTGTCAATTATTTTTTACACTCCGCCGAAAACTTCGCTGAAGAGCTTCGTTAAAATCGCTTCGGTCGCGTCTACCGAAACGCTTCCGCCGACGCCGCGATACACGTCGCTCCCGGTTCCAACGTAAATAAAATCGTCCGGAAAGCCGAGCGCGGCGCCCGCTTCCGGCGCGGTTAAGTAACGATAATTTTTGAGGTTGTCGCCGACGAACATCATCGGGCGCGTCGTCAACGTCGGGAACGCGCCGTCGAGCGGATACGCTTCGTGAAGGAAGCCGTGGTTGGGGAAAAGCGCGTCCGACCAGCCAGCGTCGCGGGCGGCGGCGAGTCGCGCCAACGTCGCTTTGCCGCGAAGGTTTGCGAGCGGTTTCGTCGGCAGGTCGAGGCGCAGGCAGTCGCGAATCATTTTCGACGCGACCTTTGGCGGCGGTTCCGGAGGCGCGAACGGCGACGCCGCGTCAAGAACTCCGGCGACGTACAAGCGAACGCGCTTTGAAGCGCCGCCGAACCGGAACCCGTCGAGCTTGAACGTCGAAACGGCGTACCCCAACGCCCGCAACTCGCCTAAAAATCGCTCCCAATACTCGCCGAGCCGGGACTTGACGCGAGCGCCGTTTGCGTCGAGCGGGCCCCAATTTTGCATCCCCAGAACGTTTTCGAAAACGAAAGCGCGCGGTCGAGCCGTTCGAATCCAGCCGTTCAGGACGTCGTTCGCCAAGTTCTGGACGTTGGCCCTAAGTCCCGTCGTTCCCTTGACTCGCGAAAATTCCGTACAGGGCGGCGACGCCCAAAGAAAATCGATTCCGCCCGCTTCAAAACCTTCGGCGAGCGCGGCCGTTTTGGCGAGGTCGCGGACGCGAAACACCGTTTCCGGAAAATTCGCAGCGAACGACGCGGCGCGACGCGGGTCGACGTCGCAAGCGTAAAATCGATTCTGTGGCGACGCGCAAACCTTCTCGACGGCGCGTTTTAACGCGATATGCTCCCCGCCGATTCCCGCAAACAACGAAACAAAATTCATAGCTTATTTAACCGCCGTATCCCAAATGTTAACGAGCCCCATCGACAAAGCAAACGGGCAAAACCCAAGAACCCCGATAAAAGCCAACAGTCCGGGATACCACACTCTGCCGCTCTCTTCCATCTCCACCATAAAAACCGCCGCAAATGGAGTCAACAGCGCCGCGCAAACGGCAACGATTATCCACACATACCCGCAAGCCATACCTCCCTAGCTTTCTCAAACATTGTTTCTCTTGTTATACGCGGAGAAAACCGCTCTCACAAGCTATTACCCCCGCAAGCATAAGTTTCAACGTGCCTTTCGAAAAATTCTCCACAGGGATTCCCGGCTCTGCTATGCTTGCGAAAAAGCGTCCATACTTGCTAACGATTTGGTCAAGTTTTTCGTTAAACGCGTCTTCTAACGCCTTTTTGGCAACAAAATAATCGCACGCGCAACCTCTCTTTTCGCACGACTCTCTCCAAAGATTTAAGAGCGCCCTTGCTTTGTTTATGTCTTCGTTATAATCGCAGGTCTCTTGTTTTTTAAACGACGCGTGGTTAATTCTTTCAAGCAAAGCTCCTTCGTTTTGTCCAGTTTCCATTCTATTTCTCTCCTTTAAGCGCTTGCAAAAACTCCACTCGCGGAACAAACCATTTCGAGCCGTGTTTGGCGGCGGGCCACGCCCCGGACTTGATATGCTTCATCACCGTCGGGCGCGATACGCGGGCGATCTCGGCGACTTCCGCGATTGTCAGAACTTCCTTGTCGGCGTACTCGACGCGCTTTTTAAACGCTCTCTCAAAACGGTTCATTTCTCGCCCTCACTATCGCTCTTCGCGCGTTTCTCTTTGTTCGGTTTAGGCGCCTCCAAAATCACTTTCGTTAGCTGGTCAACGTACAGGCAGTAACTGTCTATCTCCCTGTTCCGCAACTCGATAAGCCGCATAATACATTTATGCTCGATTCGATGGCATTCCACCCAAAACAAAACGGAGGACGCAAACGCTAAAGCTAAATCAATAGCCACGTTTTGTTTGATGCTTTCGAAACCAAAAAAGTCGGCGATCGCTCTTGTTCCGTTCCATTCAAGCTCGACTAACGCCGCCACCGCAATCAATGCCGTTAACGACGTCCCGGCCATTAGTCCGAACGTTATCGCCTTTAAGTTGCCGTCGTCCGTGAAAAAGTTTTTAATTCGTTTCATCTCCACCATTATCTTCTTTCTCAAATTTTTCTTGAAGTTCACTCAATGTACGCTTGCGGCCTAACGACCACATCGGCTCAATCGGAAACTGTTTTCTCGCTCGCTCCTGCATATCGCAAAACCGCACCCATTTGTCTCTGTCGTATAACCACAAGCTCCGAAGGTTCTTTTCGTTTTGCAACGGGCAAAACCAGCAACCTGTTCTACTTCTTTTGTTGTAAAAACCAAAAAAATCAAACCCTTCTTCTTTGCAAATTTCTGCCGCCATCGCGTCCGTTATTTGGTTCTCGCATAACGGATAACACTCGTTTTTCCCCGGTTTCTTTCTTCTATCACGCTCGTCGTAAGTGATGCCTATGTTAACCGTCGCTTCACAACCAAGGCTTGTGATATATTTTCGAAACACATCCCTTTTTAATCGAGAGTTACACCATCTCACTCCCCAACAAGGAAGCCCAAGACCTCGAAGGCCGTCGTTTCTGTAAGACGCCCGCCTCCCCGCTTTTCGGGAGGGCACGTACTCGAACGCGTATTGCTCAAACGAAAAAGGGGCTTTGATTGTTGTTACCCCCCCCCTCTATCCCTTTTCCAACACACCATTTGCTAAAAACCTCAATATGCGCGTAGATTTCGTCAAACTCGCCGCCTGTGTCGCAAAACACAACCGCGTCAACTGGTTGGCGTTGTCTTACGGCGTTTATCACCATTGCGGTTGAATCTTTTCCGCCGCTAAAACTGTAAATATTCATTCCTCAATCTCCTTCGCATAACGGAAAACGGCGCGTTCCGCAAACTCCGGACTTAACCGCGACTTCACCATCTCGACCGCGTGTTTCGCGTTTTTGGCTTGAACTCCAACGAAGAAGCAGACCAGAGCCACTCCGTCCCAACCGTCTTCGCGCTTCTCGTAAACGTAAACGTCGTAAATGTTCATTTTATTCCCAGTCATCTTTATATGTACACCTAACATAGTATCTCTCAAGCGCACATTCCCCGCGCCGCTCGAACTTCATATGCTCTTTTTTGGCATACTTCTTAGGTAACACGAATTGTCCACAAACGTACCAGCCTGTTGTAGGGAGTTTGACTAGATAAAAGAAGGTGGACACTCGCGAACCGTTGCCCAATTCTTGGGGCTTAGTGTAGTATTCTTCAACGGAACTCGGCAAGCGATCCAGGCGGTCGGCGACCTCTGTTCCAAGGATCCTTTCCGCTTTCGCATAGCCGTTGAACCATCGTAACGAGTAATAAGCCCACCGGACTTCCGACGCCTTGTGCTTCCGTCCCGCGATTTTAATGAGCTTACAGGACTTACCCGGTCGCATTACCCGAATACTGGCGGTAATAGTCTCACTACCATCTGACGAAAACCCTTCCAAAGTCCAAAAACGTTTGCTAACGTCGTAGCCATTCGGCACCAGCATGATCTGAAACTCCTTTGCTTCCAATGTGTCTAATTGCGGCTCTTCGAATGGCTTTGTCTCGCATTCAACCGATACCGACTTGACGCGCCCGAGGTATTCTTTATACTCGTCGTCATACGGAACCTCGCCGAAACTAACTTCTTGAATCGGCGGAATAATACTAAACTTGGAAAAATCGATGTCGTCTTCGCCCATTCTATATTATCCTTTAGCTTTATTTTTTTCTTGCATTGGTGAAACGTAAAGCGTTTCGATGCGGCGGCGTTGCTCCCCGATGTTGTCAGTCGAACGCTTGACAGACGACGTCGTTTCAAAATCAAAACGTTTCCAACCGGCGCGTTCAAGCGGCACGTAAACGTCGTTTGAATAACAGCTTAACGCGGCCCCGCCACGCACCGACAAAAGCGTTTCAACAAGTTCGGCGTGGTCAACCGGCGGCAAGTCGCGCCGGTAAAAATTATATTGTTTCCCGCAGTAAGGCGGGTCGAGGTAAAAAAACGCTTGCTCCGAATCGTATTTAGCGACGCATTGTTTCCAGTCGAGCGATTCGACGGTCGTAAAACGAAACCGCGCCGCGTATTCGTCGAGCCGTTCTGATTTCGAAAGATATGTTCCGACGAGCTTGTCCGAGCCGCCGCGTCTTTCAACGCCGAACGAGTTGAACGGTTTCCCGCCGAATGAAAACGTTTGAACGTAAAACGCCGCGAAACCGCGCTTTGCGAGTTGCGGCGACTTAACCCAATCGCGCTTCATCTCGTCATAAATTTCGCGCGATTTTGGGAACACGGCGGCGTATCGTTTCATTTTTTTGTGAGCTTCGTCGTCGGCCAGCGCGCGAAAGAAATCGGCGAGTCGACCGTCGGCGTCGTTGTAAACTTCGTGTTTTACCGGTTCGAGCGCAAGCAACATAGCCGCCGAACCGCCGAACGGCTCGACATAAACAGTCCGATCGCGCCGCGCTTCCTCCAAAATCGGCTCGATCTTCGAACGCATTCGGTTTTTAGAGCCGACCCAAGAAAACGGGCTGGGTAAGTTTTTCTTCATGGTTTTTTGAATTGTTTTTTCCTTGCAAACGCGGCGAGAGGCTTATCGGGACGCAATCGCAAAATCCCGAACATTTGAGCGTCGCCGCGCTGTGTTGTTTAACGGCTAGGCGATATATTCCCAGCCTTCATCGTGTTTTCGAACGTCGCGTGGCGCAGGGAAATTTTTGATTTCGCATATTGCGTCTTCGCAATACTCGATGCCGCCTTCGTACCAAGAATCTTCGGTTAAACCGAGTCTTTCCGCTCTTTCTAATGCCTGCTCTGGCGTCTCCGCCTCCACCTGCACTTTGAATTTGTTTGTGTCAATTACAAGAATCTCGTAAATTGGCATAAATTCTCCTTTCGTCTCTTAGCCGTAATGCTTCCGTCTTCGATGGCGGTAATATTTTTTAATTCTAGCGCAATGGGCGTCGAAATCCGTGTCTGTCATTTTGGAATATCTGCAAAACTCAAACTCCGTGTCCAGAACAAAGAAATAACGCTTGGAAAGAGCCTCAAGTTTTAAACGACGTTGCAGGTCAGACAACTGCGCGATCGTCCTAACGGCAATTTTTTCAACTCCTTCAAGACGTCTTTTAATCTCGTCGTTTTCGCGAGAAAGTTTTTCCATTACCATTTGAGGGTTTTCCTCGTTCTTGTCTGTGAAACCGTGTTCTCTTGCTTTTAAAGCCGCTTCTTCGTCTCTCATCACCTCTCCATCTGTTTTTCAATAGCCATATAAACTCCGTCTCTCACCCGTAATACTTCCAACCTTCTTTATGCGTTTTGGCAACTTTTAATGGAAGATAGCACCCTTCAACCACCTTGTAAACGGACGGGCCGCCGGAAACCCGGCTTCCCTTTGTGATACGAACCTTTTCCGCCCGCTCTTTTGCTTCCTTTTCGTTCTCCGCCTCGACAAAAACGTGATGCTCTTCGAGAACGTGAACGACGCAGAGATACGCTTTAATGTCTACTGGTTCCATTGTCTCTAAAACGGAATATCCGCCCCGAATTGTTCTCGAACCTGCGCGACTACCTGTTGGGCGTTTTGCGGGTATTGTTGCCCGTATTGTTGCGGCGTTCCTTGTTGATAACCGCCGCTTTGCGGTTGCGCGGCGCCGTCGCGGCTGTGGAGAAGTTGAACGTCGTAGGCGCGAATCTTGAACGACTTGCGTTTTTGTCCGTCGGCCCCCGTGTACTCGTCGATTACAACGCGTCCGGAAACAAAAACCAATGCGCCTTTCCCGACGTACTGACTCACGAACGCCGACTTTTGATCCCACGCGTCGCAATCGAAAAACGTCGTTTTTTTGCGATCTCCGGAACCTTCGTTAACCGCCACGGAGAATTGGGTAACCGTTCCGCCCCCGACGTTGCGCGTCTCCGGTTCTCGCGTAACGTTTCCGATAATGTTAATCTGGTTCAAACTCGCCATTTCTCATTAAATCCTTTCTGTAATGGTTAAGAGTCGCCGTTTGAACACGCGTGTCTCTCAAATGGAACGTCGCCAACGCCGCTTCGAAGTTTAAGTCGTTTTCGTTGACAAACTTTTTAAGTTCGCTAAGAGACTCTTTGCGAGTCCGCTTGTCGGCGAACCTTTCTCTTAAAGCCGACACCCCGACGCGCTCGACCGCTTTTCTAACGGCGACAATTTCTAAATATCGCTTGTACTCTTCCGGCTCTAGTTCTAAACAATCATCTTTTCCGTCGTCGTTTCCGTCAAAAATTTCGCCTTCCATTCATCTCCCTTCGACTCTTCGTAGACTTGAACTAAAACAGGGAAACAATGCTTGACAATCTTGTAAAAACTTTTAATCACGTTTTGCGTTTCTCCTTGCGCCGCCGCGTCTAACCGTTCGTCGAACATATGAAACGCTTGGCGAACGTGAATCCGGTGATAAACTTTGGTCAGGAAGTCGACCGTCCAAACGCGCCGCGCCTCTTGGCGTTTCCACCCTTGTTGAATCAGTTGCGTGTATTTTTCCAGCGCGTCCACCGTGATCGGGAAAATCGGGTCTTCCGGCGGCGGAAGGAACTTTTCGTTAAACTCCATCGGTTCGCAAGCTCGCGCCGATCTTTCAATCGCGGTGTTCTGATAGGTTCGAATTTGGCGAGCGACAAAAATCGGAACTC
Organism: Thermoguttaceae bacterium; assembly: GCA_017937485.1. Lineage (GTDB taxonomy): Bacteria > Planctomycetota > Planctomycetia > Pirellulales > Thermoguttaceae > RUG369. The sequence continues at coordinate 96,014 of JAGBDN010000019.1, forward strand.
GGAACCCGACGATAACGGAAGGAAACTCGAACGGCTTCATATGCTTTCGGTTAAAAAGCCCCTTAGCAAACCGATAACATTCTTCCGGGTTGTCCGGATATTCCCAGTCGTCTCGACGGCAACCGCGACCGGCGGCGTACACCGTGCCGTCCCAGCCATGTTGTTCGCATAACTCGCAAGCAAGGCGCGTTTCGCCAATTTCAAACCGCACGGAATTAAAAGCGACTTTCCGGTCTCCCCAAAGCGCGACGTCCATCATAATCCTTTCCTTTCGCTCTGTTTCAATCTTCCACATGGCTCACATAATCTAAATATGCTTGTGAAAACTCCTTCCATAACCCAAGCGAAATATTGTCGAAATCGGGCCCGTAAGGCAGTTTCGTTACGTCAATTTCAGGTTCTCCGGAATCGCTCTGATAAACCGCGTTCAACAACGTTCTCACATACCGCGAGTGATGCGCGATCCCATCGGTCTCTCGACAAGCATTGCGACTTTTACAGCGGGTTATTGTCTCTTCTAGCATAGCTCCTAAAGCCGCCTCAAAAACGCACTTAATTTGCAAAAGCTCCGGCGCTCCGTATCCTTCTTGCGCTTTCAGTTTCAAAAACCTGTGCAACGCGGCAGCGCATTTTTTTGGCGTATCGTTCCATCTGGCGTCTATAATCCTGCTTGTTCCTGTCTCTGCATCTTCCATTTGTATGAAGCTAAAACAGCCGAACGCAGTGCATAAAATATGCGCCATCTTCTCCACGGTATGCGTTTCTTTCCAGCCGAGGGCGACGATGGTTCTGGCTCCCGTGTAAAAAGCGACAAGAGATTCGTGTTTTACCAGTGTCGTTTCACTTACCTCATTGCCGACAAAGATGTAATCCTCTAACGCGGAAAGGTAGTCGCGTATGGTCAAAAAGTTTTTCATTTCTTTTTCGCCGCCTTGGCCCCCGCCTCTTGTTTGTCTCCTCCGGACATTTTGTTCCACGCAAGCCAAAGAGCGCAGTAGCCCATAAGGTCTTTAACCGTGTCTTCGATCGTTTCGTCCGCCGCCCCTTCGACGCCTTGCCACAGGTTTTGGAGACGTTGAACTTTGTCGCCCATACGGGCGCGAATCGTTAAATCGGGCGCGGCGTCGGACGTGAACGGGCCCGGTTCAAAAATGTTCCGCGCTCCGTATCGCTTGTTCTTTTCGCCGACGACAAGCGTTTTCACGTCGTCGAATTGTTTCGCGATAACCGCGCGAATCTCGTCGTCTTTCAGTTCAATTTTCACGATATTCAAGCCTCCAATTCTTGCTATTTTCACCGAACTCTACAACGCGTCCGGCGCACATCTCAAACACTCGACCGGCAAGCGCCTCGTCGAAATTCCAAAATTCTTTTTGCGTTCGTTGCGACGTCAAAATCAACGGCTTCCGCGCGTCGTATCGCGCCCAAATCGCTCTTGTCGCCGCTTCTTTAAAGTTTGCGTATTCAAAGGAGTTCGACGCCGGGAGGATTTTTAAAAAGTCGTCCAGTACGACAACCGGCGCCCTCTCAAACTCGTCAAAAATCGCTTCGTATTCGGCTGGACGGGAACGCGTCGCAATCAACTGTCGCGTTAGGTTGAACGCGTTGTAAAATCTTACCGGAACCAGCTTCTTGGCGATCAATAATTTTGCCAAAAGCGCGGCTTGCGTTGTTTTTCCAGTTCCCGGCGCCCCTAAGAAAGCAATCCAGTTTTGTCTCGACTCCTTTATTTCGTCGTAGTTTTTAAGGTAATCTTCCGCTTTTTCCTCTAACCCGACCGGCGCCGTCGCCGGGATTCCCGATTTTTCTTGCATTATCTCGCGCCGTCGCCTTAACAACAGACCGCACGAGCAGGGACGACACACCATTTGTCCGAATTGGTTGCGCGTTACGACGTAACCGGCGTCGTGGCAATAAGGGCACTCGCTAGAAGTCGTATTCGGCGGCGAGTTCGTCGAACGAAGCGTACACTTTTGGCTCGGGGTCGTTTCCGTACAACTCGCGCTGGATTCTAATTCGTTCTTCGTAGGAAAGTTTTGGCTTTTCTGATTGTTCCCACGCGCTACCATTGTTCCGTTCTTTCTCTCTGATTTCGCGGTTTTCCTTTTGCGACAAAAGGAGTTGTACGTTGTCTTTGTCCGGATTCAAAACAGCCCTTAATGTCCAGGCGAAAGTTGTAACGTTTCGCGTTTCTTCGCAAGCGGCGAGAATGTCTTCTTCTCCGTGTTGCTTGTACGTCTCAATAAAACGTTTCCACATTGTCGGCGACGGGTTTAGTTGTTTCACAACGCGCTGTGTTCCTTTGTAAAGCTCGTTCCACCGCGCTACAACGCGGTTAAACGCCGCGACGTCGGGATTCTCTTCAAGCGTCGTTGGCTCGTCGACAAGCTCCGCGTCGTCGACCTGCGGCGTCGTTTGCGTTTCTTCTTTTTCCACCGTTTCAAAGAGCGGTAAGTCGTTTTTCTGTTTTTCTTCTGCCTCTTGTGCTTTTTTGCGAGCCCAAGCGCGTTTCGCGGCTTCCGAACGCACTTTTGATTTCGGTTTCGCGGCGTTCACATCGGTTCGCGCGTCGCGGATATAACCGTCCTCCACGACAAACAAATCAAAACTAGCGATAATGTCGTGAACAACGTCGGCGTCCACGCGCATCTCCCAAGCGAACGCGTCGACGTCCATTTTTAATCGCCGATCTTGCGCCGTCGCGCAACGTTCGATTAGCCAAACGTAAATTCCATAGCCCTCCATTCCGTAGGCGCGACGAATCGCAAAAGAGTCGGCGAAAGCGTTCATTGTTGATGTTCCTCTTCGTAAAGTCGTTTCGCTTGGTTAAAAAAATGAAGCGCGACGAATTGAGCGGAAGCGCGGTTGCGGCAAAACAGGAACTGAATACCGAATCGCGCTCCCCAGCTCGCAATCGTTCCCGCGACCGAATCGGGGTTGACCATCGACCCGTACTCGCGGGCGTTAAACGCGTCGTCGAGCGGTTGTTCGACGATCACGGCCTTGGAACGAAATTCGGCGAGTCGTTCCATCTCGCGCTTGAATCGGTCGCGTCCGCGCGTTATCGACGAAAGGAAATCGTTTAGCGACTTTCGCTCCACGACGGCGAACGATTCGAGCCCTTCGAGCGCGTAATCGCCCGATTTAAGCGTCGCGCGTCGGGTGGGGAAGGTTCGCTTTTCTCCGTGAAAATACACGTCGACGAACTCCCAAGGCGTTTGTTCTCGCGTGTCGACCAAAACGGTCGCCGGTTCTCCGTTTGGTAAAAAGAGACCGCTTTTTCCCATTCTTCGCGCCTCCGTTTATTCTCCTTGGCTCGACGCAACATCTCGACGGCTTCCAGTCCGAAAAACGCGCCGACGGCGACAACCGCGACAAGCGTTAAAAGTTCCAACGCAATCACCGTTAAACCCTCCCGCCGAACGTCCCCGGTTCGAGAATCCTTTTTCGCTCCGAAAGTTCGCGAATCGCCGTTTCGTACTCGTCGGCGTCGATCGCGCCCGAATCGATTGCGACCGTCGCGTTTTCGTAAATCTCGTCGAGTTCTTCGATAGTCGTCGCGTTTTGCGCGGCTAAAACAAACGGGTTTTCCTCAGGTTGCGGGGCGACTCCAAGTTTCTTTTTAAGTTGCGCGGCGCCGCTCGTCTTCGTTTTTACCGGTTCGGAATCGCCGAAAATCCGGCGTTCGTCGTCGACGATAGCTTCGTTCGCGGAAGCGTCGATAGGACAATATTTTCGAAGTCGCATCACCGCCGTTTTTTTGCACATCTCCGCGTATCCGTTTTGCCAAGCGGGGGACGCTCCCATCGAGTATTTTTGACGAATGCGCTCGATTTCGGCGCGGTTCATCACCTCGAAAATTTTCTCTTTCGTGTCCCCGACGACAGCGACGGCGTAAGCGGCGATCACGTCTTCCGGTTTGCGTTCTCCGTCGATCTTCGGTTCGTGTTTAATTCCTGGATTAGTCCCTTGCCGAACTTTGAAAACGTCGTCCTTGTAAACGACTCCCGCGTAACAGACAAAACCGCCGCGACGCATTAAATCAAGATACCCTTGGTATCCGATCTGAAAATTAAGCTCTTTTTGTCCGGTTTTTCTGTTGTTTCTCGGAATGAAATAAACGCGACCGGTCGACGGGACAAGACCTGTCTTCGCGGCCTCGATGAGCGCGATATAAATCGATTTAATGCTAACCTCGTCGAAATTTCCAAGGTTTGCAAGACTTTTCATCGCCGTCAAAAAAAGTTCCGGCGAAACGTCCGACGCCCAAGAGTCCTTAACTTTCTCGATAACGTCCTGGCTGTTAAGCCACGCGACAATTTGGTTGCGCTTTTCGAGCGTTTGCGGCGCGACGCCGTAGTTTCCGCTATTGACAAGGTAGTTTCCCATCGTTAATCCTCTTCCATTTTAAGGTTTCTGTCGTTGAAAATCCGCGAGCCTTCGACCGTTTTCGTGTGTTGATCGATCAGTTCCTGAGACGCGCCCAGTTTCACCGCGATAGGTTTCCAGTCCGTAACAAAACGGCTTTTCGACTTCTTCCAAGTGATCTTGCCGAAGCTCGAAATAATCCCCGCGCGTTCACCGATAGCCTCTTGGACGGCAAGTTTGGCGGCGTCGTATTCGCAAGTCGCTTTACTAAGCGCGATCTTCGCTCGAACGTAACGCTCGACCCGCTTTTCCTCGTCTTCGTTCGCCGCTTCTTCCGGCGCCGTGTCGGCGGGGTACTGGTTTTTCACATACTCAACAACGGACTCGTCCACCGTATCGTTTTCCGGAGGGATTCCCGGGACGACGTGTTTTTCCCAAAACTCAACCGCCGCCTTTCGAAGAGCCTCGATGATTTCTTCGTCGCGATAAATCGTGTATTCTGCGTAGCCTACCGGCCCGATTTTCGGGTTGAAAAACATCACGGCGACTTCCCATTTGGGAACGTTGTAGAACCCCATATACCAGTTGCACTGCACTAGGTAAACCAACGGAATTTTATCTGTTCCGTATTCGCCCCATTGTGAACGGCTGGCCGCCTGCGTCGTCTTAATTTCTAGCCCGGCAAGGATTTTAAACTCGTCTTCCGTATCGTCCGCTCCAAAAAGAACCCGGTCGGGGCTTCCCGTTAAATACGACAGTTCGGCGTCTTGGACGCGTTCGATCGCGTCGTCGCATTCCTCGCTCGTTCTGTCCGAGTCTCGCGCAACGAAATATTCCGGGTGGTTCGCTTGAAAAATCCGCGCGATAACCGTTTCGAACTTTCGTCCTCGCGCCATCGCTTCGTTATCCGGTTTCGGGCCCGCCTCTCCGCGAAGTTTTAAATAAGCTCCGCGCGGCGAAAGCCAAGGCGACGCGCCGACGATTGCCGAAATCGTTGTTCCTCCGATTGTTCCAAAATCACTCATTACCAGCCTCTTCGAATTTTTGTTTCATCGCGAATCGCTTCTTGTTCCTGCAAATCGCAAATCTTGTCCTTGGCTTGCGCCAATTCGTCTTGAGTGTAAAACAGCTCGTTTTCAAGCTCTTCGTTTTTACATTCAAGGTCGTGAATCGCCAGCGCGTTCGCCCAGTCGTCCTCTTCCATTTTACAACTTCCTAACTACAATGATTCCGCGCTTTCCGTCTCTATCCTTCGGGTCGCATTTACAGGCGTCGCACCAGCTTGGAAACTGTTTGAGAACGCAAAGTTCGCAATTTCTAAGCTCGTCTTTCGCCAAGGCCAAAAAAGTCGTCGGCGAACCTTCGATTTTAAAAACCTCCGCGATCGACGGCTTCAAATTTGTTTTATTTAACGTTCTCATCGCAACGCCTGTAAACGCTCCCTATGATTGAGATTAACACTATGAGACCGCCGGTTATTTTTTCGCGCGACTAGGCGGCTTCGCGCGGGTCTAGCGTTTCCCCCGTGAGTTTCGCGGCGTCCTAACCGCTCCACATTCGGGCGCGTCGACCATTCGGGCGTCCGAGACTGCTTCCCTTTCAAGGTTTCGCCCGAGAACCCGCCGAGACGGTTAAGCCTCGACGCGTTGAGTTGTTATGCGTTGTTGAGTCTCTCAAAAATGTTGCAAATACGTTCGCTTATTAAATCCCAGTCGTTCGTCCGCAACCGCCGTTTCAGCGGGTCGACCGACTCCGCGAACAGACAAAAATAATTGGCGATTAAATTCCGCGCTCGCTCCGTATATTTACCTGGCGCTTGCCCTTGTCCGGTTGTTAATTGCGCTCGCAACCTTTTTTTAAGCTCCCGAAGGTGAACAATCGCTATCGCGTCGTCTCCGACGTCGCCCGGAGTCCGCCAAACAAGTTCTCCCGTTTCGGGAAACCACATCAACCGGCGGTCGTCCGTCTCAACGTTCGTGTTAAACTCGATGGCGGGCACGGTCGCGGCGGCCTGAACCGCGTAAGCCGAAGGCGTTTTCCATTTGGGCTTCATCATTTTTTCAACGGCATTAAAACGTAATCCCAACCGTTTTCGTCGGTCATTAAATTGGGGTGAGAATCGTTGACGTAATGTGTTACGCGTCCATCGGCCCTCATTAAAAAATCGACGTAGAACTTAACGTCGAGCGATGCCGACGCGCTTTCGATTCCGTTAATCGCCGCCGGAATTACGATTTTCGCGCCTTTCTCTTCATTCTCGAAAATCAGTTCGTCTTTCCCGGTTCGAACCGTTACTTCTGTACAGCCGATCTTCGCGAACGCGTCCGCCGCCTTCCGCGCGTCCGCCGCCTCGTATTGCGCTTCGACCTCTTTCGCACAAACGTCGAGAATCGACTGCCAATTCGGGAAGCGTCCGTCGATGAGAACCGTTTCGAGCCTACCCGAGTCCCACTCAAACAGAACTTTTCCTTCGCCGAAAACAACCCCGATGAAATCGGAGTCGACGGGCACGATTTTTGTTAACGCCGCGACCGTCGCCGCAGGAATAATCGCCGTCTTATCTTTTCCTTCGCCGCCGCGTCCGCAAATTTCGCTTCGACAAGCTAAGCGCCGTCCGCACGTCGCAACAAACCAACCGCGTTCTCCGACGATATTCAGTAATACGCCGCCAAGAGCGTAATGCGCGTTGTCGACGTCGACCGCAAAACCTGTTTGCGTTAAACAACGGACAAACTCTTTCACGTTAAAAACCGCGTCCGCGTCTCCCCATTGTTTTAATCGCGGCAAGCGCGGGGAGTCCGGAACGTCGATATAGCCGTAAGCAAAGCGAAACACTTTTCCGTTTTCCGACGTGATCTCGACTTTTGAATCGAGGAAGTCAAAGTTGACGTCGCTCGCGTCGTCGAGAACTTTAACGGCGTTCAGCAGACCTGCGTCGACGGCGACTTTATCGCCCGGCTCTCCGTCCTCTAAATCAAGCACAATTTCCACCGTTCGATCGCCGTAATCGCGCCCACGAACTCGCGCGGTTCGAAAGTTGAGGACTTCGAGTTCAAACGACGGCGTGAACGCTCGCGTCGCAGGCGACTTGGCCGCGCCGTCCCAGACTTGTTTAAGAGCCTTTTTGACGGCTCCAACTTTTGCTGTAAAACGCATTTTCTTTTCCTCCGTAGGAGACGGAGAGGGAGTCGAACCCTCCGCCCGCGCGGTTCGCTTTTGCGGGAACCCCGTCCGTCTCGTTTATCCCGGGACTCCGATAAACAATAACTCCGTTACCGTTTTTCTAGTGTCCGCCTTCGCGCCTATTCTTCGCGGCGCTTCGATTGTCTCAACCTTAAACCCTTCGTAAGCGTTTATTAAAAACTCGTTTGAACCGCCGACGTTTCTTGCGTCGCTGTTGCTTGCGATAACCGTCGCACCGCGCTCTAAGAGTCTTCTACAAAACCTCGCTGTCCTTAGATGTTCCTCTTCATTAAATTCTGAACCGTAAAGCCGTGGCGTTTCTTTGTTTAGCGGAACATACGGCGGGTCGACGTACACAAGCGTCTTGGCGTCGACAAAATGTTCGACCGACTCGAAGTCGCCTACCGTGAACCAAACGTTTCTTAGCTCTTTCGCTACCGCCTTGAAGTTTTGCTCGTCAAACGCGCCTTTCCCGCTTCCAAACGGGACGTTGAAGCAACCATTCTTGTTAGTTCGGTACAGTCCGTTAAAACATCTGTGATTTAGGTAAACAAACCGCGCCGCTTGCTCGACTGTTTCAGCTCCCAACGCTCGATTAAAACATTCTCTCGTTTTGTAATAAAACCCGCTGACTTCGCTTCCTTCGCGCCCAAACAGCTCGTTAATAGCCGCCAACAATAGTTCGGGTGAATAGGACGATTGTTTAAGCGCGTTCATTAGTTCCGTGCAAGCATCGTTGCCAACGAAGCGTTGGAATCTACCGTCTTCAATCGCTCCTAACAGCCCCCCCCAGCTCCGACAAAAGGTTCTATGTATGTCTCAAACTTTTTATTCGGAAAATGTCGCGAAATTTGGTCGTAAACAATTCGCTTTCCACCGGGCCATTTTACGAACGGTCTCATCGTCTAGTCCCCATTACACGCTCCTTTTTCTGTGTTGTTTGTAAATTCTTGCGGCGATAAGCCGTTTTTGTAACGGAGAGCGGCAAAGCTAACGCGTCGACGCCGCCTTGGCTAGCCTCTTTTTCTGCGACGTCGTGCTAAAGATGCCCGCGTACAGCTCCGCGTCGAACGTATACCGGTACGGGTCGCGGAGGTAACACGCCAAACATTCTTCGGCGGCGATAAGCGCTCCGCATTCCGTGCAACGTTGCACGATCTTGCGCGTTTGTCGTCCCCAATCGCCGGGGTTGCTTAAAGTATTCGTCTTTCTTTTTGCCATTGTCTTTCCTCCGTTAAATCGCGTCCGGGAGTCGAACCCGGATATAGCGGGGTTTTATGAGACCGCGCCGGTTCCACTCGCGATTCTTGTTTTGTTACATACGGTTAAACGCGTCCGTTGCGTCGCAGATAAACACGTCTTGCGCGTCGGCGTCGTAAAGGTTAAGCGCCTCGAACGCCTCTTCGACGCTTTCCTTGACGTGTTCCTTCGCCTTGGCGTAAGCCTTGTCGCAAGCGTGGACTTGTTTTTGCTCCGCGACGTGCATATCGTGCGCGACCTGCAAAACAAAACGCTTGTAGTCGAGCGCGTAATCGACGTCGAGAATTTCTTTATCGAAGTCGTCCTTCTCCTCGACCTCCTCTTCCTCTTGACGCGCCGGGGCGGTTTTTTTCAACGCCGCGAACACTTCGTCGAGCCGTTTGGCAAAGCCGGAGTAAACGTCGAGCAATTTCGCCGACTCGACCGGCGTACCCGGTTGCACCAAACCAAAAAGAGCCTTTTTAACGTCGTTAAAATCCGAAAGCGTTTCGACGCTAATAGCGATCGTTCCCATTTTATTCTCCTTAATATTGCTTTTGCGTGTATCTGTTTTTCCAAATTTCGTTTCTGATGATAAGAGCCGCGCTCGCCAAGTCGTCGGCGGTTTCCGGCATATCGTCTTCGCGCCGCGCGATCGACATCAGACATATCAGAATTGTTTCCGACGCCTTCTCCACCAATTCGTTAGTACTGTCGCCGCGTCCTCGTCTTACCGTTGTGTAAACGTAATCAATAAGGCTCGAAACGTCGTCGCGAATCTCGTCGGCCTTTTCAAGAGTTAAGTTCATTCGTTCAAACCTTTCTCAACGCTAACCTTCGCCGGGAGAATATCGCAAACCTGCTCCGCGACGCAATATCCGATAGCAAGACCGGCGGGGAAGAAAACTCCAACGACAAACGCCGCCACCGCGACCGACGCCGCAATCTTTCCAAGTTCAATCGTAAACTCTTTCATCTCGTTTTCCTTTCGTTTATTCGTTGTTCTTTGAAGTTTTGTCTTGGGCGTCCTTATCGCCGCCGCCTTTTTGGTCGATTTTCCAGCTGTGTTCTTCGAAGTCTTCGCCCATCGACTCGACGACGCGTTCCGCGAATTTATCGCTTGCCGCCGTCAACGTCGGAACGCAACCGCGAACAAAGAAAATCCCGGCGGCGAACACCGTTACCACAACCGAGAAGACAGTACAAACGATCGCCAAAATGAAACATATGCCCTTAAATTCCTCTTTCATCTCGTTTCGATAACTCATCGTCCTCTTCGTCCTTTTGTACCTCGTCGAGTTTGTCCAAAAACTCTTGGAGCGTATACGTCTCGACCGTTTTTCTTTCCAGCGTTTCGAGAATCTCCATCGCTAAACCTCCGCTTTCTCCGTCCTTGCAAGCTCCGTTTCCAGCGCTTTCGTTTTCTCTTTGAACATCTCGACAATCTTTTTAAACAGCGCGAACTTGTCTTTTTGGCTCCAACCCGACGACGCTTGTTGAGTCTTTCGAGCGGTTTCGCACATCGCGCCGATCTCTTCGAAGAATTTGCGATACCGGGTTCCGACTTGCGAAGGGCTCAAACCGTCGCCGCTCTTGCGTTTAACTGCCATCTTGGTCTTCTCCTTTACCTCTTGTTAATCGCGCCGACGCGGCAAGAAAAAACGCCCGCGACGACGCCGAAGCTCGATGAGAACGCGGCGCCGCCTCCGGGCGGTTGCAAATTTTCGGAAAGGCTCCGTCGCTCTCGACGGAATACAGTATAGCAATAACTCGGCTAAACGTCAAGAGGTTTTTGGCCGAAATTTTGCTAAAAAATTCGACTACTCTTTCGGCATAAGATTGCGTACCGACGTTTTTAATGCGTCGGCAAGCAACGGAAGCTGATTGAACGACGGTTGCGTCGTTCCGGTTTCCCAGTTCGAAACAGAACGCTGCTTGGAGCCCGTTTTCTCCGCAAGCTCCGCCTGCGACAATCCCGCCTTCTCGCGAAGTTCCCGCAATCGCGCCGCAAAGCGCCCCGCATACGTCGACAAATCGGCTTCTCGTTTGATCGGCGTCATCATAACGCAAATTCTCCTTTCCTAGGAAGCTGTTGAGTTGTTTCTTCGTCGTCATTGTATCGACCTTTCAGTTTCGGGCAAGGGGAACCGCTCGCCGTTTTATTTCTGTCAGTGGCCGCGTCGGGACTCGAACCCGAACGCCCCGCGGGACAAGGGATTTTAAATCCCCAGCGTCTGCCAATTCCGCCACGCGGCCTTTTAAATTCGCGCCGGGGAGTCGAACCCCGGTGAAACTTGCGCTTCTCCCGCTCGCGAACCTGACAAACAAAACAATTTTCGTTGTTTTTGGCACAACCGCCGCGTGAACGTTATCGCCGTAGCTAGTAAAACCGGCGCTCTCTCGAGTTTTACGACCGACGATTCGCTCGCGGTCGCGCCCCGTCGGCCCTTCCGAACGGAAGCGGGGCAGAAACGCGGGAGCCGTTTCCAGCTCCGGCGTTTGGCGGCGTTTATTTCCAGCTTTTGCAAACGGCTACATAAACGTCGCAAAGTCGACGTCGCGATCGTACTCGTGCGAGTTTTTCAAATAGCGGTCTTCAATACGATCCAAGATTCTTTGCAACACAACTTCAATCTTTTTATCTTTCTCGTTCATTCTTCGCATCTCCTTTTGTTGGTAATTTCTAAACATCGTTCGGCGGCAAGCATCACTGTATTTCGGTAAGCGTTCGACGCCTGTTTCAGCGTCGCTTCGTAAAATCCCAAGTATAAACTCATCTTGGCTTTTTTCGCAATTCTAATCCACGCGCTAGTCGCCGACTCGTTGCGAGGTTTCGCAAAATCCGGGAACCACTCGCCGGGGAATTGGTCGATTACGACGATTTCGTTTTTCTTCGGCTTCGCTTTCCACCCAATCGTTTTGAACTTGCCGGAAAACGGGTTGTAAACGACTTTAACGCGTCTCCACTTTTTCGTTTTCTCTTCGTCGGTCGACTTATTCCAGCCAATGCACTCGTTAAGGAGCAGGACGCGGAGTTCGTCGACTATCCGATGTTTTTCCATTTTCCCCGGCGTTTTGTAGTGCATTGCTCAACCTCAATAAGCGAAACGGATAGTCCAAAACCCGCGCCCGTAGTTGTCGAACGCGTAGGACGCGGCGGCGCGACGGTATCGTCCCAACATAATCGACATATGCGGCCCGCTCGAAAACCACGCGGAAAACGCTTGTTCCGGCGTTCGCCCGGACGCGCAAATTTCCGCCCAACCTCCCGGACAGTTATGGAAGAGCCCCCCCCAACGCGCCATCGAAAGGGAATGGTTTCGGCAACTTTGAAGCGCGGACTTCTCGAAAACAACCTCGTTAAGCCCGTATCGTCGGCGAACTTGATTCAGTCGCGCGAACATTTGCTTTTCGGTTTCGCCTATCTCTTCCAGTTCGCGTTTGACGCGTTTCGAGTGTTCCGCCGCGTCGACTTCGGCTTTCTCGCACGGGGCGCACGGTTCGCCGTCTTCCGGATAAACGCAGATTTCGACGTCGTTCGTCTTTTCCTCGCGGCGCTCGACCGGCCCGCAAGGCGCGGGCGTTTGTCGGACGTCGCAGGCGCTGTAATTGCAACAACGCCAACCGCTAAACAACCCGCCGAACGGGCGCCAACATTGACCGAACGAAACCGAAGGAGCGGAGAAAACCGCGATGGCAAGCGCGATAAGCGCGGCGTTTTTAAATTTTTTCATCGTATTCTTTCCTTTCTTCTTTAAATTGTCGCGCCAACCGCGCGTATCGTTGAACCGCCCGTTCTTTGCGGCGGCGCTCTTGCGTCAAAGCCTTTTTTGTTTTTTCGAGTTCTTCCCGGAGCTTTTCCGTTTCGCTTCTTTTTGCCGTCTTTTTTTTGGCGTTGTCGCGAAGAATTTCGATCTCGCTCGGCGCGTCGACGCCGATCTTCGCGTAGCCACCGACAACATCTGCAACAACAACGCGAACATTCTCGCCGATTCGGAAACCCTCTCCGGGTTTTCTCGTCATCATCAACATTTTCGGAAATCCTTTCCGTATCGTTCTTATATTCAAAAGCGCCGGTCTTTTCGCCGACGATTTCCGCGAATCGAAGCGACGCGTAACATATCAGCGCGACGACAAACGCCGCGATTATTCCTTCGGACGTCATTTGCTTCCGGCGTCCGCTTTTGCAAACCGTTGCATTTCTTCGACGACTGCCCAAGCCTCGCTTTTTGTATATCCGACGTCTTCCAACAATTCGCGCAATCTTGCAACTTCAACCGCCATTTCGGTTAGAAGCGCGTTTGTTTTTTCCGCGTCCGACTCTCGCTCAACTTTTATGATAATATCAAGAGTGCTTTTTAACGCCTCGTTGCAATGATTTGTTCGTCTAATACAGTGCAACGCGTATCGCATCGGCGCCGGAGCGGCGATCAAAAAACCGATAAAGTTGTCCGTCATCTTGTTTTCAGCGATCATCGCTAATCCTCCTCGCGCTCGAACCCCAACTTCAAAACGTCCTCTTCCACCGCGTCCCCAAGCGCCTCTTCGTCGATCTCGCAAGTCGCGTCTCGAAGCTCGTCGCGGTAGTTCCAAGCGACGGCGCGCGTCGAATCGTGAACGGCGCCTTGATACCACTCCCGAATCCAACCCGTTTTCGCGTCGTTCGCCGCGTCGAGAATCCGCCGCAAGTCGGCGACTTCCTTCGCGTATCCCTTATCCTTAATGGTGAGTTCAACCGTCGTTTTTTTGTCGCTTTCCATAGTACCCCTTAAAATTCCTTGGTTTGTAAACGCCCAAACGTTTGACGTGTTCGCGCAAGCTCTTTTCATTCAAGCCTAAAACCCGAGCCGTTTCCGCCGTGCATTGTCTCGTTTTCGCGTAGTTTTCCAAAATCGCGCGGTCGCGGACGTCCGATATTTTTTGCCCGACCAACGAGCGCGACGGCAAACTTTCCGCCAACGCCTCGACCTCTTCGCGCACGGCCTCAACGACGAGCGTTTTCGTTTCGCGTCCCGTCGCCGCCGCGACCTCGACTTGAAATTTCTCGGCGATAATCGCCAACGCCTCTTCGACGACGCCGACGAACAATTTCCGAAACGCCGGAATTTGCGCCTCGTTCAACGCGCGAACGACGCCCGCGACGTCCTTGACCGCCGATTTGTAAAATTTGTCGTCGACCAACATCTTCAAAACTCCTTTTCTCCGTTTCCGGCAATCCGCGCCGGGGAGTCGAACCCCGGGGGAACCGCTCGCGGAAAATATGTTAGTCGTTAATCTATTAACCGTCGAGCGTTTCGCGTATACACCTCGATCGCTTCTTCTCGGCGTTTCTCGCGTTCCTCCCGCGCTTGCTTTTCCATCTCCTCCCTGCAAAGCTCTTCAAGCGCTCTGTCGATGGCATCGGCAATCCTCTTAGACTTTTCATTGTCCAACGTAACGTCAAAATTGTGGCCCAAGACTCGAACGGTTGCCCCCCAAATTTTGGTTTTTGCGGTTTTGATCAACACTTCATACGCGTGTTCGTCGCACAGCATTTTAGTTCCTCGTTTCTCAAAAAACGCGATCTACTCGACCAAAAGTTCCGTCGCGCGACGTTTATTTCGTTCGCGTCGCCGCTTGTAAATCATTTCGTTGAAAAGCTCGTCGACGCGCTCGCCAATGTCGGTATTAAGCGTGAGGAGTGCGTTTAACAGGGTGTCTTCTTCCTCCTCGCAAACCTCGTTAAACCATTTAATAATAAAGTCGAGCGTCTTTTTCTGAACTCGTTTTCTTTCTTCACGTTCCTCTTCTTCATGCTCGAATTTATAGTTCCACTGCAAATTGTGGATAGCTTCCGCGACGCTTTGCGCTTCTTTATAGTACTCGACGTTCATCGTTCGGTCTCTTGGCTTTCGTCTTTTTTCTCTTCCTGATGTTTGTAAACGTAATGCGAAAACACTTTGCGATTTTCTTCGGCCTGCACCTCGCAAATAATCCGGTTCGCCGCGTCGTGAACGTTTCGGAATCTAGACGCCGCTTCGTCAAACCATTTCGCAAAATGTCCTAAGTACGCGTCGCGAATCTCTTTCGTGTACGTCCAGCCGCCGTTTTTAACGCGATATTCGGCCATTTCTTGCGCCAACGCGTCGACGTCTTGTTTATACTCTTGGTTGTCCATCTTGGTTTTTATCCATCGCAATCAAAATCGTTTTCCTTGATGTCCCACTCCCAGCTATCCAGAACTAACTCCTCATTCTGGAAAATATCGGGGCTGTCTGCTCTGTTCGAACCCTTGTATTTAACGATCAGATAGTGAACGAAATCGAAGTTCACCGTTTCGGGCGCGTGGTCGTATTCGTCCTCGCCGAACTTTAAACGCAACTCCTCTAACGTTTTATGCGCCTCGGCGGCAGTTTTTAAAGCCTCAACGAAACTGTTTACCGTCGACATCGCCAACGCTTTGCGGTATAGTCGTGCCGCGTATGCGATCTTCTCGCGATACACGCTGTCTTTTTCTTTTTTACGTTTATCCTTCATCGTGCCCGCTCCTTTTACGCAATTTCGGCGGCGGCGAAAATCATCGACGAAATAACGCGGTCGCACTGGTAGCCGTCGAATTTGATCGCGTCAAGCTCTCGTCTTAACTCGTATTGCGCGTCGTACATCGCGTTTCGTTCGCTCTCGCTAGTTCCGTCGCCCGAATGGAAGCGAAACGTTTTTCCCAACGCGTCTTTAATCGCGGCGTCGAGCGACGTACTCGACTCGCGTTTTGCTTCGAGCAGTTTTCGGGTAAACGTCCCGACGCGAATATCGAGATATTGTTTGAATGTCTTTTCAAGGTTTTCCATTTTTACTACTCCTTGTTAATCTCGACGCCTCGTTGCCAATCCCGCACGGCTCGTTTAATCGCGTCAAGGTTGCACGTCCAATCCCATAAAAGACGAAATTCGCGCTGCAAATATCCCTCGAAAGACCTCGCCGCGTCGTCGAAGTCTTCGAAGTCCCACGGCACCCGCATCATACGCATAAACTGACCGGACGTTCCGCTATCCTTGTACGCCAAGGCGCCCATCAACGCTTCGACATACCCTTCCGGGGACTGGATATACTTGTCAAGGTAGTCGACAACGTGTTCTCCAATCGCGTTAGGCGTACACGACGCCGCC
Source organism: Thermoguttaceae bacterium (assembly GCA_017937485.1). GTDB lineage: Bacteria > Planctomycetota > Planctomycetia > Pirellulales > Thermoguttaceae > RUG369. The sequence continues at coordinate 111,949 of JAGBDN010000019.1, forward strand.
CAAGGGCTTCGTTCGTTTTTGTCTAAGAGCGTCAGTTTCTCGCGGGGCACAAACGGCTTCCTGTTTTTATCGTTTTCCATCTTGGTTTCTCCGCCTTCTTGGCTTGGTTACTGTTATTTTTGGGGCTCTTGCGTTTTCGACTCTTTCTCTTGCGCCTCTAACAGCGCCGAGGCAAAATTTTTCACCACGCGAAGTTGGTCGTCGGTAAGTTTACTAAGTTCATTATAATCCATTTTTTGTACTCCTGAACAGGTTTTTCCCTGCTGATGTGTATGTTATAACCCAAAATTTGGATTCTGTCAATAGCATTTTTGGAAAAAATTAAAATTTTATTGTCTGCTATTGACTTAATCCAATTTTGGTGTATTATTATTGCATAAGGAGGCCTTAATATGAACAAACGGCTAAAACTACTCCGCGCTCATATGGATTTAAAACAAGACGTATTCGGGGAGAAGCTCGGAGTTTCGAAACAGGCGGTAAGCAACTGGGAAACCGGCGTTCAGAAAATCCCCGAATCTCAAATATTGTCAATTTCGCGCACCTTCAACGTTTCCGCCGAATGGCTAAGAACCGGAAAGGGCGAGATGTTTGAACAACCGCAACCGAAACCGACCGAGAAGGCCGCGCAGTCGCGAGAAGAGATTCTTGCGGAACTTATAACGATTGCTTGTAAATTAAACAAAGACAATCTTTTTGCGGTTAAAACCCTTGCCAAGCAGTTCGAAAAAGAGCTTGAAAGAGGCGCGTCGGAATCACCCAACGGCGACTAAGAAGGCGTCCCAAGACTGGACGCGAAGACGCAAAGAAACGGACGGTCGCGCGAAAACGCGACGTTCGACGGCGACGCCGACGACGCGAACGCGACGGCGGGGAATCGCGCAATCGGTGCGAGACTTGGTTTTAGAGGTCTCGTCGTTCGAATTAAACGCGCGGTCTTTCCCGTGTCGAGACTCGAAAACGCGCGTATATTCCGTCGAAGACGGCGGCGGTTCGTCGGCGGCTTGGAAGCTAACGACGATGTGTTCTGCGCGTTCCGGCTCCGCGTGATCGGACGTCCAGCCGACCGCGACGGAGAACAACAGCAGAATAAACGCCAACGAAAAACGATTGCATTTGATCGGGTTCATAACGCGCCCCTTCAAACGTTGCAAAAATCAAGAAGTTTGACGCTCTCGGCGTCTGATACACAAATATACCGTCGGCGCGTAAACTGTCAAGCGCCAAAAACGTAATCGCAACAAAATTTGTCAAGTTTTTTAAACAACGCGAAGAAGCGGCTTTACTTTCGCGTTATTTTGATACAACAAAACCAATAGGAGATAAAATGAATCGACGAGTTAAAATGATTCGCGCTTATTTCGACCTGACTTCGGCGGGTTTTGCCGAACGCCTTGGGGTTTGTCAAAGCCTTGTTTCTAAGTGGGAACGCGGCGTCGTTCCCGTCGCAAAGGTTTACATTCACGCGATCATCGGAGCGACCGGGGTTTCTCGCGAGTGGTTCGAGACCGGCTTCGGCGCTATGTTTCCTGAGGAGTAGCGACGATGGATAGGCGGCTTAAAGCGCTACGCGCTCAACTTGGATTAACGCAAGCGCAGTTCGCTAAATCGTTCGGGGTTCGAAGCGCCGACGTCCACCACTGGGAAATCGGAGTTAGACCGCCGAATAAATACATCGCGGCGATCTGCAAAAAAACGAGAATTTCGGAAAAATGGTTGAGAACCGGAGAAGGCGAGATGGGCGAGCCGAAGAAGCCGGGTCCGTATCGACCAAGAAAGAAGAAAACAAACGGGGACGAGGTGGAAAATGATTTTAAGCGGCGAAGAAATTGTTAAACAAGTCGACCTAGGGAATATTGTGATCGACCCGTTTTTGTCGAGTCGCGTCAATCCCAATAGCTATAATTTACGGTTAGCCGGGGAACTGTTAGTCTACACCGGCGCCGCGCTCGATATGCGGGTTAACAACCCGTTTCGCAAAATCGCGATTCCGGAAAGCGGCCTCGTTTTAGAGCCCGGCAAGGTTTACCTAGGGCGCACGATCGAGCATACGGAAACGCGCGGTTTCGTTCCGATGTTGGAGGGCCGCTCGTCGGTCGGACGACTCGGCTTAACCGTACACGTTACGGCGGGTTTCGGCGACGTCGGATTCAACGGCTGTTGGACGCTCGAGCTTCACTGCGTTCAGCCTATTCGCGTTTACGCGGGCGTCGAAATTTGCCAAATTTACTATCACACCATCAAAGGCGACTGGTTCGAGTACGGCGTCGGCGGCAAATACCAAAACGCGCGGGAAATTCAAACGTCGCAACTATTTAGGGAGTTCGAGCGATGACGTTTGGCGATTTTATTGAGGGCTCGGAATGGGACAAGCTGGAAGACTCGCTAAGTTCTCTTTGGTCGCGGCTTGGAGACGTTGAAACCGCTCGCGAGGTTAGCAAGCGGAACCCGGGCAACGTTTTAAGCGAAGACGTCGAGGAGTACGCGCGTATTTTCAAGTTGAGTCATCGGGTTTGGTTGGCTATGCGTGAGTTAAAAAAGGCCGACGTTGAAGCCGCCGCGCGTCTGGCCGCCAAATATTTTGCTTGGAGTCCGCTCGATGAACGATTTATCGATATTTAACGGCGTGGAATATCGCCGTGAACCGGCAAACGTTCAAACGACGTGCGCTGATTGCCAAATTCCCGGTTGTTCCGGCCCCGACTATTCCGACGACTGGGAACCGCCGGTCGATTGCGGCGTCGGCGAAATTTACTGTATCGATATAGGCGTCGGCCTCGTTCGCGAGTACAGCAAACCCGATTTTGTTTTTGTTATAGCGGATGCGTCGCCGATTGCGAGGGAGAAAAAATGAAATTTGAAAAAGTTTTGCCCGGATTGATCGCCGGGCGTCGCGTTCGGTTGCGGTTGAAACGCGAACGGTTGTACCTTTTCGGCGATGACATTCGCGTCGCCGACCGTGAATATTTGCGACTGGGAAAAGGGCAGTTTGGCGACTTGGAAATCGTCGCCGAATACGACAACCCCGGCGGGAAGCCGACTCTGTGTATCCGAACATTTACGTTGCGCCGCGACTCGTTAGAACGCGACGACTGGGAGTTCGTCGACGACGAAAAACGGCGGACGTCCCCGCGCTGTGAGGAGAAAACCCAATGAACGTTGTCGACCTATTCGCCGGTTGCGGCGGATTGTCGTTAGGGTTTGCGCGGCAAGGATTTAACGTCGTCGGCGCGTTCGAGTTTTGGGAGCCCGCCGCCGATTGTTACCGCGCGAACTTCGATCACCCCGTTTCCGACGTCGATCTTTCAAACGTCGCGCTTGCGGTCGAGGCCGTCGGCGCGTTTTCCCCTGATGTTATTATCGGCGGGCCGCCGTGCCAAGATTTTTCGCAAGCCGGGAAACGGGTTGAGGCGGAACGCGCGAACCTGACTCAATGTTTTGCCGAGATTGTCGCCGTCGTCCGCCCGCGTTGTTTTGTGATGGAGAACGTCGAGCGGTGCCGATCAAGTCGCGCGTTCGCGGCGGCGCGTCGTTTTTTCAAGGGCGCGGGATACGGACTGACGGAAATCGTTCTCGACGCGAGCCGATGCGGGGCGCCGCAGAAACGGAAGCGCTTCGTTTGTTTGGGGGTTCAAGGCGTCGCGGACGGGTTCGCGGCCGAAATTTTCGAGTCGCGTCTCTCCAAAAAGCCGACGACGCCGCGCGATTATTTCGGCGAATCTCTGCCGTTCGAGTATTATTATCGGCACCCGCGCAATTACAACCGACGCGCCGTTTTTTCGGTCGACGAACCGGCCCCGACGATGCGCGGCGTCAATCGGCCCGTTCCGAAGGGATATCCCGGTCATCCGAACGACGCTTGCTCTCTTGCCGAACGACCGGGAATTCGGGCGTTGACAACCGCCGAACGTGCGCAAATTCAGACGTTTCCGGCCGATTTCCGTTGGGTCGGGACGAAAACCGACGTCGAACAGATGATCGGGAACGCGGTGCCGGTCAAGTTGGCGGAGTTTGTCGCCGAAACGTTAAAGATTTTTCTGGGGAAGACTTGCGTTTATGACTATTTGGTGTAGTCGTATCGACAAGTATTTTTCTAGGCGCGGGGAAATTTCGCAAAACGCCCCGCGCCTTTTTGTCTTTAAGGGGCGCTTTTCCTCTTCGGCGTCCTAGCGACTAAAACAACGACAATCGCCGCTATCGCGGAAACTAATACAACTCCGAAAAATAAATCGAGAAACGTCGTTGCGTCGCGCTTGCGAATAAGTTCGGAAATGTTCTGAAGCCGTGTGTTAACCGTCTCTAAATACTCTTTAACGCCTTCCTTGTTTTCGTTTTTTAGTTCTTCTTCGACGTTATTCTTAAGTCCTTCTAAAAACAATCCGCGATCCTCTCCGTCGAATTGATTGAACGTAACAAACATTTCTTCCGCTAGTCGCGTGCATTTTCCGCTTGGCATCGACCAAATTAACTGAGCCGACGGGCAATCCGACAGAACGGCGACGACGTGCGGAGGTTCTTCCGGTAAAATTTTGTCCCAAGTCTGTTTATAATAACCAAGGGACAAGTTGCCGTTGTCAAGGAAAATTTTGGCGACTTCTTTTTCTATCGCTCGGTTGACGACCGCTTTTTTTGCGCCGCTAAAAAATGCCTCTGCGCCAAGCGCAAAAACCGCAACGACGATTAGAGCCGCTACAATCGTAAAACGCGCGGGACGCGGCTCCTTGCCTTTTCCGGCTTTTTCCTCCGGCTTACTCGGTTCTGGTGCGGCGGCTGTTTCCAGTTTTTCAAAAACTTCTTTGAGTTCGCGAAATTTCTGCGCTTCCGCTTTTTTGCCGCCCGCTTCGATGATCGTTGTTTTTTCAACGATGCTGCTTTCAACGAGCGCGATTAGCGCGTTTACGTTGTCAACCTCAATTTTACCGGTTTTTGCGAAAATTTCGATTTTCATAGCGCACCAAATAAAAAAAGAGCGAACCGCGTCCGCTCAAAACTCGCGCCAACAGGCGCCGAACTAAAACCCCGAACCGGAGTAAGCGTCAAATTCGGAATAACCGCCGCTCGCTCCGTTGTAACCGTAATCGATGTTAGAAAATTGCGTGTACGAGCCTTCCCAGTGAAGCCTAGCCGTTCCGGTTGGGCCGTTCCTATGTTTTGCAACGATAATTTCGGCGACTCCTTGTAAACCTCTTTCTTCCGCCTCGTCCTTGCTAATATAATATTCCTCGCGGTGTACGAACAAAACGACGTCGGCGTCTTGCTCGATGGCTCCGGACTCGCGTAAATGACTAAGGCGCGGGCGGTTGTCTTTCGTCGTTTCCGCCTGCCGATTGAGTTGCGCAAGGCAAAGAACCGGAACGTTTAATTCTCGCGCCAAACCCTTCAAGCGTCGCGCGATCTTCGCGACTTGCTCTTGTCTCGGCGCCTTCGGGTCGTCGGGGTCGATCAATCCTAAATAGTCGATAACGACGAGGCCTAAACCGTCGCGGCGTTTCGTTCGTCGCGCGACCGCGCCAATTTCCGCGACTGTTCGGGAAGGGGCGTCCGAAACGATCAACGGCGCCGCCGAAATTTCGTTTCCCGCGCGCATAAATTTGGAAAGTTCCGGCTCGACGAGCGCGGAGCGGAGCGACTCGGAGAAAACGCGCCCGCGACCGCAGACCATACGCGTAATCAGCTCCGTTTCCGTCATCTCTAAACTGAAAAACAACACAGGTTTACGTTGTTCGACCGCGACGAAATCGGCGACGTTGGACGCGAACGCCGTTTTCCCCATCGACGGACGCGCCGCGACGACGATTAGTTCCGCGTTGCGCAAACCGCCTAAAATTTTATCTAATTCGTCGAAACCCGTCGAAAGCTCTAAATTTTCGCCCCGCGCCCTCGCGTCAAGCGCGGAATAAACAAGCGGTAAAATTTCCGCCGCCGTTTTCGTCGTTCCGTCGACGCCGAGTTCGCCGACCGCGAATATTTTTTCTTCGGCTCGTGCGATCAACTCACGCGCGTCGCCGCCGTTTTCCGCGTCGAGCAAAATTCGCTCCGAAGCGGCGATCAACCGCCGCTTAATCGATAAATCCCGCACGATCTCCGCGTATCGAACGGCGTTCGCGGTCGTTTGCGCCGCCCCCATCAACTCGGCTAAATACGCCTCGCCGCCAACCTCCTTTAATTCGCCTGACTCTCTAAGTCGTTGAACGAGAAGAATTAAGTCGGCGCCTTTCGACTCCGCCAACATCTCGACGAGTCGCGCGAAAATTCGTCGGTGCGCGTCGACGTAAAAATCAGACGGCCTTAAAACCGTCGCGACGTCGTCGCATAGTTCCGATCGAACTAGAACGGCGCCAAGAACCGCGCGTTCCGCGTCGTCGTTTCGCGGAATTTTTTCAAACTTCATATTTACCAACCTCGATATTCATTTTACCGAAACGCGCCGCGACGTCAAGCGGCGGGCCCTAAATCCTCAAAAATATCGTCGATGGCTAACAAAATATTTATTGCTAGGAGGTCGAGCGCGTTTTTTTCTCCATTTAGGTACCGACGAAAAGGCTCTCGGCCCCACTTTTCAATGTATTCGTCGAGGTTGATAACCCGCAACGCCCCGCCGGGGTCGCCGACGTTTACGACCGCCTCGTATTCCCAAACCCACAACGACGCGCCGCGTTTCGCCGTTTCGTCCGCGCAATACTCCGCGACGTAGCGAACTAGCCGATCTATTTCGTCGTGCCAATAATCGCTAAAATCCGCAGAAACGGAAAGCGTTTCGTCGTCGTATTCGTCGTAACAATCGAAACTGCCGAAACCGTCGCTATTTTTTCTAATCATTATTACCGCTCTATTTATTCGAAGTAAATTCCTCAGCCTCGTTCACGAGTGTTTCCGCAAACCCACAAATATAATCGACAATCGGAGCATATTTTTTAACGCTCGTTAAAACGTTGAAGTCAACGGCGTAAAACTCTTCGAAGTCTACGTCGGCGAACTCGCGATAATCGCCGCTGTCAATACTAGAGATCGTACAGATTTTCTGGTCGTTTCGGTTCGCGCGGTAATTCGAAAAATAAAACTCGTCAAACTCGAAGCAATAAAAAATCCAAGCGTCGGCGGCTTTTCCAGCGTCAACGGCGGCGCGACGTTCGAAAATCCTCGCCGCATCGTAAAAATATAAAGGCATATTCATTAAAATTTCTCCTTTTTTTTCGTCGCTCTTGTTGAAATTTACTTTTTAAAATATTTTTCGACGGCGGTTTCGAACGCCTCGCGCTCGACGGCGGTTAATGTTTCCGGAAACGTGAACCGAAGCGACGTCGTTAAGTCGGCGACGCGCGTTTTTAGCCGTTCGCGACCGTTCGCAAGCGTTACGCGAGGTAATTCGCGACCGCAAAATTCCAAAATTTCGGGGAACGCCGCCGACGGTCGATCAAGCGCTTTATTGCGCAACGCTTCAATTTGCGCCACGAAGCCGCGCGACGCTTTCTCGACTTCAAGCGCGACGGCGTAAAGCTCGCCGAGAAGACGCCCCTGTTTCTCTTCGTCGCTATACTTCGCCGCCTCGACCTCTAGCAAACGTTGGATATAAAGGCCGCGCGTCAAGCCTTCCTTGCGCGCTAACGCCGTGATCGCCTCGACGACAGGGCGCGACGCGCTGACGGTAAAGTAAAACGCCTTTTCCGACTCCGCCTTTTTTTTTCGCCCGGCTCCGCGCGGGTTTTTTTCAGTCTTTTCAGCCATTTAAACGCCTCGTTGTTGAATTGTTTTTTTCTTCAAGAGAATCCGCGCCGGGGAGTCGAACCCCGGGGGAACCGCTCGCGGAATATTAAAACGTTGCCAACATAGTTCCCGAATAGCCGAATAGACGGCTAGCGTGCCCCGCAATTATCGCCTTACCTCGTTGCGAGTCGTTGAGTAACCAGAACTCGGCGTATTTATCGACCTCGTCGAGATGATCGCGCAAAACCTCAGCGGCCGCTCGAACCTTATTTTCATCGAAACAAGCGTCGTTAAAATCGCCGCGAACGACAAAACGGCGCCCCGTAACGTTCGCGATAATTTTTTCATATTTAGCGCGTTGAAATTTATACCCAAAAATTCCGCCGAAACGGTGGGGCTCGTTGAGTTTTTCGAGTTGTTCGAGCGTATCGGCTTCGATGAGGTCGTCGCATCCGAATTTGTCGACAAAATCCTCGGCGTCAAAACGAACGCCGAGTCCGTTAAAAAACGCCGCGACGCTCTCCGCAAGGCGGCGCTTAATGTCCGGGTTAACCCAAAAGAACGGCCGATTGTCTTTGTCTCCGTATTCCTCTTCGTATTCATCGCAGGTCAATTTTGAACTTTCACGAACCGCTTCGCAAAAGAAACGGAGCGCCCCGGCAACCTCGGTAGGCGACGTTTCGTCAACCAGTCCGGACTCGCACAGAAAAAACTCGCGCTCGTCGAACGCGACAAGGCAGGTTTTATCGTCGTCTAACTGAAAGCGCTTCTTGTCGTAGTTCCAGTACAGAACGCGCGCCGCGTCGATACCGCCGGAGCAGACGCGTTTTTCAAATTCATCGACGTTAAACTTGCGACAGGAAATTTGGCGCTTCGAAGGTAAATAGAAACGAGTCGCGGTCATTGTTTTAACTCCATTTAGTAGGGTTGTTTGTAATTATGCTATTATCATAGCTCGGCTTGGTTATTTTGTCAATATAAAATTTTAAAATTTCTATTTATTTTTTTTAACGCAATCGTGGGGGCGGAATTGGGGCGAGTGTATCAAAATGATACACTGTTTCAAAACAATACACTCGAAAACCCTCGCGCGTGTGCGCGCACGCGTAATAATATATAAATATAATATATATAAAACGCGCGCGAGTGCGCGTGAAGGTTTCACGGAGTTAGGCGCGGAACGGGGCGCCGTCGAGGTCTCCGGCGAGCGCCAACGTCAAAGCGGCTTCTAGGACGCTCAAGCATTTTTCAACGTTCATTTCACGACCTCCAAAATGCGCGCCGCGAGTTTGTGCCGTCCGCAAAAAATAACCGCGCCGCGACCACGTTTAAGCGAGCGATCGAGTCGTTCAGCGGCGGTCGAGCGGAGAGCGTCGAACGTCGGCCGCATTACGTTCCCTGAACTAAACCGGAACGACTCCGCAAGTTCAAACGCTTCACTACGTAAATTTTCGGAAATTCGTTTGAGCGCCGACTTAAATTTCGGTTCGACGCGCTCGGCAGCAGCCAACGTAGCCGTTGCGCGAAGCAACAGCCGAAGGAATCGGATTCGAACGGTAACCGGTGCCGCTTGAAGATCGTAGCCGTTGATAGATTTAATCAGTTCATTATAGTTCATCGGATAAACTCCTATACCTTTTATTTCGCGCGAGGTTGCCGTTTCTAGGCGTTTTCGCGCTCGTTTTGATAGATTGTACCAGCGACCCCGCAAAACGCGTCAGACGCGACGCTATGGGCCTTAAAATCGATTTTGTAAAAAACGGCGAATTTTAGCCGTTAGAACCCCGCCGACCAGTTAGAGTCGACGGCGTTAGGATTATTAATACAGCTCGACGAAAACGCGGTAGTTGTCAGACCAAGAAAACCGTCCGGAAAAAACGACGTCGCGGCCGAATTTTTCGAAGTCAAAATACCAGCGATAACGCTCGGGGATTTCCTCTAAAACGCCGGTTTCCTCGGCGACAACCTCACCTAACGCTTTATAATCGTCTGAGCGGTCGGCGTCGGCGTTCCACCAGATACGATAATCGCCGTCGTCGAAAAGCTCGAGGGCTTCGCGAATTGTTACAGCTTCGGCGTCGTAAATCGCGTAAACGTCGCGTTTGTCGTAGTCGTCGAGGCCTTCCCAACGGTCGCGCGTTTCGTCATCCTCGAAAAGATCGCAACCGCAGTCGGCTAAAAAAGGGTTGCGCAACTCCCATAGGTTAACAAGATCGTCAGTCGTCGGCGTTTTATATTCGCGCGAAAAGGTGTTGTATTCCGAAGTAGCGACGTAGTTAAACATAATCAAGCCTTTATAATGGTTAGTATTGTTAATGTTAAAATGAGTTACGAGGATTAGCGGGGCTTGCGGAGGCTAATTTTTTAATCTCCTGCGCGTGAAGGACTGCAATTAAAATTCGAACAAAAAGTCGTCTTCTAGTGCGAGTTCGTTTTCGGCTTCGCGGGTCGTTTCGTCGACAATTTCCGCGATTTTTCCGGTCGAATCGACCCACGCGCCGACGACGGTTTCTCTTCCGGTGTCCCATAGCTCGACGTAATCGCTCGTAATTTCGAGGTCGGTTTCGTCGAACTCGCGCAAGACGGCGCCGGTCTCGTTGTCAATCCAGCAGAAATAAACGTCGCCGTTGCAGCCGAGAACGTTAGTAAGGTGAGCGTTATTATAATCGATGGTAACCATTATATTAACTCCTATGCATTGCATATGATAAATCATATGATAACCATTTTGAAGGCTTTTCTTTTCCTTCTTGCCAATAACAATATCATACCACGTCTTCTTGCGCTTGCAATTTTAAAAACACGCTTTTTTGAATTTTCCCATTATTTTTTTATTTCGCAAAAATTTTATTTGGAACGGCGCTTGACGCGTGTTATAATCCCCACCAAAGAGGGGGGTTAAATGGAAAAACCGGAACAAAACGAATTTTTAGAGGTTGAACGGCGTTTTTCCGAGGCCGTCGACGCCTATAATAACTGGATTGCCGACGAAAACGAGGAAACCGCGCCGCCGAAATTTTGGGCCGCCGCGCTCGACGTCGCCGCCGCCGTCGCGAAAAACAACGCCGCGCCGCGCTTTTTAGCCGCGCGAAAACCGTTCGCCGTTTTCGTCGCCGCCGTCGCCCCGTTTTTGACGCGCCGCCGCGACAACCGCGCCTTAATCGACTCGAAACAAGCCTCCGTCGACTCCGCAATCTGGACAGCCTGGCGCGATATTTGCGCGACGCTTGACGCGTTCGACGCAAGCCGACGCCGCGCCGTATCTTCCGCGACGCGATCGACTCGCTCAATTGCGGAGCTTCGTAAAATCGGCGTTTCAAGCCGCCAAATTTGCCGGATCGTCGGCTTTTGGCGCGACGACGACGTTGGCGGCTCCCCCGACCTAAACCGGCTCGCGCGGGCCGAAAGCGGCGACGCTAGCGCGTTTGACGCGCCTTCCAGCGGGCCCCGAAATTATAGTGAATCGCCCGCCGCCGACCCAGCTTCCCCCCCTCCCGAAACGGACGTCGAAAATGTTAAGGAAAATTTTACCGATCCCCTTGATTTCTACATTTTGGAGGGTATGCCGCTTCGGCAAATTGCCGGGCGTTTTAATCTTGACGTCGAAACCGTTCGTCAACGCTTCGCGGAGCTTGGCGTTTTTCAAGCCGACGGGGTAATTTCTTTGACTCCCCGCGCTCAACTTGCCGCCAAGGCGTGGCTTCAAGAAAATCCGGGCGGCTCTTACGCGGATTGCGCGGAGGCGGTTTCTTCGGCTAATAAGCCGGTGAGCGGCGAGGACGTCGCGGCGTTTGTCGAACGCCTTCAAGAAAGTGAAGGGTTGGACGAAATTTATAGTGAAATCGGAAACGAAGAAAACGTTTTGCCGGGTTCCGAAACCGACGCTCAAATTGTTGAAGGTAAAAAACGCCGGAAGAAGTAACGGGAAAACGACCGGTTCGAGGCGACAGTTGTTTCACCAAACGACGGGCGGGTTCGACTCCCGCAACCGGTTTTATTAAACGCTATGGACGAATACGAAAAGCAAGACGGATTTAGCGGAGGCGAGGACGTCGACGTCCTTGATTCTTTCAGTGTCTCCGTTGAAAAAGAAACGGAGCCTATCGATATTGTCGATCCCGTTCCGGTTCCTGCTTGTTTGGCGGTAAGCGATGCGGCGCGAAAAGATTTTTTGGCCGCTCTTTCCAAGGGGACAAAAGGCCGAACTGACGTCGCGTATAAAGACCCGGAAAAAGAAGGTCTTTACGTCCTTAAAGGCGTTAGCGAAGAACAGCTTGAAGCCGCTATGGACAAGGTGGTTTTCGGCTCGACGATTTCAAAAGAGGCGGCTCGACTAAACGTCCCCGCCAAAAATTTGGCCCGCGCAATTAACTCGCGTTATCGTTTAAGGCGGCTTAGGGCGTGGCAAAAAGACGTCGACTACGACCTTATCCGCGTCGAACGACTCCTTGAAATTTCTTACGCCGAAATGGAAAACGAGCCGTCGCCGAAGTGGGCCAAGGTTATTCTTGACATTTTGGCGTATCGCGCTCGCGTCCTCGGATTAGAGAAAAACGAGATCACGCGCGAAACGTTCCGAATTGCCTCAACCGGTGCAGAAGCGATTTGTATGGAAATCATTAAAGACAAATTATGACGGACATTTTAAAGGGCGTTGAAAAGATCAAGGAAGGCTTGAAGAAAAAAGCCAATCCTCGACTTAAAGCGTTCCTTGAATCTGTCGTTGAAGAAGCGAAAAAGAAATATCCGCCTTCGCTTGTCCAGTCTAAGGTAATGAAGTTTCTGCGGCGTCCCGACGTCCGCGATATTCTTGACCGCTTTGAGAACGAGGCGTTTTTTAACTTCGTTCCGCGTCCCGACGACCCCGCAAACTTCGACCAGCAACACTCGTTTTGCTACAACCGCGATTCCGTCGCTTTTCTCATTGGAGGGAACGCGGCTGGAACGACCGAAGCGGCGGCGTTTAAAACCGCTTTATTTGTTCTCCAACAACAACGCCCTCCGCGCCGAGACACTCCTTTTTGGATTCTTTCAAACACCTACGCGCAAGTTTGCGGGACGTGTTGGCAAGAAAAACTCCTTGGGCACGGCCATATCCCAAAATCGGAAATTGACTGGCCTCGCGTCAGTTGGATTTCGCGGGCGAAAGGGTGGCCTGAACGCGTTCCTCTTCTTCCGTGGCCTAGGCAAAAAGGCCAAAGAGAAGACACGAACTGGTGTCTGGAATTTAAGAGTTACGACCAAGGGCGCGAAGCCCTTCAAGCGCGGTCTATCGGCGGTTTCTGGTTTTCGGAGCAATTCCCGGAAGACGTCTTCCTTGAAACGTTTCGCGGTTGCCGCGAATACATGTTTCTCGGCGGCCAATTTTGCGAGTTCACGCCGATCGACCCCGCTTACTGTCTTTGGATTGAACGCGTAATGGAGAACCCCCCAAAAGGGTGGGCTTTTTATCGCGCGAACACCCAAAAAAACGCCGTGAACTTGGCGGACGGTTGGTACGATCAGTTCTTTGGAAGCGTTTCCGACGAAATGCGCGACGTCCGTTTAACCGGGGCTCTTGCGAGTTTCGAGGGAGTTATTTATCCTGAATTTCTCCCGGCGGTTCACGTTATCGACTCTTACGAGATTCCTGACGGCGTTTACCATTTCCGTTCCATCGACTGGGGCGCTTCCGCAGAACACCCGTTTGTTTGCCTTTGGGGGTGCGTCGACGGCGAGGGTGTTTGGACGATTTACGACGAGTACTGGAACACGTCTCAAAAACGTCTTTTAAGCGACCACATCAAAGAAATTAAAACGCGTTCCATCGAGTGGGGATATCCTGCGAAAGACGACGGGTATAATCCTTATTTCGGTTCGTGTTTCGCCGACCCGTCCCGCCCGGATAATATCAATGCTTTCAACGCCGCCGGGATTTGGATTGAACCTGCGTCCAACCACGTTTATAAAGGCATTGACTGCGTTCGCGCCGCTTTGAAAGTAAATGCCGCGACTCGGCGCCCAAAACTTCGCATTCTTGGTCATTGCAAGCATCTTGTTGAAGAAATGCGAACGTATCGATGGCGACGTTCAAAAAAAGAGTCGGACGGCGGCACGTTGAACCCGGCGTCTGCGGCTCCCGCTCCGTTAAAACGCAACGACGACACGGTGGACGCGCTTAGGTATATGCTTTACTCTTATCAATGCCAAAACGGCGGACTTGCCCCGTGGGACACGAAACGTTCCTACGAACACGGTTGGTCGAAAGGCGTTTGGGGGGGCAAATGAGTTATCGAGACGCGGCGAGAGATTCCGACGATTCAGCGGACGAATACCGAAGACAGTACGGAGAGGCCGAAGGAAACGGCAAACAACACGGTTCCCAGAAGGAGACTAACAGCTCGAAAGGCGGTTCTTTTTCGTCTTTTCTCGCAGGAATTGAAAGAGAACTTGGGGTCTCGTTTTCGGGGCCCGACGACCCGCGCCGCGAATGGCTTTTTCAAGGCAAGTTTTTAAAAGTCAAGTCGCGCAACGTATACGCTATTGCATACAGTTTAGCAACGCGCGAGTTATTTGTCCAGTACCTTTTCTGGGCTCCCGGAATGGAGCAACACTCCGGCCCAGGCCCGGTATATCGATACGAGAGTATTTCACCGTCGCTTGCGTTAACCGCTTACGACGCGGCCTCTAAGGGAGTTTGGATTTGGGATAATTTGAGAATACGCGGCACCTTTGCCGGACATCAATTCCCGTATTCTCTTTTCCACGTTGCGAATGAATACGTTCCTCGCAAAGCAACGTTTATGTTAGGTGGAGAATGGTTTGTTCCGCGCGATTTCTTCGCAAAAATCGATGGAAGCTGGAAACCGGTTAGGTCTAGCTTGCCGCTTACTCCTGTTTATTGGAGGGGCGAAGACGTTTCACCGTTTACCGGTAAACCTGATAACGGTTCACCTAAGTAAAGGATAGATAATGGAAAAAATTGAACTTCAAGGTAATGTTGGGGACGAATACTGTCTTGTTTACGGCGACAAAACGCTTGTTATTAAATTGACGGACGCTATGATTGTTCCGGACTTTGTAGAAAGCGTTGCCGCTATCGCCGACAAAAACCCGCGTGTTTTTTTGCAAGTTGCGGAAGATCGGTGGCACCACAAACTTGGCTATATCCAAAGCGTCCGTTCCGGATTGGCGCGACTTCGAGAAGAAGCGTTTAGTTTTAGCGTCGACTCAAAAGACGTCCAAGACAATACTGAACTACCCAAAGAAACTAAAAAGACGGCTAAAAAGAAGAAACAAAACGACGTGGAAGATGCTGGACAAAAAGTTGCGGAAAAACAGGAATGATTAACCTTATCCTTCTTTCATTCTTCGTGTCTCTTATAACGTCGCTAACAGTTGTTTGCGTTTGCACAAAAGATAACTAACTTTACGCGAAAGGAAACGAGATGAGCCGAAAATTGATTATGTTTTCGGTCGTCGCGGTGACTGTCGCTCTTGGTTTTTGCAATACGTTTGCCGAATCTGTTCGCGCTTGCGATAATTGCAATTATTGGGGCGTTGGTTACGGCGTCGACAACTGCGCCGCTACTCCGATGGTTGCCTTAACCTATCCTGAACCCTATGGCGGCGAAGAAGTGAAAAGGGGTGGGCTGACTATTCAAGTTCGTCCGACCCCGCCGCCGCGTCCGGCCCCGTATTGGCCGCGCTGGGTTCCGGTTCGCCCGGCTCCGCCGCCGCGCCCTGTCGGGCCGCCGCCGCGACGATTGCCGCCGTATCCGCCGCCGCGTTGGTAACGGCGACTGGCCTCTTTGGAGGCCTTTGGAGATTTGCCGGAGCGGTTTAACGGAACTGTCTTGAAAACAGTCGACGTCTCTCAACGTCCGGGGGTTCGAATCCCTCAATCTCCGTTCTGGAAGTTTAGCCTAGCGGTCGAAGGCGGCAGACTGTAAATCTGTTGACGCGAAAGCGTCCTCAAACGTTCGAATCGTTTAACTTCCATTGTCAAAACAATAACAGTCGGTAATGTAATGAATAGAAGAGACTTTTTGTTCGCCGCGTTAGTAACGCCGATTGTATCGAACGTCGCGTCCGCCGATGAATACCGGTCAAACTTTGTTGAGGTTTTCGGTGTTTCGAATCGCGCGGAGGTCGAAAGAGAGTGCGACGCGATTATCTTTCGGTTGTGTGATCGTTACGGGACGCCTAAAAACTGGGTCAAGTTCCCCGTTGTTTTTACAGGTGGCGGACGCGGTTACGCCGGTTGCACGTACTATCAAAAGCCGCGCGTTGTGCGAGTTGAAATTTGTCAACCATTTGCATCTGCGCGCGGCGGAACCCTCGATCACGAAATTACCCACGCGTTCTTTTTCTACCTGTTAAACAATTCGTTTAGTTTATTTTTTAACGAAGGCGTCGCGCAAAATTCTGAATACAATCAACGGGAGCGTTTACGGTCAACCGTTTACCGTCGGGCGTCAAACGGGGAGTTTGTTCCGTTAACCTCCCTTGTTAATCGCAGTAGTTACGACGGTGCGCTTCTTGTTTACCATCAAGGTTTTAGCGTTGTCGATTTTCTTATTGCGCGAGGCGGTTCCGCTTGGCTATACGAGTTTCTAGACGATTTGACCAACGGAACGCAAGACCTGAACGAATGCTTGAAAAGGTTTTACGGATACAGTTCGTTTTCTGATTTTGAAACAGACTGGTGGAATTACGTGGACGGCGGACAAAACCGCGCGGGTGTAGAACCGTTAATTAAAAAGGTGGTAAAATGAGAAAAATTCTTGTCTTAGCCTTGGTCTTTGCGATTTCAGGTTTGGCTAGCAACAGTGTTCTTGCGCAATACGCGCGTCGCGACGTCCGACCGCCGGTTACCGAGACGTCGGAGCTTGACCCGTCGACCCCGCTTGGCAAAGTTCAAGAAATCGCCGAACGACTCGACGCGATTGAACTGGCAACAAGCGAGATTGCCGAACGACTCGACGACGAATCTTATCCGGGCTATAAATCAAGTTTGGACAAAATTCTAGAATCAGCGAATGCGACGCGTTCAGAGGTAGCGCGACTTGGTGCAATCGCCAACGACGTCGGTTATATTGCGCAAGCTGTTGAAACTATCGAGCGCAACACGGAAGCGACAAGTGAAACTGCGCGAAATGTCGCCAACATTGCCGTTGTTTTAAAGCAAGTTGCGACCGCTGAACAACTTAATGCTGTCGTAAAAGATGCAGTTGCCGTAAAAACCAACGAAACGCTCTCAATACTGGAAGAACAGAAAAAATCATTCTTGCAAGCGCTGGAAGACGCCCAAAGTGTTGCAAAAGACGACGCGGAAAACCTTAAACGAAAACTTGAAACCGCGTCGAACATTATTATCTTGCTAGGCGTCCTAATTGCTGTTTCTCTTGTGATTAGCGTTTATAAATGGTTGCGCGAACAAAGCCGCGAACAAATTCAAACGTTTATCGCAAATGCCAATAACAAGAAAAGCTCGACTAAATAATCAGCGCATAATATACCCTTCAAGCCTCTAAATTATGCTCAAACGAGGGGTTTTGTTCGTGTGGCGAAACGGAAAACGCAGAAGGCTCAAATCTTCTCCGGCGACGGTTGCGGGTTCGAGTCCCGCCGCGAACTCTATTTTGAACAAACATAATATGGGTGGATAATGAAATTTATTGTTGAAACAAAAACCGCCGCCGTTGCCGCGATTCCTGCGAACTCGACGCTTGTTCTCTTTGCCGCCGTCGTCGCCGGAAACCCGACCGCCGCGCAAATTGAAACGGCGCGATACAGCGTCGCCGCGAACCTCGAAAACGTCGGCGCGACCGCGACAAGCTCTTATTTAGCGCGATTTAAGCCGGTATCCGTCAACGTCGATGCTGACGAAAGCCTCCTCTTAACGGTTGACGCGACCCTCGCGAAAGTCGGCCCCGACCCGCTTCCGGACGCCGCCGAACAGGAACCGCTCGAACTCGACGCGACCGCGCCCGACGAAACTGCCGTAGAACCGGAAGCGCCGGAGGCGTAACCGATGGCCGTCGTTTATTTTACGTCGAACGCGTCGACCGGCGCCGGTTCGCTTACCGAGGCGGTTCTAAACGCCCAACCCGGCGACGTTGTTCGCCCCGACGAAACCGTTTTCGAACGCGGCGCGACGATCGAAATCGTTCTCGCGTCGGCGCTAACGATCGACAAGAATTTAACGCTCGACGGAGGCCCGTTCCGCGTTCGACTCGACGGCGGCGGCACGGTTGTTTGTGCGAACGTCGAAATTGGCGTTTCCGTTACGTTTGCGGGGTTTGAGTTTATTTCGAGTTCCGGCGCCGGAGTCGTCGTAAACGGCTCGACGACGTTCGAACGGTGCGTCGTCTCCGGAAGTAACGGCGCTGGCGTCGCGGCAAGCGGCGCGAGTGTAACGTTAAGCGATAGCGTTGTTTGCGGTAACAATGGCGCGGCTTTTATCGTCGAATCGGCGGCTATATCCGGTTCGACGCTTGCGGGGAACGTAGGCGCTTCGTCTGGGGCGGTCGTCGCGTCGAACTCGATTTTATTGCAAATTTCGGGCGCAACGACGGAGAACGGGAACGTTGTTAACGTCGCGGCGTCTCAAATTGGTTTCGTCGCGTCGCCGCCTGACGATTTAACGCCCGAAACTTGGAGCGCCGACGCTTGGCAAAACTGGGACTTGCGCTTACTCGACGACGCGAGCGGCGCCCCGTCGCCTTACCGCGATTCCGGCGACGTTGGCGCTATGTCGCGATACGACCTCGACGGGAACTTCCGAGGCCGCGAAACGAACGACGTTTCAACGTGTAGTCCCGGCGCGTATGAAACGCTTCAAGCCGATTTATTTTGGATTGGGCGCGACGCGACCGGCGCGGAAATCGTTTCGCCGTCGTTTCTTGCGTCGAAAGGCTGGGCCGCGTCGCGTTTCGCGACCGTTTCGGGCGACGTTGCGCCGCAAGTCGGACAAAAACTTTTCGTCGACGGCTCCGTCGTTTTTGACGACGTTTTGACAACGGCCAACGCGAACGGGCAAAGGTTTGCGTTGACTCTTGGCGGCGGCGCGAACGTCCGTTTCCCGTCGGCGACCGTTTATTTGTTCGACTTGCAAGCGGGCGCGGCGTCGACGTTTACGTTTTCAAATGTTCGTCCGAGCGAAGCTCGTTTCGGCGATTGGTCGCGACTTTCCGGAACGTTTTCCGCGTTGCCGAAATACGACGTCGGTTCGCAGGTTTACATTCAAGCCGCTTTTATGTATTCATATGTACAGCCGTCGGCTTTTTACGGTACATTGACGGTTTACGCTCAAGTTTCGCAAGATTTGCGTCTTGATGGGGCGTATGAGTGCGACGTCTTTCGAATTCGAACGAGCGGCACGACTGGGAACCCCACCGTCGGAACGACCCTAGGAACGACGGTTAGCGCTCGTGTTATTGAATGGGGTAGCGAGTCAACGACCTTCGTCGAGAAACTCACGAGCGAGCCTATAACATTCATCCTTCGAGGCGCGGCGTCTGTTACCGTCCCCGGCGGCGCGCCGGAAAATTGGGCCGACCATTTCATCGTCGACGTTTCGGAGGCGACAAGCGCGGCGTTAACGTTAAGCGGCCAAATCGTTTACGGCGACGCACCGACGTGCGTCGCCGCGTTGACCGGAAGCGCGAAAATCGACGAACGCGGTTTGACGTCGCAATCGCTAACACTGAACGCCGACGCGGCTTTGACCGTCGACGGAGCAGAAGTTAGCGTCGGCGCGTTAACCGTCGCCGACGGCGCGACTGTTGTGTTTTCCGGAATCGACGCAATTTTAACCGCGACCGAAACCGCGACCATCGGCGACGCGTCCTTTATGGGAATCGGTTATTTCGCGACTCCTCCCGTTACGGACACAAGTTCCGCCGTGTTTGCTGAAAACGTTCGCAATTGCGATTACGGAGCCAATGTCTCTTCGTTTAGTTCTTTTCCAGTATCAACAACAGTCGTTAATCTGTCGTGGGTTAAGCAAAACCAAGTCCCTTGCGTACTCATAGAAGAAGCAAACGGAAATGAATGGAATATCGTAAACAACAGGGCTGATGGAGAATCTCTTGTTGTAGATATTAGCGCTCCAAAAACTTTTAGGCTTTTCGACGGCGAGAATTTCTTCACTTCGTCCGCTCGTCCTTACGGAACCGCATACGAGCTTGCGGAAGAACAAACGATCGGCTATCTTAAAACTTTGATTTCAACGGGGTATTTAAACTAATGGCTTTGACCGTCATTATTCCTGTAAACGACTCTCCGAAGTTTTATTATATGCTTCGAGACATCTACGGCGACCCGCTTGACATTGCGCCCGACGATTTCGTTTCTTTGAATTACACCGTGTATCAAAACTTCTCAGGCGTTCTTAATCCTGTTGAAGGCTTTCAAGATGTCCCGATTCCTACATCGCAATTCTACACGACCGCCCAAAGTTACCCAACCAACATTAAAGGCGTTACTTCTTCCGAACTAGAAGACGGCTACAATCTTGAAGTTTTTCCGTATGCGGAAACCAATTCGGACGGCATGTGGGAAAGCCCGTTCACGCAACAAAACGCTACTTATGTTTTGTCTGTTACAGTCTCTTACTATATGACCGACCCGGCTCTTTCAGGTTCCAATTTAATCGCAAAAACTTATTCGGCAACGGTTCAAACTCGTGGATAATATCGGAACAATCGACCTAGAAGCTCTTGGGCAATTTGTTACAAGAGCGGCGACCGCAAAACTCAACGACGCGCCTTTCGACGTCGACTTAGAGCTTGCGCAAACTCCGCTCCCGCAAACAGCCACTTTCCGCGCTATGGTCAATACAATGGCCAAAACGTATTATCCTACCGACGAGGCTTTGCGCGTCGCGTGGGAAAACTCGCGGTATATGATTAACGACCTTGCCGTTGCCGAATGCGTTGAAAAACGTCGACGCGACGTCGCGTTGCTTGAATGGTCGATTCAAGCCGAAGATGAAAGAGACAGGCAACTTGTAGAAGCCGCGCGACTCGTTGAAAAAATTATTCGAAAAACGCCGCGTTTTCTCCAACTTCGCGAAAATCTTCTTTACGCTTCTTGGTACGGCAAATACGGCGTCCAACTTCAATGGGCGCGTTCTCTTGTAGGCGGCATTCCTCGTTACTGCGTTTATAACTGGCTTCCTGTGAATGGAGACAAAATTGTTTTTAAACTTCTCGAAGGAACGCCCTACGAACAAGATACCGTCGGTATCCGTATTGGTTACAAGCGCGACGCGATTCGTCAAAAGTATGCTGATCAAGTTGGCCCAACCGAAGACGGGTTGGCTTACTTTCTGACGCAAGAACAACGCGACCGTTTTATCGTTCATCGTCATATGATCGAAGACGGCGACTATCACGACCCTTACAGCGCCGGTTCTATTTTTGGCGTCGGCATTCGTTCGCGCATTTATTGGACTTGGTATCTTATGAAAGAAACGCTTGCTTGGCTTATGGAATACATCGAGCGAAGCGCGTTTGGTTTCGAAATTTGGTACTATCCCGCCGGGAACGAAAAGGCGCGAAACGCCATTAAAGACGCGGCGGAAAACCGCATTGGGCATAGCGGCAATATTATTCTTGTCCCGCAAATGGAAGGCGAACGCGGCCCGACTTATCAAGTCCAGCGCATTGAACCGCAAATGAGCGGCGCCGACGTCTGCGTCAGCATTATCAAAGAGTTCTTCCAACATCAGATTAAACGTTACATTCTTGGACAAACTCTTACGACCGAATCCGGTTCGACCGGTCTCGGCTCTAACTTGGCGTCGATTCACCTCGAAACGTACCTCCAAATCATCAAATACGACGCGATTAACCTTGAAGAAACGTTGTCGCGCGACCTTGTGGAGAAGGTTCGGAAATTTAACTTTCCTCAAATTGACGAAGGCGCTTTAAGGTTCAAGATTGCCACGGAAGAAATCGACCACAAAGACCGTCTCGACGCTATGCGTCAAGCCTACGAGATGGGTCTTCCTATTCCGGCAAACCAAGTCTTTGAGGCCGCCGGAATGACCCCGGCTTCCGAAGATGAAAACGTTCTTATTAACCCCGCCGTTCAAAGCATTCAAATGCAACAGCAACGGTTCCAACAAGAAATAGGAGGCGAACCGCAAAATGGCGGCGACCAAAATCAAGGACTCGGAACTTCCGATAGCGGCGACAACGGATCCGGCGTCGATCCTCAATTCACAGGAGTTCGTGGAGTTCGAAAACGTTCCGGTGTTCGTCGAGCACGAAAGGAAGTTGCCGACGGGCCAAACCCTCTCGTTCGGCCGCAAGGAGTTGCAGAAAGTCGTCGACAGGTCGAACAAGCGTATTGACGAAACCGCCGACTTTTGCCCGATTGTGATTGGACATACAAGCCGCGACCCTCGCAACCCCAAGCCGCCCAAAATCGGGTGGGCCGGGCCTTTTCGACTCGGCTGGCTTAATAAAGACAAAAAGAAACTAGCCGTTCTTTGCGACTTTCGAATTGAACAAGACAAGGCTTGCCTTCTCAAAGAATATCCCCGACGTTCCGCCGAACTTTGGAGCGCGAACGGAAACTACGACGAAATGTACTTCGACCCCATCTCTCTTCTCGGGGCCGAAACGCCGTGGTCTGATATGGGCGTTCTACTCTATCAAAAAGAAGAAAACGGCGAGAAAGTCTGGTACGCCGCGGAAGCGCCTAGCGCTTTTAACGTTTTCGTTCCCGACGGAAAAGGCAACAAGGAAAAATACTCGATGGAAAACGACGAGATCAAACTGTCGAACGAGCAACAAGCGTTTGCTCAAACTATTCTAAACGCGATTTTTCAGAGTCCCGAATTTAAGTTTCTCCAACAACTCCGGGAAGAACGCTTCAACGAAAAAGAAAACGGGCCCGACTTCAACGTTCCGGAAGAACCGATTCCGGAAACCTTTGAAGAAGAGGACGTTGTTGAACCCGAAGTCGAGAACGCGGAAGTCGACGCCGAACTTCCGGAAGAAAACGACGAAGATTTGGACGACGTTATCGACGAGTCGGACTTTGAAGACCTTGACAACGCGCCGCCCGTCGAAGAAGGCCCCGACGGCGCTGTTTCTGAACCCGACTTAGAAGAGGCGGAAATTGAAGAAGAACTCGACGAAACCGACGACGAAGACGGCGAATTTGAAGACGAAGCCTTTGAAGACGACGACGAGGAAGACGGAATCGAAGACGAGGAAGAATACGAAGAAGAAACTGATTATCTCGATGAAAGAGGAGGTAACGACTCAATGAGTATCGAAAAACTTGCTCGCGAAAACGCCGAGCTTAAAGAACGTCTCGCCCGACTTGAAGAACTTGTCGTTATGGATCGCGGGCGAAACATCGACGTTCAACGCTATTCAAAATTGGAAAGCCTTTCTCAACGCTTTTTCTTCGACAAGGAAGAAGAGTTTGAAAAATGCAAGTACGCCAAAATGAACGACGAGGAGTTCACCGAACACTGCGCCGTTATCGAAAAGAACTATCGTTCGCGCCCGGACTTTATCGACATTCCGAGCGAAATCCTCGGCGGCGCCGGTTATTCGCGCAACGTTCCGGGGGCTGTTCAGTACTCGAAAGAACAAGCCGTCGACATTGAAAAGAAGTTTGTCGAAGCGTATGAAAATAACGCCCGACGAGGCGTTTACGAAAATTCTGAAGCCTTGCGAAATCGTATTACGCAAGAAGTTTTGGGCAAATAGGAGAAAATAAATGGGAACGAATTGCGCTCCTTACATCGCGGCGGAAGACTTGATGCCGTGTTGTTTTATTCAACAAGTTCCGGGGCAAGCCTATATGGTGCGAACCGCCGGGGCGAACGAAGGCGTTATCGGCGTTACGCAAGAAGGGACGACTCTTGTCCCGATCGACGGAATGACTAACACCTCTTCGATTTATGCGGCTCGCGAAGGTATGACCGTTTCTTATCACGGGGAACACGCCGTTTGTCTTGTCATCGCTGGCGCCGCTATTCAAGCCGGGCAATACCTTATTTCCGACGCTAACGGACACGCCGTTCCGGCGGTTGGCACGGGGCAAGCTATTTGCGCCCGCGCTCTCGAAGGGGTTCAGAACGCCGGTGAAAAAGTCCGCGTCGTCGTCGAAATTCAACGTTACGCCGTTCCGAATACCGGCGAATGATAATAGAGGAGAAACAAAACAATGACTATTGCCGCGCAATATCCTAGCGCATACAACGTCTTTGTTCCGAACGCGTCGGCCACGAATAACCTCATCGTCGACTTCGCTCGCAACCCGGACGATTTTAGTATTAACAAATATATTCAAGTCGTTAAATCGGAACGCAACACCGGCCTTTACACCAAAATGACCAACGAAGTTTGCGCCCGTTATATGAACGACGGGAAAGGCTCCGCTTGGGCTTACGGCACGGAACGCGACAAAGGTTACCACAACCTTGAATCGTTCAAAATGGAGATGTACCGCACGTTCCGCTGGCAACGAAGCGTTACGCTCGACCACGACACGATTAAGCAAGCGGCGTGGAATATCACCGACCAATATAACCGCATTCTTGCCGCGCAAGCTATGACGGCCCGCACGATGCAGGTTATTGAAACGATGACCAATCCGAATAACTACGCGGGCGTTACCGGGCACGTCGTCGACGTCGACGCCACTGAAGGCCTCGGGTTCTGGGATACCTCGATTACCGCCGACTTGTGGATTAAGAAGACTATCAATATGGCGCGAACCACGATTCGCAAGGATACGCTGGGGAACGTTCAGTCCAAAGACCTTGTTATGGTTATGGGCCCGGACGTCGCGCAAGCTCTTTCTGAATCGCAAGAAATTGTCGACTATATCAAAGCTAGCCCGGACGCTCTTCGTCAAGTCGAAGGCAAATTGGGCGGCGGCGAATACGATCTCCCGGCTCAACTCTACGGGATTCCGGTTATCGTCGAAGACTGCACCATCGTTACGTCGCCGAAGGGCGCTCCGCGAGCGACCCAGTTCGCGTTCCCGGCGGGCACTTGCGCGATCGTTTCTCGACCGGGCGGACTCGTTGGCGCCTCCGGCGGCCCGAACTTCTCGACGGTTGTTCTCTTTGCCAAAGAAGAAATGACCACCGAATCGTTCGACAGTCCGAAAGATCGGTACACGCAACTCTCGATTACGGAAGATTACGTCGCCGAACTTGTCGCTCCGGTCTCCGGGGTTCTTCTCACGAACCTTCTTTCGACCAACGCCGCGTAACTCAACTTGTAAGCGTTTCTTACAAGTCTGTCTAACGGCTTTCCGCGCTCTTAAAGCCGCGTCTCTTATCTTGCCTCTTTTAATCCTCTTAGAATCTCTTAACAACGATTCCTTAGGAGAAATATATGCAAGTTACGTCCCAAGATATGCTTGCGTGTTACGATTCGAAAATGGTTGTTCGTCTTTCTTTTGACGACGGGCAACAACACTTCGAAACCGAACTCGACGAAAGCCCCGTCTTGAACGCGGCTTTAAGCGCCGCGACGGGAGCGCTTGAAACAGCCCTTTCCGTTGGCGGCAACTATTCGCCCGAACAACTCGATTCGCTTGCTCCGAACAGTTTAGCTCTTGCTAAGCGAATTATCTGTTCCGTCGCGTTCGTCTATTTAAGTTCGCGTCGGGGCTCCGAAAATACGGAGTACTTGAAGGCTATTCGCGAAGAGTCGGAAAACTATCTCGACCGGCTTCGCGGCGGCGAGCGAATTTTCGTCTTAGACAATTCGACGGCGAAACAATCGGCTGGGCAAGCGTCTCTTGTCGCGCCGGGCGCGGAAGCTCTTATTCTTATGAACGGAATCGCGGCGCGAGCTAATCCGTATTTCGGCGGCGTCAAACAACGTCTGCCGATTCAACCTTACAGATAATAAAGGCTCTTCAATGGCTAATTTCAGTTTGCCGATGATTCAAGTCGAGGGGCCCGCTAGATTCTATATTGGCGCTCAAAACTGCGCCGCCACCCAATATCTTGCGGTGTCTGAAAGCACGGCGTCGTTTCTCGGAATTGGAGAATCCGGCGCTCAAATTTCTATTTCGACGAACACGCGGCGCGTAAACAGCGACGACAACGGCGGTTCGGAAGGTTCTCCCGCCGAAATTATTCTCCTTGGCTCCACAGCGTCTATCCGCACGACGTTTGTTAAATACAACGCCAACGCTTGGGCCTCGATCGTCAGCGGCGTTTCCGATTCGGAAGTTGCTTCCGGAGGGGCCGTTACCTATCAACCGCCGACGGAAGGCGAGTTCTTTCTTCCGGGCACTCCGATTTTCGGCGGCGCGAAAGGGTTCTCGCTCTGGATTGTCGGCGCGACGAAAAGTTATTACTTCCCGAAATGCGAAATGGCGTCTCAACCGCGCGAGTTCAATATTTCAACCGACGCGAAGAAAACGTCCGTTACCTGCACGGCTTATCCGGTATATGGCGCAGAATACGGGTTCTTGTGTTTTTACGGTTCCGATCAGTACTCTTCGTACACGCCGACCGACTGCAACGGTTACGGCGGTTCGGTTAGTCCTTGATATTCGACGGAAAGGCTAAAATGGCTAATTCTAATCTTCCGATGATTCAAGTCGAAGGGCCCGCCCGGTTTTATGTCGGAGCCCAAGACTGCGCCGCCGTCGCTTACGCCGCGTATACCGGCGCTACAATGCTTGGTATTGCGGAAAATGGGGCCCAAATCTCTATTGGCGGTAATACGCACCCCGTTCACAGCGACGACAACGGCGGCGCCGACGGTACGCCCGCCGAACTTTTATGGATGGGAAGCACCGCTTCAATTCGCGGCACTCTCGTGAAATTCAACGCCGACGCGTCTAACAGTATTATCAACGGCGCTTACGCGACGTCAAGCGCGGCGGGGATTATCGTCCAACTTCCGGGTACTCCGCTTTTTGCGGGCGGATTCGGTTTCGGCGTGTGGATTGTCGGCAACCAAAAAAGTTACTACTTCCCGAAATGCGAACTTGCGACGCAACCGCGCGAATTTGAAATTTCAACTCGCGAAAAGAAGGTTTCGTTCTCGTTCAACGCTTATCCGGTATATTCCGGGTCGAGCGGTTTCTTGTATTTCACTGGGAGCGGCTCCGGGCTTTATTCGCCCGCCGACTGCAACGGTTACGGCGGTTCGGTCGCTCCGAACCTCGGCGCGTAACATTTTAATCAAAAACGGCGATTTTGATAAAGAGTCGCCGTCTTCTTAATCAAAAACGGCATTTTTGACAAAAAGGAGTCTTCCGTGTTTTTCTTTTCTCGACTCAAAGAACGGCGCGAATACGCCAAAAAAGCCAAGGCTTTCGCCAAGATTTATAGACGCGGGGGATTCCCGTTTGAATATGAAGGCAAAGTTTGCGCCGTCGACGCTTTCGAGGCCTATCGAAAACTTGTCGAAAACGGTACAAACAACCTGCAAAACGTACTTGACGGATTTCACCGAAACGACGCGTCTTACGAAGAAAAGTTCCGCAAAACAATGGAATACGTCTTCAACGTGAAAGCGTTCGACGGTGAAAAAGGTATGACGCTTCACGAAATGTACTGTGTTGTCGGCAACTTTTTTGTCTATCTTGACGACCTTAAAAAAAAATATTTCCATACGCCCGGCTCGCCGCTGTCTACGGCTACTCCGCCGCAAGAGGAGCGTTCGGCGGAGAACGAAAAAGCCGAACCGGAGCGGAAAGATTAACCCAGCTTGGGCTTTATCTTAACCTGCACAACGCGCAAGGACTGACCGCCTTGTCGAATCTATACGGCGCCGCAGACGCTAACAACGGTCTAAGTTCGCGTCTTTACAAGGCGTTTTACGGACGCGATGTTTCCGACCAGTACGCGGAAGAAGAATACCTTCTTTGGAAAGAAGAACAAGAGTTTTTAGCAAAGGCTAACAGCTAATGGACTTTGACAATATTGGCGACCTCAATGAATACGGCGGCGATAATCCGGCTTTTTCTAACGATGAGAAAGAAGGACTTAATAGAAACGCCGACTTCAAAGCGTATGGGGATTTTCTTGCCAAATTTGGCCCCGCGAGGGAACAGATTCCGCGCGACGTTAAAGAACTGAAACGACGGCTTGTTGATGGCATTTTTACCGACGTTCTAAATTCCACGTACAGGGAGAAACTCAAAGGTGTTCCGGCGAAGGTTTTGGTTAAAATAGCCACCCCCCTCGTACAACCGCTGTGGAATTACACTACGGTCTACAAAGGGGTATACGATGACGCCGAAAAACAATATCGCGATATTGCCACGGGCAAAAAAACGTACACTCCGTATGACGATTTCTTTGACAAATATAGTAAAGTAAGCAGTTATTACTCTCGTCTTTGGCATAACTCAATCAACGAGGGCGCAAGACAAGTCAAAAAACACATAGACAGCGCGCTGAGCCCGAGTCCCGCGCCGTCCGCGCCGAGCCCGAGTCCCGCGCCGTCCGCGCCGAAACCGAGTCCCGCGCCGTCCGCGCCGAGCCCGAGTCCC
>JAGBDN010000083.1 GCA_017937485.1 Thermoguttaceae bacterium
CTCGACGCGAACGACAAAAACTCGCAAGAAACGTTCGTCGAAAACCGCGAATCGCTCGACGTTCGACGAGAAAAAGAGCAACGCGGCGACCAATTCGACCGAAACGACCCGCGCCGACTCGACGCGAACGACAAAAACTCGCAAGAAACGTTCGTCGAAAACCGCGAATCGCTCGACGTTCGACGAGAAAAAGAGCAACGCGGCGACGAACTCGACCGGGACGGCCTCGCGAAACTCGACGACGTTCAAAACTCGCAAGAAACGTTCGTCGAAAACCGCGAATCGCTCGACGTTCGACGAGAAAAGGGACAAAACGGCGGCGACGCAACGCTCGACGCGGCCTATTGGGAGCAAGTCGCGCTCTCGCCCGAGGAACGTCGGCTCGCCGAACTGCTCGGACGCCGTCCGTCGAAAGTCGAACTCGACGAATATTATTGGGAACCGATCGTCGAAACGTCGCAAGTCGAGTACGAACCGGAAAAACGCGCCTCCTTGTTCGGCGCGGCGGGTCGTTTGGCGACGGCGCCGGCGATCGCGGTCGGTCGCGCGACGCTCGCGATTTGCGGCGTCGGTCGACGTTCCGCGCTCGGCTCCGACGCGTTCGCGGCGACGAAACCGCGCCGTCGACGCCAACCGGGCAAAATTTCCGATATGATGATCTCGATCGTTTCCGGCGTTTTAATCGCGGTCGTCGTCGTTTTTCCGTTGATGCGCTTGGCCGTCAAAGAAGTTTTTACGACGATCGCCAAAAGCGCGGTTCGCAAAATCGGCGTCAACGTCGCGATTTCAGAAAACGCGCCGCAAAGCGACTTGCTTCCGTTCATCTCGGAGCAGCTCGTTTTCCCGCGTTACGACGAGTCGACCGAATTGCAATCGCCGGACGCCGCGCCGCTTCGCGAACCCGACCCGCTTTCGGAAACGCTCGTTCCCGTCGACGACGCGAACGATCCCGCGTCGACGCAACCGACGCTCGAACCGATTCCCAACGTCGCGCCGCCGACTTTTTAACCCCAAACGCCGCCCTTCGCCGCGCCGTTCCGAACGCCGACGTTAAAAAAATTCAACGTCGGCGAAACGGCAAACGGTGTGTCTCGGCGCGTTTTGAACGATCGCTTCAACGTCGCCGATAGAAAAACGCAACGTTTTCTTGCGATCGCGACAACCAAAAGGGACGGCATAACGGCGATAAGCGCCCAAATTGCCTTCTCGACGCCCGTCGGCCCCCGACGCGCGTCCCGCGGTCAAGCGAATCGCCCTTCGTTCCCCAAAGCCGCTTTGATCGCGCAAACGCTCCGTTATTACAATTATCAAACAACAAAAAGCAATCGTTTTACTTTTCTTTTTCCGCGTCGTCGAGCGGTCGCAAGGTCGCGCCGTACCGCCGGGCAACTTTCTCCAACTCGGCCAAAACGGCGGCGCGCGCTTCCGGCGGTTCGAGCGTCTCCGCGCCCGCGCCGTATCCGAGCGCCCAACGCGCGAACGCCGTTCCGTATTCCGTTTCCAACTCGACGAGCGTCGTTTCGTCGCCTTCCGGCGTCGTCGCAACCCAGCCGTTCAACCGCTCTTCTCGAACGATGCGCGCCGACGAGCCGAAAAAACGCATTTTCACCCTCGCCGTCTCCGTCTCGCCGATATAAGGAGTGAACGCGCTCGCCAGATAAGCGTCGGCGTCAAAATCTTTCGGTCGCGTAAATTTTTCGCGCAACGCGTCCGCGGCCAACATTCGGCTAAATTTCCAAAAGCGCACGTCGTTGTCTTTGCAAGAATACCCGACCAAATAAAGCGCGCCGCGAAAATAAACGAAATTATAAGGATGCGCCGTATACGTTTGCGGCGTTTTCGATTTCAGCGAACGGTACCGCACGCGCAATTTTCTCGACTCGCCCAACGCCGTCAACGCGGCGCCGACGACCGACGACGCGTCCTCCGGGTAAAGCGGTCGCGACGCTTCCAAACGCAAGACCAACGGCGCGACGCGCTCGGCGTACTCGACGCGATCCTTCGGGAGCGCCTTCTTAATTTTTTTTAACGCGCTTTGCAGTTCGTCGCCAAAAATCGCGCCGCAAAGGGAAGTCGTCAAATTTTGGGCGACGTAAAGCGCGAGAAGCTCGTCGTAATTCAATCCCAAGCCGAACGAAAACTCGTTTCCGCTTAGGTAATAGCGTTTTTGTCCGCGACTTCCGGCGACGACGACCGACTTGAGACCGGCGAATATTTCGGCGAGCTTGTTGACGTCGCGCCGAATCGTCTTGGGACTCGCGTCAAAACGCTCCGCCAACTCCGTCAGCGTCGCGCCTTCGCTCGTCGCCGCCAGCGCTTGCAACAACTTCCATTGGCGAATAAACGTCGACTTTGCGTCGGCGTCGTTCGCGTTTTCGCCGTTTTTCTTTTCGAGCGCTTTTGCCGCTTTCTTGGTTTCGTCGTCGCCGTTCGCCGTCTTTCGACCTGTTTTGCCGTTCACGCCCGCCCTCTTTTGTCGCGTCGTTCGTTTTATATTTTGGTCAACATCGCGTAAAAACGCGCTATTTACAATCGACGAACCCATTATAAAACGCTAAAAAAGCGCGTCAAGAAAACGTTGGACGCCAGGCGTCCAGGGTGAAAACGTTTTCTTTACTTTTTTTCGCGATAGCGCCGCTACAATCCTTACAACCGCCGCAACCGTCACCCCTCGCCCAATCTATCGTTATTAGCTTGCCAACCTCCGACTTTGCTCGAACGCTCGCCGCGCTCCGCTCGATTTTCCCCCGATTTTTCCTCGCACGCCCCTTCCCGCGCTCGTTTCGCCGAGTACAATAAAATCCGAACCTATTTTCCGCTTGCCGTTCTTCCCTTTTTTCGCTCCGTCGCCGCTCGACGCGAGTCCGCCGAAAGGAGCCGCGCCACGTTCGCAACCCTTGCCGCCGTTAGTCTTAGAATACTTTCAAACTCGTTCGCTTCCGTTTTCCAAAAGCGGTTGGCGGGCCGAAGTCGCCGTCCGTTTTTCGTCAACGCGGCGACGTTCGCGCTCTTGACGCTCGCTTGCGTCGGCCCGGCGTTTTCGGTCGATTGGACGCGTTTCGCTTCGTCTTTTTGGCGCGACGTCGTCGTTTCGGGCGTCCTTTGCGCGACCGGCAACGCTTGTTTGGTCGCGGCGCTCGGTCGGGGCGAGCTGTCGATTTTGGGCCCGATCAACGCTTGGAAGGCGGTCGTCGGCTTGACGTTCGGCTTTTTTCTTTTGGGCGAAGCGCCGACGTTCCCGGCCCTTTTCGGCGTTTTTTTGATCGGCGTCGGGAGTTATTTCGTCTTGGACGCGAGCCCGGAGCGATTTTCGTTCCGATTATTATTCAAAAATTCGGCGATTCGACTGCGCGTCGCGGCGCTGATTTTAACGGCGTTGGAGGCGATTTTCATCAAAAAGATCGTCTTGGCGACGGGCCCGGCGCCGGCCTTTTTCCTTTGGTCGGCGACCGGCGCCTTTTTTTCGACGCTTTCCCTCGGCGTCGCGACGTTAATTCCGCTAATCTCAACGCGCCTTCGCCAATCGCCGCAAACGCTCCCAACAACGCCGACTTCCGCGCCGCCGCAAACCGCTCAAACGACGCCGACTTCCGCGCCGCCGCAAACCGCCCAAACGACGCCGACTCTCCGTTTTTCCGTCCGCGACGCGTTCGAACTCGCCGCGACCGCCGCTTGCGTCGGAACGATGCAACTTTCGACGAACGTCGCGTTCGAGCGGCTCGACGTCGGACTCGCGCTCGCGCTTTTCCAGCTCTCGGCGCCGCTGAACGTTCTCTTAGGTTGGCGACTCTTCCGCGAACGCGGCGTCGTCAAAAAACTTCTCGGCGCGACGGTCGCCGTCGGCGGCGCGGCTTGCGTCGTTCTCTTCGGCTGATCTCGCGACGCAGTTTTTGCCGAAAAAAACGCGAGCGCCGCTCGACTCGCTCGAACGACGCTCGCGTTTTCAATTCGGAAGAACGTTCGGCCCGCGCGCCTTTTCCTCCGCCCTTCCTTCTTTCCTTATTATTAATATCAGTCGAGTTCCAACCCGATTTCGGCGCCCGGAACGGTCGAGAAAAGCGGGTCGGCGTCTCGGGAATTTAAGCGGACGATCAAATCCGGAACGGCGCGCAAACGGTCGAGAACCGGTTTCGGGAGGCGGCAACGCACCGTCGTCCGGCCCCGTTCTCCGTCGTATTCCCGCGACAAGACTTCGCCGTCGCGAGCCAGCGTCGCCGGCGTTTTCCCGTCCGCGATCGACGTTTCGACGTAAACGTCCAAAAATTCGCGACTCAACGCTTCGCTGACCGCCGCCGTCAAGCGGTCGAGGCCGATTCCCTCCTTGACGCTGATCGGAATCGCCGTCGGGTAACGGTCGATCAACGCGGAAAGGGTCGACTCCGACTCGATCGCGTCGACTTTATTCAGCGCCAAAATCGCGTCTTTTTCGTCGATTCCGAGCCGCTTCAAGACTTTGTTCGCCGCCGCGATTTGGTCGACGACGTCCGGCGCGCTCGCGTCCGCGACGTGAATCAGCAAGTCCGCCGTCGTCGCCTCTTCGAGCGTCGCCCGGAAACTCGCGACCAAGTGGTGCGGCAGGTCGCGGACGAAACCGACGGTGTCGCTCAACAAAATCGGACCCCAACCGGGGAGCGACCAGCGCCGCGTCCGCGCGTCGAGCGTCGCGAACAACATATTTTGCGCGAAAACGTCCGAATTGGTCGCCGCGTTCAGGAGCGAACTTTTTCCGGCGTTCGTGTACCCGACCAAGCAGACGCGGCGGCTTTCGCTCCGGGCCTCGACCTCGCGCTGTTTGCGGGAATGAATCTCCTCCAACTCCCGTTTCAGCTCGACGATTTTCTTTTGCGCGATGCGTTTGTCGACTTCGAGCTGCTTTTCGCCCGGGCCGCGGAGCCCGACGCCGCCCCCCGCTTGCCGCTCGAGGTGCGTCCACATCCGCTTCAGCCGCGGGAGCGAGTATTCGAGTTGCGCCAATTCGACCGCAAGGCGAGCCTCCCGCGTCTTCGCTCGACTCGCGAAAATGTCGAGAATCAACTCGGTGCGGTCGATCGTTTTGATTTTCAGCCGCTTTTCTAAGTTGCGCGTTTGGCCCGGCGCCAAGTCGAGGTCGAAAACGACGACCTCCGCGTCGGTCGCTTGCGCGAGCGCTTCGAGTTCGTCGAGTTTCCCGCGCCCCAAGCAGTACGCGACGTCCGGCGTCGTTCGGCGTTGAATCAGCGACCCGACCGGCTCGACGTTCGCCGCTTCCGCCAACCCGGCCAACTCGGCGAGCGGATTTTCCCCTTGCCCTTGACCCGGCAAATAAACGCCGACCAAAATCGCCCGTTCGTTCGCGACGCTCGTCGTTCGCGTCGTTTGGTCGCCTTGCGTCGACGCGTCGAAACGTTCGGTCGTAAAAACGCTTCCGCCGTAAAAATCGTCAAATTCGGGCGAATCTTCCCAATCGCCGCCGTCGACGCCGGGTTCCGCGGCGTTCGTTTCGTTCGACTCGAAATCGTCGGCGACGTCGAACGCCGCCTCGACGCCGCGACGCGAATGACGCTTGCGGCGACCGGTTCGCCCGTTTCCGCTTTCGTTCGCTTCGCCGCCGTCGCCAAACCGGCGCGCGCGGCTTCTTTTTTCGTCGGCGTCTTTGTCGCGGTCGCGATTTCCGGGGTTTTTCGGGCCTTTTCTCTCTTGCATCGTCGCTATTTTATTTTCAAACGTTTTTCAAACTTTTAAGACGGCTCTTTTTCGTTCGCCGTTTCCGGACGGTCGCCCGTCGTTCGTCGGCAAGACGCGCCGCCGTTCCGTTATTATTGTCGAAAGCGCGTCGTTTGTCAAGCCGTCGCGACTTTCCGCTCGGTCGATTTAACCGCCGTCGACGCTTCCAGCCCTTTCCGCCGCCGTCGCTTTCGCGCCGACGGGTTAAACGCCGGCTTTTCCCGTTTCTTTCGCCGAACGTCCCGCGCCGTCCGTCAAGCGCCTTTTTTTCCCTCGAACGTTCGCAAAAAGAGGGCGCGCAGGAAGAAATCGGGATCGACGGAGCGCGAAAAGTTCGACTTTTGCGCCAACGCGGCGGCAAGGGGCGCGGCGAGCGCGGCGCGACGGCCCGGCGAAATCTCCGTTCGCCGTTCGACGTAAAGCGCGAGCGCCTTGAGGAGCGAATCGGAAACGTCGAAATCGCTCGGAATTTCGGCGGCGATTCGTTCGAGCGCGGCGCGCTGTTCCGTCAAGAGCGCGGTCTTTTTCTTCGGCGAACGCTTTTCAACGACGACGACCGTTCCGGCGGCCAAATCGCCGAACCGCGCCATTCGGTCGTTCGCGCAAAACAGAATCGCCAAAAACGGCCCGAGCGCCAAGTCGGCGGCGCGCAACACGTTCCGCAACAACGCTTGACCGCGTCCGATCGGACGGCCTTCGGTCGTCAAGACCCGCAAGCCGAACGCCGCTTTCCCGAGCGTCCGACCGCGCCAAAACGCCTCGAACGCCGCGTTCCAAAACCAAAAAACGGCGCAAAAATTCAACAGAAACGCCGTCTGCGCCAATTCTTCCGCCAAATCGCCCGACCCCAAAACCGTCGAGAAATAGGCCGTCGCGAACAAAACCGCGACGATTTCCGCGCCGATAATCGCCGCGTCGACCGCGAACGCCGACGCCCGAATAAACGGCCCGGCCAAGCGATACTCGAACGCGACGTTCTCCGGCGCGACGATTTCGACCGTCGAGTCGAGTCCTTTCTTGCTCCGATTCGAATCGCTCCGCATCGCTCCTCCGCTTCGCGCCGTTCTCCGACTTCGCGCCTTTTTTCGTTTTTGGGCAAACGCCGCGTCGACGTTAAACGCTTATATAATATTAATGACAAACGCGCCCGTTTTTCTTCATTATACCTTCTTCGCGCCTAAACGTCGGCGTCGAAACGCAAAAAAAGGAAAAATTTTTCAAAAAATTTCGCCAAAATCGCAAATCGCTCTTTCCCTCGATTGCGCCGTCGCGTACAATGTCCGCAAGTAGCGCGATTCGGTCGAGATTCTCTCGCGCCGCGTCGTCGCGACCGCGTTTGCCGTTCGTCTTTCCGCGTTTCGCTCAATTCGCCGTTCAAGAATTGCCGCCAACCGCCGAACCGTCGCGGTCTTTCCTCTTCACCCCTCGCTCGAGTTCGCTTCGACTCGCCGTTCGCGCCGCGTTCGGTCGCCGCCGTTCGACTCGTTTTGGAGAAAACGCCTTATGAAACGCTTTGCCGCCCTCGCGCTGGCCGTTCTGACGACGTTCGGTTTCGTCGCCGCCGCCAACGCTCAAACCGCGGTCGCCCCGCTCGTTACCAAAGACGCGACGACGATCGTTCGCGTCGATTTGTCGCAACTCGACGGCCCGCAACTTTCGCAAACGGCGCAAAAACTCGCCGTCGCCGCGATCGATTACTTCGTTCCCGACGCCGAACAAGCGAAAGAAATGAAAAACGCCGCGCCGCTTGTCGGAATGTTCGCCGCGCAATACGCCGAAATGTACGTCGCGCCGCTGAAAGAAGCCGGCGTCGCCGAGTTTTACGTTATCGTCGACAAAGCCGTCGACGCGGAAAATCCGGCTTATCCTTACGTCGCGATTCCGATCGCCGACCTTTCGCAAGACGAAGTCGCCGCCGTCCGCGACGCGCTGAAGACGCTGAACGGCCAACTCAACGGCGCGCTGAAGTATCGCTTCGCCCGTTTCGGCTTTATGATCGTTCCGATGATTCCGGAAACGGTCGACGCCGACGAAGCGAAGGCTTACGTCAAAAATCGTTTCGGGAAAATCGCGAAGGTCGACGACGCCGTTTTCGCCGAAGGTTTCGCGAAACTCGGAACCGGCGCCGTCGTCTCCGGGGTTGGAATCGCGACCGACGCCGACCCCGCCGCGCAAGCGCAAATCGACGAAACGCTCGAACAACTCGGCGCCGCCGCGCCTGAAGGTCTCGGCGACTTCGTTCAAAAAGCGTTGGCTTGGAATAAAGATTTCGTCGAATTGACGCGTTACGGCGCTTGGAAACTCGACCTGAACGCGCTCGAAATCGTCTCCGTCGCCGAAGCGAAGTCGCCGGAAGCCGCGCAAAAGTACCTCGCGCTTGTCGACGAAGTCAAGAAAGAAACGACCGCGTTCGTCGAAATAACGATCGACGCCCAACTCGCGACGGTCGAAGACGAGAACAAACCGGCGCAAGAAGACGTCGATCTCCTCAAAGGCGACGTTATCGCCGTCGTCGACGCCTTCCTCGACGCGATCAAAGCGAACGGTTCGACGCTGACTTGGAAACTCGACGAACAATTCTTCGTCGACGCGAAACCGGTCTTCAACAAACTCTTCGAAGACGCGACCGCGATCCAAAAGAAACTGACCCCGCCGGAAGACGCCGAAACGGAAGACGCGCCGGTCGAAGAAGAGTCGCTCGACGACGAAATCGAGTTCTAAGCGCCGTTTTATCGTCAAACTCGACGCGGTTTAACGCCGCCAACGAAAAAAGGACGCCCGACTTTGCCGTCGCCGCGTCCTTTTTTATGTTTCTTGCGGATTTTACCGTTTAACCGCCCGGCTCATTCGATCGAATCGGCGGGCCCGACCGCGATAGCAAACGGGTTGTCGAACGGATATTTCTCCATCGTCGCGGCGATTTCGTCGAGCGTCGTTTCTCGAACGATTTTCAAATCGTCGGCGACGGAACGGTACCGACGCGCCGTCAGCCATTCGGAACCGACCGAGAAAAGCCGGGACTGCGGACGCTCGGCGCTCAACGCGATGCGAGTGCGGAGCTTATTTTTCGCTCGCGCCAACTCCTCTTCGCCGATTCCTTCGGAGCGCGCTTCGGCCAAAATTTCGCGAATCGTCGCGACGTTCTCGACGACGTCCTCCGGTCGACAGCAGAGCGAAGCGCAGAAGAACCCGGCGTCGGAGAAGTCGGCGAACGACGTCGTCGCGGAGTCGGCGCGTCCGGAGTCGACCAACTCCCAAAAGAGCCGGCTCCCGACGTCGTCCCCCAACACGACCGCCAAAATCGCCGCCGCGTACCGATCGGCGTCCCCCGCCGCCGGAGCGTCGACGAGCTGCAGAACGTACTCTTGCGCCGCCGACTCCCGTTTGACGACGCAGGTCTCGCGCTTGCCGGTCGGTCGCCAACTTTCTCGCGACGTCTCGAACGGTTTCCAAGCGCCGCAAGCCGCGTCGACTTGTTTAACGAGCCGGTCGAAATCGATCTGCCCGGTCGCCGCGAAAACGACGTTCGACGGACTGTACCGCCGTTCGAAATAGTCGCGCATTTGGTCGGCGGTCAACGCGGAAACCGACTCCCGGCTCCCAAGAACGCTCCGCGACAACGGGTGCCCGGCGAAAAAGAGTTCGCGACACTTTTCGTCGACCCCGAACGGCGGTTGATCCTCGTACATCTTAATTTCTTCGAGGATAACGTTTTTCTCCATTTCAAAGTCTTCGGTTCGAAGCGCCGGACGGAGCATGTCGCCGAAAAGCGCGACCGCGCGGTCGGTCAACTCCGGCAACGTTTTGGCGTAATAAGCGGTCGTTTCCTCCGACGTGAAAGCGTTCGAGACCCCGCCGAGTTCGTCGAGTTCGCGGTTGACCGTCTCCGCGTCGCGCCGCTCGGAGCCTTTGAAGACCATATGTTCGAGAAAATGGCTGACGCCGGCGATTTCGTCGGTTTCGTCGCGCGAACCGGTTCGAACGAAGAAACCGAGCGCCGTCGAGCGGGCCGCGTCGTTGATTTCCGCAATAATTTCGAGCCCGTTGTCGAGCGTCGTCGTTTGAAATTTCATTTTTCGTTCCCAACGTCGATTCGACGAGCGACCGACGATTGTCGCGACGCTTGCTCGACGCCTCAAACCGCCGCCAAGCAACGCCTATCTTTCTTACTTTACCCGTTTTAACAAAAAACATTCCCTCGAACGTTTTATATTTTAATAAAAATATCGTCAAACGCGAGAAAAAAAACGACGCCGACGAAAAAAAAAGAGGAAAATCAAGGAATTTTAGAAAAAATCGGGGGGGGCTCTTGAAATTTCAACGGCTTTCGACTATCATTTAATATTGACGCTCGACGACGGTTTGAGCGCGCCCTGAAATTTTGTGGCTTCAACAGGTCCGACGAAGCCAAGGCGGCGCGTTTTCAAAACGACGCTCGAAGCGACCGAAAAATATTGATTCCGCGCCTCTTTGTTCCCAGTCCAAGAGCGAACGAGGCGCGACGTCGGTTATTTTTAACCGACGCCTAATCGTTAATCGCAAACTTGAACCGAGGCGCCGCTTTTTGTCCGGCGCGGTCGGCGTAATTTTCAAATCGAGGTAACAGTCTATGGCGACGATCAATCCTGCTAACATTCGCAACATTGTCTTGTGCGGTCACGGCGGTTCCGGCAAAACCACGATGACCGACTCCTTCCTGAACGTTTCCGGCAAACTGAAGCAACCGACGGCCAGCGTCGACGCCGGCACGAGCATTTGCGACTTCGACGACGAAGAAAAAGCGCACAAGTACACGATCGAAACCTCCTGCGTCAACTTCGATTACGCCGGCAAACGTTTCCACGTCTTCGACTCCCCCGGTTATCCGGACTTCATCGGCGGCGCGATCGGCGCGATGGGCGCCGCGGACACCGCCGCGATCGTCGTCAACGCCCAAGCGGGCCTCGAAGTCAACACCCGTCGCGTCTTCAAAGAAGCGAAAGCGGCCGGTTTGGGTCGCGTCGTCATCATTTCGAAGATGGACGCCGACAACATTAAGTTCGACGAACTCGTCGACAACATTCGCGACGTCTTCGGCCCGGAAGCCGTCCTCTTCAACGTCCCGGTCGGTAGCGGCGCGAACTTCAGCGGCGTCGTCAGCGCCCTGAAACCGACGGAAGCCGCCGGCGCCCTCGTCGACCCGAACGAACTGCACGAACAACTCATCGAAACGATCGTCTCCGTCGACGACGCCGCGATGGAACGCTACTTCGAAGGCGAACTCCCGAACGACGAAGAACTCGCCCAACTGATCGCCAAGGGCATTAAAGAAGAATCGTTGATTCCGATCTTCTGCGTTTCGACGAAAACCGGCGTCGGGATGACCGAACTCCTCGACGCGCTCGCCGCTTACGCCCTCCCGGCCGACGCGATCACCCGCGTCGCGAAGAACGCCGACGGCGAAGACGTCGAAATCGTCGCCGATCCGGAAGGCTCCGTCGTCGCGCAAGTTTTCAAGACCCGCGTCGACCCCTTCGTCCAAAAGATCAACTACATTCGCGTTCACCGCGGCGTCCTGAAGACCGGCGCGAACGTTCCGCTCGTCGGTTCCCGCAAAGGCTTTAAAGTCGCGCAACTCTTCGAAGTCCTCGCGAACGACCTGCAACCGGTCGACGAAGCGGGCCCGGGTATGATCGTCGCCGTTACGAAGACGGACGAACTCCGCACCGGCGCGACCCTCGGCGACGTCGAAATGCCGGCGTTCGGCTTCCCGACCCCGATGGTCGGTTTGGCCGCGTTCCCGAAGAGCCGCGGCGACGAAGCGAAGGTCTCCGGCGCGCTCGGCAAACTCGCCGAAGAAGATTCGACGTTCCGCGTCGAACGCAACGAGCAAACGAAACAGCTCGTCATCACCGGGATGAGCGAACTTCACCTGCAAATTTTGCAAGAACGCCTGAAGCGTCGCGACAAGGTCGAACTCGAAACGAAAGAACCGAAGATTCCGTACCGCGAAACGATCCAACAAAAAGCGGAAGGGATGTACCGCCACAAGAAACAATCGGGCGGCGCGGGCCAATTCGGCGAAGTTCACGTCCGTTTGTATCCGTTCCCGGGCGGCACCGATCCGGAAGAATTCGCGACGAACAAAGACCGCTTCCCGTCGATGAAAGAATGGAAGTACTTCCCGGAAAACAACTTCCTGTGGATCGACTCCGTCGTCGGCGGCACGATTCCGGCGAACTTTATGCCGGCGATCGACAAGGGCTTTAAAGAACGTATGGAACGCGGCGTTATCGCCGGTTTCCACGTCCAAGACCTTTGCGCGGAAGTCCACTTCGGCAAGCACCACCCGGTCGACAGTAACGAACAAGCGTTCAAGACGGCGGCGTCGAACGCGTTCAAAGTTACCTTTATGGACGCGCGTCCGGCCCTCCTCGAACCGATCGTCAACCTCGACGTTACGGTTCCGGTCGACAAGGTCGGGGACGTCAACTCCGACGTCGTCGCGGCGCGCCGCGGTCGTCCGTTGGGCGTCGAAGACGCGGGCGGCGGGTTCCAAACGGTCAAAGCGGAAGTTCCGCTCGCCGAAGTTACGACCTATAACCGCGCGTTAGCCAGTATGACCGGCGGTCAAGGCAGTTACACGATCGAGTTCAACCGTTACGACGTCGTTCCGGGGAACATCCAACAAGAAATCATCGCGAAAGCGGAACTCAAGGAAGAAGAAGAGTAATCTTAACTTACTTCCGAACCGCCGCTTAACGTCGGAGAAAACGAAGCGCTTTAACGTTCGCGTTCGCGTTTTCCCTTCTCCGACGAACGCGTAAAGACGAAAACGCCGCCGAGCCGCAAGGTTTCGACGGCGTTTTCGTATACCTCCAAGAAACGCCGCGCCAAACTCGCCGCCAAGACGAGAAGACGCGCTGTTTAAAGAAACTTTAACGGCGTTAAACCTTCGTTTACGCGCGCCGGTTTCGTCCGCCCGACGAATCCGCGTCAAGTTTAACGATTTTAACGCCGCGTCCTAAAAATTCCCGCTCCGTCGCGCTTCGCCGACGTTTCGAGCGTTTAACGAAAGGATTGAATATGAGCGAAATTCTCGAACTGCAAGAAGCGGATTTCGACGCGAAAGTGTTGCAAGAAACGCGTCCGGTGTTGGTCGACTTCTGGTCGCCGACGTGCGGGCCGTGCCGCGCGCTCGCGCCGGTCGTCGCCGCGTTGGCGCAAGCGAACGGCGATTCGGCGGTAATCGCGAAAGCGAACGCGTTTGAAACGGCGAACCTCGCCGCGAAACTCGGCGTCGCCGCGCTTCCGACGATTTTAGTTTTCAAGAACGGCGAAGTCGTCGCTCGCCTGACCGGCGTTCAAAAGCAAGCGACGCTCCAAGACCTGCTCGACGCGAACAAATAAGCGCGACGCTCGCCGCGCTCGCTCGGTCGGTCTCGACGCTTCCGACGATCGGTCGAGCCGCGGCTCTTCAACGTCGAAAACGTCGACCGGTCAACTTAAACGCGCTTCGACGTTGAAAACGCCGTTCGTCGACTTGACGCCTTTCAACGCTGAAAACGCGTTCGTCGACTTAACGCTCCTCAACGTTGAAAACGCGACAATAACAAAGGGCGCGCCGTTTTTCTCAACGGCGCGCCCTCTTTTTTCGTTCGACAACGCGGCGCGACATTAACGGTTAAACCGAATCTGCGCCGTCTTTTAATCGCGTCGGCGTTTTTCCCAACGGCGCGCCCTCCTTTTTTTCGTCCGACAATGCGACCGATTT
This sequence comes from Thermoguttaceae bacterium, assembly GCA_017937485.1. Lineage (GTDB taxonomy): Bacteria > Planctomycetota > Planctomycetia > Pirellulales > Thermoguttaceae > RUG369. The sequence continues at coordinate 13,457 of JAGBDN010000083.1, forward strand.
TAACGGTTAAAACGGTTTTGCGTTATTTCTTCACAACTTCGTCGGCGATTTTTTCGAGCGTCGCGGCGTTTTCGGCGGCGACGTCTTTCGGCGCTTTCCCGGCGTCGGCGAGTTTCGCGAAGAGCCCGACCGGCGACTTCCCGGTAATCGTCTTGAAGAAGACGCAACCGGCCAAATACGTTCCGGTCGCGTTCGGATGGAACGGCTTTTGCCCCGGTTCGTCGCAGTAAAGATCGATTTTCGTTTCGTTTTTAACGCGTTCGAACGCTTCGCCGACCGGAACGACGGTCGCGCCGGTCTTCTCCGCCAACGCGGCGACGCCCCCTTGAATCCCGTCTTTCAACGTCGCGACGATCTTTTCGTCCGCCTTTTTATTGTAACGTTTTTCCCAAGCGGCGATCGTTTCGGCTTTTTTCGCGTCGTCGTCGCCGTATCCGGCGAACATTCCGTCGCAACGTCCCCAAGTTTGGTAAAGTAAAACGGTCGTATCGGCGCAATTTGCGCGCGCCAAATCGACCATTTTCGCGCCGAATTCGAGATATTGTTCGCGTTCGTTGACCGTTCCGGCGCTTTGCTCTTGCAGAACGACGTAATCCCAAGCGGCGGTCTTCAAGACTTCCGGCGTCGGCGTAAACTTCCCGTTTTTCGGAACTTCGCCGTTGAAATGTTGACGCAACCGCCAACCGCCGGGCGCGTTGCGAACCGCTTTCGTCGGAACGCCGGAAACGTTCAACATATTTTGAACGACGTCGTTCAGCGAGTTAAAGAAGGTAAAACTGTTTCCGACGAACAAAATTTGCGTCGTTTTTCCGTTTTCGTTCGTTTGCGCCGCCGCGTCGTCCGCGTTCGCCGTCCCGATCGTCGCCGCGCCAAACAAAAAAGCGCCAAAAATCGCGAGCCATTTTTTCATTTTTATTCCCCGTTTCAATAAAAGCGTTGAAAATCGAATTAAAATCGCTCGGAAAACGCGCCGCGTCGCCGTCGAACCGCGCAACCGCCGCCTTCCAAAGCAAAAAAGAAGCCGACGAACGCGCAACCGCCGTCCGCCGACTTTCCCATTTTAACCAATTCGCCGCCGCAAGTCAACGCGCCGCGCCCCAAAGCGAGCAAAAAAACGACGCCGACGCGTCAAAAGCAAGCCAAAAACGACGCGACGAACGTCGAAAAGCGAACAAAAAAACGACGCGCCAAACGTCAAAACGACGCCGACGCGTCAAAAGCAAGCCAAAAACGACGCGACGAACGCCGAAAAGCGGAAAAAAACGACGCGCCAAACGTCAAAAAGCGGGCCCCCAACGACGCGCCAAACGTCAAAACGACGCCGACGCAAGAAAAAACGGCAAGAAAACAAGAAAAGTCGCGACGACGAACGTCAAAACATCGCCGTCGCGACCCCAAAACGCTAAGAAAAACGACGCGGCGAGCGTCGTCCCCAACCGCGCTCTTATCTATTTTGCGCAAATCGCTTATTTTTCAACGATTGAGCGCGCCGCGTCTTGCAACGCTTCGCTGAACGTCGGGTGCGGATGAATCGTCGCGACAAAATCGGCGGCGGTCAGCCCGGCTTTGAGCGCGACGGCGACTTCCGCGATCATATCGGTCGCTCGCGGCGCCAACATTTGCGCGCCGAGCAGTTTCCCGGTCGCCGCGTCCGCGACCACCTTAACGAGACCGGAGTCGACGCCCGCCGACTGCGCCCGACCGTTCGCCGGAACGCGGAACGTCCCGACTTCGACCGCCAGCCCCGCTTCCGTCGCCGCGCTCTCCGAAAGGCCGACTAAGCCGATCTCCGGCGTCGAGTAAACGCAACTCGGAACGACGTCGTAATTCATCGCGACGTCGAAGTTTCCGGCGCAAGCGCGCGCCGCGACGCGGGCCTGTTCCGACGCGACGTGCGCCAGCTGAATCTTCCCGGTCGCGTCGCCGATCGCGAAAATGTTCGGAACGTTCGTTCGCAAAAACTCGTCGACCTCGACGAAACCGCGAGCCGTCGTCGCGACGCCCGCCGCTTCGAGCCCGAGTTCGCGCGTCGCCGGGGAACGCCCGACGCAAACGACGCAACGTTCCGCCTCGACCGTCTTAATTTCGCCCTTTTCCTCGAACGAAACGACCGTTTCAACCGGCGCCGCTTCGCCGTTTTCCCCATTTTGTCCCGCCGTCGCGTCGATTTGCGTTACTTTAACGCCGGTTTTGACGTCGATTTTCCATTTCTTGAACTGCCGCGCGAGAAGTTTCGTCAATTCCGGGTCGACCGCGAGCAAAATCCCGGGCGCGCCTTCCAAAATCGTTACTTTTTTCCCGAGCGCCGCCAACAAGGTCGCGAACTCGACGCCGATCACCCCGCCGCCGACGATTACAGCGCTTTCCGGAAGGGCGGACGCCGTCAACAGCTCGTCGCTCGTCCAAACTTCCGGCGATTCGAGCCCCGGAATCGGCGGCCGCGACGGGTTCGCGCCGACGGCGACGACGATTTTCGCCGCTTCGATCTCGAACGGCTCCGCGTCGGCGGCGGACGAAGCGGTCGGTTCGACGCGAATCGTCGTCGCGCTCGTCAAAACGCCGCGACCGAAAAGAACGTCGACGCCCGCCGCCTTTTCGAGATTCTTGATTCCCGTTCGCGACTGCGAAACGACTTTCTCGCGTCGAGCGTTCGCGACCGAATAATCGAACGAAACGTCGGTCGCCGAAACGCCGAATTTCGCCGCTTCGAGCGCTTCGCGGTAAACTTCCGCGCTGTGCAGGAGCGTTTTCGTCGGAATGCACCCGCGATTCAGGCAGGTTCCGCCGAGCTCCCGCGCTTCGATCAGCGCCGTTTTCAACCCCAACCGCGCGCAGTCGAGCGCGCAAACGTATCCGCCGGGCCCGGCGCCCAAAATCGCGACGTCGTATCGCTTCGTTTCGGTCGTCATTTCGCGACGTTCCTTTCGTTATTTTTACTATTTTCGCTATTTTATCGTCGATAAGCGACGTCGACGCCGCCGATTCTCAATAAACGGCGGCGTCGAACGTCCGTATAATCGTTAATTATTAACATTTTGGGCCAAAACGCCCCCGAAACCGCCGATTTCCGCTAAGGAACCGGCGATTCGCTCGTTTAAACGCTCCGAAATCAAATCTCGGGCGGAAACGAAACGCGAAACGCCGGATTTACCGTTAAGGAACGGCGGTCGCGCTCGCCAAAATTCGCCGTCGATTAGTATTTCGGGCAGAGGTGAACCGCGAAACCGCCGATTTCTTCCGTCAAATAGGCGGCGATCAGCGTTCCGTCCGGCGCGCATTTGAAGGCGCGGAACTCGACGCCTTGACGTTGCAGGTGATACGCGGCTCGAGCGGCGGAGTTGGCGGCGATCCCGATATGTCCGTTGGCCCCGAAACTCGGCGACTTCATCGTTTCGACCGCGGCGCCGGCGAAGAACGAAATCGGCGTTTCGCGCGTCGCCAAGCCGAACGTCTTGAAGAACCAGTCGGCGGTCGAACCGGCTTCGTCGGACGATTGGCAGTTAATCCCGACGTGTCCCATTTCAAGCCCGAGCAGGAGTTCGACGGCGCGCTTGGCGTTCGCGGCAATCCCGGCCCAATCGCCCGCGGCGACCGCCGAGCAAGGCGCGACGAAGCGACCGCCGATCGCAAGAATCGCGCCGCAACGGGAGTAAGCGTCGATTTCGGCCCAGTCGACCGCGCCGGTCGGGACAAAACGAACGGTCGGGAACGCTTCGGCCAACGCTTTGATCGCGTCCAAACCGCCCGCGACCGGCGCCGGGAAGAAGTTGAAAACGGTCAAGCCGAGCGAAACGCCGAGTTCGATTTCGCTCGCCGTCGTCGCGCCCGGAACGATCGCGACGTTTTTGCCGACGCAGTATTCGACGAGCGCCGGATTCAAGCCCGCCGAAACGACGAAATCGACGCCCGCCGCGGCCGCCGCGTCGACGTTTTCCGCCGTCGCGACGCAAGCGCCGAGAACGCATTCCGGAAGCGCCGCGCGAATCGCCGCCGCCGTTTCGACCGTCGCGACGCAAGCGCCGATCCCGCCTTCGTTCAACGCTTTAGCCGTTTCGACCGCCTTCGCCGCGTCCGCGACGTCGACCGTCGGCAGAAACCCGATTTCCCCCAATTTTTTCAACGCGTCCGTCATCTCGCTTCCTTTTTCCGTTTAAAAACGTTAAATTTCTTGCATTTTTTCCAATTTATCGACTTTCCGCTCGAAACGACGTTTCGCCGCTCGCGCTCAAGCCGAAACGCGCCTCGCGACGCTCTTCGTTCCCCTTATTATAAAGAATTGCGCGGCGACGTCAATGGAAGCGCCGTCCGCGAACGCGTTCGAAGGCGTCGGCCTCTTGCTTAACGTCGCGCTCTTTTTGCCTTATTTTCAAACAAAAACGAATTATCGCCGTTTTATTCTGTTTTCATCGCTCCGCCGCGCCTTCGTCGCTCCGAAAAACGCCCCCTCAATTCCGCGCCGCGACGCGGTCGCCGGGGCTGGACAAAATCGCGTCGACGACGTATACTAAAGGGAAGAATTGCAAGTCGTCGCCGTTCGGTCGCTCGCGCGGCGCCGACTTCCCCGTTTTCCTTATTTTTCCCGTTTTATTCGGTTTTGTTTTCCCAACCTTCCCAATCTCCCGATTCGAGGTTTTTTCGATGCGATATTTCGGCTCTTTTTTCTCCCCGCCGTCGGCTCTTCTTTCGGCGTTGACGGCGTCGACGCTCCTTTGTTGCGCGACGGCGACCAACGTCGGTTGCAAGCCCGAAGCCGCGACGCGACACGGCGTTCATCAGCGCGCGACGCAACAAGAACGTCAAGAGCAAAACGTTAAACTGCTCGCGCAAGTCGTTCAAGCGACCGAAGAACAGGAAAATCACCCGGATTCGAATTATCTGCGCGGCGCGCTCGGCCCGCTCGACGATTGGCTCGCCGCGACGCCCCCTTCGCCCGACTTCGAACCGGACGCGGAATTCGACGCGCTCGCCCAAGAATCGGCGGAACTCGCCGACGTCGCCCGCGACGGCGCCCGGCTGGTCGCGCTCTTCCTCGACGAAAACGGCGCGCCGACCGAGAAAGACGCGAACGAACTCCAAGCGGTCGTCGAACAAGCCGCGACGCGAACGAAAACGTTGGCGGAAAAACTCGACTCCGACGCCTTGCGCCGTTTCGCCGCCTTCGCCGAAGAATTGCGCGGCAAGTTGGCTTCCGCGAAAGAGTTCCAATTCGCCGACGCGACCGAAACCTTTCAAACGCAAATTCGCCAATTTCAACATTCGCCCCTTTACAACTTCGAAACGCTCGCGACGGGGCTCGGCGAATTTTCGCGCGTTTTGGATCTCGACGCCGTTTCCTTCTCGCCCCAAGACGCCGACTTCTTGAAGGAAAGCGTTTGGTTCCGCAACGTTTTCAATTGGGCTAAAGGGAAAGACCAAAACGATTTGGCGGTCGTTTGCAGTTTGTTCGACTGGTCGGTCGCCAACGTGATCGCGACGCGCCCGATCGACGGCCCGGCGGGCCCGGTCGCCCAACGTCCTTGGCAAACGCTCTTGACGAGCGGCGGAACGGCGTTCGACCGCGCGCTCGTTTTCATCGAGTTGCTCCGCCAACACCGCCTCGACGCGTTCGTCGTTCGTCCCGACGGCGACGTTCCGTCCGATTTCCCGCTGATCGTCGGCGTTCGACTCGACGGCGAAACTTACCTTTTCGCGCCGGAATACGGACTCCCGATTCCGGCGGCGGGCCCGGACGCGCTCGTCCTCGACGGCGGTCTCCGTTTCGCCAAAGTCGCGACGTTGTCGCAAGTCGCCGCCGACGATTCGCTTCTTCGCCGCTTCGACTTGCCCGAGCGTCCGTTCCCGGCGACTTCGGCGCAGTTCGAAAAAACGGTCGCGCTCGTTCCGTCTTCTCCGTTCGCGACGTCCCAACGAGCGCTCGCGATGGAGCGCGAATTCAGCGGCGCCGTCTCGACGGTTCTCGCGACGCCGTTCGAATCGCAAAAGAAGCGAATCGCGGAACTTAAGGGCGTCGTTCGCGTCGAGCGTTTGCACGCGGCGAACGCGGCGCTTTTGGAGCAAATTTTCTTCCCGGTCGAATCGGAACTCTTGACGCGTCCTTACACTTACGCGCTCGCGACGTCCGGCAACCTCGACGTTTCGGACAGCCAAAGCGACCGAGCCGACGACGCGTTCGCCAGCGGTTCGACGATCGTCGACGCGGAGGGCAAATTCCGCTCCAGCGCCAGCGGCCCGGCCGACGAAGTCGGCGACGCGTCCGCGGGCGGCGCGAAGAGCGCGACCGTCGCCTCTCTTTGGAAAGGGAAAATCCTTTATTTGAAGGGGCGTTTCGTCGACGAAACGGGCGCGGCGCATTGGCTCCAACAGGGGCGCGTTTCCGACCGTTTGCTCCGTCAAGAAGAACGCGCTCTTCCGGCGAAAACGGAGGCGACCGTCGCTCAATATATCGAATGGGCGCGGAGCCAAGGTCAAGAGCCGACGCAAGAAGAGCTGCAAGCGTTCGCGCTCCAAACGGCGACGAATCTTCAAGCGGAACTCGCGTTGAAGTATTTTGTCAAAACCGCTTCCAATTTCTATTTGGCGCTCGTTTCGGACGCCGCCGGTCGCGAAGACGCCGCGCTCGGACGCTTGCGGGACGGAGCGCGCCGCCAAGAAAACGCCGACGATCTTTGGAGCGCCGGCGCGACTTACCTGCTCGCCCGCATTTTGGAACGTCGCGGCGAAACGTCGAACGCCGTCGGTTTGCTCCGTTCGACGCCGACCGAGCCGGGCCGACTTTTGCGCGCCCGTTGGTTGTCGGAACTCGCCGGTTTGACGGAAGCCGCCCCGGTTGAAGAAACCGCTCCGGTTGAAGAAACCGCCCCGGTCGAAGAAGCCGCTCCGGCGGAAGAAACCGCTCCGGCGGAAGAAACCGCTCCGGTTGAAGAAGCCGCTCCGGTTGAAGAAGCCGCTCCGGCGGAAGAAACCGCTCCGGTTGAAGAAGCCGCTCCGGCGGAAGAAACCGCTCCGGCGGAAGAAACCGCTCCGGTCGAAGAAACCGCTCCGGTCGAAGAAATCGCTCCGGCGGAAGAAACCGCTCCGGCGGAAGAAGCCGCCCCGGTCGAAGAAACCGCTCCGACGGAAACGCGTTAATCGCCGTTAACATTATCTCCGCTTATACGCCAAGCCGCTTTTCTTATAAAAGCGGCTTTTTTCTTAAAAAACGACCGCAAACCGCCGCAAAATCGCCGTTCCCCTTTGACGTCTTCGAAAAATTTGGCAAAATATTATCAACGCGTTCTTTCGGCTTCGCGACGCCGCCCGCCGTCGTCGGCTCGTTTCGCCGCCTCGACGCTCGCCGTTCGCCCGAAAACGCGCCTTGCCGCAACATTGACCCCGTCGTCGCGCCGCAAGCCTTCGCCTTTCGCTCGATCCGCCGCTTCGTCCGTTTTCGATTCGGCCCGGTCGACGCTAAATTCGGCCCGCGCGACCCGCCGTTCGCTTAAAGGAAACGTCGAGAAATGCTTTACACGAAAGAAAATTGGGGGCCGGTTCCGTCCGGCTGGACGCGCCCGCATCTCCTTGGGCTCCAAGACCTCAGCGTCGAAGAATTGACGATTTTGCTCGATTTGGCCGACCGTTTCCGCAAGGACGTTCTCGACAATCCGGAAAATCAACGTAAACTCTCGCTGCTCAACGGCAAAGCGATCGTCAACCTCTTTTTCGAAAACTCGACGCGCACCCGCGTCAGCTTCGGGCTCGCCGGTCGCCGACTCGGCGCCGACGTTATCGAGTTTGCCGCCGCGACGAGCAGCCTCTCGAAGGGCGAAACGCTCGTCGACACCGCCCAAAATATTCTCGCGATGGGCGTCGACGCGGTCGTCGTCCGGCACAGCTGCCCCGGCGCGCCGCGACTTTTGGCGCAAAACCTCAAAAACTGCGCGGTCGTCAACGCCGGCGACGGCGCGCACGAACACCCGACGCAAGGCCTCCTCGACCTTTTGACGATGCGTCAGCGTCTCGGTTCGCTCGAAGGAAAAACGGTCGCGATCGTCGGCGACATAGCGCACAGCCGCGTCGCCCGCTCGAACGTCTTCGCGCTCCAAAAACTCGGCGCGAAACCGATCGTTTGCGGCCCGTCGACCCTCGTTTCGCCGCATTGGGCCGAACTCGGCGTCGAATACGCTTATTCTCTCGACGAAATTTTGCCCCGCGTCGACGTGTTCAACCTCCTTCGCATCCAGCTCGAACGCCAAGTCGTCCGTCCGTTCCCGTCGCTCGCCGAGTACGCGCACCTTTACGCGATGAACGCCGAACGCCTCGCCCGCTGCAAAAAAGACGTCCTCGTTCTCGCGCCGGGCCCGATCAACCGCGGCGTCGAAATCACCCCGGACGTCGCCGACGGCCCGCACTCCGCGATCCTCGACCAAGTAACGAACGGCGTCGCGGTGCGGATGGCCGCGCTTTGGGCGACGCTGACCGCCGTCGCGGAACGCCGCTCCTAACGGTTTCCGTTAAACGGTTTTCCCCGACGATTTTCCTCCGTTCAACGATTTCCCCGTTCGCCCAATCGCCGAAATTAACGCGTCTTAAAAGATTAACGCGCTTTAAATAAGAATCGAGACAATAATGAGCAACGCCCTCTTAATTCAAAACGGACGCGTCGTCGACCCGGCGCAAAACCTCGACCAAATCGCCGACCTCTTAATCGTCGACGGCAAAATCGCCGCGCTCGGCGCCGACGCCGCTTCGCAAGCGCCGGAAGACGCCGTCAAAATCGACGCGACCGATAAAATCGTCGCGCCGGGGTTGATCGATATGCACGTTCACCTCCGCGAACCGGGCGGCGAAGACGCGGAAACGGTCGCGACCGGCACGCTCGCCGCGATCTCCGGCGGCTTTACGTCGATCGCCTGCCCGCCGAACACGAACCCGCCGATCGACACGCCGGCGACGGTCGTTCTTATTCGCGAACTCGCCGCGCGCGCCCGCAACTGCAACGTTTACCCGATGTGCTGTATCAGCAAGGGTCGCAAGGGCGAAGAACTCGCCGAACTCGGAATCCTCTTCGAAAGCGGCGCGGTCGCCTGCAGCGACGACGGCTCGGGTATCGAAGATTCGGAGCTGATGCGCCGCGCGCTCGAATATTGCTTGATGTTCGACAAGCCGATCCTTTGCCACGAAGAGTCCGCGCCCCTCGCCAAAGGCGGCGTGATGCACGAAGGGCTCGTCTCGACCGTTCTCGGTTTGCGCGGGATTCCGGCGGAAGCGGAGGACGTGATGGTTACTCGCGACTTGGCGTTGGCCGAAAGCGTCGGCGCGCGCCTGCACGTGATGCACATTTCGACGAAGGGCGCCGTCGCGGCGGTTCGTCGAGCGAAAGCCCGCGGCGTCCGCGTTACCGCCGAAGTCGCGCCGCACCACCTGACGCTGACGGACGAAGAGCTTCGTTCGTTCGAATCGAATTTCAAGATGAACCCGCCGCTCCGGAGCCGCGAACACGTCGACGCTTGTATCGCCGGGCTGGTCGACGGGACGATCGACGCGATCGCGACCGACCACGCGCCGCACGCGCCGGAGAAAAAAGACCGCGAAATCAATATCGCGCCTTTCGGAATCGTCGGGCTCGAGTCGGCGCTTCCGTTGGCGATCGAAACGCTCGTCGACTCCGGCCTCTTGACTTGGTCGCAACTGATCGAGAAAATGTCGCTGAATCCGGCGCGCATTCTCGGGATTCCGAAGGGAACGCTCGCCGTCGGCGCCGACGCGGACGTCGTCGTGATCGACCCGACGCTCGAATGGGACTTCGTCGAATCGGAAATGAACTCGAAGAGCAAAAACTCGCCGTACTTGGGCCGCCGTATGAAGGGCCGCGCCGTCGCGACGATCGTCGCCGGCGAAATCCGTTTCGACCGCCGCTAACCGTCGCCGCGGTCGTCGGCGAGCGGCAAGCGTTAAAACCGTTACATTCGCTTTAACGCCGCCCGATTTCCCGCCAAAAACGCGTTCGACGTTTCCCCGTCGAGCGCGTTTTTTTATCGCTCCGAACGTCCGCCGCCAACGTTAAAAGCGGCGTTTTGCGTCGACTTTACCGTTTTTGCAGCAAGAGACGTTTCATTTGCCGAATCGCGAGGCCCGGCGTTTTGCGCCGCCTTTGCCGTTTATGCAGCGTCCGTCGTCGCCGATTTTGCCAATTTTAACGCGTATTCGCCTCGCCGCGTTCGCCACTTCCGCCGTTTCACCGCTCTCGCCGTCAAGAAACGCAAAAACGCCCGTCGTTAACAACGGACGTTTCAAGAAACGCGCTCGCCCGACAAAATCGTTCGCCGGGCGCGACGTTCGCTTCGTCGCAACCGTCGTTTTCTTTGTTTCGACGGCGCGACGCGGCGTTTCGTTATCAGGTAATCCCGCCGTGCGTGCGGTAGGGCGTCATATGGCTCGGTTGATCCATCATCCAAACGCGTTCCCAAGTGTCTTCGGCTTGACGGAGGTCTTCCGAAGTGTTGTAAAGTTGTTGAGTGCGTTTGGCCGGGTCGCCGGAATAACCGGGCAACACGCAACCGACGGAGCTAATCAACATCGCCCCGCAGACCAGCGTCAGTAACATTTTACGCATCGCGCGTCTCCTCCTTGATATGAAACGTTTACCGCTCGTCGCCGCCGAAGCCGCCGCGCGCCTCCTTTGGGCTCGTCGTCGGGAACGTCCGCTCCCCGTCTCGGTCGAGACGCGCTCGCGGCCGCTCAAAGCGTTGTTGTTTCGTCGATAAATAAAATCGATATTGACCGTGTTAACGACGCGAACCGCTCCTCGACGTCCGCGCCTCCGGAATATCTTCCGGAAAGTTTATCGGCGTTTCCTCGTCGGCTTCTGCAACGATTTTGTCGTTTTTAAAGAAAAACGTCGTTTTTTCCTCCGACGCGGCGACGGAATCCCCGCCGCCGACCGTCAAAGCCGACGTTTTTCGCTTTTCGTTATTTTCGGTCGACGCGTCCCGCAATGTTAACGAAAATTCCGAATTTTCCGACTTTTCCTCCGCATCGCCCCGATCGGTTCCCTTTATATTAGGAGGTTCGCAACCCCCCGCAAGGCGCGAAACGTCAAAAAACGCGAAACGACGCCGCCCGTCGCCGAGCCGCGCCGCTTCCGCTCGCCGTTATTTTGCGCCGCATTCGCTTTAAACAACCGACGTTTCCCCGTCTCGCCGTCAAGAAACGCAAACGACGCCGCTCGTCGTCGAGCCGCTTCCGCTTGACGTTACTTCGACCGTTTCAACGCTCTTCGCCGCCGCTTAAACGGTTCGGTTCGACGCCGATTCACTTTTCCGCTTGAATCGCGTCTTCGACGATCTTCAAATCGTCGAGCGTGTTGACGCCCAAACGTTCGACGTCCTTCAAAACCGGAAGGGCGAGGATGCGTTTCCCGTTTTCGAGCAAAACGCGCGGCACGTCGGTGATGTAATACTCTTTTTGCGCGTTGTCGGCGCGGAGCGAGCCGAGCGACGCGAGCAAGTCCGGCGTGTTGAAAATATAGTAGCTCATATTGATTTCGGTGATTTTGCGTTGTTCGTCCGTCGCGTCTTTTTCCTCGACGATTCCGACGAAATCGCCCTTTTCGTCGCGCAAAATGCGGCCCATTCCGAACGGGTTTTCCTTAATCACCGTCCCCATCACGCAGGAAGCGTCGTTCTTTTCGTATTCGTCGAAGAGACGCGCGACCGTGTCGCCTTGCAACATCGGACTGTCGCCGGCGATGACGAAGACCGGGCCGTCGAACCCTTCGAGTTCCTCGCGGCACGACATCACCGCGTGCCCGGTGCCGAGGAGTTCCTTTTGTTCGGCGAAACGGAGGCCCGGACGCGGTTTGATCGTTTCGCGCACCAAGTCGCCGCGGTACCCGACGACGACGATAAACTCTTCGACGCCCGCCGCTTCCAACGCTTCCAGAACGCGCTCGACGATCGGTTTGCCGCACACCGGGAAAAGCACCTTCGGCAGGTCGGACTTCATCCGCGTTCCCTTGCCCGCCGCCAAAATCACCGCTTTTTTCGTCGTTTTTTCCATCGGTAAAATCTCCGTTTTTCTTCTCGAGCCGTCTCGCGCGACGCTGAAAAAACGCGCCGACGTTCGCTCGGTTCCCTAATTTGTCTTAAATATTAACGGACGCCGTCTCAAACGTCGAGCGCGGCGGCTTATTTCGTCGTTTCGTTCGTCGCGTTCGCTTACGTCGACGCGACCTATTTTTGCAACGCAAACTCAATAATCAAAAAAGGCGTTCCGATGTCCCGTTTCAACGATCCCCGTCGCCGCGATTCCCTTGCGCAAACCTTGGAAATCGCGCCGTCTCGCGTCGCCATTTGCGAATATTCGGCGACGCAAACCGTTTTCTTTCGCGAACTTAACGGCCGCCGCGAATTTCCCTTAACCGTCGGGCTCTTCGAAGCGACGACGATCGACCGCGCTTGTCGCCGCGTTCCGAGCCCGCGTCCGCTGACGCACGAACTCGTCGCTCAAGCGGTCGAAGCGCTCGGCGGCACGTTCGTCGACGTCGTCGTCGACCGCCTCGAAGGTCGCGTTTTTTACGCCAAAATCCGAATCAACCAAAACGGCAAGATCGTTTTGCTCGACGCTCGCCCGTCCGACGCGGTCGCGATCGCGCTGTCTCGCCGTCCTCCGCTGAAAATATTGATTTCGCGTTCCGTTTTCGAAGAAGCGGTTGAATTTCCGGCGCCGATCCCGCCGCGCTTCCGTTAAAAAGCGGGCGTTTGAAAACTCCGAAAAACGCTCGAAAATCCGTCGACGCGCCGCCGCAAACCAACCGACGCCGCGACGCGCCTCGTTAGGCCCGCCAAGAAACGGAACGAACCGTTTCGACGTTAAACTCGAAACGGTTCGCTTCGTTAATTTCAGTTCCGCAAAAACTTCATAAAGAACTCGGCGTTCGAGTCGCAGCGCGCCAAGTTCGACGACAACTGCTCCATCGCCTCGATCGGGTTCATCGGCGTCAGCGCGCGGCGCAACATATTCGACGCTCGCAAGACTTCCGGCGGAAGCAATTTTTCTTCGCGACGCGTCCCCGACTGGGTAATGTCGATCGCCGGCCAAATGCGACGGTCGGCCAAGCGGCGGTCGAGCACAAGCTCCATATTCCCGGTGCCCTTAAACTCTTGGAAAATAAGCTCGTCCATTCGGCTGCCGGTGTCGACGAGCGCGGTGCCGACGATCGTCAGCGAGCCGCCTTCCTCGTTCAAACGAGCCGACGAGAAAATTTTCTTCGGAATGTCCATCGCCTTGATGTCGACGCCGCCGCTCATCGTGCGCCCGGTGTTGCCGACCCATTTGTTGAACGCGCGGGCCAAACGGGTGATCGAGTCGAGCAGGAGGAAAACGTCTTTCCCCATTTCCGCCAAGCGTTTGCAACGTTGAATAACGAACTGCGCCAAACGAACGTGGCTCTCGATTTCGCAGTCGAGGCTGCTCGAGATAACCTCGGCGTCGACGGCGCGTTTAAAGTCGGTAACTTCTTCCGGACGTTCGTCGATCAAAAGGACGACGACGTGAACGTCCGGATAGTTCGTAACGACCGCTTGGCTGATTTGTTGCAACAACATCGTTTTTCCGGAACGCGGCGGAGCGACGATCAGCGCGCGCTGCCCCTTGCCGAGCGGCGTCAGAATGTCCATCACCCGCGTCGAAAGCGGTTCCGGGCCGGTTTCGAGACGAAGCCAGTGTTCCGGGTTGATCGGCGTCAACTCGTCGAACGGGCGGACGTTGATATAATCGTCCGGATTCATTCCGTCGACGTCGTAAATTTCGCGAACGCGCGGGCCCTGATTGCCGCGAGCCGGTTGCACTAAACCGTTAATCCGCACGCCTTCGCGCAAACCGAGTTTTTCGATGACGCTTCCCGGAACGAACGGGTCGCAGAGTTGGCGAACGTAGCTTTCTTTCGGGTCGCGCAAGAAACCGTATCCGTTCGGGTGCAGTTCGAGAACGCCGGCCAACGGGTAAAACGAATCCGGATCCATCGGGTCGACGCCTTCGTGCGTCGCGGCGGTCGACTTCGGTTTTTTCGGGGCCAACGGGCTGTTTTTCGGGTTGCGACGGTTAACGTAACGACCGTTGTTATTGTAACCGTTGTTATAACCGTTATTGTAACCGCCTTGATTATTGTAACCGCCTTGGCCGTAGTTGTTCCCGTAGCCGCCGCCGTAATTACGACCGTAATTATTGCCGTAATTATTATGCCTGTAACCGCGATCTCCGTTTTGGTTGCCGTAATTGTTTCGCGGACGCGAATTTGAATTCGTTTCGTAATCTCTATTATCCATTTCGCTCAACAGACCGTTTGGCGTTCCTCAAAATTTAGCGTTCGTGCGGAAATCCGTAGGAACCTAAAGCAGGCTCCCTTTATTCTCTTTTAACATTTGTTTTCGCCGCGTTTTAACAATTAACGTCGACGCGTTAACGCCGAAACGAAACGTTGCGTTCGCCCCAGCAATCGCGACAAAATCTTATTACTGTTCCTTTTTCAAGTTTATCGATTTGCGTTCGCTTATAACGAAAAAATTTCTACGCGCCGCGCAAAAACGAGGAAGAACGACGCGGATTTCAAAGATAAGAAACAGAACGTCATTCTTACGATGAAAAAGAACGGTTTCGCGAGATTCGAGACCGTCTCTTAAAGAAACGAGTCGATCGGCGTTAACCTCTCGACAGTAACATCATAGCGCTTTTTTAATTCGCGTCAAGCGCGAGGAAAGCGATTTTTTGCGAAATACGCCCGTTCTCGTCGTTTTTTTTATTTTTTTCCCATTTTTTTTCTTAAATTTTTGCTAAAAAACCTAAATCGTCTCCTCTTAAGATTATTTGAATTTCGCCGTATTTTTTCCAGCTAAACTCCGCGACGCTTTTTTACTCGTTCGAACGCCGCCGAATCGCCGTCGACGTTCTATCTTAACTCGCCGACGACGAGAGCGTCGACGTCGGGGAAATTTTTCGCCGCCCGACGCTTCGCCGCCGTTGCGTTAAGTCAACCGACGTCGCCTAAGTCGAGGACGTTTCCGTATTTCGTCAACACTTGCTTCCGAAGCGCCGCGTGTTTCGGGTCGGCGAGCCCCGGGTCGAGCCGCGTCAACTCTTTCGCGTCGGCGCAGGCTTCCTCCAAAATTTCGCGATCGCGGTTCAAATCGGCGACGCGAAACGCCGCCGCGCCGTGTTGTCGCGCCCCGAAAAGTTCGCCCGGCCCCCGCAGTTTGAAGTCTTTTTCGGCCAACTCGAACCCGTCGAGCGTTTGCGCGAAGAACTCGAGCCGCTCCCGCGCCTCCGCTCGCCGCTTCGCCTCCGCTTTCGACTCTTTGGCGCCGTCCTCCTCTTTTCCCGACTTCCCCTTCTTGCCGCTTTTTCCTTTTTTTGCCGATTTCGCTGTTTTTCCCGATTTACTCTTATCGCCTATTCCCTCGCCTTCGTCGGTTTCCGACTCGAACTCGGGCCCGGCGGTCGGGGCGACGGCGCAAAAACCGGGATGCTTTCCCCGACCGATTCGCCCGCGCAACTGGTGCAACTGCGCCAACCCGAACCGCTCGGCGTTCTCGATCGTCATCAGCGTCGCGTTCGGCACGTCGATTCCGACCTCGACGACCGACGTCGCGATCAACACCTGAATATTTCCGCAACGGAAATCGCGCATGATCGCGTCTTTCTCCGCCGCCGAGAGCCGCCCGTGAACGACGCCGAGCCGGTACCCGCGCAACTCGCCCTCCGACAACTCTTTATAAACCGACCAAACGTTCTTCAAGCGGTCGCCGGTTCCGCTTCCGACGCCGTTAAAATCGCTCGACTCGCCGCCGTCCGCGCCAACCGTCCCAAACGCTTCGTCTTTCCCATCTCCCCCTTTTGCCGCCGTTTTCCCCGCCGACTTAGCCTTCGCCGCCGCTTTTTTCCCCCGTTTTTCCTCGACCTTGGCGAACGCGCGCTCTTTTTCCGGCCCTTCCCAACTGTTCCAAAAATCGAAATCGCTCGAAAAAGTCCCGTCGTTTTCGATTTTCTGTTTTTCGTACCCGTCGAGCGCCGCGAACTCGTCGATTTCGCCGTCGTCGACGCGCGGGACGACGACGTAAGCCTGCCGCCCTTCGTCCAATTTTTCGCGAACGAAAGACCACCAGCTCGGTCGATTTTTCTCGTCGAGGATCGCTGTCGTCGTTTTACGGCGTCCCGGGGGCGTTCCGCGCATCGCCGAGACGTCCAAGTCGCCGAAAAGCGTCATCGTCAAACTCCGCGGAATCGGCGTCGCCGTCATTACTAAGTAGTGCGGTTCCGTCGTTAACGACGCTTTCAACGACGCTCGCTGCTTGACGCCGAACTTGTGTTGCTCGTCGACGACGACCAGCCCGAGCCGCGCGAACTCGATTTCGTTGCAAACGAGCGCCTGCGTTCCGACGACGATTTGCGCTTCGCCGGTTCGGATTTGCTCGAGAATCGCCGCCCGCTCCGCCGGTTTTTGCCCGCCGAAGAGCGGAACGACCTTCGTCGCCGCGTTGCGCAAGTAATGTTCGAGCGTTCGCAAGTGTTGCCGCGCAAGCGTTTCCGTCGGCGCCATCAAGACCGCTTGCGCGCCGTTGGCGACCGCCTGCAGCATCGCGTAAATCGCGACGACCGTCTTGCCGGAGCCGACGTCCCCCTGCAGGAGCCGATTCGTCGGAACCGGGCGCCCCATATCGGCGGAAATTTCGGCGATCGCGGCGTTTTGCGCTTCGGTCAGCTCGAACGGAAAGAGCGAACGGATGCGGGCGTCGATTTTTCCGTTGCGCGGGAGCGGCGGCGCCTTCATATTGATTCGCCGTCGAGCGCGGCAAATCGCCAACGCTAACTGCAAGATTAACAACTCTTGGTAAACGAAACGCCGGCGCGCGAACGCCGCCTCCTCCGCCGTCGCCGGGAAGTGAATTTTGCGAATCGCGTCGGCGATCGGCGCCAACCGCCGCGGCGCCAGATACTCCGTCGGAAACGCTTCGGGGAGCAAATCGGGGAGCGTTTCAAGCGCGTTCTTGATTATCGTTTGAATTTGATACTGCGTCAAACCCTCGGTCAGCGGATAAATCGGCAAGATTCGCTCGTCGTCGGAGTTCGCGCCGTTTGCCAAATCCCGCTCGCAGCCCCGTTTTGCGCCGTTTGCCAAATCCCCTAAAACGCCGCCGCTTCCCTTATTTTCGCCAACCGACGCGCTTTGCCCCGCCGCCCCGCCTTCGCCGACCGTCAAACTTTCGCCGCTTTCGCTCGACGCGCCCCCAAAATCGTCGAAATCGTCGCTTAGATAAGTCAATTTCGGGTGCGAAAATTGCCAAAGCGTTCCGGATTTCCGTTTCGGTTTTCCGGTCAACATAACGCGACGCCCAAAACGGAACGTTTTCGCGATAAACGCTTGATTAAACCAAAGGCACTGAACGGTTTCGTCGCCGACCGCGACGTCGAGCGTTACGATCGGGCCGCGTCGCGAAAATCGCGTTCGATAATCTTCGACCGTTCCGCAAATCGATTGGATTTCGTCTTCGACAAGGTCGTCGACGCTCCGTTTCAGCGAAATTTCCATATAGTCGCGGGGAAAAAAGAAGAGCAAGTCGAACGCTCGAAAGACGCCGAGTCGCCGCAAAATCTCGGCGCGACGCGCTCCGACGCCCTTCACGAACGCGACCGGGGCCCGCAACGGGTCGCCGTCGAACGTCGGAGCGTTTCCGGGAATATTTCCCGGGGCCAAATTCGCCCCGTCGAACCGTCGTTCCCAACGTCCGCCGCCGTCAAATTCGTTAAACTCGGCCATTTTCTTCCCCTTCGACGTTTTTTGATTTCCCCAAAACCGCGCTCAAAACGCCGGTTTCGCAACAGAAACGCAATACCGCCGCTTTATTCTTCGTTTTCAAACGTCGTCGAACGACAAAAACGCGCCGAACGACGTTCGCTTCCGCCGTTGCGACGCGTTTTCGTTGCGCCTCGTTTTCCGTCGAACGTTACTCGGCGATTTTGCCGATATTCGGGTCGAGTTCGCTCGCCTTCGCCATATCGGCTTGATACGCCGCGTCGTCTTTTAGTTGGCGATAAATCCCGGCGCGTTCGAAGTAAACCTCCGGATCGTTCGGGTTAATCTCGATCGCTCGCGTCAAGTCGGCCAACGCGGCTTCCCAATCGGCGACGTTTTTAAAGTAAAGTCCGCGCTGTTTATACGCCGGGAAGCAAGCGGCGTCTTTGTCGAGCGCGGCGTTGTAATCGGCGAGCGCTTCTTCCCAACGTCCGGCGTCGGCGCAGATTTTCCCGCGAATCGCGTTCGTCATCGGGTTCGCCGGTTCGAGTTCGATCGCTTTCGTCAGGTCGGCGAACGCCGCGTCGTATTCGCCGCGCTTTTGATAAAGAACGCCGCGGTTCGTATAAAAATTCGGCGACGTCGGCGCTTCTTCGACGCAAACGTTCAGGTCGTCGAGCGCTTTGTCGAGTTCGCCGAGTCCGACGTAAGCGAACCCGCGGTTCCCGCGAACGGTCGTTTTCGTCGGGTCGATTTCCAAAACCGCGTCGAAATCGGCGACGGCTTTATCGTACATTTTTTGTCCCAAATACGATTCGCCCCGCCCGCGCAACGCGTCGAGCGAACGAGCGTCGACCGCTAAAGCCTTCGAAAACGCGTCTTCCGCTTCAACGTAGAGCCGCGAGCGCAGGTTCGCTTCGCCAAGCCCGACGAGCGCCGGGGCGAAATTCGGGTCGAGTTCGAGCGCTTTTTCGAAACACTCGGTCGCCGCCGCCAAGTCGTTTTCGGCTAACCCTTGCATTCCGGCTTGGCAAAATTCGGCGGCCTCCCGCGTCTTGTTCGAACACCCGGAAACGCCGAGCGCCGCGACGCCGAACATAAGCGCGACCGCCCACTTCCAAGACCAACTCAACGACAAACGCATTCCGCAACCTCCTTATCGTTAACTTCGACGATTCCTATCCTTGAATCGTTTCGAAACGTTTTTCCTTCTTGTCAAACGCGCTTAAATTTCCGCGTTATTTCCCACTATCGCGCCGCTTTAAACGGCGAACGCCGCGAAACAATTTCGCGTTTTTTCCTCTTTTTCAACGTTTGTTTGCGCGGTTTCGGTCGCCGTCAATCGTGTTCGAACGTCGGAACAAACTTCGCGACGTTGCGCGCGTCGCACAGAGCGAGAACGGCGTCGCCCGGTCGAAAGACGAACGTCGCGTTCGGCGCCAAAACGGCGTTTTCCCGAATGACGGCGGCGATCAACGACGGCTTCGGCAACCCCAAATCCTTCAACTGAAGTCGCGTCGCGGGCGCTCCGGCTTCGACCTCCAACTCCAGCACGTCGATCGAACCGGCGAGAAGGCGCGAGTTCTGAAAAACAAGCGCGCCGGTGTGCATCAGCCCTTCGACCTGCCGCCCGACCACCTCGTAAGGGCTGACGACTTCGTCGATCCCCAACTTCCCGACGACGTTCGCGTAATCGGGCTGCTCGACGACGGCGGCCAAAAACTTCGCGCCGAGTTCGCCCGCCTCGACGCAGGCCATAATGTTGTCCTCGTCGCCGCCGGCGCAAGCGATGAACACGTCGGCGTTTCCGACGCGTTGCTCGGCCAAGACGTCGCGACGGCGAGCGTCGCCGAAAACGACGGTCGTTTTTTTCAGCCGCCGCGCTAAAAATTCGCATCGTTCGCGCCGCGAGTCGAGAATTTTGACGTTGTAATTGCGCTTTTCTAAGACCGCCGCGACGCTCAACCCCGTTTCGCCGCCGCCCGCGACGACGACGTTGCGCTTCACCGCCGACTGCGTTTGAAACATTTTCTTAACGTTTTCGACCTGCGCTCGCTCGCCGAGGAGCGTTACGCGGTCGCCGACTTCGACGCGGTCGCCCGCCGAAGCGATCGAAACGGCGCCTTCGCGATTAATCGCCGCGACGCGCACTTCGGACGGAAGACGCAACTCGGACAACGGACGCCCGGTCGCCGCCGACGGTTTCGCGATCAACACGTCCTGCATTTCCAGTTCGCCGCCGATGAAATGCTCGATCAGCATCGCGCCGGGCTCGCGAATGCGCCGCGCCAACTCCATCGCCGTCAAAAACTCAATGTCGAGCAAGCGGTCGAGCCCGAAATGACGGCGGTAGTCGAACGCGTCGACGTCCCGATAAAACGGAGCGTAAACGCGAGCCGTCGAACGCCGCGCGCCCATCGCTTTCACGACGCCGCCCGCCAAAATGTTCGTTTCGTCGTCGCCGGTCAGCGCGAGGCAAACGTCCGCCGTCGTCGCGCCCGCTTGAAAGAGCAAACTCGCTTGCGACGCGACGCCGCATAAAACGCGGGCGTCGAGTTCATCGTCGAGCCAAGCGGCGCGCTCCGGGTCGCGCTCGACAACCGTTACCTCGTGTCGCTGTTCGCAAAGCAATCTCGCGACGGAGCCGCCGACGTCGCCGCCTCCCAAGACTAAAACGCGCATCGTTCGCGCCTCGCTTCGCGGAGCCGCTTGCGCGGACGTCCGCCGTTCGTTTCGTCGTCGTTCGTTTTCAAAAGGTTCGCTCCTTGCCGTCGTCGAGGATTGCGTTCGTCGGTCGCGTTTTATCGGTCGGGCGTTTGCGCTCGTCCCGGAAACGCCGAACCAACGCGACCGTTAAATCGCGTTAGCATACCGTTTTTTTAACGCCGAGTCAAGACGTTATCCCAAGGCGCCGCCCCGAGGGAACCGCGTAAAAATCGCCGTCAAGAACGCAAGAGCGCGAAAATTTCCGGCGCGTCCAACCGCTCGACGACGCAAACGGCGCCGGAAAAATCGGCGTTTCGGTTGTGTTCGGCGCGCAACATTCCGCAAACGAGCCCCGCCGCGTTCGCCGACTTGCAACCGGCCGGGCTGTCCTCCAACGCCAGCGCCTTGCTCGGCTCGACGCCGAACCGCGCCGCCGCCGTCGCGTAAATTTCCGGATGCGGCTTGCCGTTCGTTACGTCCTCGCTCGTCAAAACGAAGTCGAAGCGTTCGCCGATTCCGTCTTTTTTCAAGACTTCGCGAACGACTCGCGGCGCGCTACTGGTGCAAACGCACTTCGGAATAGCCCGCCGCTCCAGCTCGTCGAGCAAGCGTTCCAAACCGGGCGTCGTCGAGTACCCGTCGTTCAACAGCTCGATAAAGAGGTCTTCCGACTCGCGCTGGAGCGTTCGCCAATCTTCCGGCAGGTTGAAACGTTCGATGAAGAGGCGGAAGCAGTGTTCCGGCGGACGCCCGATGATTTGAGCGCAAAGTTCGGCGGTATACTTGTGTCCGCGGCGTCCGAGGAGCGCGTCGGCCGCCTTCCAGTAAACCGCTTCGGTATCGAACATTAAACCGTCCATATCGAACGCGACCGCTTCCGCCAACGCGGCGCCGTTCGCCGTTTTCCCTTTCATTTCAGCGTTCCTTTTTCGTTTCCCGTTCTTATTTTTATTCGCTTCTGAATTTCGCGTCGGCGGCCTTCCGGCAAACCGTTTCGCCGTCGAACGTTCAACCGGCCCCGTCGAACGCGGCGCCGTCCGGTTTTCATTTCCGGCGACCGTTCGTCGACCTTTGCAAGCGTCAAACCTCCGCTTCCGAAGCGACGTTTTTCTTTTAGGTTAACCGAAAACCGTTAAAAAACAAGCGACTTTCGCCGAAAAAAGCCGGAAAATCGCCGAACGTTCCCCGCCGACGCGCCGGTTTCCGCTCTTCCGTTTTCGTTCCTCGCCCCAAACGGCAAGAAAAAACGCGACGCCGGAACGTCGTCCGGCGTCGCGCCAAGGTTTTAAACGTTTAAACGCAACCGTCGTCGATCAAACGGTTCAAGAAAGCGGTTCCTCGTACTTGAGAATCGGGTTGCGCGCGGCTCGCGTTTCGTCGAGACGCTTCACGACCGTGCCGTGCGGCGCGGCCTTGACGACGTCCGGCGTTTCGCGGCGCTCTTTCGCGATTTGCTTCATCGCCGCGATGAAATCGTCGAGACGCTCCTTCGTTTCCGTTTCGGTCGGCTCGATCATAATCGCTTCGTCGACGATCAACGGGAAGTAAATGGTCGGCGGGTGATAACCGAAGTCGATCAAGCGTTTCGCGACGTCGAGCGTGTGAACGTCGGAGCCGCCTTCGAGCTTCTTCGGCGCGCAAACGAACTCGTGTTTGCAAAGTTCGTCGATCGGGAAATCGTAATCGTCGGCCAATTGCTTGCGGATGTAGTTCGCGTTCAACACGGCGTGTTGGCAAGCGCGTTTGATTCCTTCGCAACCGAGCGACAAAATGTAAGCGTAAGCGCGGACGCAGACGCCGAAGTTCCCGTAGAACGTCTTCACTTTGCCGATCGAAAGCGGACGATCGTCGTCCAGTTCGTAACCGCCGCAGTCGTTCTTAATAACGACCGGCGACGGAAGGAACGGCTCGAGGAACTTCTTGACGCCGACCGGGCCGGAACCGGGGCCGCCGCCGCCGTGCGGGGTCGCGAACGTCTTGTGCAGGTTGTAGTGGACGACGTCGAAGCCCATATCGCCGGGGCGCGCGACGCCCATAATGGCGTTGAGGTTCGCGCCGTCGTAATACAGGAGACCGCCCGCTTCGTGCGTAAGCCGCGAAATTTCAAGAATATCCGTTTCAAACAAGCCGAGCGTGTTCGGGTTCGTCAGCATCAAACCGGCGACGTCCGGGCCGAGTTTCGCTTTCAAGTCTTCGAGGTCGACGCGACCGCGTTCGTTCGATTTGACGACGCGAATTTCGTAACCGACGTTCGCCGCGCTGGCCGGGTTCGTGCCGTGCGCCGAGTCCGGAACCAAAATAACGCGACGTTGTTCGTCTTCGCCGCGATGCTTGTGGTAAGCGCGGATAATCATAATGCCGGTCGCTTCGCCGTGCGCGCCCGCCGCCGGTTGGAGCGTAAAGGCGTCCATCCCGCCGATTTGCGACAACATAAGCGACAACTCGTACATCAGCTCGAGCGCGCCCTGCGCCGTTTCGACCGGTTGATACGGGTGAATGTGCGCGAAACCGGGGAGACGCGCCGCGTATTCGCCGAGTTTCGGGTTGTATTTCATCGTGCAGGAGCCGAGCGGGTACATTCCGTCGTCGACGCCGAACGCTCGTTTCGACAACGCGGTAAAGTGGCGCACCGCTTCGACTTCGCTAAGTTCCGGCAAACCGAGCGGCGTTTCGCGCCAGTGTTCTTCCGGAAGGGTTTCTTGGAGGTCGATTTCCGGCAGGTCTTGGAGCGGGAAACGGAAGTAGTTGCTTCCTTTAACGTGTTTTTCGTAAAGAAGTTTCATTCGTGCGCGCTCCTTTCTACTCGGCGTCCGCGTTTTCGTCGACCGTCATTCGTTCGCCGGCGCCGCCGAATTGGAAGTCCTTCATGCAGTAGACCAATTCGTCGACCTCTTCGCGCGTTCGTTTTTCGGTGAAGGCGAGGAGAAGCCCGTCTTTCAGTTCGTAACCGCCGATAATCCCCCATTCGAGGAGATAACGGTTCATTCCGCGCGGATCGTCGACCTTAACGGCGAATTCGCGGAGGAACGGCGCGTCGTGTTGGAACTCGAACCCGGCTTTTTTCAGCTCCGAATGCGCGTAACGGGCGATTCGGTGCGACGCGTTCGCCGCTTGTTTCAAGCCCAACGGCCCGACAAACGCCAAGTAAACCAACGCCGTCAACGCGTTCAACGCTTGGTTCGAGCAGATGTTCGAACTCGCTTTTTCGCGGCGGATGTGTTGCTCGCGCGCTTGCAGCGTCAAAACGTAAGCGCGTTTCCCCTCCGAGTCGACCGTTTCGCCGACCAAGCGGCCCGGGATTTTGCGGAGCAGCTTCTTCGTAACCGCCATAAAACCGAGGTGCGGCCCGCCGAAACTCATCGCGTTGCCGAGCGGTTGACCGTCGCCGACCGCGATATCGGCGCCCCATTCGCCCGGCGACTTGAGCATCGCCAACGCGATCGGGTCGACCGACATAATCGAGAGCGCGCCGACGCCCTTGGTCGCGGCGATCATTTGTCCGACGCGTTCCAGGTTCCCGAAGAAGTTCGGGTACTGAATAACGACCGCGGCGACGTTCTTCGCTTCGGCGGTCAAAACGGCTTCGAGCGCTTCCAAGTCGACGAGCCCGTTTTTCTCCGGAACGATTCGCGCTTCGAAGAGCCCGGACGCGGCGTAAGTCTCGACGATGCGGACGTAATCGGGGTTCAGCGTCGCCGGAATCAAGACGATCTTGCGCTTCGTCGTTTCGGCCGACATCACGCAAGCCTGCGCGAGCGCGCTCCCGCCGCAGTACATCGACGCGTTCGCGACGTCCATCCCGGTCAGGCGGCAGATCGCCGTTTGGTATTCGAAGATCGCCTGCAGAATCCCTTGGCTAATCTCCGGTTGGTACGGCGTGTACGCGGTAACGAACTCCGAACGCCCGACGATCGCGTCGACGGCGGTCGGAATGTAATGGTCGTAGCAACCGGCGCCGAGGAAGATCGGCGAATCGTCCGCCGTGTAGTTCGCCAACGCGAGTTCTTCCAACTGCCGCCGCGCCGACATTTCCGTCGCTCCGCGGCTCTCCGGCAACAGACATTGTAAACGAATTTCCTCCGGAACGTCGACGAACAAATCGTCCAACGAGGAGAGCCCCGTCGCGCGCAGCATTTCCTGAACGACGGGGTCGGGATTGGGAGCGTATCGCATCGTTAGCGCAACCTGTCTTATATTAAAGGGTGAAAAAGCGAATCGACCGACGCGACCGCCGGCTTCGCGCGCCGCCGACCGTCCGCCGCAAGAAATAAATAAGCGACGAACGACGGACGCCGTCCGAACAAAAAAGCGACAAAAATCAAAATGCGCTTGCGCCGACTTTGCCGCGTCTCCGCCGTTTAGTATACTCCATCTTTCGCGTCGCGTCAAGAAGCCCCAACGCTCGCGGAGCCGTCCGAAACGCAAAAAATCCTCCGACGCGCCGAAAAGTTCGTCGAAGGATTTTAACGCGTTCGTCAAAATCGGCAAAGTCGACCGACTCCGCCGTTTCCCGCGTCAGAGTTCCGGGTTGCGGTCGAGTTTGAAGTCGGCGGTTTTCGTCGATTTGTCGACTTTTTGCGTCAAACCGGACGTTTCCGCCGACAGGTATTTAAGGTCGATAGCGGGCGCGGTAACCGGATCGGCAACGGAACCGTCCGCCAATTCTTCGCTCTCGCGAACGACCGTTTCGACGCCGACGAAGTAAACTTGGTAATCGCCCGCCGGGATTCCCGCCGCTTCGCCGAAGTTCATTTCATATTTGCCGTCGACGATGTTTCCGCGCCCTTGCGTTTCGCCGGAAACGAAGCAAATCGTCCCGCTTTCGACCGGCGCGCCGTCGTCCGAATAGGTAACCGTCCCGGTCAGTTTGACGTTGCCGGAACACCCGACGCAGAAGGCCGCCGTCGCTAAAATCAGCGTGTAAAATAAATTGCGCATTATCGTTATCTTTCCCTAACGCCGACCGCTCCGCGCGGAGCGTCGACGCCGAAATGAAGTTCCAACGTGTTAAGTCGTTTCAACGCGACGCTTCGACGACCGTTAAGTCGCCGAAACGCCGAGAATTTCGCGAAACGCCGCCGCCCGAATCGGTCGAGCGACGCCGCGCCGCCGTCGCCGACGACCGCGAATTTGCCGAGCGCGCCGTCCGAAATCAGTCGAGCGATTCCGTTCCGCCGTCGCTAACATGCGCGAACTTGCCGAGCGTTTTCCCGGCGGCGGTCGTCGAAATCGAGCGAACCGCGCCGTCGCCCATCACAAAGTTGACGACGCCCGCGTGCCAAGAGCCGAAGTAACGTTGCGCGTTCGTATAATCGCGAGCCGACGCGAGCGGATACGCTTCCGAAACGGCGCGGCCCAGCGCCCAGTCGCGACCGTTCGAATCCGTCGCGGCGAGGTAGTTTTGGTCGTGCCGCCAAGCGACGGAGTCGCCGCCGAGCATGCCGATCGGGATGTGTTTTTCGCCGAACATGAACTGGTTGCTCGTCCCGTCGATCCAACGGGAAATCGCGTCGCGCGGCTGCCAAGTCCGCTCGTCCCCGGCGACCGAAACGACGGCGCGGCGGAACGGCGAGAAGTTTTTCCCGTGCAAGGCGTACTGATCCGCGGCGCCGACCCATTGGAAATCCGTGCAAGCGGGCGACTTATACTCGGTGTAAATAACCGGCGCGTAGTCGGCCAACGGCCCGTAAGACGCGCAGGACTGCAACCCGTTTTGCGTAACGCCGTTGTGTTTCAGTTCCGTGTTCGTCAGCGGGGCCCCGGCGACGCCCGAACGGCGGCTCGGGCATTTCACGAACGGAACCGCGCTGAAATTCTTGCGCAGTTCGTCGGTCATATAGTCGGTGTTGCGCCAGAAAAAGTCGCCGGAACCGGCGTTGGAGCGGCAAAGGTCTTGGCCGAACCCGGACGTTTTGTCCTTGGCGCCGCGCCAGTTTTTCAGGACGTCGTAAATCGCCGCTTGCTCCATATACGGCCAAAGGAGCGGCAAAATCGCCGCGTGTCCCATATTAATGTCGAGCGGCGGGAGTTTTCCAGTCGCCGACTCGAAGTTGTGAACCGCCAAGCCGAGTTGTTTCATATGGTTGACGCATTGCATCCGACGCGCCGCTTCGCGAGCCGCCTGCACCGCCGGGAGAAGCAAACCGATCAAAATACCGATGATCGCGATGACGACCAACAACTCGACGAGCGTGAAGCCGGAACGTCGCCCCGCTTTGCCTAAATTAACGCAGTTTTTCCGCATAGCTCAACCTTTTTTCTCGCTTAAAACGCCGGTTCCTAACGAGTTCGCGTTTTTATTTGCCTCAAACGCGCGCTCGAACCGCCGCCTTCGCGACGTTCAAAAGAAGTCCACAATTTCAATCAACCCAACGCTTCTGTGAAACGTTAAGTTCGATTTTATCCGCCGTGAAACGGCAAGTCAAGCAAAATCCGGCTTCTTTTCCAAAAAAATTCAACTTTTTTCGCAGCGCCGCCGTTAACTGCCGCCGTCCGCCGTCGCCGCCAGTTTTTCGCTCGCTTTTCAATCTTTTCAAACGCCGCTATTTTTCCGCCTTCAACGCCGCTTCCAAACGCCGCCCGATTTCCCGCGCCAACCATTGCCGAGAGCCGTCTTTTCGAAAAATTTTGTCCTCTTTTTTAACGCCCGTCCCCCAATAAACGCCGCGTTTCGCCTCGTAAAACTCGTCGAGCGTTCCAATTTTTAACCATTCCGATTTTTCCGAGCCGACTTCGACGTCGTATCCGCTCCGCGCGACCCAAACGCCGACGCCTTTCATATTGCGAACTTTCGTTCCTAGAATCGCGACGTAAACCGTTTTCGCCGCTTGAAAAAGAGCGTTGCAACGGTCGAGCCGATATTCGAGAAGCGACGCCAACCGTTCCCGCCAATCGTCCGAAAGCGCGTCGGAACGCGTCGCGGGCGCAAATTCGCCGCTCGCTTCCTCTCCTTCGCTCGACGTTCCGTCTTGAACTTCGGCGATCAGCTCGTCCAACTCGCCCAACCGCGGGAAGTCGCAACCTCGCCAATCAAAATTAAACCCGTAATTTAAGTCGTCTTCCAACCTTTGAAAATACTCTTCGGCCTTTTGCCGCGCCCTTCTCTCGCTCGCCGGAATCTTTCGCAACGCCGCCTTGCAACGCCGCCCGATTTCGCGCGATCGCGTTTCACAATATGGAACCAACGCCGAATTATTTGCGTCAAAAACTAATTTTGCGTCGCTATTTCGAAAAACGCGGCTTTCGCTCTTCTCTTTAACGCGCCAACAGACGGGAACCCGAAAGATTCGCGGGTCGGAGTCTTCCAGATCGAAGCAATCTTTTCTTCGACGCAACTCTTCGAGTTCCTCCGCCGACGTTTTCGGAAACTCGCCGTCCCAATACTTCTCGCCTCGCGCGTCCGCCTCTTCCGCCAACCGCTCGAGCCGCGCTCGCGTCTCGTAAAACCGCGCGACTTCGTTCGCCGCCGCCAAAAACGGGTTTTTCTCTTCCGGCCCGGTAAAATCGAGTCCGAAGTTGAACTCCGCCGCCTCCGCCAAACGCGCCGCCAAACGCGGTTCGATCTCGGCGTCCGCCCCGCGCCATTCGCTCAAACTCCCCAAATACCAAGAGTAAACGCGCGAATTTTCTCTTGTCCGCCGATAAAAGAACTCAAAATCTCGCGAAAACGGATCGTCGTAACGCGCCAAGCGATAACCGCCGTCGAAATAGTCGCGCCAACTCTCCCGAACGCAACGTTCGCCGAAGCGAATATCGCCGGTTTCGCAGTCGAGCCAAACGCCGTCCTCCCAGCTCCCAAACCGTCCCGCCTCCGTCTCCTTTTTTCGCCAATAAATTTTGTCGGCGCCGCGTTTTACGACGCTTCGCGAAAGGTTCCCAAAAACCGGAATCTCTTCGTCGCGCCCCTTAATTTGCCGATACTCCACTTCTTTCGCCATCTCAAATACGCTCCGTTTTTCAAACTTTTCAAACGCCGTTGTTTTTCCGGTTCCAAGGACGCTCAACCAAAATTGTTCGATTTTCAAATATTTCAAACGTCGTTATTTTCCCGCGTTCAACGCCGCTTCCAAACGCCGCAAAATTTCTCCCGCCAACCAATGCCGCGCGTCGTTCCGCTTCGCAATTTTCTTCGCTTTTTTCACTTCCGTCCCCCAGTATTCGCCGCGTTTCAGCTCGTAAAAATCGGCGATCGTTCCCAATTTCAGCCAGTTCGCGCCCTCGGACGGTCGCTCCGCGCAAAGCTCCGTCGTATCGCAACCGGGCGTTACCCAAACGCCGAGCTTCTTCATTTCGCGAACCGGCGTCCCGACGACGCCGGTATAAACGGTTTTCGCCGCGTCAAAATACGCGCGGTAACAGTCGTAACGGAAAGCGATTAGCGACGGAAGCCGCTCCCGCCAATCGTCCGAAAACGCGTCGGAGCGCTCCGCTCCGTAATCGAAGACGGTTTCGCCGTTTTCCGTTTCGACGCTCTTCGGCGGCGCCGTTCGCCCCGACGTTCCGGCCTTCGCGACGGCGATCAAATTCTTCAGCGTCCCGAGAAAAACCGGTTCTTGATCCGACGACCACCAACTGTTGTAAAAGTCGAACCAACGCGTCAGCGCGCGGCGCCGCTCCTCGCTCTTCGAAAGAGCCAGATACGATTCCGTCTCTTTCCACCTTTCCACCCAATACTCCTCGCCATCTTTTCCCAATTTCAACGAGGAACAATAGAAATAGACTTTTAACGGTTCTTCGTAAACGACTTCTCCGTCTCGGCAAAACCGCCAAAATTTCTTGACTTCCGCGACGTTCCAGTAAATCGGAATATCGCTCTCGTCGGTTTCTTCGCTTTCGTTCGCGAGCTTTTTTTCGTTCGTCGCCTTCTTCTTTTTCGGAACGTATTTCCCTTTTTCCTCCGCCGCGAACTCGTCGTTATCCCAATAATCGAAACGGTTTTCGTCGTTTTCTTCGTTCGCTTTCTCTTCCTTGCGCCAATCCTCGAACGCCTCGCCGTCCCAATATCGGAACTCGCTTTCGTCTTCGGAGTCGGCGGCTTTTTTCCGTTTTTCCTCCGCTTTTTTGCGACAAAACGCCTCGCGCGCCTCGTAAAACCGAATAATTTCGTTCGCGTTCTTCAAAAACGAGTCGTCTTCCGCCTCCTCCTCGGGCCCGTCGAAACCAAGTCCGAAGTTGAACTCCGCCGCCTCCGTCAAGCGCGCCGCCAAACGCGGTTCGATCTCGGGGTCGGGCCCGCGCCATTCGCTCAAAACGCCCAACGGCCAAACGTGAACCGACGCGTCCCAATGTTTCCGCGCGCCCAGATAAGCGAACGGTTCGTCGGAATAGCGAAACTCTTTATCGAACGGATTCCAAGACGGCGGAGGACAAGACGGCGTAAAGAAATACGGCTCCGAGAAATAAGGGGGCTTATACGCAATCCGACTCGGATATTTGAATTCGAAATTTTTTTCGCTCCACCGCTTCGCGCTCTCGATCTCGCCGTCGTAAACGTCGCGCCAGCCTTCCCTTACAAAGCGTTCGCCGAAGCGGACGTCGCCGGTTTCGCAGTCGAGCCAAACGACGTCGTTCCAGCTTCCCAAACTCTTGTCCGCCGTCGCTTTCATTCGCCAATAAATCTTGTTTGCGCCGCGCTTTACGACGCTCCGCGAAAGGTTTCGAAAAACCGGAATCTTCTCGTCGCGCCCCTTAATTTGCCGATACGCTAATTCCTCCGCCATTTCAATTTCGCTCCGTTTTTTCTTTTTTTCAAACGTTTGCCGCGCCGTCCGCTCGACCAACCGCAACGCGCGCCTTTTCAAGACTTGCCGCTCTTCCGCGTTTCTCGCTGCAACCATCGGCAAAGAATCTCCGCGACCCAATGCCGCGCTTCGAGCCCGGCGGCAAACTTACTTTCCGTCGACAACTTATTTCCCCAATAATAGTTGTCCGCGGTATCGTAAAACTCGAAAAGCGTTCCGACTCGAACGAAAGAATCGTCGGTTTTCTCCGTTGCGAGCCGAAAACCGTCGCGGCTAACGTAAATTTCGACGTTCTTCATTTCCCGCGGACTCGTCGTCAAAATTAGGACATAAAGCTCTTTCGCCGCTTCGTAAACGGCGCGATAACGCTCGATTCGACAATCGATTAGCGACGCGACGCGATTCGGCCAACGGGTCGCGAACGCTCCGAAACGCCAACGCCTTCGCGCCTCCTCGCCGCCGGTCTTCGCCCAACCGATCAATTCGTTCAAATAGCCGAGATACGCGACTTCGTCGTTATCGTTGTCGGAATACGCCCCATAAAGCCTTAAGTCCGACTTATGAACGTAAAATCCAAGCGTCTCCTCGAGGGGCTTCGGCCTCTCGCATCGTTTGACGACGCCAATTTCGCGCCATCGCGCTTCGTCGACGTCGTTCCAAGCGCGCAAACCGGTTTCGGTTCGCCGCTCCCCGTTTCTTCGGGACCATTCGAGTTCCGCGTATTCCTCCCAAAGTTTCCAACGCTTGTAACGCGCTTCGTACTCGGCGCAATGCTTGGCGTAATCGACGCGAAGAAGCGCCGGGTCGCAAATAAACTCCAACCTCGGCTTTCTTAGCCGCGAACTCGAGCGCAAGTTGCGACGATATCGACAAAAAACCCGAATCGGCGGCGCGTCGTCGAGCGCGGCTTTGCCGTTCGTTCGACGTTGCGTTTCCGCGACGCGTTCGATCGTTTTATAAAACCGAACGAGCTCCTTGCCGAGTTTCTGCGTCGGCGCCGTCCGCTTCGAACCGTCGACCCCGAAACCTTCGCAAAACGCGGCCGCCTCCGCCAATCGAACGGCGAGCTGCCCCTCGATATCCGCGTCGTCGATATTCCACTCGCTCATATTCCCTAAAAACCAATCGCCCTCTTCGAGCGAAGAGCGCCGCCGACTCTCGCGCCAAGCCCAATAGCCGCTCCAAGAAAACCCTCGACGCAGCGGATCGTTCGCGTTCGACGCAAACCGAACGCGTCGCGTCGTTTTCTCGCCGATTTTCGCCGTATGCGTCGTCGCCGACTTGCGCGTTTCGTCGTAAACGTCGCTCCAAAACGCCTGCCGCGCTTGGTCGCCAAAAACGACTTCCCCCGTCTCGCAGCGAAACCAAACGCCGTCGTTCCAACTTCCGAAAACGTTTTCTTGCGTAAAGCGTTTGCGCCAATAAATTTTACTCGCGCCCCAATTGACGACGCTTCGCGAAAAATTTTCGAAGTTTTTCGGCCGGTAAACCGTTCCGTCGATTATCATCGCCCGCCGCCCGTCCCACCAGGTAACCGTTTCGATCTTTTCCATCTCCGCCTCGTTCTTTAAAAAAATCGTCGTCGCGCTCGTTAACCGTCGCCGCCGACGCCGCTTTTCGGACGCCCGCGCCCTTCGACTTACTTACCATTATCCTCCCAAATTTTTCCGACGTCAACTCGAGGTAGGACGCCAGGCGTCCCACCTCCGCAAATTTTTTTTCGCCGCCCCTCTTAATCAAACGCTCAAACCGCCGATAAAAAAAGCGCTCCGAGGCGCGAACCCCGGAACGCTTTTTCCGTTAATTTTCGTTGCTAACCAAAGTCGCTAAACAACTTAAAGTCGACGCTTCCAAACGCGATACAGGTAGTAAGCCGCGATCGCGAGAGCGACCAAGCCGACCGCCCGCCGAATCCAATCGCCTCGACCGCGCGCCGCGCCGTAATCGAGGTACGGTCGAACCGCCGCGATCCAGTAACCGGCCTGTTTCGCGTCGGCCGCGCTAATCGGTTCTCCGGCCTGCGCTTGCGATTGAAGCCGAGCGAGGAAAAGCAACTTTTCGACGATTCCCTTGGGAAGCTCGCCCGCCGCCGCGCTCGTTTTTTCCGCCAAGTCGGCCCCTTGCGCGCCGAAGTTTTCGCTCAAAAGCGCCTCGAAACGCTTCGTTTCTTGCAAAATTTTCCCCGCTTTGCTCACTCGCTCCGCCTCCCAAACTCGATTTAATCAACAATTTTCAAACAATTCAAACAAGCGGGAAAAACCGGGCTTTTCCGACGTTTTCCCGCTCGCTCCGCTCGCCGTCATTCGGCGCAAGGAACGAAGCCGCCCGCCATCGCCCAAGCGATTTTGATCGCGTCGGCGCCGGTCGGTTTCAACGTTCCGTCTTCTTGATTAATCGCGAAAACGAACGACGTCCCGGTTTTCTTGTTGCAAACGATCAGATAACGACCGGTCGGGTCGATCATAAAGTACCGAGGGAACTTTCCTTGCGTCGAAACGCGGTCGACCAAGCGGAACGCGACCGTCGCATCGGCGGCAAACGGAACGTCGGCGAGCGTCGCCGTCGCGTCGAACGCGACCAACGTGTTTTGCCCGCGGTTCGTACCGTAAACGATCGTCTTGCCGTTCGGAAGCGCGACTTTGAAAATTTCCGCCGTTTTATTGCCGTAAGTAAACTTTTCGCCGTCGACCAGCGACTCTTCGTCGGTCAATTTTTGGCGATAATCCGGTTCGATCGTCGACCAAACGCCGAGGACGCCGGGATTGCCGAACTCGAAATTCGGGCGGAAAACGGACAGGGTCGAGTCGAGTTCGTTCAAGACGTAAACGACCAAATCGCCGTTTTTAGCGGTCGCGAAATCGAGGTGGCGCGGGCCGGCGCCGGCGGGCGTTTGCAGGAACGGAAGTTTCGGCTCCGCTTCGAGCGCGCCGGTTTCCTCGTTCAGGCGAGCGACGTAAACTTTGTCGCTTCCGAGGTCGCACATCAGAACGCGCCAAACGCCGTTCGACTCGGCGAAATACGCCGCGTGTCCGAACGGTTGACCTTGACGGCGCTTGTTCGGCCCGGAGCCTTGCCCTTTGTATTTCGCCGTTTGCGCGGCGAGCGAACCGTCGGCGTTCGTCTTGTAAACGACGAAGTCGCCGCTAACGTAATTCGCGACGGCGACGAACTTTCCGTCCGGTCGAACCGAGACGTGGCAGGCGCCGGAACCGTCGGTTTTCAAGAAGTTCAAGACGGTCAAATCGCCGGTTTTCGGGTCGACTTTGCAAGCGTAAACGTTTTCGCCGCCGTCGTTTCGGTCGCGCGAACCGATGAAGTAAAGCAAATTTTTCTCCGGAACGGTCGCGATGAAACCGGAGTTGTTCGCCTTCAACGCCAACCGCAAATCGGCGACGGCGCCGGTCGACGCGTCGAACTTCCCGACGTAAATCCCTTCGGAGCGCTTCACTCCGATTTCGTCCATATCCGGCGTCGTTCCGCCGGTCGACGTGCCGAAGTAAACCCAGTAATCGCCGCTCTTAGCATTCGCCGCGTCGTCGCCGTTCGCCGCCGTTCCTCCGACGCAACAAAGCGCCGCCGCCAACGCGCAGAGGAGCCCGACGCCGGTTTTTCGTCCGAATAAAAAAGCCATTTTCCGTTCCTTTCGTTAAATTTCGCGACCGATAACGCCGCGGTTGTCCGAGTCGACGCGCTCGCCTCGCCGTCGCAAGTCGAAAATGCCGCCGTTTATATTAATTAAGAATATACCGGGACGCGGCGCCAAATGCAAGAGCCGCGCCGCCGTTTTTCCCAAAATTCGCCGTTTGCCTTAACGTTCGACCGAAAAAATCGCTCGCCGCCCAATTACCGACCGCCGCAAACCGCCGCCCGATTGCCGCTCAACAGAAAATGTAAACAAGATTCCAAGAATCAAACGCGCCTCATTTAGATTATCGGCGCTTAAAAAGAGAAATCAAAGACGTTTTAAAAACCGGCGTCAAACGAAGAAATCGTCGCTCTCTCCGTTCGCCGCCGGCTTCTCGTTCCGTTCGCTTGACGCGTTATTCGTCGCCGGAAACGGAGGCAGCCTCCGCCGACTCGAAAAACTCGCAGTTTTCCAGCCGCCAACCGGAAAATTCGGAGCGTTCGAATCCGCCGAGAATTCGGACGTTCTTCAACGTTTTTCCGCGCCAGTTCGTCGTTTGCGTCAAGAAGAAATAGCGCGCCGGAACGCCGAAAACGAGTTCGTCGCTTCCGTCAAACCGCAAGCCGTTGACGTTAGAAATCGTTGCGCCGTCAAGAGTTGCATTTTCCCAAGGATAAGGGCCGCTTTCTCGCGAAGAGACTTCCGCGGTTTTCGCTTGTTCGCGTCGCAACCGTTCCTCCGCCTTCGTCGCCGCGTCCGTTTCGCTTGCGCCCTTGGCCTTTTCTTCGTTACAATAACGATCAAACGTTCCGTCTTTCTTTTTATCTTCTAAATATTTCTTTTCCCAACGGGCGCGTTTGTATTCCAAAGAAAACGCTCGGAGTTGCGCGCTTTCGGGTCGTTTTCCGGACGTAACCGCTTCGTCGATCGGCTTTTGCAAATAAACGTAAAACGTTCGCGGATCGTTAAACGCGGCGTCGAGGGCGGCGTCCTCCGCTTCCAACGCTTCCGCGCCCTTCTCTTTGAAGAGTTTGTGCCGCCGTTGCAATTCCTCGACCTCTTTTTTCGAATAGAAAAAATCGTCGTAATTCAAACGCCCTTCCTTAAACGTCCGCGTTTTCTCGACATATTCCGGGCGCGGATACGTCGAGTGGAAAACGCCGTAAATCTCCGCGTCGTTAAAGTCGGCGCCCTCGAACCCGCCGTATTGAATAATTCGCGCGCCCTTCCAGTTGCCAAACTTAAACCCGTTAAAATCGAGCTTTCCGATCAACGAAACGCCGCGCCAATCGTCGCGTTCGTAAGTCGTCGTCGACGCGAGTTGCGCCCCCGTCAGTAAGACTTTCATTCGGGAAAGGTTCAACGATTGCAGTTCGTTAATCTTTTTATCCCCGACGAGTTGCGTAAAGGTCGCGCCGTCGATCGTCGCGCCGGTCAAGTCCGCGCCTTCGAGCGACGACGTAATAATCTCGCAACCGCTTAAATTGAAACCTTTTAAGTCCCAACCGCTCATATCGCGGAAGCGGAGCGTCGCGCCGGAAAAATCCTTTCTCGCGAACGCCTCGCGCGCCTCGAAACGGCGACGGTCGAGCCGGTTTTGAATCTCGCTCGGGAACCGAACGCTAACGAGCCAAGCCAAATTCTCGTCTTCTTTCGCCTTGCGTCCGTTCGCCGACTTTTCGAGCAGTTCGACGGTCAGCGCATTTTGCGACAAATCGTCGTCTTCCGCCGCGTCCGCCCAGCACCAACGTTCGAAACGGCACTTGGTTATCGTCGCGCCGTCGAAGTTCGCGCCTTCGAGCGACGTCGCGAAGTAAGCGCCGGTCAGGTCGCAACCGGAAAAGTCGACGCCGCGCAGGTCGAACGCCGAAGTGAACCGAACGCCGCGCAAGTTCTTTTCTTTCCAGCTTTTCGTCGAGTAAAGCGCCTCCTTCGTAATCGCGCCTTCGCTCCCGCGCCCGTCGACGACGCGGAGCCCGCGAATCGTCGCGCCGTCGAGTTTGAAGCCGAGGTTGGCGTTCGGCGCGAAAACGACCGCGTTCGTCAGGTTGAAACCGGAGAAGTCGCCGTCGTTGAGCCAACCGCAAAACGCGACGTCGGCGAGGCTCTTATCCTTGTAATATTGGGAGTTGCGCCAAGTCGAACCCGTCGCCGCGTTCGCCGGGAACCGCTCGAAGAGAACCGCCGGCGTCGTCGTTAAACCCGAACTCGGATCGGCTTTCCTCGCTAATTCGGCCAAAATCGGGTCGTCGGGCCAAACCCGATCGTTCCAAGCGTTGTCGGACGAGCCCGGCCAAAGCGGCAACGCCTTGGATCCGCCGCGCAAGGCCTCGTTTCGGACGTTTTTCAAATCGCCGAACTCCCAACCGTCGACGGCGAAATGAAAGTGAAACCGCGGCGCGTTCAAGTTCGTCGCGACGTTTTCGCCGCCTTCGTTCTTCTCGCCGTTTTCGCTTTTACCGCTCTTCGCGCTCTCTTTGAAGGTTCGCGTCGCGGCGAATTGTTCGAACGTGATCGCGCCGGACGGCCAAAACTCGCCGCTAATCGTCGCGTCGGCAAAGTCGCAAGTATTGAAACGCAACGACATAAACGTCTTTTCCCGCGAACCGAATCGGCAATTATCGAACGTCCAACCGACGAACGACTCGCCCGGAAGCGCGTAGTCGAGCCCGACGTCGCGGAGCGTTTTTTCGCGCCAACTTTTCGTCCGTTTGACGTCGGCCAACGTCGCCGGAATCCCGAATCGCCAACTCGGGAAAAACGGCGGTTCCTTTTCCTTATCCGTCCAAACAAAGTCCATATGAATCGGAGAGTAAAACGCCCCTTCGTCGCTAATCTTCGCGCCGTCGAGACTTACCGCTTCCCAATCGATTTTGGTTTGCGAGAGGACGTCGCGTTCCAATTCCGCCGCGATCTCGAGCGCAAGTCGGGCTTCCGCTCGTTCGCTAGCGCTTCGACGGTCTTCTTCGAGCGCTTGCCGCCAGTCCCTCGGTTCGACTTCTTGAAGTCGTTTCTCCCGCGCCGCCTTGAACGCCTTTTGTTCCTCGGCGATCTTTTCGTCTTCTTCGGCGATATAACGCTTTAGAACGCCTTCATTTCTCTTCTTTTTTTCGAGCGCGAGCGCCT
The DNA here is from genome assembly GCA_017937485.1 of Thermoguttaceae bacterium. Taxonomy (GTDB): domain Bacteria; phylum Planctomycetota; class Planctomycetia; order Pirellulales; family Thermoguttaceae; genus RUG369. The sequence goes on from JAGBDN010000083.1 coordinate 50,418, forward strand.
CGTCGTTCCAACGCTTCCAAGCCGCGACGTCGGAACCTCCGCTCAAAAAGACGTAAACGCGCCGGGAATCGTCCGACTTAACCTCCGACTCCGCCGACGTTTGCGTCGACGTCGTTTGAGCGCCGCCGTCCGTTTTCTTCTCCTCCGCCGCCGCAACCGCGACGCCCAACAGCGCCGCCGCCCCGAACGCGACCGCGCGACCAAACGCCGCCGCAACCGCGCTTCCTCGACTCCGTTTCCAGAACCGTTTCATCGTTTGTTTCTCCTTTTAAGTCAATATTCGCGCGCCGACCAACCGCCGACGCAACAATCGAACAAGATTCAAATTTTCAAAGACCCGCTAAAAACCGCGCCGCAACGGCGTTGTTCCCCCGCCGTTGCGAGCCGTCGAAGCGGCTCCCGTTCGGCTTTCGGCGCCGCTCGTTCCAAGCGCGATCGTCGCGGCGGCGACCGAGCGGTTCTTCTCCATCACACCCAAAGGACGACTAAGAAAGCGCGTTGGTTTTCAAAAACAGAGAAATTTTGTCAAATTTTTTGCTTTTTTTTGCCGTTAAGAACGCCGCGTTCGTCAAATCGAGCCCAAGAAGCCGAAATTGCGCCCCCATCGGACGCCGTTCTCGCCAACGCGCTCCCGCGAAAACTCTTTCGCCGAGAATTGCCGCTCTCGCCCGAACGCGCGCAAGTCGAAAACGGCGGTCGGAACAACGGGTCAAGCCGCCGCCCCGCCGTCGTCGATTCGGCCCCTCCGCGCCGATATTAAAGAACGGCGTCCCTCCCGAACGCAACCGCGACGTCGCAATGAATCAAACGCAATTCAAACTTTTCAAAGACTCGCTAAAAACCGGGTCAAAACGGCGTTATTTGCCCGGCTTCGCGAGCGGTCGAATCGGCTCCTTATTCGCGCTTACCCTTAGCCGTTCGGCATTCGGGCGCCGTTCGTCCCAAGCGCAACCGTCGTACCGGCGCCAGTCGAGCGGGGCCCCGTCGAAGTCGCGGCTAACGACGGTCGTCAACTCCGCCTTCGACTTAGCGATCGGGGGCGGTTCCTTCGAGCTTCGCTCGACGTGTTTGCCGGAAAAATCCCACTCGGGCCCGAGCGGAAAACCGAACTGAGCGCAAATTTCGTCCTCCTTAAAGCTCCGCGACGCGGCGAATTGTTCGAACGTTATCGCGGAGTCGCTCCCGAAATAAACGCCGTTCAACGTCGCGTCGGCAAAGTCGCAACCCTTTAATACGTCGCGCTCCGCCAAGCGATAACGCGGGCCGAACGAGCAACGCTCGAACGTCCAACCGGCGAACGATTCGCCTTCGAGCGAGCAGTCGAAAACAACGTCGCGCGCCTTTTTTTCGCGCCAAGTTTTCGTTCGCCGCAACTGGTCGAGCGTCGCCGGAATCCCGTAATACGGGTAGCCGTCGACCGGGTCGAACTTGACATACCAGTCGTCGATCCAAAAGCCGTCGAGGCTTAACTCTTCCCAATTCGGGATAAACGCCGGCGTAAGATAACGCGTCGCGATCGCTGCGACTTCGCGTAGCGCCGCGGTTTGCTCGTCGTCGGGCAAATCGCGATAGCGTTTTCTTTCGTTCGCCCACATACGACTGGCGAATCGGTCTTCCACAATCCGCAACTTCGACGAAAACCCCGACGTCAAACTCGGCGAAAAGAGGTAAAAAACGCGCTCCTCCGGCTTTTCTTCCGCCGCAACCTCAACGTTTTCCGACAGTTGCGTTTCCGCCGAATTTTCGACCTTTTCCCCTTTCTCGGCTTGCAAACGCTCGTACTCGGCGCGAAGTTCGTCGGCGATTTGATCGTCGGCGTCGCGCAGTTTGTCGACCTCGTCGTAATCGAGCCGCCCTTCCTTAAACGTTTTCGTCGAAAGGAGTTGCTCTTTCGTCAAGGTCGCAACCAGATCGCCGCCTTCGATCTCGGCGTCGGTAAAATCGCGCGCCGCCTTTTTTTCGCGATAGACGTAGTTCGGCAACCCGTAAAAATTCGCGTTCGTCCAATCGATCCCGGCGAAGCTGAAGTTCCCGTATTCGAGGCTCCCAAGTTTCAAACCGCGGAAACTTTTGCGCCGATAATTGTCGGTTTCGAGCAGTTGTTCGAAGCTCAGGAACCGCTTATGATACGCCCGCGTCGACGCGAAGGTTTCGGGATAGCTCGCCGTGCGCAACGTCGCGTCGTCGAGAATCGCGCCGGTCAGATTCGCGCCCCAAAGGGAATACGTTTCAATAACGCAACCCGTTAAATTCAAACCGCTTAAATCCCAACCGGACATATCGCGGAACTCGATTTTCTTCCCGCTAAAATCCTTCGCGGCGAACTCCGGACTCGCTTCGAAAATCCGGCGGTCGACGATTTTTTGCGCTTCGTCCGGGAAGACGCACGTCTTCAAACGTTCGAGGTCGCCCGACTTCCAAGTTTCGGTCGACATAAGCTGCTCGAGCGTCGGCCAACTCCGCTCGTCTTCCTCCGTAAAGACGTAAAACACGCAGCCGTCGATCTTAGCGTCGGTAAAGTCGACGTTTTCAAAGAACGTCTCGCCGACGTTCAACTCGCCCGGGAAAAGGAACGTCGCGCCGCGCAGGTCGCAACCGGAGAAGTCGACGCCGGTCAGGTCGTAAAACCGGTTGAACTCGACGTCGCGCAAGTCCTTGTCTTGCCAGCTTTTCGTCGCGCAAAGTCTTTCCTTCGTTATCTTGCCGTATTCGTTTTCGCGCCGCCATTCGAACGGGTCGAATTTCGTATAATCGTCGCCGCGCCCGGACGAAACGACTTTCAGCCCGCGAATCGTCGCGCCGTCGAGTTTCCCCTCGACGCCCTTCATCGTCGCGCCGGTCAAGTCGTATCCGCTGAAATCGCCGCCGTTTAGCTCGGCGGAAAAGGTTTCGCCCGCCAAACTTTTCTTCTTGTCGGCGTTGGAGTTAGAAGCGTTCGTTTCCGCCGCCGGTTCGTTCGCGTTTTCGCCATTTTCCGCTTTCTCGGCTTGCAAACGCTCGTACTCGGCGCGGAGTTCGTCGGCGATTTTTTTATTACGCCGAAACCGGTCGACCGCTTCGTAATCGAGCCGCCCTTCCTTAAACGTTTTCGTCGAAACGATTTGCTTCTTCGTCAGACAAGGAATCAGACTGCAACCTTCGATCTCGGCGTCGGTAAAATCGAATTTCGCCAACGCCTTTTCGTCGAAACCGCCCAACCGACTATAAAACGTCGCGTTCGTCAAATCGAGCCCGACAAAGCTAAAATCCCGCCAGAACAGGACGTCCCCGCTAACGCGGAATCCGCGGAAATTTTTGCGCCGATAATTGTCGGTCTCGATAAATGTCTTGACGCTTAAAAACGGTTGGTCGAGGAGTCGCTCCGTCGTTATCGGGCCGAGGCCGAAGTCGCTCTGCTCTAGCGTCGCGCCGTCGAGAATCGCGTCGGTAAAGTTCGCTCGATAAAGGGAACGCGTCTTAATCTTGCAACCCGTTAAATTCAAACCGCTTAAATCCCAATCGGACATATCGCGGAACTTAATTTCCTTCCCGCTAAAATCCTTCGCGGCAAACTCCGGACTCGCTTCGAAGAGGCGGCGGTCGACGATTTTTTGCGCTTCGTCCGGCAAGACGCACGTCTTCAAGCGTTCTAAGTCGCCCGATTTCCAAGTTTCGGTCGACATAATCTGTTCGAGCGTCGGCCAACTCCGCTCGCCCTCTTTCGCGAAAACCTCAAATCGGCAACCGTCGATTTTCGCGTCGGTAAAGTCGACGTCTTCGAAGAACGGCGCTTTTTCCAGTTCGTTTCCGTACCCCTTCGCGAAGCGGAACGTCGCGCCGCGCAGGTCGCAACCGGAGAAGTCGACGCCGGTCAGGTCGTAAAACCAGTTGAACTCGACGTCGCGCAAGTCCTTGTCTTGCCAGCTTTTCGTCGCGCAAATCGTTTCCTTCGTTATCTTGCCGTATTCGCGTTGGCGCCGAAACTCGATCCGCTCCCGCTCCGAATTGCCGTAATTGGTTCCGGCGACGACTCTCAGCCCGCGAATCGTCGCGCCGTCGAGGTTGACGCGGACGCCTCGCATCGTCGCGCCGGTCAGGTCGAACCCGGCGAAATCGCCGCCGCCGAGCGTCGCCGGAAAGGTTGCGCCCGCCAAGTCTTTCTCCTTGCAAGCGCGGGAGTTGCGCCAAACTTTCTCCGGCAAGCCCTTCGGATAATTCTTCGAACTCGGCTCGAATCGGGCGCCGTCGAGCTTTGCGCGCCGCGTCAAATAGGAAAAGTCGTTCGAGTAAGGAGGGCCAAAGTCAACGTCGCCGATATTCTTTCCGGCGAAATTCCAACCGTCCGGCGGAAAATAGAAATAAACGCAAATCTTGTCCTCGCGGTAACTTCGGGTCGACGCGAACTGTTCGAACGTTATCGCCGCGTTTGCGTCAAAGAAACAGCGGTCGAGCGTCGCGTCGGTAAAATCGGCGCGTTTGCAACCGTCGGGATTTCGGCTCAACCATTCCTTGAACCTTTCCTCGCCGCCCAATCCGCCGTGCAAGAGCGCGTTAAAACTACACTCTGTCAACGTCCACCCGGCGAACGATTCGTCGAAACAAGCGCGCTCAAAGTTCGCGTCGTTAAGTCGTTTTTCGCGCCAGTTTACGGTTCGGCGCAAGTCGGCGAGCGTCGCCCGAATCCCGTATTCGATTTCGACGTTTCCGACCTCGTCGTAAAAGAGAACGCACTCGACGTCGCCGTAAGGCTCCGGTTCATTTTCCGCGCTAACGCTAACGCATCGACGCGGCGCCTCGCTAATCGTCGCGCCGTCAAGGTTTAGGTTCTCCCAATCGACGTCGACTTTCGCCGACTTCAGCGTTTCGACCGTTGCGTCGAAGACGCGCGTCCAAGCCCGTCCGAGGCTTCCGTCGAAACCGGACGTCCAACGCGGTTCCCCCTCGGCCAACGCGTTCCGACCTCCTTCGTAAAAGAAAAACGCGTCGAACCGAACCGCGTTTTCCGCTTTCGCCGCCCGAACTTTTTCCGACCAAGCGCTCCATATCCCTTGCGCTTTCTCGCTTTGCGCCTTCTTCAAGTAAAGATAAACGACGCGCTCCGATTCGTCGACCGCCGGTTTTTCCGCCTCGAACGACGCCGCGTCGCCCGCCGATTCGCTCGCCGATTCACCCGACGCGACCTCCGACGCGACCTCCGACGCGATCGTCGCGACGGTTCGCAACGCGTCGACGTTTTTCCCGGCGAAGTCCCAACCGTCGAGCGGGAAGCGGAACTCGGCGTCGATTTCGTCCTCCTTAAAACTGCGCGTCGCGGCGAATTGTTCGAACGTTATCGTCGCCGAGCGGTCGAAAAGGACGTTTTTCAGCGTCGCGCCGGCAAAATCGCAACCGACGTAACCGCCGACGTCGCCGCCGTTTGCGTCTTCCGCCGACGCCGCGTTCTCCGTCGCCGCGCCTTGCCAAAGCTCGCCCGGACGCCGCGTTTCCCGCCCGACGCCCGGCGCTTTCGACGCGACGTCGAACGCCGTTCCTTGCCCGCTTTCGTCCGCCCAAAATCGGCAATTTTCGAGCGTCCAACCGGCGAAAGACGCGTCGGCGAAGACGCGATAAAAATCGGCGCCGCGCAACGTCTTGTCGCGCCAACTTTTAGAACGGCTCAACTGCTCGAGCGTCGCCGGAATCCCCCAACGCCAACCGCCGAATTTCTCGAAGCCCCGCCCGGGCGCGTCGAGGTCGTAAAGGACTTCCGGGCGGAAATCGAATCGGGCGCCGTCGAGATTCAAGTTTTCCCAATCGACGCTAAGTTCCGGCCAAACCTTGCTTTCGATAATCCGCCAAGTTTCTTGCGCGACACGAAGTCGAGCGCGTTCTTGCGGTCGGAGCGGCCAAAGTCGAAGCAAATAACGGTTCGATTCAAGCTCAATCGACCGCTCCCGCGCCGCCGCCCATTCTTTCGGCGTCGTTCCGGGTCGCCGAACGCCCAAATCCTCGTAAAAACACTCGACGCGCTCCGCCTTTTCCTCCGGCGTTTTCGACTCCGTTTCGATCTTGCGAAACGCCGCGTCGTGTTCAAGCGCCGCCGCTTCCTTGATTTCGGCCAACTTCGCCCTTTCCCGCTCTTCCTCTTCTTTGAGGAACCGCTTGAACGCGTCGCCGCCCGCCGCCTCGTCGACCGCCGCTTGAATCGTCTTGTTGAACTCGACGTAAATCCGGCGCAGATTCTCGTCGGCGGCGTCGGCTAAGTAAAGAAAAACGGTCGTTTGCGGGTCGATTTTCGCCGTCGACGCGAACGGCTCGACCGGCGAAGTCGACGAACGCGACGTCTCGTCGTTCGCGCCGAACGCCGCAAGAGTCGAGAAGAGCCAAAACGTCGACGCGACGAACGCCGCGACCGTTCGTTTTCCGTTCCAATAACGTTTCATCGTTCAATCTCCGTCGTTTCCAAAAGCCGACGACCGCCAAGCCGCTCGCCGACGCGCACCAAATCAAACAAGTTTCAACAAATTCAAAGACCCGCTAAAATTCGACGCGAAACGCCCCGTTACTCCGCGTTTTCCGGCGACGCTTCGCCCGCCGAGGACGTTTCGACGCGCGCCGCCCGAATCGCTTGCCATTGCTCCCAAGACGGAAAGCCTTTCCGGTCAAAGCGGCAACCGTCGAGTTTCGCGCCGGTTAGGTCGATTTTCTCCGCCTCGCCCGCTTTGGCGACAAACGCGAATCGAGCGCCGCGCAAATCGAACCCGCTCAAATCGTCGATTCCGTCAAAATTGAACATTTCAGTGAAATCGACGTCGCGCAAGTCCTTGTCTTGCCAGCTTTTCGTCGAGCGCAACGTCTCGGCGTCGAGCGCGCCCCTGAACCGATGAACGAACCCCGGATCCCTAACGACAAATTTCAGTCTGCGAATCGTCGCCCCGTCTAACCGCCATTTCGGCGGATCTTGCGCCAACAACATCGTCGCGCCGGTCAAGTCGAACCCGCTGAAATCGCCGCCGTTAAGCTCGACGTCGAAGGTCGCGCCGGACAAATCTTTCTCCCGGAACCGCCGCGACGAACGCCAAAGTTCGTCCGGCAACCTTCTCGAATACGTCCGGTCGCCGCGCGGCTCAAACCTTGCGCCGTCGAGTTTTAGCGACGCCCAGCCGGTCTTCCCGCCTTTCCTTCGAATCGCGCTAAGCTCGGGTTCGTACATTCCGGTTTCGAAGAGCAAATCGCCGACGTTTTTGCCGCTAAAGTCCCAACCGGCGATCGTAAAGCCGAACTTGGCGATAATTTCGTCCTCCTTGTAACTGCGCGTCGCCGCGAACTGCTCGAACGTAATCGTCGCCGCTCGGTCGAAATAAACGTTGCGGAGCGTCGCGTCGGTAAAATCGCAAGCGTCGTAACCGACGATTTTATCGGACTTCCTGCCGATTTTTCCGGAGCTTCGCCAAAGGTCGCCCGGAACCCGCAACTCTCCGTCGTTGAAATAATCAAACTCGGTCGCCCCTTGGTTGTATTGGTTCGCCAAAAAGCGGCAGTCTTCGAGCGTCCACCCGGCGAACGACGCGTCGGCGAAGACGCGGTAAAACTCGGCGTCGCGCAACGTCTTCTCGCGCCAACTTTTAGAGCGTTTCAACTCTTCGAGCGTCGCCGGAATCCCCCAACATAACGTATTTCCGTTGACCGGGTAAGGATCGCCAAACTTATCCCAAACGCCGCCGTAAAGGTCCTCGTAATCGTGGACGTCCGCAACTTCCGGTCGGAAATCGAACCGCGCGCCGTCGAGGTTCAAATTTTCCCAATCGATTTTTTCGGCGACGCTCGGCCAAAACTCGCGCTCGATTCGCTCCCAACGCGCCTGCGCCGCGCGGAGTTCCGCCCGTTCGTAAGGCTTGGGGCCGCGTACTTTAGACCAATAACGCCCCGTTTCGAATTCGATCGCCAGCCTCCGCTTCTCCTCCAACGACGAAGCTTGAACGCGCAAACGCTTGTAAAAAAGCCGGACGCGCTCCGCTTTTTCCTCCGGCGTTTTCGACTCGGCCTCGATCTTGCTCAAGGCGACGTCGTGTTCGATCGCCGCCGCCTTTTGAAGTTCCCCCCATTCCACCGCCTCTTCGCCCCAGTATCGATAGAACGAAACCGCCGCCTTATCGGCGATTTCCTTGTTGTACTCGGCGTAAATCCGGCGCAGATTCTCGTCGGCGGTCTCTCCTAAGTAAAGAAAAACGGTCGTTTGCGGGTCGATTTTCGCCGTCGCCTCGAACGGAACGTCCGGCAAAGACGGCGAATATGTCGTTTCGTCGACGACGCCGAACGTCGTCGACGCGCCCCAAAGAAACGCCGTCAAGAACGCGCCGAGCGTCGCGCTCGCTTTTTTCAATATTCCGCGCATCTCCTAACCTCCGTTATTACATTGGTTACGTCTAAATTTTACGCGCCGTTTATTTGTTTTGCGACGTCGCGCAAACGTATTATACCGAAGGCGAAACGCGACGTCAAGTAAATTGCGACGTTCCGCGACAAAAAAGCAAGAAAAGAAAGAAAAATCGACGCCGCGCCGCATATCGCGCTCGACCGCCGCCAGAATCAAACAAAATTCAGAACAATCAAACGCGCCGCTTTTAGAAATTCAGCGCTTTATTCTAAGAATCAAAAGTCGCGAAAAAAACGGGGCGTCGCGCCCTTGCGCCGCCCCGTTTTCTCGCCGTTTCCGCCGACGTTACTTCGCCGCTTCCTTCGCGTTTTGCCAATAAGCGTCCGGAAGCGAACCGTCGATTTTGCCGGAAATCGCGACGTCGCCGCCTCTTCCCGCTCGCGCCGTCGCCGTCGAGCTAAATTGTTCCGCCGTCAGCAAAACGAGATCGCGGTCGAGCAGCCGCTTCGACGAAACGCCGACGTCTCGCCAACGAATCAGACTCCGCAACCGCGTTTTAAGATCGAACGGCGACGCGCCGTCAAGTCGGTCGGCGACAACGAGTTTTTCCCCGGCTCGCGCCCGTTCGGCGATTCGGTTCGCGGCGAAATCGCCGATCGCGTTTTCGTTGTTCGCCTGCAAAAAAATCGCGCCGTCGACCGTCGCGCCGGTCAAGTCGGCGCCCGCGAGCGTTCGAGTAATCAAGACGCAACCCGTTAAATTCAAACCGCTTAAATTCCAGCCGGACATATCGCGGAAGCGGAGGATTTTCCCGCTGAAATCCTTCGCGGCGAACTCCGGACTCGCTTCGAACGCCCGGCGGTCGAGCGTTTTTTGCACGTCGTCCGGGAAGACGATTCCCTCGAACCGCCCGCGCCGCCCGTTCCAAGTCGACTCCGCCTGTTCGAGCGTCAAGCCCGATTCGCGCCAAGGGTTGAAGCGCGCGACGTCGAATTGTTGCATCAGCGAACTCGAAAAGTCCGGCGAGTAAAAACGAACGTCGGAAATCACCGCGTCGTCGAACTTTACGTCGCCAACGGACGTTTCGAACGTCGCGCCGCTTAAGTCGACGCCGGAAAGGTCGGCGCCGCGCAAATCGACGCAGTTGCCGAAATAAACGCCGCGCAAGTCCTTGTCGCGCCAACTTTTCGACGCTTGAATCGACGCCGCGTCGACAAAATCGATCGGAACGCGCGGCTTCAAACCGTCCGTTCCGTTTCCCGGATACAAAACGAACGACTCAAACCGCGTTCGCAAAATCTTCGCGTCGTTGAGTTTAACGCGAATCTCTTCGCTCGGCGTCCCTTGCAAGATCGCGTATTCGATCGCGCCGCCGACGCTTCGGGCGCTCGCTCTTCCCCAATCGATTCCAAGTTTCAAATCCCGCGGCAGGAGCGTCGCGTCGGTCAAGTCGAAACCGCTAAAGTCGCCTTCGTTAAGGGAATAGTAAAACGTCGTTCCGCTCAAATCCTTTTCGTCGAAAAAGCGCGACCGTCGGAACAGCTCGTTCGGGAGGTTCGCCGGAATTTCGACGCGGCGCTTTGTCGCCTTTCCTTCCCAATATTCGCCGTCGAAACGCGGCGGGTCGAAGCGGGCGCCGTCGATTTTAACGCCCTTCCAACTTGCGACGCGGACGTCGCCGACGTTTTTCTCGGAGAAGTCCCAACCGGCGAGGTCGCCGTAAAGTTCGAGTCCGACAAGTCGGTTCTCCTTAAACGACAAGGTTTGCGCGAACGACTCAAACGAAACCGTCGCGTCGAAACGGCAGTTTTCGAAACGCGCGTCGGTCAAATCGGCGCCGTCGAAATTCGCGTTCTTCAAAAAGCGGCAGTCTCGAAAACGAATTCCGGCCAACGACAAGCGGCTCATATCGCAATTGAAAGCGAGCCCGCGAACGGTTCCAACGCGTCGCCCAACGTTCGGTTTTTGCGGGTCGGCGACGAACGATTCCCGACGCAACGCTTCCCAACGGAGCGGAACCGCGAAATCCGGCCTCGGAATCCCGGCGCCCGAATCGAACGAAACCCAGCCAAAAATCGGCTTGTCGACGATCAAAACGCCTTCGAATTCCGTCAAAGCGCGCGGGTCGAACTTGCCGTCTTCTCGTCGCAACTCCATATTTCGCCGACGTTGCGGCTCGTCTTCCGTCGGGTCGACCAACTCCTTTTCCCACTTTGCCAGCGCGGCGTCGACGAGCGCTTGGTCGGCGCCGATCTCCGCCCAATCCCGCCGAGTTTTCCGCCCTTCGGCTTCGGCGCGCGCCTTTTCCTCGTTCAAAATCAGCTCGCGCCAACGTTCGACAAGGGGCGCCCATTCGCGAGCGCGCTCGTTCGCGGCGTCGAAGTCGGGCCGGTAAAGCCCGGGCTTATCGAATCTTGAAGCGACGGCGTCCCAGTCGGAAAACCAGCCGGCCTCCTGTAAAACGGCGCAGAAAACCCAATCGGTCGCGACGGTCGCCTTCCCTTCGCTCGACGACGCAACCGTTTCATTTTTCTTAACTTGCGTCTCCTCCGTTTGCGCGAACGCGACGTCGTTTCCCAACGCGCTAAGCGCCGCCCCAAGAATCGCCGCTCCCCAAAACGCCGCCGGAACAAACGCCCCCGTTCGACGTCGACCGTTCGTCTTTCGCATCGTTAACTCCTTCTTAACGTTCAAGTTGCATTTTCCGTCGTCCGCCGCGTTGCCTTCTTTGCGCGACGTCGCGTCTTGTTTATTTTACCCAACCCGCGACGCGACGTCAAGCGCCGCAACCGCGTCGCGACAAAAAAAACGCGTCGACGAAGCCGCAAAGCTCCGCCGACGCGTCAAAAACAAACAAATTTCAAACTTTTCAAACGCGGCGACGCCGAAAAACGCCGCCGCTTGTTTCGCCGACTTTTCGCCGACGCCAAAAGCGCCGCTAAGTCGCGCCGAATCGACGCTTACAGAACGAACTTGCTCAAATCTTCGTCCTTCGCGACGCGGTCGATCTTCTCGCGGACGTAAGCCGCGTTGACGACGACCCGTCCGAGCCCCATTTCCGGCGCTTCGAAACTCAAGTCTTCGAGCAACAGCTCCATCATCGCGTAAAGTCTTCGCGCGCCGATGTTTTGCGTCGTCGCGTTCGTCGACGCGGCGTACTCGGCCAGCGCTTCGATCGCGTCCGGCTCGAAAACCAAGTCGACGTTTTCCGTCTTGAGCAACGCGACGTACTGCTTCGTCAGCGCGCTCTTCGGCTCCGTCAAAATCCGAACGAAATCCTCTTTTTTCAGCTCCGACAACTCGACGCGAATCGGGAAACGGCCCTGCAGCTCCGGCGTTAAGTCGCTCGGTTTCACGCGATGGAACGCTCCCGCCGCGATGAAAAGAACGTGTTCGGTCGAGAACATCCCGTGTTTCGTCTGCACCGTCGTTCCTTCGACGATCGGCAGCAAGTCGCGTTGGACGCCTTGTCGCGACACGTCGGCGCCGCGCCCGCCCTCGCTTCCGACGATTTTGTCGATCTCGTCGATGAAGATAATCCCGAGATTTTCGGCGAGTTCGACCGCCCGCGCGTCGATCTTTTCCTTGTCGAGCGCGCGCTCCGACTCCTGCTCGACGAACGCCGCCCGGGCCTCCGACACCGGAATTTCCCGACGCGAACGACGACGCGGCGTCAAACTTTCGAGCATACTTTGAATTTCGTCCTGCATATTTTCGAGCCCGACGCCCCCCATCACGACCGGGGACGAACGCCGCTCTTCGACGACCGGAATCGTTTCGTTCTCGTATTCGCCGAGTCGGAGCCGCCGTTCGATTTCGTCGCGGTCGACGACGCGCTTCGGCGCCGCGTCGAGTTTCGCAACTTTATCGTTTGCAACGGTTTGCGACTCGGCTTGCGGTTCGGCGGCGGTCGCGGTTTCGACGTTCGACGGCGCGTTTTTCACCGCTTCGTCGACCGCTTTCGCCATCGCTTCGAAACTCGCGGTCGGGTTCGTCGGGTCGAATTTCAAGTCGCGGACGGCGTCCATCGCGGCGCGAAATTTCGGGTCGCGCGACGCCGCCTCCATCGCCGCCGCGAACGGATCGCTCGGATTCGTCGACGCAAACGCCGACGCGGAAGTCGTTTGTTCGTCGGTTTTAGCGTTTTCTTTCGACGAACCGGCTTCCTCCGCCGCCTTCGCTTCGGCGTCGCGGTTTTCCCGTTCGAACTTCTCGACCAACGCGTCGACGATTCGCTTCTCGGCGGCCGATTTCGCTTTTTCGGCGACCAGTTCCCGCTCCTCGGCGCGAACGATTCCGACGGCGTTTTCGACGAGTTCGCGCGCCATACTCTCGACGTCGCGCCCGTAATAGCCGACTTCGGTGTACTTCGTCGCGTCGACTTTCACAAACGGCGCGCCGGTCATCGCCGCCAAGCGCCGCGCGATCTCCGTCTTCCCGACGCCGGTCGGGCCGATCATCATCATATTTTTCGGGCCGATTTCGTCGCGCATTTCCTCGGCGACGCGCTGTCGACGCCAACGGTTGCGGATCGCGACCGCGATGGCGCGCTTCGCTTCGCGCTGTCCGACGATGTATTTGTCGAGTTCCTCGACGATTTGACGCGGCGTCAATTCCAACATAATCACAACTCCTCGACGACGATATTGTCGTTCGTGTAAATATCGATTTGCGACGCGATTTTCATCGCTTCGACGACGATTTCCTTCGCCGACAGCCCCGAATGCGCCGCCAACGCCTTCGCCGCCGCGAGCGCGTAATTTCCGCCGGAACCGATCGCGGCGATTCCGTCCGTCGGCTGCACGACGTCGCCGTTGCCGCTGATAAGGAGCGTTTCGTTCGCCGAAACGACGATCGCCATCGCCTCCAACTTCCGCAACGCGCGGTCGGTGCGCCATTCTTTCGCCAATTCGACGGCGGCTCGCGTTATATTTTGCGGGTAATCCTTCAACCGCGCCTCGAGCCGCTCCATCAACGCGAACGCGTCCGCGGTCGACCCGGCGAACCCGACCAACACGCGACCGTCCAAGAGCCGCCGAATTTTGCGCGCGTCCGCCTTCATAATCGACGAGCCGAACGTTACCTGCCCGTCGCCGCCGATCGCGACCGCGCCGCCTTTGCGCACCGTTAAAATCGTCGTACTGCGCGATTTCATCCGTCGTTTCCTTCTTTCCGCCAATGCTAAGCCGTTAACCGGCAAAAGTTAAACCGCGTCCGTCTCCGAACGCGGCCCTTCGTTTTCGCTTCTCGCCGACGCCGAACGTCAAAACTTAATGAGCTTCCGCTCAAGGCTCGGAATGTAATTCGTCCAACCGCCGCCGACGTTCGGGTCTTCCGCGATGTGCTTTTGGAACTCCGCCAATTTCGCGTCGAGCGAATCGATGTAGTGCAGCGCCATCGCTTCGAGCGACGCCGGAACCTTCGCGGCGCCGTTTTCGGGCGTTCCGTGATGCGATAAGATCATATGTTTCAACAAGATAGCGAGGCGTTCGTCGAACGGTTCGCCGGTCAACTTTTCCGTTTCCGCGATCTTTTTCGTCAAAATTTCGACGCCGAGATACGGGTGCCCGAGCGCTTGCCCGGCGTCGGTATACACCGGATTCGTCGGGTCGTCCGACAGTTCGATCGTCTTGCCGACGTCGTGCAGGAACGCGCCGACGAGAAGCAAGTCGGCGTCGAGCGCGGCGCCGTAATGGGACGCGATTCGCGACGCCAGCTCCATCGTCGACGCGGTGTGTTCGAGGAGCCCGCCCGGGTGCGCGTGATGCAGTCGGACGCCGGCGTATCCGCGCGAAAAGCGTTCGACGAACGCGTCGTCGGTTAAAAAGCAGTCGGCTAAGTCGCGCAATTTCGGGTTTTTCATCGCGCCGAGCAACTCGCGAACCCGCTTCCAAAGCGCGGCGACGTCGACGGCGGCGTCGCGGGTAAAGTCTTCGAGCGCGACGTCTTTCGAATCGACTTTCGTCAGTTTTTTCGCGATGACCTGAATGTTCCCTTGGAACCGCTGCGCCATCCCGTCGCAACGAACGAAATCGCCGTCGGCGAATTGGCGAAACATCTCTTCGGTCGCGTTCCAAAGGCGACCGGAAACGCTCCCGGTGCGGTCGGTCAAAACGAACTGCAGATAAAGAACGCCGTTTTTATTCGGACGCAACGCCTTCTCAACGACGCGGTACGTCTCGGAAACGACGTCGTTTTCTTTGATTTGATTAACAAAAAGACGGCTCATAACACCCCGTTTCATTTTCGCGACAACAATTAACGCGTTCGCCGCCTCGCCGGTCAATTTTAGACGCGGCGCGCGAACGGCGACCGAACGTTTTATTATACCGCGCCGCCCTCAAAAGCCAAGAGGCGCGGCGCGTTTTGCCCGCTCAAATTCGCTTTTTTCGACTTTTTCCGTTTCTCGCTCCCTCAATCCGACTTTTTTCCACGTTGTTTTCAACGTCGGCGTCGAGATTAGAGCGTTTTTACGAGCGCCGTCGCGCGACGGCCTCTCGTAAAGTCCAAGTTGTCCAAAAATTGGTCGGCGGCGCCGTCTTCGGGAACGACGACGCAAATGTCGCGCGCAATCCGCGTCCCGGGCGGCGTTCGTCCGTTCGCGTCGGCGACCGTCTCCGCGATCAAAGCCTCCAACGTCGCTTCCAATTGTCGGCCGCGACACTCGGGCGCGACCCGCAACCGCGGAACAATCAACCGCGCCGTCGTTTGACCGTCGGGCGCGACGGCTCGCAGTTCGTAAGCGCAAAGGCTCGCCGTCGTATTCCCGGCGACGTTTTCAATCGCTCTCGTCCAAGCGTTCGGAAAATTACGTTCGATCGTCGCAAGCCGCCAATTCGGCGCGCGCCGCGGTTCCGCCTCCCGCGCGATCCAACCGGGCGGCAACATCGTTTGCGCCCAGAGCGCCCTCGCGTCGATCCGCCGCTCGACAAACGCTTCCCCTTCTTCGTATCCCGCGTCGACGAAATATTGGCGAGCGGGATCGGCGTCGAAAAAACCGATCGGCGAACCGACGCCGTACACGCCGTTTAACAGCGGCGACCCGGTCGGCTCGTCCTCGCCGTCGTTCGCTCGGGGCGGCGCGCCTCCGGCGTAAACGCGTTCGAACCCCCGTTCTCGCAACTTTTGCTCGGTCGCTTCAATCAAAGCGCGCGCGACTTTTTCCTTCTCGGCGTCGGCGACGTCGGAGGCGAAAAACGGCCCGAAGAGCGCGGCGTCGGAAGCGGCGTTTACGTCGTCGGTCGGAGCCGCCGCGGCGACGAGGCAAGCGACCGGCGTCGGCGCGTCCGAAGCGTTTTCGACCGCCCAAAAAGACGCTTCCGGCAAGAAAAAGCAACTGTTCAGAAATTCTTCGTCGAATAAATCCCGGTAAGTTCTGGGCGCCTTGTCCGCCTTCGGCGCGTAAAAAGCCGGATCGAGTTCTTGCTCCCAAAACGAGGCGAACCTCGCGCGTCCCGAAGTATTCCAATTATTAAACGCTTGAATTTTCATCTGTCGCTTCTTCTTTCGTTTGGACGCGTTCGCGCTACCGCCGACCGGGCCGCGCTTCGCTTGCGAACGACGTCGTCAATTTCCCGCTTTCCAATTCTACCGCGTTAATCACCCCTATTATATCGCCGTGTGAAAAAAGTTCAAGTTTAACCGTCGCGAACGGCGTTTTTTATCGCTTACGCCGACGCGTCGCGAGTTTGTCGCGACGAAAAAACGCCGCGTCGCCCTTTTGCCGTCCGCTCGGCGTAACGCGAACGCGTTGGACGCGCCGCCGAAAACGCGTCAAAGAACAAAAAACAAACGGCGAAAAACGAACGCCCAAACGCGGAAAAAAGAGCGGCGAAACAAACGGCGACGGGAAAAAGCCGAACGCGCGAAAAAAAGACGCCGCAAGAAATAAAAAACGAACGGCGAAAAACGAACGCCTTAATCGCGGAAAAAAGAGCGGCGAAACAAACGGCGACGGGAAAGCTCGAACGCGCGCCCCAAAACGCCGCAAGAAATAAAAAAACGAACGGCGTTAAACCGTTCGTTTCCAAAGTGGGCAGGGGCGGGGTCGAACCGCCGACACCAGGATTTTCAGTCCTGTGCTCTACCAACTGAGCTACCTGCCCAACTCGGGCAAAACCCAAACCCGATCAACGCCGCCGCAACGTTTGCGACCGCTCAACCGAAGTGGGCAGGGGCGGGGTCGAACCGCCGACACCAGGATTTTCAGTCCTGTGCTCTACCAACTGAGCTACCTGCCCGACTTAACGAGTTATCGTCGTCAAGACAAAAGCAATTATAACGCGAACCGCCGAACGGTCAAGGGGCAAAATTCCCAAATTTTCGTTTTTCTTTAAAAAGAACCCCCAACCCGGAAAACGTCGCGCCGCGCTTGCGGAAACCCCGCTCCAACGCGGCGCCGTTTTCCCGTTTCGCTCCGTCGGCTCCGGCCTTTGCGACTCGCTCAATCGACTTTCGGGAAACGTCGGGCGACGATTTCGCCGACTTCCGCCAACCAAGCGGCGCGTTGCGCTTCGTCGCTCAAAATGATTTGTTCGAAGTTGCGACGTTCAAACGACTTCGAACCGGTCAAACCGAAAACGATCGTCTTCCAAAAGTTCTCCAACGGATCGCCGTACACGTTCAACTCGACGTCGCGCGGCGTGTTCGACGTGCTGAAAACTTGAACCGTTTTGTCGGTCAAGCCTTGCCAAGGGCCGTCCGCCGTGAAGCCGTAGGCGAAGCCGTTGCGCAGAACGCGGTCGAGCCAGCCCTTCAAAATCGCGGGCGGGCCGCCCCACCAGTTCGGGTGAACGAAAATCAAACCGACCGACTCTTTCACCGCTTGAATCCGCGCTTGAATATCGGCGTCGGCTTTTTCGACCGGCTCGTTCACCTCGGCGAGCGTCATCGTCGGGTCGAAATTTTCGGCGTAAAGGTCGCTGACGACCGGCGTATATCCGTTGGCGGTCAACGCGTCGGCGGCGGCTTGAACGATCGCGCCGTTAAAACTTTTTTCGGCTTCCGGGCGCGCGACGACGATAAGAACTTGATTCGACGGCATCTTCTCCCCTTCTTTTTCGTTGCTATTTTCAAGACGCTCGACGCGTCCAACGTTCGTTTTTTCCGCGACGCGCTCCCCTTGCCCCGACTTCCCGCCGACGAAAGCCGACGGTCGCCGGACGAACGGAACGCGTCGTTTTTATTATAAACGATTCCTCCGCGCCGCCAAGGGGTTCGGTAAAAAGACGCGTTTGTCCGAACGCCGCCGCGCTCGAAAGGCGACGTTAAATTAGCGAGACCCGGCAAAATAAACGGGAGCGCCCGCCGCCCTTCCCGCGCTCCGTCGACAAAAAAAAAGAGCGGAGGAAAGCCCCCCGCCCTTTTTGACGAACGTTATTCAACGGACGACGCCGTTTCAACATCGAACCGTCGAACGCCGCCGTTCTCCGAAAAAAATGTCAAATCGGCGAAACCGGGTAAAATAAACGGGCCCGACCGTCGCTCTTCTCCGGCCCCGGCGACCAAAAAAAAGAGCGGAGGAAAGCCCCCGCCCTTTTTTTCTTCGTTGAACGTTATTCAACGAACGTCGCCGTTTTCAACGTCGAACCGTCGGACGCCGCCGCTTTTGCGACGCCGCCCGAATCGCTCGGTTCGTTTTCCACTTCTCAAACGCTTAGTCCAACACGCGTTGCAGCAAGATCGCGTCTTGGTAGTTCGCCGACTGTCCGCGACGGAAGTCGACCGGAATCGAACGGTCGATAATCGCGAACCCGCGACGACGCTTCGTTTCGCCGAACTCGGCGCCCAGCTCTTTCCCGTAGGTGTAGCCGTCCGGGTAAATCGCTTGGTAGTAGCGGTACCACTTGTAGTTCGGGTCGATCAGCTTTTCAAGCGTGAGTTCGTTCCCGTCCGGGTCGACGCTCGGCATATTGACGCCGGGGTTGCACCGCTCGACTTCGAAGTAGCCGACCGTCGTCCAAATCGCGAAGACGTTCGAACGATTCGTCGTCGTACCGCTCAACCGCTGCATTTCGGCGGTCGCTTCGAAGAGGTTGTTGCGCTTGCCGAGCAACTTAAACTCTTCGTAAGCGACGTCGTTCGCAATCAGCCAATCGAGATCGGTCGTCGTTTGAATATTCCCTTCGTCGTCGCGATAGGAATAGACCTTTGCCCCGCCGTCGGTCGCGTAACGCTCTCGCAGGTTGTCGAAAAGCGGATCGCCGTTCGTCCCGCGATCGTCCGAACGCGTTTCGTTTTGCGCGGCCAAAGTCGCCGAAATCGGGAGCGGCGCCGGCGATTGATCGAGTTGGCCCCAAAGCGGCGTCGTGTGCGCCGGTTGGAACGGAACGAACGCGTTCGGACGGTTCTCGTCTTGGAAATCTTCGGTTCCGTCGCCGTCGGTATCCCCGACGTTGCGAGTCCAAATCGCGTTGTTGCGGACGTCGAAGAAACCGTCGTCGGAACCTTCGCTTCGCCAAGGCGTTCCCGGAAGCTTCGCGTCGTTGGAGACGCGATCGGAGCGCGGCGACAGCGCCTTCAACCCCGGTTCCGTCGTCGTGTTCAGGTTGATCTTGCCCGGTTCGCGACGCGCCGAGTAGAAGACGGGGTTGCCGTCGCCGTCGGTAATCAGGTTCCCGTTTTCGTCTTCTCCGGCGAGGTTTTGCGTTCCGAGGAAGAGCGACGGCGTGTAAACAAACTCCAACGCGCGGCAGAGGTTCAGCGACTCGCCCGGGCGCTTCGAGCTTCCGAAGAAGTTCAAATACGGCCCGATTTTCCCGGCGCGACGCTTCAACTCGCCGTCGACGTCGTCCGCTTTGGCGTACCATTCGCCGAACCCGAAGACGCCTTCGGAACCGAGCGATTTGCCGCGTTTACGCCGTTCGTCGCTTTTCTCGACGTTGTACAACTTCGACAAGTTGAACTGTTCGTCGACGCGAATGAACTCGAGCCCGAAGCGGCCCGGCGCGGACGCCGGAACGAGCGCCAATTCGAACGGGTTGTCGTACGGCGCGTCGTTCCAAACGAGGTGTTCGAACGGCGTCCGCGGCGCGGCGCGATACGGCAAATCGACCGTCGCGACCGCGTCGTTTTTACGGAAATCGTAATCTCGACTCAAGCCCTTGTATTCAAGCCCCGTCGCCCCTTCAATAAATTCGCCGCTTGCGTCATCCGTAGTTCCGAGCGGGCCGCGGTTGTTGTAGAACCCGAGCGTATGACGCGGAATATATTTCAACGCCGGAGCGTGATCCCGCCCGGTCGAAACGCCGCCGCCAACCCAATCGTTCGGCTTTTCGAGCCCCGCGGAGGCGCCGCCGTCGCCGAGTCGGACGCCGCGGTCCCAAACGTTCGGACGGATTTTACCGTCGTCGCGCAAACCGCCGAGGAACATCCGTTGCTTGGAGTTCCCCCATTGACGGGACGAAAACGCGTCGGCGTAGGGGAACGTCGTTTTGTCGCCCCCAACCGCCTTGTTTTCCGCCAGCTCGATCTGGTTTTTATCGTCAAAATCGGTTTTCGCGCCGCCGTCGTCTTCATTTTCTTTGGCGAACATTCGCGAACATTCGTACTCTAAGTCGGTTACAGCCTCGCCGGTGAAGACCGTCAAGTCCATCGCGTTCCAGTCGACGGTGATATACGGGTTCATCAACGGGTGATACGGACGGTTCGGGTCGGCGACGCGTTGAACGAACGCCGATTTGTACGCCGGAACGGTTCCGACGCCGAACAATTTGTCTTGGACGATCGGGTAATTCGCGACTTTATTGTCGTAAAAATTCGCGTCTTCCGTTCCGCGGTCGCCCCAAGTTTTCGGCATTTCGAACGGGACGTCGCGGACGTCGAGGACTTCGGCTCTGTCTTTGTCGATTTTGTTCGCCGGATCGATCTTCTTCGCTTGGTTTTCGTAATACGGGTCGACGCCGGTCGCGGTCCAGAGCGGTTCCGAAATGTTCAGCCCGCGTCCGCCGATGTTGGCGACGGCGACCATATACTTATAGTTCGGCGCCGGTTTTCCCGCTTGCGACAGGTTTTCGGTTCCGGCGTTCGTCAGGGAGTCGTCTCCGTGTCGCCCGTTGTCGATATTGATCCAACTCGCGGAATCGGAGTCGAGCGGCTTGACGCCGAAGCGACAATCGTCCGTTTCCTCCGCCGACGTATCATAAGTAACGGAACCGAGCGAGCGTTTTTTATCCGGGCCGACGACCAAATATTCGTTCGGCGCGAGATAAATCGCTTCGCCCTCGGCGTTGCAGAAGGTGCGCAGCGCGTCCGGATACTTCCCGGCCGTGCCGAGCTTGGTCGCTTCGCTCGCCGCGTCTCCCTCCGCTTTGCAGAACCAAAGGATTCGGTCGATTTCGACTTCGCGCAACGACCAAGCGTCGGCGCGCTTGCCGTTAACGGAGTCGACGCGGGAATCTTGCGACGCGGCGAACGCCGGGCCGAGAATGTTCGAACTGCGCAGGTTGAACGCTTTCCAGTCGGCGAGGATCGCGGCGGCGTTCGGCTCCTTCGCTTTATTGTTCGCTTCGTCGTATCCTTGGTAAAGGTCGAGGTCGGCGATCGACGCGACTTCCAACTCGCCCGGAGTCGGCAGGTTGCGGAACTGACGCGTTTGCATCGAGAAGAAGCTGAAATCGTTGTCCGGGAATCGGTTCCCGTCCTTTTTACCGGACGCCAACCAATCCAGGACGCCGTTGCGTCCCTTGCGGTAGACGGCGGCTTTCGACCGAGCGTTCTCCTTTTTCGCGTCGTCGTTAGCGCCGTCTTCCGGAACGTTCAGTCCGCGCGGGTCGCGGCTTTCGGAAATCGCGACGCGCCAAATCGGCATTTCCAATTCGCGACCGAGCGAGTCCGTGTAAACCGGCGTTCGCTTCGTCAAGCGGAGGCGCCATTGCTTCGTGTTTTCGTCGAACGTGTACAACTCCGTCGACTGCGGCACGTTCGGGTTCGCGGCGCAGTAAAGTTCGAGGTAAGTCGAACCTTCCGGACGCTTCACTTGGTCGAAGTGCGGGTCGGAGCCGCCCGCGGCGACGCTTTCTTCGTCGGAAGCGCCGTCCGCAACGTCGTGCGCCTCTTTGGTGTCGGCGATCCCTAAGTCGTGAAAACTGAGCGTTTCCGTCAAAACGAGGTCGGGGCGTTCCATCCCCCAAGCGAGCCGGAAGCCGAGGTCGCCCGCTTGGTCTTTGACCGACTTGATTTCGCGGCTCATCCATTCGGCGATCAGCTCGTTCGCGCGGCGGTCGACGTTCGTCGTCGTTTCGACGCCGGCGTCGTCGACGGTCTTCACTTCCGGGAAGAACCCGTCGGCGTTGCGGTAACCGCTCGGTTCGGCGGTCTGCTCGTTATAACTGTTGTTGAACGCGTTGCGGAAAAACGCCGCCATTAGCTCCGTCGGAACGCCGTTGCGCGGCGCGAAGAGGAAGCGGATTTCCGGCGGATCGACGCCCGCCCAACCGGGGTTAACGAAAACGACCGGTTCGCCTTCGGCGTTGGAGTAATCGTTGCGGCCCGCTTCCCAAGGATTGAAGGTAACGCCGCTTTGCGTTCTCTCGGCGGAGATCCAGTCGTTTTCGACCCACCAACCGTCGAACGGCGTCGGGTCGAAGAAGAACGGAGTCATCGTCGCGTCCGGGTCGGCGAAGTCGACGACGTTGACGCACCACTGCGCGACGCGCGTCGCGATCAGTTGCCGCGACACGACGCCGTTGGCTTCTTTGCGGTTGTCGCCGTCGAATTTGAGGAGGTCGAACGAACCTTCGACGTAATCGCTCAGAAGCTCCGCCGGATCGACCGCGTCGAACACGTTGTCTCCGTCCGTGTCGACCGTAAACGGCAGACCGTCGTTATACAGCGTTCCGGCGTTCATATCTTCGTAAAGGAGCGTCATAACGACGAGGTAGAGGCCCCGAGCCATTTCCATTCGCTTGACGAGCCCCAAGTTGTGCATATCGCTTCCGTCGGCTCGACGGCGATAATGTTGGGCGCCGTCGCTCGTCTCGGTCGCGAACTCCGCGTCGAAGTTCGAAACGAATTGGTCGACGTTTTCGTCGTACTCGACGCCGTTCCAATAATTTTTGCGCGCCAAAGCGTTCAGGTCGATTTTCTTTCCGGCGGCGATTTCCGGCGGAAGCATCGCGATCAGGTACGCCGAGATTTCGTCGACCTTGTCTTCGAACACGTCGTAAGACGGGCCGGACGTCATCCAATCGACGTCGATTCCCTTATTCTTGAAAACGCGCGTCAACTCGGCGCGAACGTTGCGGCGAATCAGGTCTTCGAACCCGAACGAACCGCCGCGGAATTGGCCCTCTTCAAGGGGGGTGTTGTCCGGGAAAACGAGGCTCGGCGACGGGGCGTCGGAGCTGAGCGTCGTCAACGCGAGGCGCGCGTCGGCCCGTTGCGCTTCGGCGATCAGACGTTCGGTTCGCGAAATATCGTCGGTCGCGCCGTCGAAGAGATCGGAGTTCATCCCCAAGTCGTCGACGAGTTGCGACGGCAGGTTCGCCGCGTCGGCGTCGAACGGACGGAGCAGACGTTCCAACATCGGGAGCGAATACGGCGAGTCGGCCCAACCGAGCCCGTTTTGGCGCGCCCAATACGGGTTGCGCGAGTACTGCGGCGCGTAGGTGTAAATTTGCGCGCCGAGCGGATCGTACGAGCGGAACCCGGTATCGGCGAAGTCGAATCTCGGAACGAGGTCGGCCAACATTGAATACGCGCCCGCGTCCAACGTCGTTTTACCGCGCCACGGGAAAATCATTTTCGTTCTAGCGAGCTTCGCGTCGGCTTCGTTCGCGTCCGGGTCGTTCGGGTCGTACAAACGAATCGGGTCGAAGAAACGGAAAAAGTTGTAGCGCGTCGCAAACGCGTCGTCCGTTTCGTTTCCGTTAATACGGGCGCCCGGTTGCGCTTTATCGTCGTGTTTGTTGTTCAAATCCCAAACCAAGCCGGATTGGTCGACGACGCCGGTCGGCGCGTCAAGTTGCGACAGGTTGCGGCGCCAAAGGAGGTTCGCCGCGATCGTCTCAATTTGCCGCGTCGTTTTCTTCGTGAAAAGGTGCGACAACGTTTCGTAAAGTTGGACGTTCGACGTTCCACGCCCTTCGCCGCGCGTCGCAATTTTGACGACGCCGTCGCCGTCGTCGCGCCATTGAAAACGCCCCGTCAAATTCGCGACGTTGTAGAACGGCGAATCGAGACCGCCGCTCAAATCTTCCGCCCAGAACGCGGCCAACTCGTCGACGTAATTATACGGATGCGCGACGTCCTTATACATATTGTTTTCATCGTCGATCGCGTCGTACTCGAAATTATCGGCGTTTTCCGGGAAGAAACGCCAAGCCGTCCGGGCTCGGTTCGGGAGTTGGTCCCAGTTTCCGGCGGTGTTGACGTTGACGCGCCCGTCGAGGTCGAGAATCGTATACGCGAACATCGTCGCGTACGGCGTCCCGTTTTCGTCGACGCGAATCGGCAAACCGGACGGAATCCAAATCGCTTCGCGCACGCCGTCGCCGTCCGCGTCGACGTCGTAAGGATTCGCCGCCGGAGCGTCGGTCGCCAACGCGTTCGCGAACCCTTCGACGCGGTTCGGAAGCGGGTTTTCCGGATTAACGTAACGCAAACGATCGTTTCCGCCGTCGAAATTCCAGTGGTCGAGCGGAAGCGGACGCGGCGTCAGCTTCCGCAGGAGCGCCGTCAACAGAGCGCCGCGCGCCGCTTCGTCGTAATTTCCGGCGTCGTACGCTTGATCGTAAAACGAGAGATAATTCGTTCCGCCGTTCCAACCGCAGAGGGTTTGGAAGAGCGCCGGACGGTGGAACGACGGCGTAACGGTTTCGTCGCGATTGTTCAGCAAATCGTCGTTCAAGACGCCGGAGTCGATAAACGGCGCCTGCTTGTAGTTCGCCAAGAAAAGCGTGAAGCGGTCGGCGGCGGTGTACGGAGCGGCCAAGCGCGGCGGCTCGAGGTACGCGCCGTCTTGGTAACCGTACGCGACCGGGTTCGTTCTCCAAACGCCGCCGTCAAACCAAGCGTAACGCCAATCGCGCGAACCGCTCAACTCGGGTTGCGCGGCGTCGTAGTTCCAGTCGGTCAAGTGCGCCCACATCGAGCGGAAACTGAGCGTCGACGAAGGGCCGCGACGATACGGAACCAAGTCCGGGGCCGCGGCGTTCGTCCAGAACGCGAACGGAATCCGCAGCGCGTCGCCGCCGAAAGCGGCGATATTGGAATTACCGAGCATTTCCGGCGTGATTTGCGCGTCTTTCGCCTCCATCGGCGTGAAGCCGCCGACGCCCGTGCCGGAGTAAACCGGACGGTTCAGGCGCGCCGTAACGAGCGGAAGCGATTCGTTGAACGCGTCGACGGCGGCGTCCGGGTCGGCGCCGTTGCGAGCCGCGGCGTCGCGCAGGTCGGCGACGAAACGTTTCAGGTCGTCGCTCAACTCGACGCGGAAGTGCCAGTTATCCCAAATTTTGTAATTGTTTTGGTCGCCCGCGTCGTCGTAAGCGGCCATATAGTAGTGATCGAACCAATAGAGCCCGGTTCCGGCGTCGGGCGCGACCATACCGGCGTTCTTGTAGAGCGGCGCGGTCGGGTTCGTGATCACCTTTTCGAGAACGAAGGTCGAGGAACCGGAAACGACGTCGTTCCAAACCGCTTCCGCGTCGGCGTCGTCGAACAACGCGTCGCTGAACGTCATCACGCCGCCGGAACGCTCGAAGTAGTCTTTAATATTGCCCCAAGAGTGATTTTGCACGTCCGGCGTCAAAACGGCGTACCCGCGATTCGGGAAGATCGCGATATTCGCTTCGAACTGCACCGACGCGTTTTCGCTCGCGCCGGTCGGAACGCCGTTATTGTCGTAGGAAATATTGTACTCTTTCCAGTCGCCGTACATATTTTCGAGGACGCCGAACGGGCCGATCGGGTTGCGTTCGTTGTTCGAGCCGATCAGGACGTTGCGCAACGCGGCGCCGACGTCTTCTTGCGCGGTCGGCGGGAGGTAGCGTTCGGCTTTCGCGGCGTTTTGCGCCGTGTCGGCCATATTCGACGTGATCGTCATGAACGCTAAGACGGAGACGGCGAACATCGCCAAAAGCGTCAAGATTAACAGCAACGCGACGCCGCGCCGTTCGGTGTGGTTTCGACGTTTCATAGTTAAGGTTCCTCGTATGTGCGACGGTCGACTTTCGCCGAAAAAAGCGAAAATCGCCTTTTATGTTTCGCGCTTCGCTTGCCCGGCTCCGCGCGCTTTTTTCTTCGTTAGGTTCGACGGAGACGCCGCCCCGTCGGTTTCCGGAAATTTCCGAAAAATCAAAACGCGCCGACGCCGAAAAAACTCGACGCGTCGGCGCAAATATTACGTCGTCGTGTTTAAAATCGGTTCAACCGTTAAAAGTTGGCCGTCCCGGAGTAAACGCCGATCGCGCCCGGGAAAATCGTCGCCGTAACGGGGAGACCGTCCGCGACTTTTTCTCCCGTCGTCGGGTTGAAAGTCGGCGTCCAACACTTCGGCGTATTCGGCCCGACGAGCGTCAAGCGCAATTCCGTCGGGAACCCGGACGCGTCCGTATCGACGACGCCGTAGTTCGCGATTTTGTACCAACGGGCGAACGCGCGGAAATTGCCGTTCGTCGGAATATCTTCGCGCCCGGTCAGCAGAATGTAACGCGTCGTTTCGAGTTGTTCGATCAGCCGTTCGACGTCGAGCGCGTCGAGCGCGCCGTTCGTCGCGTCGACGCCGCCGGTCAGGTCGAGCGTAACGGCGCCCCCTTGGTAACCGGAGCCTTCGAGGCGCGCGGCGAACGCTTTTTCGTCGCCGGGAACGCGGTTTTCGAAAACGACGACGTCGTAGTCGGCCGCGGCGAGCGCGTCTTTCGGGCAGTCGTAAAAGTCGCCGGACGCGTTTTTCGGGGAAACGGTCGCGAGCCAAGTGTAACGTCCGCTGAACGGTTGCGTCGCGTTCGGGTCGCCGACGTCGCCGAGAAGACCGTCGGTCGTTTCGACGCGCGGACGGTAAAACGTTTCGTCTTCGTCGCTCGCGTACCCGTAAATAATATCGTCTTGGAGATAAAACGCGCGTTCGATTTGCGCGGCGTTAATCGCCGGACGCCCGACGCCGCCGGGAACGGTGACAAATCGGTTTTGAGCCGGCTTGACGCGGGTGAAAAAGGAATCGAACCCGTCAGGCGGCGTCATTGTCGGAAATCCAGTCGGCGTCATCGCGAAAAATTCCGGCGGACTGACGCTTTTCGAAATCGGGTCGACGAAGAACGGAAACGTCAAGTTCAGGTTGCCGTTCGGCAAAACGGAGTTCGCGTTTTCGTAACCGTTTTCGTAATACCAGTTCGCGGGGTTGGCCCAACCGTTCGCCTTCATCGTTCGCGCGGCGTTGCGACCGAGCGCGGAGGAGTTGTCCGCCTCTTGCATCTGCGACAAACGCAGCCCGCCGAACGGAATCGCCGAAATAACGCCGACCAAACCGATCGACAAAACCAAAATCGCCGCCATAATCTCGACGAGCGTCATCCCGAAGCGCGTCGAACGCCCGGAAATCGGCGCCGTTTTTTCGTTTCGCGTCGTTTTCATCGTTAACGTCCTCCAATATTGCGCTTCAACATGCGAGCGAACTCGCGGGACTCGTAAATCAAACCGTAAGGGGCTTCGTCGTCGCCGACGAGGTAATCGAACGGCGGATTCACTTCGGCGGTCGTTACCAAGCCGGAAGTCGGATTGATCGCGACCCAAGCGTTCAACGGGTCTTCGCTGTTCCAAAGTCCGTCTTCAGCTCCGCCGAGCGCCGCGATGCGCTCCCAACGCCCGATTAAGAAGTAAATCGGTTCCGTCGGAATAAAGCCGCCGCCGAGGTATTCGACACGGTCGACCGAACCGTCCGGCGCGAACATCACCGTAACGTTGCTTTCGCCGCCAAACCAATGGACTTGATCGTCGGTTCCGGAATGCTCCATATCGACGACCGCGCCTTGCGGCAAACCGACCGGCGCCGTCATTGTCGGACGCGGTTGCCGAACGACCTTAAAAGTCGCGTTTTGCAACACCGGCAAATCGATTCCAGGCAACTTTTTGACGGCGTAGGACGCCACGGGCGCGCCGGAAGGGCCGGGCCCCTCGTAATGAACGATCGGATAAAACGGCCCGACGCCGTTGAATTGGATTTTCGCTCCGACTTCGAGCGCGCAACCGTAGTCCTCCGAAGCGCGCGACGGCTTCGGAACCATCGCTCCCCAATATGGATCGACGCTCGTGTCCCAAAGTCGAATACGCAGTCTCTCCGCGCCGACAGGATCGGCTTGGGCGAAAACATCGTCTTCGGCGAAAACGTTAAAGGTCTCGCCTTGTTCCAGCCCGCTGTAAAACGGCGGCGTCTCGACTTGATGCAACACAAGGGACGCGCTCGCGTCCGGGATCGGATCGCCGTTATTGTCGATGCCGCCGGGAACGAACGAACCCTGGAAGTATTCGAACGTAACGCCGCACGGGCGCCCGGTCGCCATCGCTCTCGCTCGGGCGCGGTTCAGGTACGTCGAAACGGTCGAGCCGGCTTGCTTCGTCAGTTGCGACTCCATCATCGGTTTGATCGTCGGCACGCTGACGGCGGTAACGATCAAAATAATGGTCGCGACGACGAGAAGCTCCATCAGCGTAACGCCGCGCCGTTGTTCGCGCAATCTTTTCATATCGTTCGCTTTCTTAGGGTCGCGCCGCCCCGCGTTTCGTTGGAAAACGTTAAGCGGCGGCAAGTTCGCGTTGTTCGATAATTGCGATTCGTTCGGAACGTCCGAACGCGGGGTCATTCTCCGCACTCGCTAATAAGCGTTCCGTTTTCGGAGAAGTTGACGATGTTGTCTTCGTCTTCGAAGTAAACGAGGTCTTTCGGTTGCGTCGTCGGAACGCCGTCGCGCGGGCCGTCGAGATTTTCGTCCGGGCCGAACGCGCCGTCGACGCCGGGGTGAATCATTTGGAAACGCTTGTCTTCGTACCAAGCGAGGCGACCGTTCGCGTCGTAGTTGCGAGCGTAAGGAACGGCGCGGGTCAGCGTCGCGCTAGCGACGGCGTCGGAGTCGGCGAGGTAGAACGTTTTGCTCGACGAACCGTCCGGCGCGCCGTAAGGCGAGTTCGGCGACGGACGGAAGTAAACGAGCGGCAGGTCGCCTTGTTCGAACGCCGGAACGTAAACGAAGGCGTTAAGCGACGCGTCCCAAAGGTCGTCCGCGTCGTCGACCGGATAAAAAACGCGCGTTCCGCCGTTATCGGCCGTCAAATACGTTCCGATGTTTTTCAGTTCGAAGTCGAACAGCGGCGCTTCGCGACGCGCTTTCAACGGCAACGCCAACGGAACGAGGTTTCCAGCGCCGTTGTAACCGACGCCGAGCGGCGCCTTCGGGTTCGCGTAGAACCCGCTCGGTTTGCCGTCGTAGTCCGGGAGTCCGCCGAGCCAAAAAACGAGCGACGAAATATAGTTTTCGAGGTTCCAAACGTGTTGGCCGTCGAGGTCGCCGAGGCCGGTCGGTTCGGCGATCGAACCGCTCGCAACTTTGCAACCGTATTGGACGTGCGACATAAATTCGGCGTATTGGTCGGAAACCGTCGCGCCCGGCAGGTTGTAGCGCGGCCAACGTTTTTTGACGTGGCGCACGACCGCTTCTTGGTCGCTGAAGTCGGGCGGATACTCGCCGAATTGATTTTTATACTCGTCGAGCGCCATCGAGAGCTGCGCCATTTGCGTCGCGACGACCGCGCCGCGCGCCGAGTTGCGAGCGCTCACCAAAACGGTCGTCGAAATGCCCGCGAGGAGACCGATGATGACGATCACCACCAAAATTTCTATCAAGGTAAAACCGGCGCTTCGGGTCGCGCGTTTTCGATTCGTAGTCATTGCAGGATTACCTCACGAGCGTGTGGTTGTCGATGTTGTCTTTGTGCGTTTCGTCGCCGTTCGAATAACCGGGGATTAAATCGTAATCGCCGTTCGTCCAATACGTTAACGCCGACGTAAAGGGGTCGTTCATTTCGACGACGTCGGTCGCCGTCGGCGCGATCAAACCGTATTCGCCGTCCGGGCCCGCCGAAAAGACGTAAGGAACGAGGAACCAACCGTTGCTAACGGCCAACGGGTCGAACGGGTCGGCGTCCAACTCGGCGTTCGCCGGGTCGAGCGGCATCGTCGGCTGACGGTCGCTCGCTTCGAGGCCGGGCGCCCAGCGCATCCAGCAGATCGGATTGCCCCAACCGTCGACGAACTCGAGGAGCCCGTTGCCGTCCGTGTCGGCGACGTCGCGGTCGGAGAAACCGGCGCGCGATTCCGGGTCGGCGTTCGTAACGACGAGGTAAAGAAGTTCCGCGTTGTAATTATCGCCGAAACCGCCGGAGTTCGCGACCGCCAAGCGGTACGACTCTTGAAGCGGCGTGAACGTTCCGTCGAGTTGCGACGCGGTTCCGAGTTCGTTCGTCGTGCAGGGCAGGTCGCAACGCAACAGGTCGCGCATCCGATAAATCCGTTGGCGCGCCCGTTCTTCGCCCGGCAAGTTGTTCGGCAGGTCGCTCATATCGAGACGCAAGTACTGGTAGCGTTCGTAAATCGACGTGAGAACGGAGTCGATCTTCGCGATCGTCGTTTCCGTCTGCGCTTCCCGCGCGGTTTCGATCGACGAGCGCACCGTCGTGATCGAAAGCGCGCCCAGCGTCGCGATAATCGAAATCGTTACCAGCAATTCGATTAACGTAAACGCCGAACGGTCGCCGCTCGGCGCGCGGCGCCTCGGTCGTCGTTTTTTGCATTCCCAACGTTTCACGCGGATACCCTTGCGTCCTTAACAGTTTACGGTTTTAGTTTAACGGTCGAACGACCGACTCGGCGGCTCTCGGAAGGCGTTCCGAAACCCGCGCGTTTGTTTCGTCGATTTTATCGTTATTCATAACGAAGCGAAACCGCCGCGACGCGCGCCGTTTTCCGCCGCCCTTCCCCAAGCGAAGACGACGGAAAACGAACGGTCGGCGCTATTCGATTTCGCTTTCGAGCGTCGCGCCTTCGGCGAAGTTCGTTACGTTGTCGCGGTCGGCGGAAGTCAAGGACGAGTGTTCGCCGCCGGCCAAATCGCGGTCGTGTTGGTGTCCGTGTTCGTCTTCGTGTTCGTCCGCTTCGCCAAAGACTCCGTCTTCGCCGGGGAAAATCAACTGGAACGAATCGCCGTTATACCAACGCCCGTTCTTTTTGTACGGTTGCGCGAGCCCCTCGCCGTCGACTTCGAAACGCTTGCCTTCGTAGGAGCCTTTTTCGGCGCGGAAGTACGCGATCGATTTGTTTTGGAACATCAGGCCGAGACGTTCGTTGTAGTTGCCGCCGCTCGTTCCGTCGGAGTCGTAAGCGAGCTCCATCACCGTCGTTTCGCGCGGTTCGGCGTCGGCGATTTCGTAACAATCTTCGCCCGCGTCGTACTTGCCGAACGGATGCTGTTCGTCCGCCGCCATTCCTTCTCCGTCGTGATACGCGAGCCAGAAAAGGAGCGCTTTGCCCGGGTGGTCGCCGCAACGACGCCCGACTTCGTCGACCATTTTATCGACTTCGCCGGTTTTCAACACTTTCGGCCAACGTTTCAAAATGTGTCGGCGAACGATGTTGCGCGCTTTTTCGTAATTCGGCGAACTCGGGTTGAAGCAGCAACGGCACGCGCAGCTGTCCGGCGGGTACTCGCCGTACTTTTGCTTGTAGATTTCAAGCGCGGTTTCGACGTCGGTCAACCGCGTCTTCGCGGAAGCGGAGCCAAAAAAGGCGCGCGCGCCGCCGAACGCCGTGAAGCCGATTCCGGCCAGCAAGCCGATAATCGCGATCACGACCAAAATTTCGATCAACGTAAACCCTTGCAGAGCGCGCCGTTCGGCCGCTCGTTTCGCAACGCTCGTCATTCTTTTCGTTCCGTTCTATTCGCTAAGCGTCGTAAAAAGGACGCGTCGTTTTTAAAGTCGAGCGGTTTTGTCGCCTTTATTCTATTCGTTGGAGCGACGCCGCCGAAAGTTCCGTTTTTTCGCGACTTTCGTGAAAATTCCAAACGCCCAATCGCGTTAAAATCGGTAAAATCGGCGACGGGCGAGACGTTTCCCGTCCGCCGCCAAGGTTTCGCGCCGTCGTTATTTCGACAGCGATTCGATGAGCTTAATCATCGGGAGGAAGAGCGCGACGACGATCGTCCCGACGATGACGCCGAGGAACATAACCAACAGCGGTTCGAGCATACTCAACAACGCTTCGGTGTACGTTTGAACTTCGTCGTCGAAAACGTCCGCGACTTTGTAAAGCATCGTGTCGAGTTCCCCGGTTTCTTCGCCGACGTCGACCATATTGACGACGATGTCGCCCAAGACCTTCGCTTGCAGCTTCGTCATGTAAATCAGCACGCCGATCGGGCCCGCCAAAAAACAGAAGAAGTAGAACAAGCACGCGGGGTGGAAGCCCGGTCGCGAGTGGTTGCGCATCGGGTTCGCGATGGTGTCCCCGTCGCGAATCGCTTCCAAAATCTTTTGGTACATCTTTTCGAAAACGCCGTTGTTCGCGGTTTCGCGGGTGATGTGCAACGCTTCCAAAATCGGAACGCCGGACTGAACGAGCGTCCCCAAGGTGCGCGTCGTGCGGGCGACGACCGTCTTTTCGAGCAACGGGCCGAAAATCGGAATCCGGAGCAGGAACAAGTGCCAACCGAAGCGCATATACGCGAAACTGGTCGTTACCTTAATGAACAACCAAATCCCCAACGGAATCCCCGGGCCGAGGTACCAGTATTCCATACACGCGTGCGACGCTTTGATGAGGAACTGGGTCAACCCCGGCAACTCGACGTCGAAGTCGGCGAAGATTTCTTCGAACTTCGGAACGATCGCCATCATAATGAAGATCAAAATCCCGATCGCGAAGATCAAAACCGCGACCGGGTACGTCATCGCCGACTTAATTTTCGCCTTCAACTGTTCCGAACGTTCGAGGAACTCGGCCAAACGTTGAAGAATGACTTCCAAGGCGCCCCCCGCCTCGCCCGCTTTGATCATGTTGACGTAAAGGCGGTTGAACGCTTTCGGCGACTTCGCCATCGCTTCCGACAAGCTCGACCCGCTTTCGATTTCGTTGCAGACGTCGAGGAGGCAGTTGCGGAGCGGGCCCGGCTTCGATTGTTGTTGCAAAATATTCAAGCTGCGCAAAATCGGCAAACCCGCGTCTTGCAGAATCGACAAGTTTCGCGTAAAGTCGCGGAGGATTTTCGGCTTAACGCGCCCGAACGTGAAGGTTTTGCCGGTCGCGGCCTTCTTTTTCTTGGCGGCCTTGCGGTCTTTATGGAGAACGATTTTCGTAACGTGATAACCGCTCTCCTTTAGCGTTGCGGTAACTTCCTCTTCGGTACTCGCTTCGATAACGTCGGTAAAGCCTTTGCCGGCGGAATCGATCGCTTCTACTTTAAACTTGGGCATACGGCACCTTTTGACTTGGGGATTCAAACGGCGAAAAGATAACGCGAATTTCTATTTTAACGAAAAGTTCGCGATTTATCAACGCCGCCGAGCGGTTTTCTTCAAATTTTGGCGCAATTTCTTCTTGTAATTCGGCGAATTATAACGACAAGGCGCTCCAAATGGAACGATAGCGCCGAACGCGCCGATTATATCGGTCGAGCCGACGCGTCGCCAACTCGACCCTTCTCGCCCTTTCCTCCCAACCTTCCTCTTTTCGAATCCCAACGCGACGCCGACGACGGGCGCCGCGTCGAGCGCCGAATCGAAGGTTCGAAGTCGAGCCGACCCGCCGTTCGCGGGCCTCCCGTCTTAGGCGTCCAAAACGGTTTCGCGGACGACCTCTTCGATCGTCGTCGTCCCCTCGAAGACCTTAACGAGACCGGCGTCGCGGAGGGTGAGCATCCCGTGCCGCTGGGCCGACTCGCGCATCTCGGCGACGGAGCCGTTTCGCAAAATAATGTCCCGCATTTCCTCGTTAACCATAAGGAACTCGTGAATCGCGGTTCGGCCTTTGTAGCCGGTGTTGTTGCATCTTTCGCAACCGGCGCCTTGGTAAAAGTGTTTCCCGGCGACGTCTTGCGGCGTGAGCCCGAGTTCGGCGAGTTGCTCTTCGGACGGTTTCACTTCCGCGCGGCAGTTCGTGCAAACGCGGCGAACGAGACGTTGCGCCAAAATCGCTCGCAAGGTCGCGGTGATAAGGAATTCCGGGATTCCCATATCCTTCAAACGGGTGATCGTACTCGGCGCGTCGTTCGTGTGGAGCGTGCTGAAGACCAAGTGGCCGGTCAGCGACGCTTGAACGGCGATCTGCGCGGTTTCGCGGTCGCGGATTTCCCCGACGAGGATGACGTCCGGGTCCTGACGCAAAATCGAGCGGAGGCACTGCGCGAACGTGTTGCCGATTTCCGCGTCGATCGGCATTTGGACGATGCCGTCGATGTCGTACTCGACCGGGTCTTCGGTCGTCATCAGTTTTTCGGTGATAACGTTCAGCTCCGAAAGCGCGGAGTAGAGCGTCGTCGTTTTCCCGGAACCGGTCGGGCCGGTAACGAGGATAATGCCGTTCGGCGACTCGATGACTTGGCGGAATTGCGTCATCAGCTCTTGCGACATACCGACGTTGTTCAAGTCGAGCGAAATAACCGACTTGTCCAAAATCCGGCAAACGACGCTTTCGCCGAACATCGTCGGGAGGACGCTGACGCGGAAGTCGATCGGCGTCCCGGCGACCATCAGGCGAATACGACCGTCTTGCGGGAGGCGTTTTTCGGCGATGTCGAGGTTCGCCAAGACCTTAATACGGGTCGTGATCGCGCTGGCCAAGTGGCGCGGCGGCGGAACCATTTCGTACAGCGTCCCGTCCGCTTTGATGCGAATTTTGAACTCGTCTTCGAACGGTTCGAAGTGGATGTCGCTGGCGTGGTCTTTAATCCCGAGGAGGAAGACCATATTCAGGAGCTTGCGCACCGGCGCGCTTTCGGAAAGGGCTTCGGCGCTGGCCAAGTCGAGTTCGCCGTTTTCGTCGAGCGCTTCTTGGTACTCCTTGTCGTTTTTCAGGTCGTCGAGGATCGACTCGACGCTGTCGCCTTGGTCGGTGGCGTAGTAGCGTTCGAGGGCCGTGTCGATTTCCTTCGGCGTCGAAACGACGACGCGAATTTGGTAGCCGAGGAAGTTGCGCAACTCGTCCATTACGGAGAGGTTTTGCGGCTCGCTCGTGGCGATCGTCAACGTGTCGTCGCGGAACGCCAGCGGAATCGAGCGGTACATATGCGCCATCGCCTCGGTGAAGTGGCTCAACACTTCCTTCGGCACGGTCAAGTCGGAAATCGCGACGACCTGCAGTCCGAGCTGTTCGCCGAGCGCCTGCGCGAGTTGATCTTCGGTCAGCATATTCATACTGATCGCGATTTGCCCGATCAGTTCGCCGGAACGTTGGCTCTGCTCTTCGCGCAAAAGCTCCAACTGTTCTTCGTCGACGTAACCGAGGTCGACGAGGACTTGCCCAAAACTACGCGCCATCTGTTTCTTCTCCGTTTCGATTTTTTTCGTTTGCGGACGCGCCCCCAAGTCTTGCCGAACGCGGCGAAGCGTTGCGGCGAAACGCGTCGTTTGTATCGTTTTGAAACAGTTCGGCGGCGTTTTGCGCGAGTTTTCACACGTTTCGCGGGAACCGTTTCTTAATAAGCAAATTCGGCGCCAAAAGTCGCCTTTTTAAAATTTTCGTCGTTTTTTTTCGAAAAGCGTCGTTAAGCGAACGGCGCCGCCGAGCCGAGCGTTTCGTCTCGACGGCGCGTTTTCGGTTCGCGGTCGCGGGGCGAGGATTATTCTTCTTCCTCGTCTTCGCCTTGGGTTCCGAGCCCGGCTTCCCAGCGGCGCATCCGTTCTTCGAGCTGTTCCGGCCCGTTCGCCTTGATGAGCGCGTCTTCCTTCGTAACGATTTGATCTTTCCAAAGGCGGAAGATGTGGTCGTCGAGGAGCTGCATCCCGAGCTTGTGCCCGGTTTGAATCGAGGAGTTAATACGGAACGTTTTGTTTTCGCGGATAAGGTTCGCGATAGCGGACGTAACGACGAGCATTTCGTAAGCGGCGACGCGGCCCCCCTGAATGCGCGGGAGGAGCTGTTGCGACAAAATACCGATAATCGACGTCGACAGCTGCGTGCGGATTTGCTCTTGTTGGTTCGTCGGGAAAACGTCGATGATACGGTTGACCGTACCCTGCGCCCCGGTGGTGTGGAGCGTGCCGAAGACGACGTGCCCCGTTTCGGCGGCGGTAATCGCGGCTTCGATCGTTTCCAAGTCGCGCATTTCCCCGACGAGGATGACGTCCGGGTCTTGACGCAACGCGCCGCGGATCGCGTCGGCGAAGGACATAACGTCGACGCCGACTTCGCGTTGGTTGACGGTCGACTTTTTATGGTGGTGGTAAAATTCGATCGGGTCTTCGATCGTGATGATGTGGTGGTCGACGTTCGTGTTCAGCCAGTCGATGCAGGCGGCGAGCGTCGTCGACTTCCCGGAACCGGTCGGGCCGGTAACCAAAATCATACCGCGCGGACGCTGAATGAGTTCGCGCATAACGGGCGGCGTCCCGAGTTGCTCCATCGAGAGCATATCGTTCGGAATTTGACGCAAAACCATCCCGGTGTTCCCCTTCTGTTTGAAGACGGAAACGCGGAAACGGGCTTTGTCGCCGAACGCGAACCCGAAGTCGGTGCCGCCGCGCTCTTGCAGCTCTTGTTGGCAGCGGCCCGGCGTGATACTTTTCATCAGCGAGACGGTGTCGGCCGGCTCGAGCGTTTTCGTTTCCAAGCGCACCATACGCCCGTGAAGACGAAGCACCGGAGGTTGACCGACGGCGATGTGCAAGTCGGACGCGCCGCGAACGACGACGGTTTCGAGGAGTTTGTCGATTAAAATCGTGCCCATTCGATCTCTCTAAACCCTAAATCTATTAAAATCGTTGATATTTTTGTTTCCAGGCGTCCGACGGCGCCCCGGTTTGCGAGCGGCGCAAACGGCGGGAGAGGCGCCCGTCGGGGTAAATTCGGTTGGCTTTTGGACGCGGACGACGGCGAAGCGTTTCGACGGTCGGAGCGATTTTCGGCTTTTTTTCCGAAATTTCGACTCATTCGGTCGATTTTAGCGCTCGCGCGCCCGTTTCCGTTCCGTTTCGCCGTTTTTCTCGGCGTCCGCGTTCGATCATTCGTCGTCGAGACGAGCGACGCGCATCACTTCTTCGATCGTGGTGATCCCTTGCATCGCTTTGCGAATACCGTCTTCGAAGAGGACTTTCATCCCCTCGCTGCGAGCGACGCGGCGAATGACGGAGGTCGACTCGCCTTTGAACGTCAGTTCGCGAACTTTCGGCGACATATACATCAATTCGAAAATAGCGCGACGGCCGCGGTAGCCGGTCTTGTTGCAGTTGACGCAACCTTTCCCCTTCATCCAAGTCGCTTTCGCGGCTTCTTCCGGCGAAATATGCGCTTCCTTCAGCTCGGCGTCGGTCGGCGTGTAGGGGCGTTTGCACTTCGGGCAGACGCAACGAACGAGACGTTGCGCCATAATCCCGATGACGGAGCTGGCGACCATATAGCCCGGGACGCCCATGTCGACCAAGCGGGTGATCGCCGACGGCGCGTCGTTCGTGTGGAGCGTGCTGAAGACCAAGTGGCCCGTGAGCGACGCTTGAATCCCCATCGACGCGGTTTCCAAGTCGCGCATTTCCCCGACGAGAATGACGTTCGGCGCCTGACGCAACATCGAACGAATAACCGCCGCGAAGTCGAGCCCGATTTGGTGCTTAATTTCGACTTGGTTAATCCCCGGGAGGTAGTATTCGACCGGGTCTTCGGCGGTGATGATTTTGCGCGTCGGCGTGTTGAGTTCGTTGAGCGCGGCGTAGAGGGAGGTCGTTTTCCCGGAACCGGTCGGCCCGGTAACGAGAATAATGCCGTTCGGGCGGACG
This sequence comes from Thermoguttaceae bacterium, assembly GCA_017937485.1. Lineage (GTDB taxonomy): Bacteria > Planctomycetota > Planctomycetia > Pirellulales > Thermoguttaceae > RUG369. Next base: position 87,721 of record JAGBDN010000083.1, read on the forward strand.
ATCAGCTGTTGGAAGCGTTTGTAGTCGCGTTCGCTAAAGCCGAGTTGAACGAGGCTAATGCGAATGTTGTCCTTGTCCAAAATACGCATAACGATCGACTGGCCGTGGTTCGTCGGAATAACCGAGACGCGCAAGTCGAGTTCCTTTTCGCCGAGCGTCAACTTAATACGCCCGTCCTGCGTTCGGCGGCGTTCGGCGATGTCGAGTTTCGACAGAATCTTGAAGCGGGACATGAGCGCCCCTTGGAAACGCTTCGGGACGGAGTCGCGCTCGACCAGCTTGCCGTCGATGCGGTAACGGATGCGGACGCGGTCTTCGAACGGCTCGATGTGAATGTCGGACGCGCGGAGGTGAACGGCGTCGGCGATGATTTGGTCGCAGAGGCGGACGATCGGCGCGTCGCTTTCGGAGCTTCCGCCGGCGACGTTGTTGAGCGCGTCGTTGTCGTTTTCGACGACGGTGAAGTTAATCGCCGTGTCGGTCATGTCGTGAATCATCGAGTCCGCCGACTCGCCGACGTTTTGACCGTAGTGGCGGTTGACCGCTTCTTGAATCGCTTCGCGGGTCGAAACGAGCGCTTCGATCGGACGTTGGAGAATGAAGCGCAACTTTTCGAAGACTTCGACGTCGTCCGGGTCGCTGACGACGACTTGCAGCGTGTCGCCGTCTTCTTCGAACGGAAGAACGCAGTTTTCGCGGGCGATCGATTCCGAAATCAACTCGACGACCGCCGGACGAATCGCGACGTCGCTTAGGTCGACGTAACGACGCCCGTGTTCCGCCGCGATCGCTTGCGCGATTTGTTCCGCCGTTACGTACCCGAGTTGTTTGAGCGCTTCCGGTAATTTAACCCCGGTCTTTTTGGAAAGCTCTTGCGCTTCCAAAACTTGATTTTTGCTCAAAAGCCCTTGTCTGTTCAGAATTCCAAGATAATTCAGTCTCGCCATGAAATTTCCTTAACGACGTTCCAAACTTTTAAATTTCAACGCTTTTCGCCGACGCCGACGCGTTCCCGAAGCCGTCGCGCCCGACTTGGACGCTCGAACTTCGACCCGGCGCCGCTTAGGCGACGTCGGCGCGGAGCTTTCGAACAAACCGCGACGCGAAAACACAACGCGTCGTTATCATTTTCGGATAATTCGCCCGCGGAGCGCACAATTTTTCCGCAAAGCGCGAACCTTTTTATTAGTCTACCCGTATTATCGTTAAAAATCAAGCGTTTTTTCCATCTTGCCTATCTTTTTACCGTTCTTTTCCTCCCGCCGACGCCGCGCAATCCTCACGACCGAAAGAATCCGGTTTTTCGAAGCGACCGTTCGCCGCGTCGTTCGCCGCCGTTAAAATCGCCGTTTTCCCTAAAGTCGTTCAAAAAAAATCGCGCGACCGGTTTAATCGGTTCCGTTTGCGTCGCCAAATCGCCGAACGTCGTCTCGCGACGCGCCGACGCCCCTTCAAACTCTTAAAAAAAACGGTATAATTAAGGGCGTAAAAGAGCGGCGCTCGGTATCCCGTTCTCTGCCGAACGCCGTTCGTTTCGTCGTATAAATATTTTAGTGTTATTAGACGCCGTTAACTCTCAACAGGAGAACGCCTTTATGACTTCCTCTCGTCGCCGCTTCGGCTTCACTCTCGTCGAGCTGTTGGTCGTCATCGCGATCATCGGCATTTTGATCGGTCTGCTTTTGCCGGCGGTTCAAGCCGCTCGCGAAGCCGCCCGCCGCATGCAATGCACGAACAACCTGAAACAACTCGGCTTGTCCGCGCAAAACTTCCACGACGTTCACAATCACATTCCGCCGATCGCGCAAAACAACTCGAAATTTTCGCGCGTCAGCTGGCTCGTGATGATTTTGCCCTACGTCGAACAAAGCGCCGCTTGGAACGAATTCGCCGGCGGCGGCAATCTCCGCCTCAGCTCGCCGGGCAACCCGAGCAGCTCCCGCACGACCGCGAAAGTCGACCCCTACAAAGCCGCGCCTTGGGAATGGGATATCGCCTGCTGGTACGTGAGCATGCCCGCGAAAATCTGCCCGAGCGACCCGTCCGGCGCCGACTCCGCCGCGCAATGGTTCCCCGGTCGGACGAACTACCGCGCCAGCCTCGGCGACGCGACGATCGCGTCCTGTTACTTCGGCCCGGACGGTAAAAAATCGCGCGGCCCGTTCTGCGTCGACAACGGCGGCGAAACCCGCGATTTCTCCTACATCACCGACGGAACGAGCAACACGCTGATGTTCGCCGAAGTCCCGACGCACGCGACGACCGGCGGTTCCGACGACAAAACGTTGAACATCAAAACCGGGATTCTCACCGGGAAAAACCCGCAATGGGCGTCGACCTGCGTCGGTTTCCAAGACCCGAACGACGTTAATTCGTTCGTCTCCTCCGTCGTTACGCGACCTTGGCTCGGTCGTCGTTGGTGCGACGGGATGTACATTTATTCGTCGTTCAACACCGTTCTCCCGCCGAACTCGGTTCACTGCATTTACTCGACGTCGGACGCGGAACGTTCGATCGTTACGCCGGGTTCGTACCACTCGGGCGGCGTCAACGTCAGCTTCTGCGACGGTTCGGTTCGCTTCATTAGCGAAACGATCGACTGCGGCGACTCCTCGGCCAACAACGACGACTACCGCGGCAAGGGCGGCAAGAGCCCGTACGGCGTCTGGGGCGCCATCGGCACCGCGAACGCCGGCGAAACCGATATTACGCTCTAATCGCTTCCGACGTTGAAGCGTTTGACGCGTCGCCGTTCAAGCGTTTCCAACGTTAACGAACAAGCGGAAAAAAGACGCGGTTCGACGCCCAAAACGCCGAGCCGCGCCCGTTTCCGCTTCCTTAAACGCTCCCTTATATTAATAATATTGACAAAACCGACGAAACTTCGTCGCAAAATAAGAAAGAAAATCGAATGAACAAAGCTCTTTTCGCTTTCGTCGCGCTTTGCTCTTTGGCGTTGACGGCGGTCGGTTGCGGGCCGCGCAACACGTTCGGCGTCGTCGACGTTACCGGCAAGATCACCGTCGACGGCGCGCCGGTCGAGGGAATCGTCGTTACGCTGTCGCCGGTCAACCCGGTCAAAGCGGACGGAACGTCGCAACGCGCCGCGTCCGGGCTGACTCAAGCGGACGGAACGTTCCGCGTCGTTACTCCGGGCGCCAAAATGGCCGGCGTGATGCCGGGCGAATACGCCCTCACTTTCTCGAAGGAAATTTGGGTCGACGCCGACGGAAACGAAGTCGACCCGAACGCCGAATACGACCCGTCGCAACCGGCGCCGAAAATGTTCCCGAAAGACCTCCTTCCGGCGGAATACAAAGACGCGTCGAAATCGGAGTTCAAGGTGAATATCGTCGACGCGAAAACGCCGATCGAGTTCGACATTAAGAGCGAACTTTAATCGTTCGCCGTCCGGACGCGCCGCCGTCCAAGCGTTCAACGTCGACGGCGGCCCCGATTCCGCAAGAACGCCAAAACGCCGAACCGCTCCGACGAGCCGTTCGGCGTTTTTCGTTCTTTAGCGCGTTTCGCTCGTTTCCCGCTTATTTAGCGTCGCCAACCGTTTTCTTCAACGTCGCGACGAGGCGCGGATTCTTAATTTCGAGCGCGGCGCGGTACGTTCCCGGCGTCTCCCAACCGAAATTGAAATGCGCCAGTTTCATCTGTTCGACGCGAGTTTCGGTCAAGAAGCCGCGTTCTTTCGCCGCTTGGAGCGCGCCGCCGAGGTATTTCGCCAAGTCGATTTCAATCCGAACCGGTTTCTTGGAGAACGGATTGACGCCCCCTAAAATATCGTCGATCGTCCGTCGTTCGCCGAGTCGATAAATCAGCTTGCCGGTGCCGATCGACTTCGGGTCGCCGTCGACCGCGACGTAATCGGTTTGAATTTCCCAACGGTCGTCGAAAAACGAAACGCCGAACCAAATATAATCGCGGAAATCGGGCGATTCCGGGTCGTCGTTCGAGATCGCGAAATAAACGGACGCCTGCGTCGCGTGCAGGTTCGGGTTGAACTCGTCCGCGCTCATTAGCCGTTCGGAGCGCAAAACTTGCGCGTCGCAGGTAAAGACCAACGACTCGACGTCGGCGAACGAAACGCGCTCCGACGGCGGAAAGTCGCGTTGCAACAAGAGATGGAGCCAATTTTGATCGGCGCGACGCGGCGCGTCGTACTCGGCGTCGGCGGCGACCTCCAACCGGAGCGCGACGGAGCCGTCCGGCGTTTTCGTTCGAGCGACGGCGAGTCCCGGCGTCGCGGCGCGCGCTTCGGTCGCGGTCGCCGTTTGCGTTTCGGGGCGCGACAAGTCGAACTTAGAATGATGTTGCGCCAGTTTCCAAGTCGGCGCGGCGGCGACCGCTTCGCTCGTTTCGCCGGTCTTCCCCAATTTACTCGGATTCTCCGTTTCGCCTATTCCCCCCGTTTCGCCCGATCCCCCCGCTTTGTCGTTTTCGCCGTCGAACGGCAAGCGCAGAACGCCGAGCGTTTTCGGGCCGTTAACGATTTCAAAACCGCGTTCGAAATTCAAATCGCCGAAAAGTTCGACCGACGACGCTACCGATTTTTCCGCCGCTTCCGCGTTCGCGTCCCCCGCGACCGCCGCCGCGTTCGCCTTCTCGTTTCCGCTCCCGTCCGCGCTCGCCGCTTTCGCCGTCGAAACGCCGAACGCCGCCGCGACCAACGCCGCCGACGAGGCCGCCGCCAACGAAACGCGACCGACCGCGACGCGCCGTTTTACCGTCCAATCCGCCATTATATTAATACGCTCCGAAAAAAAGTCCGAAAATCGTTCCGCCCGCCGACGCCGACGCGCTTTTCTCGCGCCGCGTCGACCGCCGGTCAACGCCCGTAAGTCGCCCGATAACTCCGCGCGATCTCCTCGTAAACTTCGCGAACCCGAGCGCTCGGGAGCGCGAACCCGATCCCTTGGAACCGCTCGCCGTAAATCGCCGTGTTGATTCCGACCAGTTCGCCGCGTTCGTCGACGAGCGCGCCGCCGCTGTTGCCGGGATTGATCGCCGCGTCCGTTTGCAGGAACTCTTGCGTCGCGACGCCGTTTTCGTTCAAAATAAACCGCTCTTTCGCGCTAACAATCCCTTCCGTAACGGTTTGCGCCAAGCCGTAAGGGTTGCCGAGCGCGATCACCGCGTCGCCGACTTCCAACGCGTCGCTGTCCCCCCAAGCGATCGGCGTCAAATTCGGCTCCTCGATCTTCAAGACCGCGACGTCGAGCGCTTCGTCGAAACCGATCAGCGTTATCCCGTCCGAAACGGTGCGCCCGTCGCTCAACACGAGTTCGACGCCGTCGACGAGCCGCCCGTTTTCGCAAATGACGTGAAAATTGGTGATAACGAAGCCGTCCGCGTCGACGATAACGCCGGAGCCCTGCCCCTCGGCCTGCGCGACGCCGCCGAAAAACGTCCGTTCGAATCGGTTCGTCTTGACGCCGACGACGCTCGGCGCCGCCAACTTCGCGACGTAAGGAATCCGCGCTCGCCCGACCGCGTCCGGGTGTTCCGCCAAAAACTCCCGCGCCGCTTCGAGCTTCGCTTGCTCCGCGCCGCGGTTGATTCCCAACGCGATTCGCTCCGCCAACGACGGCGCGACCGCCAAACCGACCAAAAAAAGGAGCGCGAAAATCAAAAACGTCGAGCGATAAGTCGCCGCCGCTTTCTGCAACGCCGCGCGATCTTCCGCCGTCAACCGCGACGCGTTCGGAACGCCGTTCGGAACGTTCGCCGCGTTAAACCGGTTCGAGCCGTTCGGATCCCCGACGTTCCCGGAACCGCCCGGAACGCCGGAACCGCCTCCGTTACCGGAACCGCCCGAACCTCCGAAATCCCCAACGTTCGCAAAACCGCCCGAACCGCCGAAACTTCCGTCGTTCGCCCAAGCGCCGTTTTCGCCGCGTCTTTCCCAACCGTTATAATCGTCGTTCATTTTTTCCGCTCCGCGCCGACGGTCGCCCCGTTCGGCTTATTTTTGCGCGTCAAAATCAGCGCCGTCGGCGTTCCGGTCGGCGGAATTTTGTCGGTATTCGCTTCAAACGTCAAAAGCGCGTTATCGCTCGAACTCTCGAACGGAACGTCGAGAACGGAGCCCGGAAAGTTCGAAACGCCGAAAATTTCTCCGGTTACGTTCGCCAAGTAATACTTCTTCCCCTCCGCGTCGACGCCGAAAAGCCCGCCGGTGAAGACCCAAGACTCCGACATTTCGCGCCCCGTTTCCGCGACGCGAACCGTTTCTTGCGCCCGAACTTTGCGAACCGTTTCGCTCGCCGCGTCGCGCCAACGCAACTCGATTTCGATCTCTTCGCCGGTCGGCGGGACGAAAACCGGGTCGAACTTCGCCGGTTTCCCTTGTTTCGCGCCGACGGCCAACAACGCCGCGTGTATCAGGTGCGGGGCGACGTCGAGCGAAACGACCGACTCGTGTTCCTTGCTCCCGCGTCGACAGGCGAAGAACTCGAGCGGCCCCTCGCGCAAGCAAACGACGCCGCCGAGAACGACGCGCTTGCGGTCGCTCGAAACCCAAATCGGCGCGGTTTTGTCGAGCCGCCGCAATTTCTCCGGTTCGTCGACCGTCGCGGAAACCGTTTCCTCGACCGCTCGCCGCGTCCGCGCTTCGGCGTCTCGGCGATTTTCCGTTTCGACGCTCGCCGCGCTTTCGCCGACTTTTTTCTCCGTTTCGACGCTCGCCGCGCTTTCGCCGACCTTTTTCTCCGTTTCGACGCTCGCCGCGCTTTCGCCGACTTTTTTCTCCGTTTCGTCGCTCGCCGCGAACGCCGCGCCCGCCAACGCGACGCAAACGCAAACGCAAACGCAAGCCGCCCGTTTCGCTCCGATTTTCCGCGTTCGTTTCATTATTCCTTTTTCTCCGCCGTCGTTTCGCCGCCCGTCAACGCTCCAAAAAAAGCGCGCCATAAACCGCCAACGCCGTCAAAAGCCGATCAGTTCGCTCGACCGCGCCGCCGTCGAGAGACGACAAACGCCCGAGCAACCGCTCCTCGTAAGCGGCGCGGATTCGGTCGACCGTTTCGTCGTCGAGTTCGCGCCGCCAACGCCGCCAAAAGTCGCGCAATTCCTTCTCCGCCGTTTCGTTTCCGGCGCAGGCGTCGTCGAACAGCGCGTCGAACCGACGCAGTTCCTCGTTCCAGCCGGGAAACTCCGCCGACAACGCCGCGAACGGCGCCAACCGCAACCGCCGCGCGTTCCGCTCCGTCGAGCGTCGGTCGTCGACGTCGCGTTTCGCGCCGTCGCGCCGCGACGCTCGTCTCAAACGTTCCAACGCTTCGGCGCCGCGTTCGTCGAGCAGCGCGTTCAAATTCGACAGCCCGTCCAAACCGAGCGGTTCGTCGAACGCCCGTTCCGCGTCCACCAGTTCCAAAAACTCTTCAAAACGCACGGCGATTCCCTTGCGCTTCGTTCCGCCGGTTCCGACGACGCCGCCCTTTCCGGAAAAAACGCGCCGCAACGCTTCGAGCGTCGTCTCTTTGTCGCGTTCTTCTTCGAACTCGCGCTTGTCGTCGCCGGGTTCGTTTTCCTCTTCGGCGGCGGAGTCGTCGCGCTCTTCCGCGTCGCTCTCCCGCCCGTTTTTGGTCGCGGCCCATTCGTCTTCGAACGACGCGCCGGCGAAAATCTCGTCGAGCGATCGCGCTTTTTCGCCGTTTCGTTTCTCCTTATTATCGTTTTTCTTTCGCGCCGCGTTTTTTTCACGACCTTTTTCCCGGTCGTTTTCCTCCGCCTCCGCCGCTCGCTCCGCCTCGGTCGGTTCGACGACTTTAAACACAAACTTCGGCGCGACGCGCTCGTCCGGCTCCGAACGGTTTTCCAACGCTTCGTTCGCCGCGTCGACGCGCCATTGATCGTCGCCGTCCGAATCGCGCCAACCGCCCTCGAACTCGCCGTCGAAAAACGTTTCCTCGTCGTCCCGTTCGTCGTCCGACGCGCCGTCTTCGCCGTCAAACTCGCTCTCGTCGGCGAAAACGTCCGCGGCGTCCGCTTCGTTCTTCTCGCCGCGAATCGCGCTCTCCAATCCCGAGCGCCAAGCCGCGCCCAGTTTCGCGACCTCCTCGCTCGACGCGACGCGATCGGCGCCGTCGTCCCGCTCCTTTTGATAAAGGAAGAAGTCCTCCGCCATTCGCTCGTATAAATAGTCGACGCGGTTCCCCTTCAACGCCGTCTCGACCAACGCCGCCCAAGCGTTTTCAAGAGGATACGCGTCGTCGTTCTCGACGACGTCCCGCAAGTCGCAATACGTCGTTCCCGCTTCGACGCGCGGCCCTTCGACCCCGCGCCGCGTCGTCGCGCCGTTCAACCGCAACGACAAATCGCCGCGAAAACGAACGCCGACCGCGAACGTCAACGCCGGACGCCAATGTATCGGCGTCAACTCAAACAACGCCGCGACGACCAAAAACGCGTTGTAATCGGCGACGAACGTCGTTCGGCTCGAACCAAGAATCGCTTGAATCAGCGTCGTCAGCGCCCGCGTTCCCAAACGCGTCGTCGTTCGACGCAAGTCCTCCCGATCGATCCAAGGCGCCCGCGTTTCCAAACGGAACGCTTCGAGGCGCGCGCCCGGTCGGTAAAGAGAAAACTTCGCGGTGTTCAACGCCAAATGCAAGAGCGCGACCGGATTCGCGCCGCATTGGAAAAACGCGTCCTCTTCGACGAAAAACAGTTGAAAATAGAACGCGCCCTTTTCCGCGTCCGCGGTCGCCGGCGTCAGACGCCCGATCGCGAACGCGCCGCTCGGCGTCGGCAAGAAGAAAAGATTAAGCGGGTCGAACTCCGCGTCGAACGTTTCAAGCCGCGTCGCCCAATCGAGCGCCGCGGTCAAATCCGTCCGCGACGCGCCTTCGCTCGCGTCGACAAGAGCCGCTTCGTTGAGCCCGTTCGACGAACGTCGCGCCAAATTCACCGAAAACACCGCTTGTTCGACAAGAAAATAAGTCTCGTTCATCGTTCGCCGCTTTCAATCCGTTATTATCGTTTTATCCGTCTCGTTCGTTTCTCCGCCGTCGGCGCGCTCGTTCGAGTCCGCGCTTCAGAGTACGCCGCTCGCCGCCGTCGACGCAAAACCGCCTTCGACATTTTAACAAAATTTTGTCAAACTTCTACAAATCGCGCCGCTTTATTCGATTTTATTTTTTAAAACGATTCGCTGGAGCCCTTATTTTCCCTTCGATCGCTACCTTGCAAATAATCGCTAAAACCGCCGCCCTCCGCGCCCGTCGTATTCGTTGCGTCTCGCCCTTTTCGCCTGTTTTAACGTCTCGCCAAAACGCGCAAACCGTCATATTCAAACGCTTTTACCCATTTTAACGCGCGTTGCGTCGCCGTCGAAAGCGCGACGATCGTTTTCACTCGTATAATTTGAACGAAAAAGAAAACGCGCTAAAGTCGGTCGACCGTTAATGCCGATGAGACCCCTACAACAGGGTCGACGAGTTTTTTCCGTCTAAGGCCGACAAAGGACATTCGCCCTAAAAAGCCGACGAACGGAATCTGCCCGCGACGCTAATTTCGAACGCGAAGTCAATTTCGCGTTCGAATTGTCCCGACGGTCGCGTTTCGCGATTTCGCCCGCGTTGAAATTGCCGGAAAAAATAATTTTCGCGATTATTCCGGTTTTTACTGATGACGGCGCGATTAAATCGCCGAAAACGTTACCAGTCAAACGGAGTCGAGCGCTTCCCGTTTACGAAGGCGCGCCCGTCCGCTATTTTTCGTTAAGTCTCGACCAACGTCGACGCCGCGCCTCGCGAAGGATCGCCTCGCGCAACGCGACGCTTCGGGACGACAAAATTTCGCGCCGAAACGGATTTTGGCAAGAAATTTCGTTGGATACCTAACGCGTACAATTTTATCGGAGAGTCAGCAATGAAGGTTTTCACCACCGGTCAGGTCGCCAAGATCTGCAAGGTCGCCCCTCGCACCGTCAGCAAATGGTTCGACTCCGGTCGCCTCAAGGGTTACCGCATCCCGGGTTCGCAAGACCGCCGCATCCCGCGCGAATGCTTGATTAAATTCCTCAAAGAACACGGTATGCCGCTCGGCGACTTGGAAGACGAAACCTTGGCGAAGGTTTTGATCGTCGCGCAAGACCAAGTTCTTATTGAAAACGTTAAACGCGAACTGCCGACCGAAAAAGCGTTCAAAGTCGCGGTCGCCGCCAGCGGGTTCGACGCCGGCATTCAAGCCGAAAGTTTCCACCCGGACTGCATCATCGTCGACTTCTCGATCGGTCGCGCCGAAGCGTTGCAAATTTGCCAAAACCTCCGTCGCAACCCGGAATTTGGCGAAATCATCCTCATCGCTCTTCTGCCCGACGACGGCAGCAGCACGAGCTTCGATCGTTCCAGCATCAACGAAACGTTCCGCAAACCGTTCGACTCGGCTCTTCTCGCCGAACGTCTGCGTTCGTTGGTCGGTTCCAAGAAAGAACTCGTTTGATCGTCTTTCGTCCGCGACGGAACTAAAAAGGATTTCGTTCCGGCGGCTTCCTCCGAGGAGCCGCGAAGTTTCCGACGAAAAGACGAAAAATAACGAAAGAAGTCGACCGCGCGCCGTCTCGTTTTGCGCTTACTCGCCGTTTTATTCGATTTTTTACCTTTAAAAAACGAACGAAACGCGCCGGTCGACTCTTTCTTTCCCGCTCCGAAAGCGACGCTCAAAACGCCGCCTTCGCGACGGTCGAACCGCTTTTCGCCCGCTAAAATCCCGAACCGACCGACGAAACGCGCAAGCGTCGACTCGGTCTTTTGGTCGTTTCTTGACGGTCGAGTTCGGCGCGACGGTTCCGCTCCGCGCCTTTTCCCGTCGCTCCCGCTTCTCCCCCGTTCCTTCCGTTTTTCCCGCTTTCTCCATTTTCCGCATTTTCCGCTTATTATGAGAGCTTGCGTTCAACGCGTCGCTTCCGCGAGCGTCGCAATCAAAACCGAAAACAACCGAATTTCCGGCCAAATCGACCGCGGTTTCCTCGTTTTACTCGGCGTCGGCGTCGGCGACGACGAAGAGGACGTCCGCTATTTGGCGAAAAAAGTCGCGTCGCTCCGCGTCTTCGAAGACGCCGAAGGCCGAATGAACCTCAACTTGGCGCAAGTCGGCGGCGCCGCGCTCGTCGTCAGCCAATTCACTTTGTTCGGCGATTGCATTAAGGGAAACCGCCCCGGCTTCGTCGACGCGGCCCCTCCGGAAACGGCGAACCGACTTTACGAACGCTTCGTCGCGGAGCTGCGCTCGCTCGGCGTCCCGACCGAAACCGGCGTTTTCCGCGCCGATATGGCCGTTTCGCTCGTCAACGACGGCCCGGTAACCCTTTGGATCGACGCCGACGAACGCCCGGCGAAAAAAGCGAAACGAGCGCAAGAAGCGCAAAATTAAAACGACGGCGCGACGCGACGCCAAGCGCCCGTCGAGTCCGCCCGCCCCGCAAAAAGCGTAAAATCGGAACGCTCGACCGTTAAAATCGAGAAAATTTGCCGTCGAAACGCAACTTTTGCCGCCGTCTCTTCGTCGAAACGGAAGCTCGCGCCGCAAAAACCGTTTGCGTCGTTCGCAATTTTTCGTTATAATAGAACGCGTCCGACGCCGCGCCGACCGGTCGCGTCGCCCGTAAAACCTCTTTTTCCCTTAAACCGCCTCCCCGTCGACGGCGACCGTTTAGGAGACCTTTTTCGATGAAATTTTCGCGTTCCCGTTTTTCTTCGCAACCGTCGTCCGCGAACCGTCCCGCTCGGCGCTCGGCGCGCTTCGAACGTTTGGAAAACCGCGAGCTTCTCGCGTTGACGGTCGGTTCCGCCGACTTCAAAGCGTTGGCCGATTCCTTCGTCGCCGACGAAACGGACGACGCCGCGATCTGGGTAACGACGCTAGCCGACTCTTCGTCGCAAACGGACGGCAAAATTTCCTTGCGAGAAGCGCTCGAATACGCCGGAACCCAAATCGACGGCAAAACGCTCTCGTCGACGGTTCGCTTTTCGCTCGGCGGAACGATCGAATTGTCGAAAACGTTGACGATTATTAATAAGGACGTAACGGTCGACGCGTCGGACGTCGGCGGCGTCGTCGTCGACCGCGGCGGCAAGGGGCAAGTTCTCCTCTTGACGAACGCGTCCGCGAGCGCCGAACGCTCCGTTTCGTTGATCGGCTTGACGCTGACCGGAGGCTCCGCGAACCCGTCGACGAACGGCGGAACGTACAAAGGCGTCGGCGTCCAAGTCGGCGCGCACTTCAATTTAACGGCGACGAACTGCGCGATCGTCGGAAACGTTTCGAGCGCCGCGCTCGGCGCCGGGATTTACGTCCAAGGCGGACGGCTGACGTTGGTCGACTCGGTCGTTTCGGACAACTCGGCGGGCGGCGCGTCGAGCGTCGGCGGCGGCGTTTACGTCGACGACGGCGATCTGACGCTGACGCGAACGACCGTCGCGAACAACTCGGCGGCGGTCGGCGGCGGCGTTTATTTGAAAGGCGGCTCGGCCGTTCTCGACGGCGCGCTTCTTTCCGACAACGCGGCGACGACCGGCGCGGGCGGCGGTTTTTACAACTTCGCCGGTTATCTCGACGTCGACAATTCGTCCTTTTTAAACAACTTCGCGTCGAACGCCGGGGGCGGCCTTTACAACGTCGGCGTCGAAGGGCGCGAAACGCTCGTCGTCGACGCGACCTTCGCCGAGAACAAAGCGCAAAACGGCGGCGCGATCTTCGATTACGGCGGCGCGCTTTCCTTGACCGCCGCTCGTTTCGAACGGAACGAAGCGCGAGAATCGGGCGGCGCGCTTTACGTCGACGCGAACGCCGAACTCGAACTCGTCGACGCCGCGTTTGAGTCAAACCAAGCCGAAGGAAACGGCGGCGCGGCCTTCAACGCCGGCGTTTTGTCGGTCGTCGGCGCCCGATTCGACGGCGACGCAGCGGACGGCGACGGCGGTTCCGTTTTCTCGACCGGCTACTTCGAAATTCGCGACGCCGCCTTTGCGAACGCCTCCGCGACGAACGGCGGCGCGCTCGCCGTCGAAAACGCCAAAACCGGTTCGATCTCTTGGATTTTGGCGACGACGTTTGAAAACTGTTCCGCGAACGTCGGCGGCGCGATCTCGCTCGACGGTTTCCTTACCGCCGCGGAACTTCGTTTCGTCGATTGCCAAGCGACTTCGGGAGGCGGCGCCGTTTCGAACGCCGGAACGCTCGTTCTCTCCGGCGCCGATTTCGACGCTTGCGTCGCCGCGCTCGACGGCGGCGCCTTGTTGAACTGGAGCGGCGCGCAACTAACGCTCGCCGACGCGACCGTCGCGAACGCCGTTTCGACCGGCGAATCGGGCGGCGGGCTCGCAAATTACGGCGCGGCGAATCTTTCCGGCGTTTCGTTCGTCGGTTGCCAAGCCGGACTTTTCGGCGGCGCGCTCGTCAACGGCGGAACGCTCGGCGTCCGCGCTTCCCTTTTCGTCGAAAACTCGGCGAAAAACGGCGGCGCCGTCTCGAACGCAAGCTCCGGCGACGCGCTCTTTGAAAACTCGACCTTTTGGGCGAACCGCGCGACGCAAAACGGCGGCGCCGCGCACTGCGTCGGCAAAACGACCTTCAAAAACGCTTACGTCGCCCGCAACGTCGCGTCGACCGCCGCGAGCGCCGCGACTTACCGCCATCCGGCGTCCGAATACGAGCCGACGTTCGACGCGAAATCGACGGTCGTCGCCAACGTCGCCGCGTCGAACGCCTCGACGCCGACCTTCGCCGACTCGATTCTCTTCCTCGACGCGGCGACGAACGCTCCGCTCGACGGCGCGCCCCTTAATTTCGGCGACGTCGCGGTCAACGGCGCCGAAACGACGCGAACCGTCGAAATTTTGAACGCCGGCGCGCAAACGGTCGCCTTCTCGAAGCTCGCGATTTCCGGCGTCGACGCCGCGACGCTCCTTTACGAGTTCCGCCGCGCCGACGGTTCGACGGTCGACCCGACCGCGTTCGAACTCGCGCCCGGCGAAGTCGTTTACGCGACGCTGACGGTCGATCCGACGAAACTTGGCGCGAAATATTTCGCGTTCGACTGGACGGCGCGAACGGTCGCCGACGGTTCCGGCGCGCTCGGCCCGGCAAAAACGGCGCGACTTTCGGCGAGCGTCCAAGTCGAAAAACAAGCGTCGACGACCGTTTCGGGCGTTTCGTCGATTCAATTGAGCGTCGCGACCGAAGAGTCGTTCAACTTCGCGCTCAAAACGAAACCGACGTCGAACGTCGTCGTTTACTTGGCCGCGCCGGACGGCGTTCGCCTTTCGACCGACGTTCTCGTCTTCACTCCGGCGAACTACAACGTCGCGCAGTCGGTCGGCGTTTCGCTCGACGAAGCCTTCTTCGCCGACGGCGGCGCGCTCGGCGCTTCGGTCGTTATCGAACCGAAAATTTTGTCGTCCGAAACGGCGTTCCTCGGCGCGACGGTCGCGAACGTCGAACTTGCGGTCGCGCCTCGTTTGACGTTCGTCGGCGATTCGGTCGTCGATTTGAGCGCGATCGTCGGCGACGGAACGACCGTTTGGGACTTGAACGGCGACGGCTCGTTCGAAACGCGAACGCAAAACGGAACGCCGACTTGGGTTTCCTCCGCCGACGTTAAGACGACCGCGAACTTCGTCGCTTATCAAACGATCGGCGCCGACGGCAAGAAGAAAACCGGTCGCGCCGAAGTGTTGCGCGTCGACGCGGCCCCGGTCGTCTCGGCGGAAACGACCGTTTTCTCGGCGCTTCCGGGCGTCGTTCGTCTTTCGCTGACGAGCCCCGACGCGGCGATTACCCGTTGGCGCGTCGATTGGGGGAACGGTCGCCCGGCGGACGTTTTGAACGAAACGTCGACCTCCGCGGTTTTCGGTTGCGTTTACGACGCCGACGGCGAATACGATATTCGCGTCGAACTCGTCGACGCCGACGGTCGCGGAACCGGCGTTTGGTCGTTCGTTGGAACGGTCGTCGTTTCCGGACTCGGAACGTCGTCCGCCGTCTTCGCGGAACTCGGTTCGCTCGACGCGTCGTCCGAAACCGCCGACTTAACCGACTTCGCCGAATCGCTCGAAACGGACGCCGTCGCGCTTTCGTCGGCTCTTCTCGACGCGGAAAACGAACGCCGTCGGAACGTTTTCGCCGAAATCGACGAGTTGTTCGACCGTTAATCGCGCTCGCCGTCAAAGTCGCCGCGTTTTTTCCGCTTTAACAATCCAAAGGAACGCGACGACTCGACGCCAAATAAAAACGGCGAAACGCCCGCTTGGAGCGTTTCGCCGTTCTTCGTTTCCTACTTTCGCCGCCGGTCGCTTCGAGCGTTTTCGGCGACGGTTCGGTCAGTTCGCCTTCTTCGAGCGAATCTTCAACTCGCGCGCTTGGACGTCGTAAAAGTAGACGTCGCCTTCCGGTAGCTTCGGCAGAACGATTTGGTTCGCCTTAATAATCTTCGTCATAAACTCTTCTTCGGAGTTCGGATAACGGCCTTCGCTCGCTTGGAAGAGGTTCATCGCCGACGGAATCTGCATTCGGAAAACCGCCATTTCTTGCGCTTTAAAGTACGTCGAAACCGGAACGGTAACGATCGACATAGGCTCTTCCGACGTAACGCCGTACTCGCCCTTGCCGGTCGCGCCGACGTCGGCTTTTTTCTCGACGTATTCCGCTTCCGGTTCCGCCGTCGTTTCGGTCGCTCCGGCGGCGTCGGCTTGGCCGGCGGTCGCGGCGTCCGCGCTCGTTTCGCTCGTCGTCGCGGCGTTCGCGCTCGTCTCGCTCGTCGCGGCGGCGTCTTCGCCCGGCACCGGAATCGGCTCCGAACACCCGCAAACCGCGCAAAGCGCCAAAAGTCCCGCGCCGAACGCCAAACCGTTCAATTTACGCGTCTTCTTCATTTTACCGTTTCTCCTTTTTTGAAAAATTTCAACAAAATAAGACTTCGCTTCCAACGTCAAAAGTCGTTTTTCACCGTTTTTTCGTTTCTTCTTCCGCGACGCGATTTCGGAACCTCCGCCCCGCTCCGCCGTTTCGACTTCCGCCGTCCCGACGACCGCCGGCCGAAACGCCGCTTAACGCTTATCCGTTCGCCGTCCGACGCGAGCGCGCCCGGTTGAACTCGTATAAAAAGACGCCGACCGAAACGCCGAGGTTCAGCGAGTCGACGTCCGGGCGCATCGGAATCATTACCGAACGGTCGCACGCGGCGACAAATTCCGGCGTCAACCCGGAATATTCGTTCCCGAAAACAAACGCGGTTCGCTCCGGCCAAGCGTCGATTTCCGGCAGGGACGCGGCTTCGTCGTTCAAAACGGTCGCGAAAAAACGGACGCCCCGACGTCGGCGCGCTTCGGCGATCTCGTCGAGCAGGTTCTCGGCCCGAAAAATCGGCGTTTGGAGGACGCCCCCCATCGAGACGCGGAGCGCCCGACGCGAAAACGGGTCGCAACACCGCTCGCCCAAGACGACCGCCTCCGCGCCGAGCGCCGCCGCGCAACGGAACGCTAGCCCCAAGTTGTCCGGCTTCGTCGCGTCCGGCAAAACGACGAACGCGCCGCCGCGTCGCGACAGAAAGCGCGTTCCGCTCCCGGTTTCGCCGACTTGCGCCGCTTCGCCCGCTTCTTTGTTTTCGCCCATCCCGCTATTTTCGCCGGTTTCGCCGCCGAACGTCGCGTCGAGCCCTTCGAGAAACGTCGGAATCGGCGCGCGCTTCCCGACGGCGAGTATCCCTTGGTGAAACTCGAACCCGACCAGCTCGTTCGCGGCGGCGCGCTCGTCGACGCGGTAAATCGGAACGTCCGCCGGAACCAACGACAAACAGTCGCCGAGCCCGGTTTCTTTGCGCGTCGTCAAAATCGATTCGACCCCAAACCGCGACCGCAAAAGCCGCTCGACGACCAACGCGCCCTCGGCGACGAAAATCGATTCGCCGCGCAACGTTCGCTCGCGCAAGTTCCGATAAGGCCGCAATCTCGGGTCGTCGAGGTTGTCGACGCAAATTTCCCGCGCCGTCGCGTCGCTCATTTCGTTTCGCTCTCCGTCTTCCGGTTTTTCCGTTGTTTTCGTTTTTTTCCGCTTTTGGGTTCGCCTCGACCGCGAAAGCGTTTCGACGTTCGACGGCGTTTGTCGCCCTTATTATTAATGAAGAACGCCGCTTCGTCAAGCGCCCAGCTCTTCGGCGCGACGCAAATCCTCCGCCGCGCCCGTTTCGTCGCCGAGCGCTCGTTTCGCCAAGCCGCGATACCGGAGCGCGACGCCGTTGGTCGCGTCGACGTTCAAGACCGCGTCGCAAAGGCGCAACGTCTTTTCCGGCGCGCCGCGACGCAGCCAAGTCCCGGCGCAATGCGCTTGCGCGATCAAGAAACTCGGATCGATCAAATACGCCGTTTCGAAATCGACCGCCGCCTCGTCGTCCCGCCCGACCGCCAACTTCGCGACGCCGCGATTGTTGAACGCTCCGGCGCAAGCGGATTCGTCGCCGTTCGCGATCAGCCAATCGCAGTCGGCGATCGCCTCGTCGAAGCGGCCCGTTTCGATCAAAATCGAACTCCGCGTCAAGCGAGCGTTGAACGGCGCCGGTTGCGACTCGATAATCCAAGCCAATTCGCGCAACGCGTCGCCGAGTTCGCCCCGCTCGTGAAAGAGGTCGGCCCGCTCGGCGAAAACCTCCTCGGCGTTCGGGTCGAGTTCCCCGGCTCGCCGCAACGACTCCAACGCGTCGTCGAGCCGCCCGAGCCGACGCTCCGTCAAACCGCGCCAAAACCAAAGGCGAGCGTCGCGGGGAGAAATCGCCAACGCCCGACGGTAAGCGCGCTCCGCTTCCTCGAATCGACCCTCTTTCGTCGCGACCGCCGCCAAGCGCCGCCAAAAAAAAGTCGCGCCGTAAAAATACCCGAACGCCGCGGCCAACAAAATCAGCGCGACCGCTAAAACCCAACTATCCGTCGCCATTTTTACCTCAAATTTCAATCGATTAAAACATTGCGTTTCAACGCATAAATACCGAAACCTAAATAAAATAACTAAACGGCGTCGATTATCCGCGCCGGCGTCGAAAAAACTTCCTCGACGCGCTATTTTACCGAAATTGCGACGGAATTTAAAGGCGAATCTCCGCATTTTTCGCCGAAATTGTCAAGAAAAGGGCCCCGAAACGCCGATACCGCCGCCGAGAGCGCGTTTTTCGCTCCGGTCGCCGACGCTCGCCGTTTCGCCGTCGGGCGCGCGACGCGCCCTCGTTCGCCGCTTCCGCTTCCCTCTCCCCGTTCGCCCCCAAAAAACCGACGAGAAAGAAAAAACGACGATGCAAGACCCGCGCGACGCAGAAATCGCCGAACTGAAAGAACAAGTTCGCCGCCTCGAAAAAATGTTGTCCGAAACGCAGCCGCTCGTCGCGGTCGGCGAATTGGCCGGAACGACGACGCACGAGTTCAACAATATTTTGACGCTGACGATTAATTACGCGCAAATGGGGCTCCGCCGCAACGACGACGAAACCCGCGAAAAAGCGTTTACGAAGATTTTGGACGCGTCGCAACGAGCGGCGAAAATCGTCGGCGTCGTTCTCGGCTTGGCGCGCAACCGCAAGTCGGGACGCGAAGCGACCGATCTGCAAGCGCTCGTCGACGACGTGCTGCTCCTCCTCGAACGGGAGGCCCGCAAGTACCGCGTCGCGATCGAAACGCGATACGAGCCGGTTCCTCCGGTCTTGGCGAACGGAAACCAAATTCAACAGGTTCTCGTCAACCTCTTGGTCAACGCGCGGCAAGCGTCGCCGAGCGGCGGGCGAATCGTCGTTAAAATCCGACGCGCCGACGACCCGAATTACGTCGAGGTCGCCGTTCGCGACTTCGGCCCCGGGATTCCGCCGGAAACGCTTCCGAAAATTTTCGACGCGTTTTACTCGACCAAAAGCGGTCCGGACGAAACCGGCAAGGGCGGCTCCGGACTCGGGCTCGCGCTCTGCAAGCGCGTCGTCGAGGAACACGCCGGAAAGATTCGCGTCGAAAGCGCGCTCGGCAAGGGAACGTCGTTCGTCGTCCGCCTTCCGATCGCTCCCGACGCCGCGAAGTAGCGCCGCCGGTCGCAAACCGCGTTCGAAATTTTAAAAAAACGAAAATTTCTCGAAAAGCTTATTGGAATTTCGGCGCGAATAGATTATACTTAGAGAAAGACGCGCTTCGGTCGACGGCGCCGCGCTCCTTAACTTAACGAGTTTCGCGCCGGAAACGCCGTTTCGGCGAAATTTGCGTCCGCGTCCCCTTGGAACCTAACGCCTTAGCCCCTTTGGAACCGCGATATGTCCAAATTCCTTTGCATCGCTTCGACGTCCCTTTCGGCGATTATTTTCCTCGTTTTCCTCCTCGACCTCGTCGCCGGTATTCCGTTCGGTAAAGCGAATACGTTGATGGATATTATCTTCGTCCTCTGCGCCGGAGGGATCGTCGCGTTGAGCGTTCTCGCGCTCCGCCAACAAAAATAAGGAAGCGTTCCAACGGCGGCGCGTTTTCGTCGCCGTCCAACGACGCGCTTCGCCGCAAACACGATACGCGCAACCGTCGAAATCGCGTTTTTTCGTCGGTTCGCGTTCTTTATTTTCTTGCGCCGGTTCGTCGGTTCGACTCGTTCTAAAACGCGAAATCGGTCGACGGCGCCTTTTTACGCAACGCAAGGGCGCCGTTTCAAACGAGCCGCTCGAATCGCCGACGCAATTCTTCAAAGCGTCCGACCAAGAAACCGCGCGTTTCGTTCGTCGCGGAAGCGTCGAAAAAATCCTATCCGAAAACCAATCAAACGAAGAAAATTCGGACGTTAGGGCAAGAAAAGAAAAAAGAGTTTCTCCCTCCATTATCTGCGACCTGGAAAAAATGTCGCTGCGAGACAGGCGGCGACCTAGCGTGCACCTGCACTAGCCGTTTGCGGTCGCGGCCTACGCTAATGGTTGACCATCCGGGGCAAATATTTAGGGAGAAACTCAGTACTTGTATTATAGCGCGCGTTTTCGCAACTTTCAAGCGTTCGCCGCTTTTTTTTCCTTATTTTTTCTCATTTTTTTCGTCGGTCGACGTCTTCCCTCGCCTATCTTCCGCCGCCTTCCCATTTTCGTCGATCGCGACGGCGACTCGGGCGAGCGCGCTTTTCAGTTTAGCGTCGACGCCAAGGATTCGAGTCGAAACGAGCGTCGTCCCGTTTCGACGGCGGATTCTCGAATCGTTCCAAAACGCGGCGAGCGTGTTCGGCGACCATTTCGCGCAACTCCGGCGGCTCGAGAACTTCCGCTTCCGCGCCGTATCCGAGAATCCACCAGATAATTTCGCTCAATCCGGCGACGCGAAACTCGAGTTCCGCGCTTCCGTCCGGAAAGACTCGCGTTTGTTGCGTTTTATGCCAACGCACTTCGGCGACGTTCGTCCCGACTTTCTCGGAAAACCGAACGACGACGCGATACGTCCGCGGCCCGCGAATGAAACGCCAAGCGTCGCCGAAATAAGAATCGAGCGAGAAATTCAAGTTCTCGAGAAACTTCGCGTCGGACGGTTCGACGCTCTCAAATCGCGCGATTTTAAAAGTTCGCGTCTCCCGATGGAGTCCGGAATAACCGACGACGTACCAAGCGCGCGAATAAAAAACGGCGTAAGGATGCACCGTCGTCGTCAGCGTCGGCCCGGTCGGCCCTTGGTAACGCGCTTCAAAGGGGCGCCGCGCCAAACAAGCGTCGAAAATCGCGTCAAAGAAACGGTCGCGCCCGTCGCCGTTCGCCGCGTTTTCGTTTCCCGTCCAATAGTCGTTCGTCGTATTCATTTCCTTTTTCGTCGCGGACGAGCGTTTTTCGCTTTCGTCGACCGCGCCCCGTTTCATCGCGACGCGAACCCGAGTCGCTTCGACAAAATCGAGCAACGTCGGAGAAAGCGTCGAGGCCAATTTCGCCGTCGCGTCTCGCAACGACGCGAAAAGATTACCGTCAAGTTTTTCGCCCGCTTCGTGAAAAAGAACGAGAAGCGCCAACGCTTCGCGCTCCGTGAATTCAATCGGCGGGACGCCGTAATCGCTGGCGAGTTCCAAGCGACCGGTCGCGCGGTCGGCGACGATCGGAAAACCGGCGTCGCGCAATTGTTGAACATAACGTCGAATCGTTCGCTCGTCGACGTCGAGCGCGTTGGCGAAGTAAGCGGGAGTTCCCGGCGTTTGCGTCATCATTTTCAATAAAGCGATCAGCCGAATAGCTTGCGAATTACTAGCGCTCAAGCGGCGCTCCTCCTCTTAGTATACTTCCGCGACGCGGTTTGTCCAGCGACAAGCGCGCGCTTTCTACGACATAACGTAAATTTTCTATTCCTTTGCTTTTTGGGACGCGGCGCGCGTTAAATCCCTCGTCGGTCTTCGCCGCGGCGACCTTAATGTATCAAAAAAAAAAAAATGTGCCAAAAAACTATGTAAAAAAAGAACCGCTTTCGCTAAAATCCGCCTTTTCGGCGCGGTCGCGCGCTTTGTCGACCGTCGCCTTTCTTTTTTTGCGCCGCTTTTAACGGCGCGCGTCCGTTTTTTCTTCGTCGCGAACGTTCACGAACGCCGTTTGGGCGTTTCGTTCGGTCGGCGTCCTTCCTTCACGGCGAGGTAACGCGGGTTGTCCGATTGCCCCGTTAATTCGTACAAAAATCGACTTGGAATCGTCGGACGCGCTTTTCCCCATTTCGTTCGGGCGAGCGCCATCGTCAACGTCAGCCGGCGTTGCGCGCGGGTAACGCCGACGTAGCAGAGCCGCCGTTCTTCTTCGATCGCCGCTTCGGTCAGCGTTTCGATCGAGCGTTGATGCGGGAGGATTCCCTCCTCCATTCCGACCATATAGACCTCTTTGAACTCGAGCCCTTTGGCCGCGTGATACGTCGAAAGAAGAACCGCGTCGCTTTTCGACTTTTTGTCTTGCTGCGAACTGAAATCGGGCCCGCCGAGCGCGGCGTCGTCGAGGAACGCGGCGAGCGAACCGCCCGGATTTTCCTTCAAAAACGCCGCGGCCGCGTCGACGACTTCGCCGACCGAGTCGGTTCGCGCCTTGCGCTCCGCTTCGTCCGGGTAAAGGCGGTCGATCTCCTCTTGATACTTGACCGCTTCGAGGAACTTCGTCAACGTTTCCGGGGTGAAGTCGCGTTTGAGTTTGCGTCCCTCGGCGACGATTAAGTCGCAATATCGCTTCGTCGCTTCCCGCGAGCGCGAGTCGAGCGTTTCCATAAAAGCGGCGTCTTTCGTCGCGATTTCCCAAATCGGTTTCCCTTCGGCGACGGCGCGTTCGCGAATTTTGCCGATCGTCGTCGCCCCGATCCCGCGCGGCGGCGAATTGATCGTTCGCAAGAGCGCGACGTCGTCTTGCGGACGCAGAATCGCCTTCAAATACGACACGACGTCCTTCACCTCTTTGCGGTCGAAAAACGACTGCCCGCCGACGACGACGTAAGGAATCTTCGCCGACCGCAACTCCATTTCGACGGCGCGCGTCTGCTCGTTCGTTCGGAAAAGAATCGCGAAATCTCGGGGATGAAGCCGCGCGTCCTCGATTCGCACCCTAATCGAAAGCGCGACGCGTTTCGCCTCTTCCTCCGCGTCTTTACATTGCAGAATGCGCGGCGGCGGCCCTTGAACGGTCGAGCGCAACCGCTTTTCGTGCCGCGTTTCGTTGAACGCGACGAGCGTGTTCGCCCAACTCAAAATTTGCGCCGTCGAGCGGTAATTTTCTTCGAGTCGAACGACTTTCGCCTCCGGCCAGTCGCGCTGGAAGTTGAGAATATGCTTCACTTCCGCGCCGCGCCAACCGTAAATCGCCTGGTCGTCGTCGCCGACGACGCAAAGGTTCCGACGCCGCATCGCGAGCCCTTTCACAACGCGGTACTGACACATGTTGGTGTCTTGGTACTCGTCGACGAGAAGATGATCGAAGCGCGCGGCTTCCTCCTCCAAGGCTTCCGGATAGAGGCGAAAGAGGTCTTCCGTCAAAAGCAAGATGTCGTCGAAGTCGACCGCGCCGAGGTTTTTGAGTCGCGCTTGATATTTCGAGTACGCGACGGCGCAAAGATAGTCTTTCGAATCGGTCGCGATTTCGAGCGCTTTTTCGGGCCGAACGCCGGCGGTTTTCCAATCGCCGACCGCTTTCAAAAAGTCGGCCGGACGGAGCGCCGCGCTCGTTATTTTGATTTCGCGGAGGATTTGGCGCGCCAACGACTCTTGGTCGCCGCGGTCGTAAATCGAGAACTGCGTCGGAAAGCCGAGCCGATGAATCTGCCGCCGCAAAATCCGAACGCAAAGGGAGTGAAACGTCGAAATTTCCGGCTTTTTCTTGTCGATTCGTTTGGGCAACAGCGCCGAAATCCGCTCCTGCATTTCGCGCGCCGCTTTGTTGGTGAACGTAACGGCGAGGATGCGATCCGGCGCGACGCCGCTCTGGATCAGCCGCGCGATACGGTAAGTAACGACGCGAGTTTTGCCGGTTCCGGCGCCCGCGAGAACGAGAAGCGGCCCGGAAAGCGTTTCGACGGCGGCCGTTTGCGCGGCGTTCAGCGACATATTTCGCCTTTCTGCAAAAAAATTTCGACTCGATTCGAGAATTTTGTCAACATATTAATTAAGGGCAAAAACGCTCCGAGCGGCCCCGCTCCGCAAACGCCGAACGACCGGCGAAGCGAAAACGTCCGTCGAAACGCCGAACGACCGCCGCCCGCCGAAGCGTCAACCGCGCTCGTACTCCGCCCGAGCGTCGCGCAAAATCTTCCGAACGAGAAAGTCGACGTCGACGCCGTCCGCCTGCGCCAAGTAGTTCAACGCGATCCGTTCGCGAAGCGCCGGAAGCGCCGCCCGCTCGACGTCGTCCGCCGAAACCGCCGTCCGCCCGGCGAACGCCGCGAACGCCTTCGCGCCCAAAATCAACGCTTGACTCGCCCGCGGCCCCGCGCCCCGCTCGACGTACTGCTGCGTCGCTTCGATCGACGTTTTCGTCTGCGGCCGCGTCTTGCGAACGATGTTGACCGCGTGTTCGACGACGACGCGCGGCGCCGGGATTCGCCGAATCAGCCCTTGGAACGTCAAGAACTCGTCGCGGCAAATCGTCGGCGGTTCCGGCGCGCGCTCTTCGCCGGTCGTTCGCAAGACCGTTTCGACTTCGTCGGCGGCCTTCGGATAGTCGATTTTAACGCTAAAGAGGAAGCGGTCGAGCTGCGCGTCCGGGAGCGGGTACGTTCCTTCGCTTTCGAGCGGGTTTTGCGTCGCGACGACGAAAAACGGCGCGTCGAGTTCGTACCGCCGCCCGGCGACCGTTATTTGGCGTTCCTGCGTCGCTTCGAGGAGCGCGGCTTGCGTTTTCGGCGGCGTTCGGTTGATTTCGTCGGCGAGAACGACGTTCGCGAAAATCGGGCCCGGCGCGAACGAAAAAGAGCGCGTCCCGGTCGCCGGGTCTTCTTGGAGAACGTCGAAGCCCAAAATGTCGGCGGGCGTCAAGTCCGGTGTGAACTGGATTCGACGGAAACGCAAGTCGAGCGCGTCGGCGATCGCCCGAGCGATTCGCGTCTTGCCGAGCCCCGGAACGCCGACGAGCAAGACGTGCCCGCCCGCGAAGATTCCCGCCAAGACCTCCTCCAACACCGCGCGGCGTCCGACGATTTCCCGTTCGAGCCGCGTTAAAAACCGCTCTTTAAACTCGCCGAATTTTTGCAACAGTTCGACGTCGTTCGTCGCGAGCGCGTCGTCGGTCGTTTCGTTGATTTTCGTCGTTTCGTTCGTTGGTTCGCTCATCTCCGCCCTCGTTCCTCGCTAAAAGTTCGATTCTCTTAACTATTATACGCGTTTTACCGGTCGCGCCGCTTACTCTTAATACACGTTATCGACCGAAAGGGCCCGCAACGTCGCCCAAGCGGCTCTTTTTTCCTTCGTCTCGCTCGACTCGCGCCGTTTTTTTTCGCGAAAGTCCGCAAAGACCGCCTTTTTTCTCCGATTCGCGCAAACGCCGCGAAACGCCGACGCTCCGCAAAACGTCGAGTCGCCGCGACCGTCAAAACGCAAAAAACCGAGCAAACTCGGCTTGCGTCGAATTTACTCGGTTTTTTTGTTCGTCCAAATCGCGAAACGCCCAATCGGCGCGACTCGACGTTTCGCAATTCTCGGGATTCAATCCCGACGACTATTTTTTACCGCCTTGCGCCGGTTTCGGGTTGCGTTCGCGGATGATTTCCTCTTGAACGTTCGCCGGAACGCGTTTGTATTTGAGGAATTCCATCGAGAAAACGCCTTGACCTTGCGTCATACCGCGGAGGGTCGAGGAGTAACCGAACGTTTCGGCCAACGGAACTTCGCCGACGATGCGGCAGTTCGAACCGGTCGTTTCGGTCGACGAGACGACGCCGCGACGGCTCGAGAGGTCGCCGACGACGCCCCCTTGGAAGTTTTCCGGGCATTCGATGTCGATCTTCATAATCGGTTCGAGGAGCGCCGGTTTCGTTTTCGGGAAGTTTTCGCGCAACGACGTTTGGGCGCAGATGCGGAACGCCAAGTCGCTCGAGTCGACCGCGTGGAACGAACCGTCGTTGACGACGATCTTCAGGTCGACGACCGGGTAACCGGCGATCGGGCCTTTTTCCAGCGAGCTTTCGTAACCCTTTTTAATCGCCGGGATGTAGTTCGCCGGAATGACGCCGCCGGTGATTTCGTCTTGGAAGATAAAGGATTCTTCCGCGTTCGCTTCTTCTTCCGGAATCGGCGACATAATACCGCAAATGTGCGCGAATTGACCGGAACCGCCGGATTGCTTCTTGTGCTTCGTATCGAATTCGATCGCTTGCGTCGGCGCTTCGCGGTAGTTGACTTTCGGCGCGGACGTTTCGACTTCGACCTTATATTCGCGGCGGATGCGTTCGATGTAAACGTCGAGGTGGAGTTCGCCCATCCCGGCGATGAGGGTTTCGCCGCTTTCCGGGTCGGTTTTGACCGTCAAGGTCGGGTCTTCCTTGCGGAAACGATAGAGAGCCTTGCCGAGTTTGTCCGTGTCGCGGGTTTCGCAAGCCTTAATGGCGACTTGGATAACCGGTTCCGGAATGAAAATCGACTCGAGCGTGCAGTAGTTCGCCGTTTCGCAGTACGTTTCGCCGGACGAACCTTCGATACCGATGACCGCGACGATGTCGCCGGCGCCGGCCGATTCGAGTTCGACCCGTTGTTCGGCGTGCATACGGAAGATGCGGCTGACGCGTTCTTTATGGCCGGTGCGTTGGTTGACGTAGGTTTCGCCCTTCTTGAGCGTCCCTTCGTAAATGCGCATGAAGGTGAGCGTCCCGTACGGGTCTTCGACCGTTTTGAACGCCATCGCGATCAGCGGACGGTCGTTCGCCGGTTGGAGAACAAATTTTTCTTCTTCGCCGGTTTCCTTGTTGACGCGGAACGCGGAACCTTCGCGGTCGAGCGGCGACGGGAGGTAACGGGAAATCGCGTCGAGCAGGAGTTGAACGCCCTTGTTGCGGTACGCGGTGCCCATAAAGACCGGCGTGAGTTGGCGCGCTTGCGTCGCTTTTTTGACGACTTCGTAAATCAGGTCGAGCGGAACTTCGCGTTCTTCGAGGAGCGCTTCCATCATCTCGTCGCTGTACATCGAGAGCGTTTCGAGCATATTTTGGCGCGCTTCGTTATATTCGTCGACGAGTTCCGCCGGAATATCTTCTTCGCGAACTTTTTCGCCTTGCGGGCCGTCGAAATAGTAGGCGCGACCGGTGATCAGGTCGACGACGCCTTCGAAGTTTTGCTCGGCGCCGATCGGGATTTGCATCATCACCGCTTCGCAGTCGAGCTTTTCGTGCAGTTGTTGAACGACGCGACGCGGGTTCGCCCCGACGCGGTCCATTTTATTGATGAACGCCAAGCGCGGAACGCCGTAACGTTTCATTTGGCGGTCGATCGTGAGCGATTGCGCTTGAACGCCGCCGACCGAGCAGAGAACCAAAACGGCGCCGTCCAAAACGCGGAGGCAACGTTCGACTTCGACCGTGAAGTCGACGTGGCCGGGCGTGTCGATCAAGTTGATCGTCGTGTCGCCCCATTCGACGCGGGTCGCGGCGCTGGCGATCGTAATCCCGCGTTCTTGTTCGAGATCCATACTGTCCATCGTCGCGCCGCCGTCGTGAACTTCGCCGATTTTGTGCGTGCGACCGGTGTAAAAGAGAATGCGCTCGCTAAGAGTCGTCTTTCCGGAGTCGATGTGAGCGGAAATACCAATGTTGCGCCAATTTTTTAATTCAGACATTGTTGCAGCGTCCTGTCGCGTCGACGTAAATGCTTAAAGCGGATTCAAACTTTGATTTTACTAACCGATGAAGTAACCGATGAAACGCGGCGTTCGCGCCGCGCGGAGCGTTTCAAGTCGCGTCGACGCTTCAATATCGACGACTTGACGCTAAGGAACCGACGCCGCCTTTCGACGGCGCGCGTTCAAAAACATTGATTCCGCAACGTTAATCGAGTCAAACCGAGACGCGGGGGTCCAGTCCGCGTCGACGCGTTTTCGAGGGTCCAATCTCAAAAATCGCAAACCGTTTTTTCGTCGACCGTCCGCGAGGGGCGGATCGACGGAGTCGAACGGGGCGAATCGACCGCTTTGGAGCCGTCATTATACCCGATTTTTCCGGGTCGGCAAGGGCGCGAGTCTGCTTTTTCGCTCAAAAGGGGACGTTTTTTCAAGAAAAACCCCAAAATTATCGGAAAAATCGCAACGCGCGACCTTTTTACGCTCGCACAATCTCGTCGTTTTTCCTGCGTCTGTGCGCAAATTTTCCGCTAAAAATTCAACTTTCCGAACGAGCGCCGCGAAAAATCGCTCTGGACGTCGCGCCCGCCAATCGCTACAATCGACAAAACCGCGTTTGTCGACCGTCGGCGACGCGGTTCCCCCGAAAACCGACGTCGTTTCCTCGTTCGCCGCCGGTTCGCCGCAACGTTAAAGACAACGCGAAAGTCAACGCTTATGAACGCCGCGAAAAAACGCCTCGTTTGGCTCGGACACAACGCTTTCCTCTTCGAATTGAACGGCGCCCGATTCCTCGTCGACCCGTTTTTGCCGTCCGGTCTTTCGCCGATGAAACCGGAAGAGATCGCCGCCGACTACGTTCTCGTCTCGCACGGGCACGCCGACCACTGCGCCGACGCCGCGACGGTCGCTCGTAAAAACGACGCGCCGATCGTCGCCGTCGCCGAAGTCGCCGACTATTTCGCCGAGCAAAAACTTCGCGTCGAACCGACGAACGTCGGGGGCGCGATTTACGTCCCGATTTCGTCCGACGAAAGCGTTCCGAAAGCGCAAATTTTGACCGTCGCCGCGCCGCACTCGTCGACTTGCCCGAACGGCGCGCCCGGCGGAACGTCGCTCGGCTTCGTCCTTTCCTTTTCGCAAAACGGCAAGCCGCTCGACCCGAACGCCGTCGACGAAATTAAACCGCTCCGCGAAACGCTCGCCGACGCCGACGCGTTTTCGATTTACTTCGCTTGCGACTGCGGTTATTTCGGCGATATGAGCTGGATCGGCTCGCTCGGAATCGACGTCGCGGTTCTCCCGATCGGCGACCGTTACACGACGGGGCCGTCCGCGTCGCTCGACGCGATCCGGGCGCTTCGTCCGAAATACGTCGTTCCGTCGCATTACAATACTTGGCCGCCGATCGCGCAAAACGTCGAACGCTGGAGCGCCGCCGTCGCCAAATGGGCCGCTCCCGCAAAACCGCTCGTCGCGAAAATCGGCGACCAGCTTAAGTCGGACGAAAACGGCGATTGGCGTTAAACCGTCCGCCGCGACGCGTTCGAAACGCCGTCGAAACCGCCGCGTTTGAAAACAACCAAAACCGCGACAATTTTCAAATAAATTAAACATTGATTAACGTCGCGTTAACAATAAAATCAAAAAGCGAAGTCGGCGCGCTCGTCGTCTTCCTTTGAAGCCGCTTCCGCAACCGAATTAAACCGTTTCCGCAACCGAACCCGAACCCGCGAATAAAATGATACGCGCTCAAAACTTAACGAAAATTTACGGACGCTTTATCGCGACCGAAAACGTCTCGTTCCAAATCGCGAAAGGCGAAATCGCCTGCTTCCTCGGCCCGAACGGCGCCGGAAAAAGCACGACGATGAAGATGCTGACCGGCTTCCTCGCGCCGACGTCGGGCGTCGCGACGATCGCCGGGTTCGATATGGCGACCGACCGCGTCGAAGGAGCGCGGCGACTCGGGTATCTTCCGGAAAACGGCCCCCTTTACCCGGACATGACGCCGGAGTCGCTCTTGCGTTTCTTCGCCGAAGCGCGCGGCGTTCCGAAAAACGAACGGAAAAACCGAATCGATAAAGTCGTCGATCTCTGCAACTTAGCGTCGGTCTTCCGCCGTCCGATCGGCCGTCTTTCGCGCGGTTACCGCCAACGCGTCGGAATGGCGCAGGCCCTGTTGCACGAACCGGACGCTCTTATCCTCGACGAGCCGACCGCCGGGCTCGACCCGAACCAAATCCAAGCGGTGCGCGACGCGATCAAGAAAATCGGCGCGACCAAAACGATTCTCCTTTCGACGCACATCTTGCAGGAAGTGCGCGCCGTCGCCTCCCGCGTCGTTTTCGTCTCCGACGGTCGCGTCGTTTTCGACGGCCCGACCGCCGAGTTCGGCTCGACCGTCGACGATTTCGACCGCCGCTTCCGCGAGTTAACGAGCAAGCCGCAAAAACGCTATCTCGATTGACGCGAACCGATTAGCGTCCGTCGCCGTTTCCGTTTTCCCCTTATTTCCCGCCCCAAAACCGTTCCCAGTCGACCGATGTTCGCCGTATTCAAACGCAACTTTTTCGCTTACTTCCTGAACCCGACCGGATACGTTTTCATCTGCGTTTTCGTTCTGTTGAACTCCATCGCCGCGTTCCTTCCGGACGAGTTCGTCAACTCGAACCTCGCGAACTTAGCGCAGTTGAACCTTTGGTTCCCGTTGATCGCGCTCGTTTTCGTTCCGGCGGTCGCGATGGGCGTTTGGGCCGACGAACGCCGCTTCGGCGCCGACGAACTCTTGACGACGCTTCCGCTAACGCCGCGCCAAATCGTTGTCGGCAAATACTTTGCGGCCGCCGCCGTTTACACCGTTTCGCTCCTCTTTTCGCTCGTTTCGAATTATTGCATTCTCGAATTTTTGGGCGAACCGGACCGCGGACTCTTCCTTTCGACCTATTTAGGCTACTGGCTCGTCGGGCTCGGAATGACGGCGATCGCGACGGTCGTTTCTTATTTAACTTCCCAGCTGACGGTCGCTTACATCCTCGGCGCGTTGTTTAACGTTCCGCTCCTCGCGCTCCAATGGGCGGACGCGCTCCCGTTCTCGAACGCAACCGCGTCGACGCTCCGTTCGTTCGGAATCGCGGCGTTTTTCGAACCGTTCGGACGCGGCGTCGCGACGCTTTCGGGCGTCCTTTACTTCCTCGCGATCCCGACGCTCGCCGTTTACGTTTGCGTTATCGTCTTAAAACGCCGGACTTGGCCCGCGCGCTCGGAACGCCGCCTCGCACTCCGCGCCGTTTGGCGACTCGCCGCCGGGCTCGTTCTCGCCGTCTCGCTCGTCGGAATCGTCCGCGACCGCGACGTCCGAATCGACTGCACCGAAGAGCGGTTGGGCTCCCTTTCGCCGGAAACGCTCGCCCTCCTCGACCGCGACTTCGCGCCTTATCCGATCGTTATCGAAGCGCGCCTGAGCCCGCAAGTTCCGCAAGAATACGTTCAAACGAAGTTGAACGTTGTCAACGTCTTAAACGAACTGAAAAACCGTTCGAAATCGCCGGTTTTCCTCGATATTCGCGAAACGCTCCCGAACTCGGAGGAAGCGCGCCGCCTCGAACGGCAATACGATATTCGTCCGAAAAAGGTCGTTTTCAATTCGCGCGGTCAAGCTCGGGAAGATTCGATCTTTATGTCGATCGTTTTCCGTTGCGGCCCGAAAACGCTCGCGATCCCGTTCCTCAACCGCGGTCTTTCGGTCGAATACGAACTCGTTTCCGCGCTTACGAACGTCGCCAACCCGCCGAAAAAACGAATCGGAATCGTCGCGACCGACGCCGGCGTTCTCGGGCGTTACGACGATTTCGGACGCGAAATTCAGCGACCTTGGCCGCTCGTCGACGAGTTAAGCAAGCAATATTACGTCGAATCGGTCGACCTGCGCGCTCCGGTCGAGCCGGGCCGATACGACGCGCTCCTCGCCGTTCAACCGTCGTCCCTTTCGCCGCTCGAAGCGGTCAACTTCATCAACGCCGTTCGAACCGGCCAACCGACCGCGATCTTCGAAGACCCGCGCCCGATTTTCCTTGAGTTCCTCCCCGGAACGACGGAGCGTCGCAAACCGACGCCGACGAATCCTATCCCGCCGCAAAAAGCGGAGTTGGGGCTCCTTTGGACCGCGCTCGGCGTCCGTTTCGAAAGCGCCCGCGTCCTTTGGAAAAATTACAACCCTTACCCGAAACTCGCCGGTCTTTCGGAAGAATATCTCTTCGTCGACGCGCGCCCGATTCGCCTCGGCGACGCCGCCGAAACGGAGAAAAACGCCGAAACCGACTTCGCGCCGTTCAATCCGGACGACCCGACCGCGTCGGCGCTCGAACGCGTTCTTTTCCCGTTCGCCGGGTCGCTTTCCCCCGCCGAAAACGCCGAAACGACGTTCGTTCCGCTCGTCCGAACGGAAGCGGGCGGCTCGTCGTCGGTCGCCGACGTCGTCCCGATGGGAATCCGAACGCAAAGTCGCAAACGGCAAGAAGCTAAAGACGTTTACACCCTCGCCGCGCTGATTTCCGGGCCGGTTCCGCAAGCGTTCCGCCTCCCCGACTCGAAGATCGCCGACCCGAAATTCAACGTCGCGCTGATCGCCGACGTCGATATGGCGACGCCCGGCTTCTTCGCGCTCCGAGAAATGGGCGCCGACCCGCGCGGCGGTCTCTCGTTCGACTTCGACAACATCACCTTCGTTTTGAACGTAATCGACCGTCTCGCCGGAGACGACGCGCTCGTCGCGATTCGCAACCGCCGTCCGAAACACCGAACGCTGACGGCGATCGAAGAGACGACCCGGCAAATCCGCGACGAAGCGACGATCGCGCAAATCGCCTATATGAAAGAGTTTGAAGAGGAGCGCCGCCGCGAGGAAGCGAAACTTCAGCAAACGATTCAAGAACTGTCGAGCCGCGACGACGGTCAAAAGGAACTCGGGCGCGAAGAGTCGGCCCAGCTCCAGTCGGCGATCGTCGCGACGCAGCAGCGGCTGACGAAAGTTCTCGACGAAAAGCAGCGCCTGTTCGACCGCAAAGTCGAAGAGTCGCGCCGCGAAGTCGACGAATACGTCCGCCAAACGCAGGGCCGATACAAAGCGTTTGCCGCGATTCTGCCCCCGCTCGCGCCGCTGGCGATCGGAATCGGCGTCTTCCTTTATCGCCGCCGCCAACTCGGGCGTCGACTCGGCGTTTGATCGCCCAAATTCGCGTCGAAAAAACTTAATCCTAACGCCGCGTCGCGCTCCCAACGGTTCGCGACGCGGCGACTTTTTTGCGCCGCTACAATCGCCACGACTGTTTCATCCGCTTTTTTTCACCGCCAAAGTCAAGTTTTACAAACGTTTTTCCGATAACGTTTACGGGCGAATTTTTTCGACGCGCAAGCGGTTCGTCGCCGTTTTTGCGTCCGCCCTTCCCCTCCTCGCGATTCCAATTACTATCGTTTCCTCTTTTGAAAACACAAGGGAAAATTATGGCGACTACTGAAACAACCGTTGAATCTTGGGGCTCGCGCCTCGGCTCGTCGATGAAAGGCGTCCTCGCCGGCTTCCTCTTCGTCCTCGCCGCGATCGCGCTCCTCTTTTGGAACGAAGGCCGCACCGTCAACCGCGCCAAGGCGTTGAACGAAGGCGCTTCCGCGGTGATTACCGTCGACGCGGCGAAAGTCGACCCGCAAAACGACGGCAAACTCGTCCATGTCTCCGGCGAAGTCGCGACCGCCGACGTCCTCGAAGACCTGAAATTCGGCGTCTCGGTCAACGCGATCAAACTGGTTCGCAAAGTCGAGTCGTTCCAATGGAAAGAAAACGAACAATCGACGACGAAACGCGGCTCCGGCGGTTCGCAAGAAACGACGACCACTTACACTTACGAGAAGGTTTGGTCGCCGGACTTGATCAATTCGTCGGCGTTTAAAGAAGCCGGACACGAGAACCCGACGACGCGCCCGGTCGAAGGCGCCGAGTTTGTCGCGTCGAACGTTTCGCTCGGCGCGTTCCGTCTTTCCGCCGACTTGATTTCGCGTCTCGGCCCGGCGAAAGCGTTCGTCCCGCCGGTTCCGGAACCGCAAGCCGCTCCGGTCGCTCCGGTCGCCGCCCCGAACGCCGCTCCGGTCGCCTCGGTTGAAAACGCCGCCCCGGTCGCCGCCCCGGTCGCCCCGGTTGAAAACGCCGCCCCGGTCGCCGCCCCGGTCGCCGCTC
>JAGBDN010000020.1 GCA_017937485.1 Thermoguttaceae bacterium
ATAATCGACCGACTTGTTCTCTGTTTCGTCTTTATTACTAAAGACGAAATTCCGAAGAATGTAACGTTTTTCGAGTATTCTTGTATCGCTCTATAAAGTTATTGAACTCAATGAATTCGACAAAATTATAGTTATGTTTCTAAGATCCGCCGCTCAACCGACTTACGCTCCCGCTCCGTTCAACGTTTGACCGTCAAACTCGGCGCGAACCGTCGACCAGCGACAAAATCCCAGACGCCACTCTTGCATCACCTAATTGTAAAATATCGTTTAAAACTCAACGCAACGCTTAACGCCGCGCTCCGTTTTAAGCAACCTTAACGATTTTTTTCAACCGTTAAACTTTCGTTTTTACTTGCCGCTTCGTTCGAGCGACTCGTTTAATTTACCATCGTTTTCGTTTTCGTCAAGAGCTTTTTTCAAAAATTTTTATTTTCGTTTTCGCTTTTGACTTTCCGCTCGAAAGCGGTCGGCGATGGTTGTCGTCGCGGTCATTACCGGCGACAGGTAAGAATATACCCTAAGAAAGAAAAACCGCAAGGGGATTTTTCGAAAATTTTCGCGAAAAAGTTTCCCCGCGCTCCAAAACCGCCGCGACGCGCAACCGTCGCGGCTATTCCATCTCACCGTTTTACGACGTTTACGCGCCCGACAAAAAAACGTCGCGCCGACGAAAAAATTTCCCGCCGACGCGACGTTTTCCGGTTTTTTAACGTCGAAGTAAGTCGCCGCGACCGGTTACGGCGCCGTTTCCAAAATCTCGGCGATCTCCTCCAACGCGGCGCAAAGTCGCTCGTATTTTTCCGCGATTCGAGCCGGAACGACCCAAATTTTCTCCGCCGATTTCACGTTTTCCGACGCGTCGGCGGCGACGGTCGCGGCCCGTTTTTCCGTCAACGTTTCGAGATACGCGCAACGTTGCGGACGCGGAAGCCCGGCCAGCCAATCGACCAACGTTTCCAACGCTTCTTGCGTCTTTTCCCCGTCTCGCGCTTCGTAAAAGTCGAGTTGCAGGCTAAATAACTTGAAATCGTCTCGAAGCGTCGACTCGCGAACGTTATGCGCCGCTATTCTCCATTGCGTCGCGTCCGGTCCGTGCGGGCCCTTCTGTTTGCGGGTTCCGACGCGGGCGAAAAAGTCGCGGTCGCAACGCGTCTTTTCTAAGGTTTTCACTTCGTCCTTCTCTAAATACGGAAGAATACGCAAGTCCAGCTTAACGCGAGCCTCCGACGCTTCGAGCGCCGGGAGTTTATACGTCGTCGGGCCGAGTTCCGCCGAGTCGCGCTCGACGATTCGCGGAAGCTCGCCCGGTTTCCAATGGTCGCCCCAACCTTCGACCCGCGCCATAAAGTCGTTTATCGCGCGCGGTTTCAGCGTCAATTTTCGTTCGAAAACGACGTCGGTCGTTTCCCAATCGGCGTCGGCGTCCCGTTTCACCCAACGTTTCGCCGCGACGCGCAACCGCAACTCGACGCCGGAAGTCGCCGAAACGCTCGACCGCAACTCGTCGCCGCGCGCGCCGTTCCCTAACGACTCGCGCAAAACGCCTATTTTCCTGTTTCGCAAGTTTTGCCAAACCGCCTTCCAAAACGGCGTTCCCAAATCCTCGGTCGGCGGAAACTCGACGGCAAAACGCCCGACTTCCCGCTCGGCGCCCGGGTCGAGCGTTCGCGGCGTCCGTTCCGGCGTCTTCGCCCCCCAATCGACCGCGAACTCCGGCGCGAAGTCGTATCGCCCGAACTCGTCGGACTCGAGCGAAATCGATTCGAGCGAATAAAAAAGGTCGGCTTTCGACGGCGGCTCGGCGGCGTCCGAAAACGCGGCGACGGTCAGCGGCGCGTTCGAAACGTTGCGGTCAAAAAGGCGGCAATAAAGGGAGTCGCCGAACAGAAGCTCCGACGTCGGCGACGTTTCCAACGCCGTTTCAAGGCGACCGTCGAACGACGCGACCGTCTCGACCGCCGGGGCCGGAACGCTCGCCGCTTTTTCCTCGACGGCGCGACGGGCGACCTCGGAGAGACGCTCGACGTCGATCGGAATCGGCTCGGGTTTCGGCGGCTCGACCGGCGGAACCAACGCGTCGCAAAGCCGTTCGTACTTCGGCGCGATCTCCTTCATATTGAAGTCGATCGGCGTTCGTCCCGTTCCGACGTTGAAGCCGCCGACAAGCCAGCGCCGCGTCGTTATCGACGCGACCAACGCCGCCCGTTGCGGGCCCGGAAGCGCGTCGAGCCAAGCTACCAGCGTCTTTAGCGCCGTTTCGGTTTCCACTTCCGCCGAGGCGTTATAATATTCGAGTTGCAAACGGGTTAGCGTTATTTCGTCGCGCAACGTCGACGGTGAAAACTCCGCTTCGAGCTTGCGCCAACCGTCGAGCGTCGCCGGACTGTTCGGGGCGGACGGCTTGCGGTTCCCGTATCGAACGACAAGACGCGGCGAGTATTTTTTCCCGGCGATTTCGACGGCGCTTCGGCTCTCCTCCGCGATTTTTTCCATCGACGGAATTTTATATCCCGCGCCTTTTTCCACGTCGACTCGTTCCGGCAACGCTTCTTTCGGCGTCGCCGCAAACCACGCGTCGAGCCGTTTCATCTCCGCCTCCGGACGGCGTTTCAGGACGATTTTTTTCTCGACGCGTTTCTCGATTTTCCACCACGCCGCCACTTTGCATCCCATCGCGTCGCTATGTTTGCTCGGAGCGGGAGCCGATTTTTCCAACGTCCGTAAAAAATCGAAACTTACTTGAATTTCGACGCGTCCGTCGGTCGCCAACCGCTTCCGAACGGCGCGCCAAAACGGGTCGTTCCAATCTTCAAGCGGCGGAAACTCAACCGCGAAGGCGCCGTAATTCAACTCGGCGCCGGGCGGGATTGCGGCGCCTTCGGATTTCCCGAATTGCGGCGGAAAGGCTCGCCTTGGAAACTCCGGCGTCCAGCGATACGTTCCGACGACGCCGTCCGCCTCGACCTCCGCCCCGCGCGCCATAAAGGAATAATCGACGCCGACGTAAGGCGCAAAACCGCCGATTTGAGCGTAAAAGGCGCCGATTCGCTCAACCGGCGTTTCCAAGACGTTGCGCTCGAACGCTCGGAAGTAAACCGCGTCGCCGAAATAAATCTCCGTCGCCGACGCTTCAAGACCGCTCTCGACCAGTTTAAGGCTCGGATCGTTCATCCGCGCAACGTCGATATGCCACTCTATTTCTTTTGCCCGGGATTGGCGGAAATCCTTTTCCTCCCCTTGCGCCCAAGCGGTCGCGCCGAACGCCGTCGCCAGCGTTAGAAACGCCGCGGTCAAAATTCGTTTCCAAGTCATTTTCTTTCCTCGTTTGCGTTTGAGAACGAAGTCGAAAAACGCCGCTCGAACCGCTTCGAACGACGCGCCGTCGCTTCCAAGACGAACGGCGAAACGCGACGGTTTTCGGAAAACGCCGCTTTTTTGAAAATTTCGCGAAATTTCCGGAAATTTTTTCGCGCAAGAAAAAAACGCCGCTCGACGGTCTGCGCGTCGAGCGGCGGTTTCGCGGTTTTCTTTCGTTCGAGCGCGATTTTTCAGAAACGCTCAAACGTTTAAGCGGCGGCGCTTAGAGCAACGCGGTCGTTTCGTCGAAGCCGCAAACGACGTTGAAGTTCTGCACCGCGGCCCCGGCGGCGCCCTTGATCAGGTTGTCGATCGCCGAAACGGTAACGATTCGGTCGCCGACGACGCGGACGGTCAGGTGGCAGCGGTTCGTGTGCGTAACGTCTTTCGTCGACGGGAGCGCGTCGACGACTTGAACGAACGGTTCGCCGGCGTAGAAGTCGCGCAGGTACGCGAGGAGTTCTTCTTGCGTCGCCGCTTTGAGCGGTTTCGAATACGTCGTCGAGAGGATGCCGCGATCCATCGGCGTCAGGTGCGGGGTGAAGATAACCTTCGCCGACACTCCGCTCGCCGTCGTCAAGACTTCCTCGATCTCCGGCGTGTGTCGGTGCGTTCCGACGCCGTAAGCCGCGATCGATTCGTTGCATTCCGGGTAAAGCGTCTTCATGCTCGGTTTGCGACCGGCGCCGGAAACGCCGCTTTTCGAGTCGATAATAATGTCGTCGCCGCCGATGAAACCGCCTTTGAGGAGCGGCGCAAGCGGCAAAATCGCCGACGTCGGATAACAACCCGGGTTCGCGACGAGCGCCGATTTTTTAATCTCTTCGCGAAAGAGTTCCGGGAGACCGTAAGGCGTTTTCGGGAGGCGTTCCGGGTCCGGGTGCGTTACGTTGTACCACTTGTTGAAGACGTCGACGTCATTCAAGCGGTAGTCGGCGCCAAAGTCGATCACTTTCATTCCGAGATCGAGGAGTTCCGGAGCGACCGCCGCCGTCGCGGTGTGCGGCAGGCAACTGAAGACGACCTCGACGCCGAGGTCGGCCAAGTCGCGCGGCCCGAGGTTCGCGCAACGCACCAAAAACTGACCGGTCAGCGACGGATGCACTTCGTCGATTCGGCTCGTGTTTTCGCGACTCGTCGCCGCGACGACCTCCGCCTCCGGGTGCCGACGCAAAAGTTTTAAAAGTTCCAAGGCCGTGTAACCGGTCGCGCCCAAAATCGCTATTTTAACCATTTTAACCCTTAAATCGGCTCCTAAGCCGCCAAAAAACGGTCAAAACCGGGGGAACGTCGACGCAAAAAACGCGCCTCGACGACGGTCGCGTCCCCCAACAACGCGCCGCCGCCCGAAAACGAACTTCGTCGTTCGTTTCGATTTTTCGCCAATAGTTATATTAAGGACAAACCGCCGTCAAAACCGCCCGGTCGCGAGCTGCCAATCGCGGGCTTCGACGATGATTTCGTCGAGCGTTCGCTTCGGGCTCCAGTCGATCAGCTTTCTCGCTCGCTCCAACGACGGAACGCGGCGGCGCATATCGTCGAAATTCGGGCCGTAAACGCTTTCGTAATCGACGAATTCGATCGGCGATTTCGAGTCGCAAATCTTGACGACGCGCTCGGCCAGTTCGCGAATCGAGATTTCTTCGTCGCTCCCGAGGTTCACCGCTTGCCCGACCGCCTCTTTCGACTCCGAAAGGCGCGCCAGTCCCTCGACGATATCGAAAACCGACGAAAAACAACGGGTTTGGAGCCCGTCGCCGCAAACTTTCAGCGGTTCGCCGCGGAGCGCCGCCGAAACGAAACGCGGAAGCGCCATCCCGTAAGCGCCGGTTTGACGCGGCCCAACGACGTTGAAAAGTCGCGTAATGTAAACAGGAAGCGACGTTTGACGGTGATGCGCCAAGAGGTAAAATTCGTCGACCAACTTCGCGACCGCGTAAGCCCAGCGGTTTTTGCAACTCGGGCCCAACACGACGTCCATCTCTTCCCGGAAGGGCGCGTCGTCCGATTTCCCGTAAGTTTCGCTCGTCGACGTCAGCAAGACCGGGCGGCGGTACTTCGCGCACAAGTCGACGACGTTTTCGGTCGGGCGAATGATGCGACGGATCGCGTCGACCGGCTGCGAAACGATCAGCTGCACCCCGACGGAACTCGCCAAGTGGAAAACGAAATCGGCTTCGCGAATCAACCCTTCGAGCAAAACCGGGTCGGCCGCGTCGGCGACGTAAGCGCGGAAGTTCGGGCGCCCCTCGAACGGCGCGACGTTCGCCCAAGCGCCGGTCGAAAGGTCGTCGACGATCGAAACGGAGTCGCCGCGATTCAAGAAATATTCGGTCAAATGCGACCCGACGAAACCGGCGCCTCCGGTGATTAAGTAATTCATCGCGCTCTCCTTACGTCGTCTGAAAACGAACGTTTAGCTCTCCGAGGGTTTGCGTCCGACAAAAAAATAACGCGGCGTTTTCACGCCCGGAATCGGGAAATACGGAATCCGGTCTTTCCACTCGCGGAACGCCAACCGTTCGAAACGCTTCGCCAAATACGGCGGATGGTCGCAGTTCGGGTAAACGTTGTCGCAACCGAACCAAAGGGGCCAAAACGTCCGCGTTCCCCATTTTTGTTTCGGGAAAGTTTCGCCGGGATATTTTCGCGCTATATAAAAATCGACGACGCCGATCTTGCCGCCCGGCTTCAAGATTTCAAACGCTTGGTCGAGCGCCGCGAACCAGTCCGGAATCATCGTCAGCGAATAGGAAAACGTTACAAAGTCGACTTTTCCCTCCGGCGGCGTCCACGTCGTCGCGTCGGCTTTGACTGTTTCGACGTTCGTCCAGCCGTTCGCGTCGATCTTTTTTTGCGCGTTTTTCAGGAGCGACTCCGACAAGTCGACGACGTAAACCTTCTTCAACCGCTTCAAATTCTCGCCGAAATTGAAGACGTTGCGCCCGGTGCCGCCGCCCATATCGACCCAGACGCCGCCGTCGACGACGCCCATTTCGCGCCAAAGTTCCTCGCGCCCGGACAAGAATTTATCGCGAAACGAGTCGTAATCGTCCGCTTGCGCGTTGTAAAAACTTTCCAAACGCTCTTCGTGATTCGCGCCTTTTTTCGACGCGAACGCCAAACGGCAAACGGTTTTTAAGTCGGACGCCTTGCTCATATAAACTCTCGCAACCTCTCCATCGTCAACGCGAACCCGGCCCGCGCTCGCAATCGCCCGCCTCCCGCGTCGGCGACAAACGGAACCGTCGTTTATTGTATCCCAAAAACAAACGAACGCAAGCGGGGTCGGCAAACGCGAAAATTTCGCGGCGGCGTCGGGGAAATTCTGTCAAATTGGCAGAGTCGCGCGCTAAAACGCTCCGCGAAATAAAATTTCCCGAAAGCGCTCGACGAAAAAAGAAAACTTCAACAAGTTTTAACCGCAACGTTCGCAACGACTAACAAACAAACCGACGATTTTATTTTTTATTTTTTTATTTTTTTCGCGGATTTGGCGCCGCGTTTGCGTAATTGAAATCAAGCGACGCTCAACCGCGCCGCCGAACGTCGACGCTAATCGAGAAAAGTCGATTAACGCTTCGTTCGCCAACAAAATTTAAGAAAAAACGACGCGGGCCGCGATCGCGCCGCCGTCGACAAGATACAGCGTTTAAGGAGGATTTAAAATGGCTCAAGGCGAAAAAATCATCGGCATCGACTTAGGCACGACGAACTCCGTCGTCGCGGTGATGGAAGGTAAGGACGCGAAAGTCATCCCGAACCCGGAAGGGTATCGCTTGACGCCGAGCGTCGCCGCGTTCACCGACTCCGGCGAAAACCTCGTCGGCGAAACCGCGAAACGCCAAGCGGTTACGAACCCGACGCGCACGGTCGCCTCGATCAAACGCTTTATGGGTCGCAAACGCGGCGAAGTCGGTTCGGAAGAAACGGCGGTTCCGTACAAAGTCGTCGGCGGCGCGGACGATTACGTCAAGGTCGAGATCGACGGCAAAGGTTACACGCCGCCGGAAATCTCCGCGATGACGCTCCGCAAGCTCAAGGAATCGGCGGAAGCCTACCTCGGCCATAAGGTCAACAAAGCGGTCATCACCGTTCCGGCTTACTTCAACGACGCGCAACGTCAAGCGACGAAAGACGCCGGTCAAATCGCCGGTCTCGAAGTCGCTCGTATCGTCAACGAACCGACCGCGGCCGCGCTCGCTTACGGGCTCGACAAAAACGTCAACCAAAAGATCGTCGTTTTCGACCTCGGCGGCGGGACGTTCGACGTTTCCGTTCTCGACGTCGCGGACGGCGTCTTCGAAGTCGTCAGCACCAACGGCGACACGCACCTCGGCGGCGACGACTTCGACCAAGCCCTTATTAATTACTTGGCCGACGACTTCCAAGGCAAATACGGCGTCGACCTCCGCAAAGACGCGATGGCGCTTCAACGCCTCCAAGAAGCGGCCGAAAAAGCGAAGCGCGAACTTAGCTCGCAACAAACGACCGACGTCAACCTGCCGTTCATCACCGCCGACGCGACCGGCCCGAAACACCTTCAAATGAAGATTACGCGTCCGGAATTTGAAAAACTCG
This sequence comes from Thermoguttaceae bacterium, assembly GCA_017937485.1. Taxonomy (GTDB): domain Bacteria; phylum Planctomycetota; class Planctomycetia; order Pirellulales; family Thermoguttaceae; genus RUG369. Next base: position 7,942 of record JAGBDN010000020.1, read on the forward strand.
TCGACGGTTTGATCGAACGCGTCAAGGGCCCGGTGATGCAAGCGCTTTCCGACGCGAACCTTACGCCGTCGCAAATCGACGAAGTCGTCTTGGTCGGCGGTTCGACCCGGATTCCGAAAGTCCAAGAAACGGTTCAAAAGATTTTCAACAAAGAGCCGCACAAGGGCGTCAACCCGGACGAAGTCGTCGCGCTCGGCGCCGCGATTCAAGGGGGCGTTTTGGCGGGCGAAGTTACCGACATTTTGCTCCTCGACGTTACCCCGCTTTCCCTCGGGATCGAAACGCTCGGCGGCGTGATGACGAAGCTGGTCGAACGCAACACGACGATTCCGACCGAAAAGAAACAAGTGTTCAGCACCGCCGAAAACAACCAAACCGCCGTTACGATCAAGGTTTACCAAGGCGAACGCGAAATCGCGTCGGCGAACCGTCTTCTCGGTCAATTCAACCTCGAAGAGATTCCGCCGGCTCCGCGCGGCGTTCCGCAAATCGAAGTTACGTTCGACATCGACGCCAACGGCATCCTGAACGTTAAAGCGAAAGACCTCGGAACGCAAAAGGAACAAAAGATCCGTATCGAGCAATCGTCCGGTCTTTCCGAAGCGGACATCGAAAAGATGCGTCGCGACGCGGAAGAACACGCCGAGGAAGACAAGAAGCGCCGCGAGTTGGTCGAGTCGAAAAACCGCGCCGAATCGATGTGCTTCGAACTCGAAAAGCTCCTGAAGGAACACGACGACAAGCTCCGCGCCGAGGACAAAGCCGCGCTCAACGCCGCGATTACGAAGACCCGCGAAGCCTGCGAATCGGAAGACGTCGACCGCATTAAGGCCGCGCTGACGGAACTCGAATCCGCGTCGCACGCGATGAGCAAAGCGCTGTACGAAAGCGCGCAAGCCGCTCAAGCCGCCGGCGCTTCGCAAGACGCGCAAGCCGGTTCCGGCGCGAACCCGAACGACGACGCGATCGACGCCGACTTCGAAGTGAAATAATTCTCGCCTCCCCGGGAACAATCCTAAAAAAAACGCCGAACCGGCAAGGTTCGGCGTTTTTTTTGTCGTTCTTTACGCGACGTTTAATTCTCGTCGCGTCTCTTTTTAATCGTTGGACTTCGACGCTTGTTTCTTGGGAAAAACAAAGTCTTTCTCGGCGTCAAATTCTTTGTCTACTTCTTCGGCAAACCACGCGACGGCTTCGCGGAATAATTCGATATGGTTCTCTTTAACGTATTCTTCGCTAATTTCAAGATTGGTCGACAAGCTCCAATCGAGCGTGAAGTTGTCGTGTTGCAAAAAAGCGCGCGGAACGGGATTCGCGGCGTTCCATTCGCTGCAAAATTTCAGCGCTTTGAGTCGAGCCCCGGGCTTCGCTTTAAAATCGCTCCAAGCCTGACCGTGCGCCCATTGACCTCGAACTTCATAAATTATACAGAACTTCACTTCTTCCGGGTCGAGCGCAAGGTCGATCAACGCGTCTTCGTCGCGAATATAATCGACGTCGACGACTCTCAAAAGCGCGCCCAGGTCGTTCAATGTAACGTTTTTCATTTTTTCCTTTAAAAAACTTTTAACCCGCCGCAACGCCGGCGCGACCCGTCAAAACCGCCGTCGAGATTATCGTCGACGGCGGTTTGTTATTTTAGCGACGGGCAACCGTTAGCCAAACTTCTGCGCCGCTTCTTCGTAACATTGCTTCGCGGTCGAGACGAAGAGACGCGCGAAGTTCTCTTCGACATACTCGTCGGTCAACGGTTTGTCGGTGAAGAGCGTCATATCGACGCGCAAGTCGCCGTCGCGATCCAGGTAAGCGCGCGGGTTCGTTTTGACGTAATTCCACTCGTTGCAGAATTCCAACCCTTCGACGCGACGCGAACCGTCGAAACTAAATCCTTCCTCCCAACCGACGGCTTGAATTTTATTGGTTCCCGCAATGAAAACGCACGCCAACGGTTTTGAAAAATCGGCGCCTTTAAAGATCGCGTAGATCGCGCCGTCTATCTTGGCGTGTTGAAAGCCCATTCCGTCCAAAATGTTTCGAAGACGATCGATCGAAAAGCCGTTCTCGCTCATTTGCATTCTCCTTTATTCGTTTGCGCGTTTCTTCGTCTTTCGCGCTTTTATTTATCTTATTTTCAACGCGGTCGCCAACGCGACGTCGGCGACCGCGGTTTATTTTTGGGGATCGACGCGGATTAGCTCAATCTCACTCGAATTCGCGCCCGGCGTCCTTGAAAAATTGCCAGCTCGTCGCTATAAAGAGACAAATGAAATTTTCTTTAATATACGCCGCGTCGATTTCAACGTCGACGAAGAGGCTCAGGTCGAGGCTGAAATAGCCTTCCTCGTCGAGATAAGCGCGCGGAACGGCTTTTTCGGCGTTCCAAGCGTTGCAGAACTCCAACGCTTGGAGTCGGGCGGCGCGCGGCGCTTGAAATCCTCCGCTTCCGGCGACGGCGCGAATATGCTCGCCTTCCACCGCGAAGAGAATCAAAACGTCGTGCCCGAAATCCTCGTCGGCGGGTAAGTTAGCGAGCAAAACGTCGTCTTTTTTCGCGTGTCGAACTCCGGTTTCGTCCAGGAGTTCGCGCAATTGGCTCAGGGTAACGTTTTTCATAATTAACCTTCCTTATCTAGATTTTTACCGTTAACGACGCGTTAAACGTCGAACGGCGGCCATTAATCTTTTTTCTTCTCGCTTACTTAGTTCGTCGGAAACGCGAATTTTTACGCCGTCGCGAAGAAATTTTGCCAGAATTTGCAAATTTTCTCCAAAATCTTTCACCGCTCCCCCAATCGACGGCCCGTTTCTCCTAAAGCGCAAGTCGCCGCAAGAAATCGTCCGCCTTTTTTCATTTTTTTCTTAGTTATGAAAAATCGCCGCTTTCGACTTTACCGCGGTCGCGAAAAACGCTAAAATAACGCCGCTCGGCGGTTTGTTTTCCCGCCGTTTTTTCCTCGTTTATTTATTTCGCCCGTTTTACCGCGTCAAGCGCCGCGTTTCGCCGATGACCTTTACGACCTTTTCCCTTTTTCTCGCCGGACTCGCCGCGACGACGGTTCCGATCGTTTTGCATCTCCTTTCGCGGGGCAAGCCGAAAAAAGTCGTCTTCCCGGCGCTCCGGTTCGCTCGGCAAAAGTTCGCGGAGAACAAACGCAAATTGACGTTAAAGCGGCTCCTTTTGCTCGCGCTTCGCGTCGGAACGCTCGTTTTGCTCGGCTTGACGTTGGCGCGACCGGTCTTTTTGCCCCCCGACGCCGCGACGTTTTTAGACGAAGCGCGTCAAACCGGCGAAGTCGGCGAAAACAGCGAGAATAACGAAACAACGCAAACAGAACAAATCGCCGAAAATAGCGAAACAAGCGAAACCGCGTCGGGGCCGCGCCGTCCCGAGAAAGCCGGAATCGCCGGTCGAAACGCGCCGGTCGCCGCCGCGATCGTCGTCGACTCGTCCGTCCGAACGGGTCGCGTTAAGAATAACGAATCGTTTTTCGAAACGGCCCGCGCGACCGCCGCCGCGATCGTCGCGCAACTCCCGCCGGACAGCGAAATCGCGATTCTCGACGGAACGTTCGACGGCGACGCGTTCCAACCGGATCGTTTCGCGGCGCGAACCCGGCTCGAAAAGCTCGAAATCGAACCGGGCGGGCGACCGGTCGCCGAAACGACGCTCGAAGCGCTGCGCCTCGTCGAACGTTCTCAACTCCCGACGAAGGAAATTTTCGTTCTTTCGGACGGAACGCGCCCCGGTTGGTCGGCTTCGGACGCGGCTCGACTCCGCCGCCAATACGCCGCGACCGTTCAAGCCGCTCGACGCAAAACCGGCGCCGCCGCGTCCGAAGAAAACGCCGACTCGCCCGCCGACGACGCGGAACTTCCCGGCGTCCCGCGCTTTTACTTCGTCGATCTTGGCGACGACGCGTTCCAAAACGTTTCGGTCGGGTCGCTTTCCCTCTCCGCCGAAACGCTCGCGGCGGGCGGAACGCTCCGAATCGACGTCGACGTCGAACGGGTCGGGCCGGGCGAACGCGACGCGACGCTCGAACTCGTTCTTTTCGACGCGAAAAAATTACCGCCCAACCTTGAAGAAAACGCGCCGTTCGACGACGAAACGCTCGTTCTGCGCCGCGAATCGCAAACGCTTTCGTTCGCCGACGGTCGTTCGAAGCGGAGCGCCGTTTTCCAACCGAGCGACTTGCCGCCGGGCGCCTGCGTCGGCGCCGTTCGCGTCGTCGGAGCGGACGCGCTCGCCGCGGACGACGTCCGTTGGTTCGCGGTCGACGTCGAAACCGATTGGCGGCTTCTCGTCGTCGCGCCGAACCCGGTCGCCGAAAAGTCGCTCTTTTTAACGCAAGCGCTTGCGCCGGAAGAATTTAAAAAGACCGGCCGCGCGCCGTTTGAACTCGACGTCGTCCCGTTCGCCGCGCCGTCGACCGCTCGAACCGCCGCTTCAAACGCCGCAAACGCCGACGAAACGCAAGCGCCGCCGTCCCTCGCGACCGCGACGCCGGAAGCGTTGGCGCGTTATCGGGCCGTTTTGCTCCTCGACCCGCCCGCGTCGGCGTTCGACGAAGCGACCGTTCGTCGTTTGACCGCGTTCGTCGAAAAGGGCGGCGGTCTCGGCGTCTTTCTCGGTCGCAACGCGAACCCGGTCGCGGCGTTCCAAACGGAAGCCGCCGTTCGACTCCTCGGCGCTCGCCCGGTCGAGCAAGTTCGCGTCGCCGATTGGAACCGCTCGCTGAAACCGGCGAATTACGAAGCGCCGCTTCTCGCGCCGTTCCGACCGTTCGAGCGCGCGGGCGTTCCTTGGGACGCGCTCCCGGTCGGGCGATTTTGGCGTTTGACCGACTTAACGCCGACCGCGACCGTCGTCGCCCGGTTCGAGAAAATCGACGACGCGGCCTCGTCCGCCGAAACCGGAGAAAACGGCGAAAATACGCAAGTCGCGCAAAACAAAGAAAACGGCGAAAAAAGCAAAAATAACGAAACCGCTCCGCCCGCGCTCGTCGAAAATCGGCTCGGACGCGGAACGGTCGCGACGTTGGCGACGCCCCTTTCGGACGGAACGCAAAACGACGCTTGGAACGATTTGGCGGTCGGCGACGCGCCTTGGGTTTTCGTCCTCTTGACGGACGGAATCGCTCGACGGTTGGCGTCGGGCGACGCGTCAATCTTGAATTATTCGGTCGGCGAAACGGCGACGCTTCGTTCTCCGCTCGAAACGTTCCCGGCGGTCGCGACGCTGACGACGCCGCAAGGCGAAGAACTTGCGATTCCGACCGACGTCGAGCGGCGGCAAATCCGCTTCCCCGGAACGTCGCGCGCCGGACTTTACCGACTCCAAACCGCCCCGAACGCCGACGGCGAAACGCTCGACAAAGCGTTCGCGGTTTCGATTCCGGACGCCGAATTCGACCTGACGCGCCCGACGCCGGACGAATGGGCCGCGCTTTGGGACGGAATCCCGTATAAAACGCTCGACCTGACCGCCGCGGCGACCGAGTTGGAAGCGATTCGCTCCGACGAAACGCCGGAACCTTACGCGCTTTTGGTCGTCGCGTTGGCGCTCCTTTTCCTCGCCGAAACCGCCGTCGCGAACCGCTTTTACCGGCGTTAAACGCGGCGTCGCCGACCGTTTCAACGCCGCCCAACCGCGAACGCTCGGCGCGATTTTCCCCCTTATTTATTATTAAACGCGAAAAGCGCCGCCGTCGAGTTTAACGCTCGACGGCGGCGCTTTCGCTTTTTTAACGTCTTGCGACGCGGCGTTTTTCTCTTGCGAAAAACTCGGACGATAAAAAAGACGACGCGTTATCAAGTCGCCGCCTTTTTACTCGCTTTCCGTCGAGCCGCTCCCTTACCTCAAACGCCTCCAACGCCGACAAAAAAGCCGTCGTCGAGGCGAACCTCGGCGACGGCGGAAGCAAATTCGACAACTTTCGTTCCTTTCGTTAACGTTCGCGTTTGCTTAAATTACGTTCCTTCCCGCTTCAACGCGGCAACCGTCGCAACGTTATTCGGCCCAGTCGGGTCGCGAGCCGAACCTTGCCGCGGCGGCGAAAAACCGCCCCTGCGCGCTCCTCGCTTCGCGCCGCGCCAACGACGGCGCGTCGGCGTCGCTAACGCCCGTCGAAGCCGCCGTTTCGAGCGCAAGTTCCGCGCCGTCCGCAAGCGTTTCCTTCTCGACCGTCCAACGTTCGAGCGCGGCGCGACCGTCCGCCAACGCCGCTTGGAAGTCGGCCGGACAATCGCTCGCGTCGATCGCCGAAACCTCGTCGAGACAGCGTCGAAACGCCGTCGCCGTCGCGCGCCGCCATTCGACGACGTCCCGCGCCGTCGCTTTTCCGGCGAGCGTTTTCAGCTTCAAGTCGCTCGTCGCCGACGCGACCGCCGCGTCGCAACGCTCCAACGCCGCGAACGCCGCTCGCGACGCCGCCCGGACGCGCGCCCGTTCCAGCTCGAAATTCGTCCAAAAGATTCCGTTCCAAAGGAGCAGAACCGCCGCCGCGCTCGCGACGAACGCTCGCTCCAACTTTTTTTTCGTTCTCCTGCGCATCGTTTCGCCCTTTCGTCGTAAACCGTTCAAAACACCAAGATACAACGACCGAAAATCGACGTTTGAAACGCCGTCGCCGACGCGTTTTCGACCGAGCGTTCGACCGCCCCGTCGCTCCGCTTTCGACGCGAAACCGCAAAACGCGCCTTTCGAAAAAAGACGCGGCGCGCCGAGCTTTCGCCTCCGCTCGACGCTTAATCAAGAGCCGTCCAAGAATTTAACGCAAGAATCGCCGGTTCGAAAACCGAACGAAAACGGAAGCGGCTTCGTCGCGAAGTCCCTTCCTTCTCTTATTTTACCTTCTTTTTTCAACGAACGCAAGCAAAGAAATCGGAAAAAATTCCCATTTTTCGCCAAATTTTTCGCCGACCGTCCGTTTTCGCCTTTTTCGTCGCCGTTTTTCGCGATTTTTCCTTTTCGTTTTAACGGCAAACGCCAAACCGCCGCCGTCGAGCGCGAAAACTCGACGGCGGCGGTTCCGGCCTAAACGTTTTAACGTCTATCGTTAGCGGTCGTTATTTTTCCGCGTCGACGTTCGGCGCGTCGACTTCGACCTTGGCGCCGTCGACGATTTGCGCGTCGCGTTTGTTCTCGGCGTAAACGTTTCCTTGCGCGCCGCCAACAACATACTTCCCAAAATAAACGCCGGTTTCGTTTACTCGAATTTCGCATTCTTCCACTTTGAGCCACGCGCCTTTTGAACTCGCGCCAAATCGGTTATTCGGGCCCAAAACGGAATTCATCACATATCCAAACGCGCCTGCTTCGACGTGCAACGCGGAGAGCGAAAAGCCGGTCGCGCTGTATTTCCAACAAACGACGGCGCTTTTACGTCCGCTCGCTTTAACGCCGGTCGCCGCTTTCGCTCCGCTTTTTCCGTCGAAAACGCAGTTATAGAGGAGCGCGATTCCTTGCTTGACCTCGACGCAACTTCCCGTTTTCGCCTCGGCGTTAACCTGGCGCAACGTAACGCCGTCGAACTCGACGACCGTTTCCCCGTTAACAACAATCGGAGCCGCCGCGTCAACGTTTAAAACGACGTCTTCGGGATTCCCGGACGCGCTTTGAATATCGACAAGCGTTTTCAACGTCAATCCGGACGCGTCGTATTCCCCGGCGTCGAGAACGATTCGCGGAATCGCGTCTTTTCCCGCTTTCTTCGTCGCTTCGTCCAACGCTTCGCGCAACGTCGCGAAATCTTTCGGAACGGCAATCGTTGTCGGCGCGGCGAATCGACGGCTCGGCGGCAACATCTTAAAAGTCGCGACCCGAGTCGTTAAGGGTAAATTATCATTCAGGAACGCGTCCATTTGCCGCCGCCGATGTTTTACAAACTCTTCAAAAGCCGACGCTTGACGTGCTTGGCGTTCTTTTTCTTTATTTTTCTCCGCCTTTTCAAGTTCTTCAAGATGAAAATCGCCGATTTTCTTCGATTTGCCGTTTTTTAAATCCGCAAGCGCATATTTTGCGTAAACCTCGCCGGTTTTAACGTTATAAATCCAAAATTCCGGAAGAGTCGTCAAAACGGCTTGTTTGCTTTCAAAAGTTCCGTTCGGACGCGCCGTCGTCGGTTTCGTCGTTTCCGTACCTCGTACGACAGCGTAGGGAGTCGCCGTCCCGTCTTCTCGCTTTTCCAAAAAACCTAATTGAAAAACGCAAAGAACGCCTAACCCTTTCCCTATCGTTCGAGCATAGTTAGGCGCGACGCCGTGCAAATATAACGTCGAACTCGCGTCTATTCTTAAGTCGCGAGAGTCGGTAAAAACAATCCCGCAAGACCGCCAACATTCTCTTTTTATTATCGAATTACGATTACCGTCATTCGCTTCTGGAATCAACTCGCGCTTGATCCCCACTCCATAAAAATCTTTATATTGTTTTTCTATAAACCCTTCCACACCGTAATCGACGCGCGATTCAAAAGAAATAGCAAATCGTTCCGCATCGGCGTCGTATTGACAACGCGCCGAAAATCCAAACTTAGCGTCCTGCGTTAGAGCTAACGCTAAAGTCGACCCAAATTTCAAATTTCCATGAAGCGTTTTTTCCGGCAACGTCTTTTTAAACGTCGCCAATCTTTTTTGAAAATCGACCGTTTTCTCGTACTCGTCTTTTTCGACGTTTCTTCTACTAAAGATTTTCGAGACGCTCTCGAGAATCGCTTCGACGTCGTGTCCTCGATACCCCGGCGTTACCTTCGTCGCGCCGGGGTCGAGCGGTTCAAGCGAGTATACGCCGGCGTTCTCCGTTTCGTTCGTTAAAAACGCCGCGAAAGTTTCGCCGTTTCCGCTAACGCAAAACGCAACCAACGCGAAAATCCAAACTTCACACCATATCTTCTTACCTCTTTTAGCGACAAAATCGCGCATTTAAACCCTCCAAGAACAATTAGAATTTCCGCCGTGTCTTCAGCCTTTCAACCTTATTTTTACATTCTCCTTCGTTTTAAAACGACGTCAAGCGAGGGCGGGACGCCCGGCGTCCCGGCTCGCCCTAAAAAACGAAAAAAAGTCGAAAAATTTGCCGCGTCGTCTAATCGGAGTCTCGTCGCGTTCCCCTCGACGCCACAACCGGCCCGCCGACGCGTCCAGACGCCTCGGCGCGACCGTCCGGCGCTCCGTTCGCCGTCCGTTTTCGCTTCGGCGCGTTTTCGGAACCGTTTTCCGCAAAAAAATTTCCGCGAAACGCTTGCAATTCGGCGGCGCGTCGCGTATACTCGAAAGCGGAAGAATCGGCGCGACGTCCGCAAAGCGCGTTTCCCCGTCGACGGTCGCCAATCGCCGCCGCTAAGCGCGCTTTTCCCATTGGGACGCGTCCAACGGTCGCCGCCCCGTCGATACTTCCCCCTATTTTCCGCATTTTTCCCATTTCCCCAAAAAAGAAAGCGATACGATGAAAAACTCCCGACGCGATTTCTTCAAACAGGTCGCCGCCCTCCCGATCGCCGCGCAAGTCGCCCTCGCTTACGGCGACGAAAGCAAACTCCGCGACGAAGTCGAAGAGACGACGTTAATCCGCAAGGGCCGACGCTCCGTCTTCAATATGAGCGGGTACGCCGCCCCGGCGATTCCGAAACTTCGCGTCGGCTATATCGGGCTCGGGCCGCGCGGGCTCGCTTCGCTCAAACGCACCGCGATGTTCGAAGACGTCGAAATCCGCGCGATCGCCGACTGTTACGAGTATCCGATTCAACAGGCCCGCGACTTTTTCAAGTCGATTAATTACCCGGCGCCCGCGGAGTACTTCAAGTCGGAGGAAACTTGGAAAGACCTCGTCGCGCGGGACGACCTCGATCTGATCTTCGTTACGACGCCGCAATATTGGCACGCGGAAATGGCTTGCGCCGCGATGGAAGCCGGAAAGCACGTCGCCTGCGAAGTGCCGCTTTGCTACACGCTCGAAGAATGTTGGCGGCTCGTCGAAACGTCGGAACGCACCCGCAAGCACTGCGCGATGCTCGAAAACTGCTGTTACGACTTCTTCGAAGCGACGACCGGGAATATGGCGCGTCAAGGCGTTTTCGGCGAAATCGTTTACGGCGAAGGCGCTTACATTCACTACTTCACGACGGCGCAAGTCTTCGCGGAACCGCAGCCGCCCCTTAGCAAGAAAGCCGGAATGCACCGCCACGCCGTCGCTTGCACCGTCAAGGGAAACCGCTACCCGACGCACGGCTTCGGCCCGGTTTGCGTCGCGATGAACGTCGGCGCCGGCGACCGTCCGGACTATTTAACGTCGACCGAAACCGACGACTTCGTCCGCGCTCGCGAATTCGCCGAAATCCTCAAAGAGGGCCGCGACTATCATAAACAGTTCGCCGGAAAAGAGTTCAGCGGGAATATGAACCTCTCGACGATTCGCACGGTTAACGGCAAGGCGATTCTCATCAAGTACGACCGCATGTCGCCGCAACCGTATTCGCGCTCTTACGTCTTGAGCGGCTTGAAGGGGTTCGTTCAAAAATATCCCGACCCGGCGCGAATCTACCTGAACGGCGAGACGCCCGCGACGGAAGAGGAAATGAAAGCTATCGAAGAACAATACGCGCCGGAACTGATTAAATACTTGCGCGAAAACGCCTTAAAGTTCGGCGGACACGGCGGAATGGACTTCGTTTGCGAATATCGCCTGATCGATTCGCTGCGCAACGGACTTCCGCTCGACTTAACCGTTTACGACGGCGCGACTTGGAGCGCGGTCATTCCGTTGAGTCTTTGGTCGGCGACGCGGCGTTCGCAACCTATCGACTTCCCGGACTTCACCGGCGGAAACTGGAAGACAAACAAACCGCTCGACCTCTCGCTCCGAGGCGGCGGGTCGACGAAGGTGAAAGCGCCGACCGAAACCGCGAAGTAACGCCTTTCTCGACTTTTGCGCTAAGCGACGGGGCGAAACGCTCCGTCGCTTTTTTAAAATCGGCGACGCCGTCGGCGAAAAATCGCTCTTGCGCGAAACGGAGAAATTAGGTAAACTCGCTCGCCTCGGAGTTTTTTCGGGCGTTCGTCGACTTTCCTTTATTTCCCCGTTTCCCCTTTAAGAGCGGTTCGCCGCCCGGTTTTTTATCCCGTTTCGTCGCGCTAAGATGTTAAAATCTATCGAGTTATACGGCTTTAAGAGTTTCGCGGATAGAACGCGAATCGAGTTGGACGAGGGTATTTGCGCCCTCGTCGGCCCGAACGGCTCCGGGAAGTCGAACGTCGTCGACGCGATCAAATGGGCGCTCGGCGAACAAAGCGCGAAACGCCTCCGCGGCGACGAAATGTCGGACGTCGTCTTTAACGGCTCCGCGACGCGCCAACCTCTTTCGGCGGCGGAAGTTACCCTCTCTTTCGACAACCGCAAACGCTTCCTTTCCATCGACGCGGACGAAATTCACCTGACGCGGCGCGTCTACCGCAGCGGCGAATCGGAGTATTTAATCAACGGGAACGCAAGCCGTTTGAAGGACTTCCGCGAGATCGTCGCCGGCGTCGGACTCGGGTCGCAGGGATACGCCGTCATCGAACAGGGCCGCGTCGAAGCGCTGTTGCAAAGTTCGAGCGCGCAACGTCGGGCCGTCTTGGAGGAGGCCGCGGGCGTTTCCCGATTCAACGCGAAAAAACAGGAAGTCGCCCGCCGACTCGAACGCGTCGAGCAAAATTTGCTCCGTCTCTCCGACTTGGTCGGCGAAGTCGAAAGTCAGCTCCGCAAGACGAAAACGCAAGCCGGCAAAGCGGAAAATTACCGACTTTACGCCGCGCGGTTGCAAAAGCTCCGCGTTGAAGTCGCCCTCTTCGATTGGCGGCTCAAAACGGCCGAACGCGAACAAACGACCGTCGAAACGACCGATTTCGCCGAGTTTCAAGCGACCGCCGAACAACGAATCGCCGCCGCCGAGACCGCGCAACGGGACGCCGACGCCAAACTAACCGACGTCGAAGCGGAGTTGCGCCGCGTCGAAGCGGAGCTTTCCGGCGTTCGCGAACGAATCGCCGCCGAAACGTCGACCGTCGATTTTCAGTCGGCGCAAGTCGACGATTGGACGGCGGAAGTCCGACGCGGGCGCGCTCAAGCGGTCGAACTCGGCGTTCAAGGCGTCGACGCCGACGCTTCGTCGCGTCAAACGGAAACGGAACTCGCCGACGCCCGCGCCGCCGTCGAGCGCATCGCCAAGGAGTTCGCCGCCGAAACCGCCGCGCTCGAAAAATTGGCGACGCAAGCCGAGTCGCTAACCGCCGAACGAGAAACGTTCCGAGCGAAACGGCAAGAGAAAAACGCCGAAACGAGCCGCTTCGCCGGGGAGTTGGCCGCGCTCGAGACCCGCCGTCGAACGCTCGAGCAGTCGAAAACGCAAAAAATTCGGCAAAAAGAGGAAGTCGAGCGGCAAATCGCGGAACTTTCGGCGCAGTTCGGCGTTCTCAAGGGGAACGTCGACGAACTCGACCGCAAACGCGAAACGTCGTTCCAACGGCTCGGCGAGTTGAAAAAGCGGCGCGAAGAACTCCGACGCGACCTCGGCGCTCGGCAGGTCGAATTTTCCGAACTCGAACGGAAGCGAACCGCGTTCGTCGAACGCTCGACGCTCCTGCAAGATTTGCTCCGCAAGTACGAAGGGCTAAGTCCCGGCGTCAAGGAAGTTTTGCGCTCGATCGACAATCCGGAGTCGCCGTTCCGCAACGCGTTCGGTCTCGTCGCCGACCTGATTCGCGTCAACGTCGAGGCGGCGCCGCTCGTCGAGTTGGCGCTCGGCCCGACGGCGCAATACGTCGTCGTCCCGCCCGATCCGGAGCTTTTCCGCTTCATCGAGCGGAACGGTTCGCGCTTCGCCGGTCGCGTCGGCTTTATTTGGCTCGACCCGAACCCGAGCAAAGCGATTCCGCTGAACCCGCAATTCGACGGCAAACCGGGCGTTCTCGGTCGCGCCGACCAATTCGTCGAGACGGAACCCCGATTCGCCGCGCTCGTTCAACGGCTCCTTTACCGCTCTTGGATCGTCGAGTCGATTTCGGTCGCGAAACAGCTTTACCGCGAAGGAGGCGAGCCGACGAACTTCCTCGCCGCCGACGGTTCCCTTTTGACCGCCGACGGAACGCTCGTCGTCGGCTCCGCGCAAGGGAGCGCCGGGCTGATTTCGCGCCGCAGCGAACTGGCCGCGCTCTCGACCGATATGCAAAAGCTCGACGCGGAATTCGAACGTCTTCAAACGACCGTCGCGGAGCTAAAAACCGCGCTGTCGAAAGCCGACGCCGAGTTCGAAGCGGAAGCGGTCGTTCAGCGCGAAACGACGCAAGCGCTCGACGCGATTCGACTTCGCCAAACGGCGACCGCCGAACGAGACGCCCAAATCCGCGGGCGTTTCGCCCAACTCGAAAAGGAAACGTCGGAACTCGCGCAAGAACTCGACAAAACGCTCGCCGAACTCGCCGTCAAGCAAGAGGCGAAAACCGCGTTCGACGCCGGGGTCGCCGAACTCGACGCCCGGCTCGCCGCGATTCAAGAGTCGAGCGACGCGGTCGCCGCCGAACGTCAAGAAAAGCTGAAACGGACGACGAACCTTAAAATCGAACTCGCCAAGACGGAGGAGCGCGTCGGCTTTTTGAACGACCTCCTCAAACGGCTCGACGACGCTCGGCTCGAACGCGGGCGCCGAACCGCCGAAAACGAACGCCGCGTCGAATCGCTCCGCGAACGCATCCGCGCCGCCGAGTTGACGATTTTGAACGGAACCGCGACCCTCGCCGGACTTTACTCGGCGAAAGAAACGCTCTCGATCGCGCAAAAAACGGCGAACTCCGAACGTCGACGGCTCGCGACTCTCCGCGACGAAGCGGCGCTCGTCGTCAAAACGAACCGCGACGCGCTCGAAAAACGCCGCGAAGAGATTCGCTCGAAGGAAATCGCCGCCGAACGACTCGCGCAAGAAATCAAAACGCTCGAAGAACGGATTCGCGAAGATTACGGGCTCGACCTCGCCGACGCAAAATTCCGCGTCGAAGAGGAAAACGAACGACGAAGTTCGAAAAACGACGGTAAAAATTCCGCGAACGCCGCGGGAACCGTCAACGACGCGCAAAATAACGGCGTCGACGACGAACGCGAAATCGTCGTTCCCCGCGACGCGTCGGGCGCCCGACGCCGTCAAAAGGAAATCGAGGAACTGCGCAAAAAACTCCGCGACCTCGGCCCGGTCAATTTGGAGGCGATCGAAACGCTCGAAACGCTGAAAACTCGGTACGCGACGCTGTTCAACCAATACAACGACCTCGTTTCGGCGCGCAAGTCGATTCAAAAGATTATCGAGCGCGTCAACGGCGACTGCCGCCGCCTCTTCGAGGAAACGTTTGAAGCGGTTAAAATTTATTTTTGCAACATTTTCCAAAAACTTTTCGGGGGCGGGCGCGCCGACTTAACGCTCGAAGACCCGTCGAACCCGCTCGAAAGCGGCGTCGATATTGTCGCGCGACCGCCGGGCAAAGAATTGAAGAGTTTGACGCTGATGAGCGGCGGCGAAAAGTCGCTGACCTGCGTCGCGCTCCTGTTGGCGATTTTCCAATACCGAACGAGCCCGATTTGCGTTCTCGACGAAGTCGACGCCGCGCTCGACGAAGGAAACGTCAACCGATTCGCGAACGCGCTTCGCGATTTCCCGACGACGCAGTTTTTGCTCGTTACGCACTCGAAAAAAACGATGTCGTCGGCCAAGTCGATTTACGGCGTTACGATGGAAGACTCCGGCGTCTCAAAAATCCTTTCCGTTCGCTTCGACGACGTCGGCGAAGACGGCGAAATTTTGATCAAAGAAAAAACGCCGGTCGCGCAAACGCCGAAAATCGTCCGCGGAACCGCCGCCGGGTAACGCGTTCCGCCGACTCGCCGTCGACGCGATTTTTTCGCCAAACGCCGCCGGACGACGCGAAAACAATAAAAAACAAAAATTCCAAAAAAAACTCGAACAACGCCAAAATCAAAGTAAAACCGCTCCGCGACGCGTTTTCAACCGTCGCGCGGAGGCGGCGCCCCTCAAATTTTAATTTATTTGACAAAAAAGAAGTTTTTTACTATTTCTTTTTTGGAGACGAAGGAGTATAATTCGCGTTGTCGACCGAACGACTCGACCGTTCGCGCGGTTTGCGCTCGAAGGCGTTCGTTTGGTCGCCCCTATCCTAACCGGCCCTTCTTCGTCGCGGTCGCCGCGGCGGTTTTCGAACCGCAAGCGCCCGGCGCGACGACCGCTGGAGGCGTCGGCCCATTTTCCTGTCTTTGACTTTAAGGAGTCGAATCGTGAAATTTGATTTGAATAGCGCTTGGGAAAACGAAAGCTCGTTTGATTTTTCGAATAACGGAGCCCTTGGCGCCGTTTTGTCGCCGAATCCCGTCGGATTGGCCGCGTCGCGCGACGACGATGACGATTACGACGACGATGACGACGATTGGGACGAAGACGACGACGAAGACGAAGACGACGACTGGGACGAAGACGACGAAGACGATTGGGACGACGAAGACGACGAATGGCTCGACGAAGACGACGACGATGACGGCTGGGTCGACGACGACGATGACGACGACGAAGACTATTGGCAAGAAGTCGACGAGGACGACGAAGACGACGACTACGACGGCCAAGATTACGACGACGAAGACGACGACTATTAATCGTCGTTCGCGACCAGCCGTCGCTTAAACGCGGAAATCGAAACGCCGCCGGAAAGTCCGTCGGCGGCGGACGCTTGTTTTGCGCCTTATGTTCGCGCTCGGAACGTTTCGACGTTTCCGACGCGCGTTTTTGGCGTTTCTTGCGCGTTTCGTTTCTTCCCATTTTTCCCTTCTTTCCCTTTTTTTCGCTCGACGGGCGTTTTCGGACGTTTTCCGACGACGAATCGGCGCCGCCGCGCGCTCGTCGCCGCGTTTAGCCGCTTGATCGGCGGCGTTTAGGAACCCCGTTCGATGATTTCGCTCGCAGGAAAAACGGTTTGCGTCGTCGACGCATACGGTCTTATTTATCAAGTCTTTCACGCGCCCGGAATGGAGATGACGAACGCCCAAGGCGAGCCGACCGGCGCCGCGTTCGGGTTCGTCCGCGACGTTCTCGGCTTAATGCGCAAACTTTCCCCGGATTATCTCCTTTGCGCTTACGACATGCGCGCCAAGACGTTCCGAAGCGAGCTTTACCCGGAATACAAGGCGAATCGGAGCGCGACGCCGGACGATTTGCTCCTGCAGTTCGACTTCACCCGCGAGTTTTTAAAGGCGGTCGGCGTTCCGGCGCTCGGCGTCGTCGGGTTCGAAGCGGACGACGTTTTGGCGACGGTCGCGCGAACCGTTTCCGAACTCGGCGGCGAGACGATTTTAGCGACGAGCGACAAGGACGCCCGCCAGCTGCTCGACGACAAGACGTCGATTTATCTTCTCCGCAAGGAGAAATTTTATCGCGCGCCGGAACTCCTCGCCGATTGGGGAATTAGGCCCGATCAAGTCGTCGACTTCCAAGCGTTGGTCGGCGACTCGTCGGACAACGTCCCGGGCGTTTCGCTGATCGGCCCGAAGGTCGCGAGCGACTTATTGCAAAAGTTCGAGACGCTCGAAGGCGTTTTCGACGCGGCGGTCGGAATGAAGGGGAAACGATACGAGAACATCCGCAACGGGCGCGATCTCGCGTTGTTAAGTCGCGAATTGGTCAAACTTCGAACCGACGTTCCGCTCGAAATCGATTGGGACGCGGCGCGACTCGGCGGCGTCGACCCGGAGCGTTTGCGGCGACTCTTCCAATATTGGGGTTTCCGTTCGCTCGTCGGCAAAGTCGACGAGTTGGCCGAAACGTTCGGCGTCGCGACCGCCCCGCAATCCGATTGGTTCGACGGTATCGAAGCGCGCCGTCAAGGCTTTTTGAACGGTTCCGCAAGCGCCGCGACTTCCGACGCAAGCGCCGAAAAAACGCTCTTTAACGCCGACGCCGAAACCTCCGCAACCGCCGTTTCCGCCGAAAGCGCCGACGGCGTTCGCGACGGTTCGTTCGATTTCGACGCGGCGACGCCCCTTCTCGACCGCCTCGCCGTCTCGCAATACGGTTGCGTCCCAAAACCGCGCCCGGTCGCCGCGACGCCGGAAAACGCCGATTCCCCCGCCGCGCCAACCGCCGACTTCGAACTTATCGGAACGGAACGCTTTGCGTCGAGCGCCGATTTCCCGTTCCCGGCGTTAAACTCGACGCAAAACGCCGAAACTGTCCCGACCGCCGCGACGCTCGTCGACGACGCCGAAAAATTGGCCGCGCTCAAAGCCCGGCTCGACTCCGCGAACCTTTTGAGCTTGGCGACGATCGTTCTCGAAGAGGCGGAGTTCGGCCGCGTTCGCCCGCGTTTCGCGACCCTTTGCGGGTTGGCGCTCGCCGTCTCCCCGTCGGAAGCGTTCTATCTCCCGTTCCGGGGCCCCCTTGGAACGCCGACGCTCGACGCCGCCGCGACGCTCGAAACGCTCCGCGACGCGCTCGAATCGCCGACGCTTCCGAAAATCGGCGCCGAAATCAAATTCGACGCGCTCGTTCTCCGCGACCTCGGCGTCCGGCTCCGCGGCGTCGTTTTCGACGTTCTTCTCGCCGATTACCTCGTCCGGAGCGGGGAAACGCGCCGAACGCTCGCCGAAATCGCCGAAACTTACCTCGACCGCTCGACGTTCGACCTCAACGCGGCGACCGGAACCGGCAAAAAGCGAATTCCGCTCGACCTCCTTCCGCCGTCGATCTTAGCCGAACGCGCCGCCGACGCCGTTTTAATCCCGCTCGCCGCCGCTCCGATTTTGCGCGAAAAAATCGCCGCCGAACCCGCGCTCGAACGCCTCGCGCTCGACCTCGAAACGCCGCTCGTCGAAACGCTCGCCGAAATGGAGCTTTCCGGAATCGCGATCGAACCGGAACGTTTCCGCGCCGCGAACGCCGACTTTTTGCGCCGTCAAGAGACGCTCGAAGCGGAAATCCGCGCGTCGATCGCCGCCGTCGACGAAACGCCCGGGTTCGCCGAAACGATTAACCTCAACTCTCCCAAGCAGTTGCAGCGCGTTCTTTTCGACGACCTCAAACTCCCGATTATTAAGAAAACGAAGACCGGCCCGAGCGTCGACGCGGAAGTGTTGGAGGAGTTGGCCCTTTTTCATCCGATTCCGGAAAAAATCGTCGAGTTGCGCCGCTTGACGAAACTTCGCGGAACTTACCTCGAACCCCTTCCGACGCAAGCGCTTCCGTTGACCGGCCGCGTTTGCGCGACCTTCAACCAAGCGGCGACGGCGACCGGGCGGCTCAGTTCGAGCGAACCGAACCTGCAAAACATTCCGGCCCGTTCCGAAAACGGCAAAATCATTCGCGCCGGGTTCGTTCCGGACGCGTCGCTCGGGTTCGACGCCTTCGTCAGCTGCGACTACAGCCAAATCGAACTCCGCGTTTTGGCGCATTTTTCCGGCGACCCGGAGCTTCGACGGGCGTTCGCGGACGGCGAAGACGTTCACGCGCTCGTCGCGAGCCGCCTCTTCGGCGTCGCTCAGGCCGACGTAACGCCGGATATGCGCCGCAAAGCGAAAGCGGTCAACTTTGGGCTCGTTTACGGGCAAACGTCGTTCGGCCTCTCGAAAGCGATCAACGTAAGCGCTTCGGAAGCCGCCGCTTACATCGACGCTTTCTTCGCGACTTACCCGGGCGTTTTGACCTTTTTCGACCGCGTTCTCGACGACTGCGCTCGTCGCGGGTTCGTTCAAACGCTCCTCGGACGGCGCCGCGCGCTCTCCGGCGTTCGGGGCGCTCGCGGTCGCAAAACGCTCAACTTCCCGGAGCGCGCCGCGATCAACGCCGTCGTTCAAGGAACCGCCGCCGACCTGATGAAGTTGGCGATGTTGGCCGTTTGGCGCCGCCTCAAAAAGGAAAGTTGGATTGCGTCCCGTTGGAGCGAGACGTTCGTCGACGCGCCCGGCTTTACCAAAATCGCGCAAACCGCCGGAATCACCTCAAACGCCGCGATTTCGCAAGCCGCGAAGTCGCCGAAATCCGCCGCGCCGTCCCTTTTCGACGGTCTCGACGACTTCGTCGCCGAGCAAACCGCGTTAAACGCCGACGTCGCGAACGCCGACGCTTCGCCGCTTAACGCCGCGTCGACCGCCGCCGTCGGAACGCCGGAACGCGCCCGACTTTTGCTCCAAATTCACGACGAACTCCTTTTCGAAACGCGCCGCGCCGACGCCGACGCCCTCGCGAAGATCGTCGTCGAAGAAATGCGACTCGGCGACCCGTTGACCGTTCCGCTCCAAATCGACGCGGAAATCGGCGCGAACTGGGGCGAGCTTTAACGGTTTTAACGCCTATAAATTTCCTTCTTCCCGGCGATTCCGGCGCCAGTCGCGGCCCTTCGTCGCCGGGTTCGTTTACTTGCTCCCGATTTCCGCTCGGTTGGGCCGGGTTCGTTCGTTTGCTCGCGAGTTCCGGAGCGCGACGCGGCGGAGTCGGCCCGTTTTCCCGCTTTCCTATTCTCCCTAATTTTCCCGTTTCACTCCGTTATTTTAAGAGGCCGCCGATGAAAAAAGCGTTTTTCTTCGCCCTGTTCATTCTTTTCGCGACGACGACCGCGCGAGCGGAAGTCCGCCTTTGGCCGGTTCCGGAAGGAGAGCCGGTCAGCGATATTTGGTCGCTCGAAGTTAACGGCGAGCCCGCCGGCGTTTTGACCGCGCGCACCGCCGACCCGCCGTTCGAAAAATACGACTTCGGCGGCGAATACGGTTTCGTCTCGCTCGACGCGGACGAGCCGGTCGTTCTCAAATTCCGCGAAAAAACCGGCGTTTCGCTCGACGATTTGACCGTCCGCCCCCTTTCGCTCGGCTTAACCCCGACGAAAAACGCCGACGGTTCGTTCGAGCTGAAAATCGACAAGCCTTGCCAAATTTCGGTCGAGCCGAACGGACGCAAAAACCCGATTCTCGTTTTCGTCAACCCGCTCGAAAAAGACGTTCCGGACGCGAACGCCCCGAACGTCCGCTACTTCGGCCCGGGCGTTCACAACCCGGAAGGAGGCAAAATTTCGCTCAAGTCGAACGAAACGCTTTACCTCGCTCCGGGCGCCGTCGTTCGTTGCGGCGTCGAAGTCAACGGCGAAAACGTCCGGATTTGCGGGCGCGGCGTTATCGACTCGAACCCTTGGAAATGGAGAGAGGGCCCGACCGGGCACGTCGTTTCGATGTTCGGCTCGAAAAACGTTTCGTTGGAGGGCGTTATTATCCGCGGCGCGTCGCACTGGACGGTCGTCCCGGTCAACTGCGACGGCGTTTTTATCGACAATATCAAAATCTGCGGCGGTCGCGTCCAAAACGACGACGGAATCAACCCCTGCAACAGCCGGAACGTCCGCGTCGTCAATACTTTTATCCGCTCCGACGACGACTGTATGGCGCTCAAAGGCCTCAATCTCGAATACGGGAACTGCGAAGATATTGCCGTCGAAAACTGCGTCTTTTGGTGCGACCGCGCCCGAACGGTCTTGATGGGACACGAGAGCCGCGCCCCGTATATGCGTCGAATTACGTTCAAAAATATCGATATTATCCGCTCCCAAGCGCGCAATTTCCTCCTCGAACCGGGCGAGCGAATGATTTTGGAAGACGTCGTTTTCGACGGAATCCGCTTCGAAACCGGCCCGCAAAACGCGCTGAATCCGGAAGAGTTGGCGAAGAAAGTCGACTCGTCGGGCCTCCGCTTCGACGTCGACACGGCGAACCGAGAAAACTGGCTTTTCGTCGGGCGTCCGGTCGTCAACCAGTACATGCAGATCAAGGAGCCGGGCCATATTAAGAACGTCGTTATCCGGAATATTTCAGTCGTCGGCCCGACGTCTTACGCCGGTTTCCTCTTCTCCGGTTCGGACGAGGCGCACCGGACGGACGGTTTGACGATCGAAAACGTCGAAGCGTTCGGGAAGAAAATCGGCCCCGGCGCGCCGACGATTCACCTCGGCGACTTCCTCGATAACGTCGAAGTCAAGTAACGCCGCCGTTTAATCCGCGCCGGTCGAGCGTCGCGACTTTCTCGCTTCTTTCCGCCAAGGAAACGCGACCGACCGCCGCCCACCAAACGCCAAACCCGCCGCAGGCGTTCCAACGCCGCGACGGGTTGTTTTTGTTTCTTTTGTTTAAACGCCGCCGCGTTCGCGACGTAAAAAAAAACGCAAGCGTCTTCCCGAAAGAAAACGCTTGCGCTCGTCAAAATTTAACAAATGAAATCGGTTGCGACAGCGCTTTCATTATTTGAAAATTTCGACGGTGTGGCTGTAATCGCCGGTGATGACGACGGTTTTCTCGCCGGTTACCGGGTCGGTAACAATTTCGACGGTGGCGCCGTAGACGTTTTCGTTGCCGTTCGCTTTTTCCAGGAAATCGCCCAACGAGAACTCGTCTTCGTAAGTGTAGTCCCAACCGTCTTTCCAGGAGTTGGTGGAGTGGTCGCCGTTTTCGCCGGTAACGTATTCCCAAATAATTTCGCGAGCGATTTCGTCGGCTTCTTCGTCGGTGTACGGACGCCAAACTTGTTCGCCGTTTTCATCCGTTTCCCAAACGCCTTCGGCGATCGCGTCGGCGATTTCTTTCGCGAGGTCGCCGTCCGGGTCGACCCAAACAACCGCGCCGTTGGCTTGCTTGATAACGACGGCGTCCGGGTTGTTGACCGCGACTTGCGTGAACGCGGCGAGGACGTAGTGGCTGATATCGCCGTCGACCGTCATCCAACCGTTTTCGTCGACCGTAACGAGAGCGTTGTATTTCCCGCCCTTAACTTTTTTACCGGTCGCGGCTTGATAGACTTCCTTCAGCGTGAAATCGCAGGAAGACGTAACGTAAACGTCGTTCCATTTGACCGACGGGTCGACGAACCATTGCGAAAATTCGGCAACGTCGGCGTATTCCCAATCGGCGAGCATACCGTTCGGGTTGACCCAAAGGAACGTGGACGTCGCTTGTTTCAAAACGACGAGTCCGACGTTCGAAACGTTGAAGCTGTTGTAGCTCGGATCCGCCAAATCGTCGTACTTGACCGAATCTTGCGCTTTAGCGGAAACGGCGCACATCAGAACGAGCGCCGACATAAGCGCCGTCGCGGTTTTAAAAATACGGTTCATCTTAAAACTCCTTCATAACAGGTATTAAAAACGTTGCGCCCAACGCGCAACATTAAAGCGTATAAGACTTCAATAAAAAGGCTTTTGTAGAGAAAAGGTATTTTCAAATTGACGTTAAAGCGCGTCCGGAAAAACCGAGCGACGGCTTTTCCAATCTTCCTTAACGTTTAATCGTTTCCAATTTGCCGGATTTTCCGGCGACAAAATTGAAACGCGGCGGTAAAAACGTTTTATTAAACCTTCTTTGTAACAATTATATTATAGCGCCTGTTTTTCATTTGCAAAGCAGTAATCAAAAAAAAAAAACAAAATTCTAATTTTTTCCTTTACGCAAGGCAAAGTCTTCCTCTTTTGAAGATTTCGCCTTGCCGACGGTTCCATTATTTTTTCAATAAATATTTTTACGACGCTTTTTTCTATAAAACGGCGTTAAATCATTTTTTCTTCTTTATTCTATTATTTCCCGCCGCCTTTTTTTGCATTCGCGTCCAAGAAACGCAAAACCCGTCGCAAGCGTCCGACGCCGCGACGGGTTTTATTTCGTTTTTCAACCGTTTTCGTTTTTTCCTGTTGCCGTTTCAACGCGTTACCGTCCAAACGGCGACGATTAGCCCCGCCCCTTCGAGGAGCGCGACGGCGGAAACAATCAGTCCCGCCCAAAAGAGGAGCGTCGTTTGAACGCCTTTCTTCCGGCAATGAAGCGCGACCGTCCAAAGGGCCCGCGTCGCCAAGAGGAAGAGCGCGATCGCCGTCAAGACAAAGCCTAACGCGCCCCAAAATTGAGACCCCGCGAGTTTAAATTCGCCGCTAACCTCCCAACGCGGACTTGGCTCGGTCAAAAAACAAGCGATCGCCTTCGCCCAAGAGATCGCGGCGCAGCCCCCGGCTTCCAGCGTCGAAAAATCGAGCAAAGCCGAAACCGGTTCCAACGTTTCGAAGTCGCGTTTTCCCCGCCGTTCCAGCGCCGACGCGACGCGTCGGCAAGTCGCCGAAAAGCCCGTCGCCGCGTCGACTCGCTTCGCCGACGTCGCGAAACGTCGGGACGCCGCCTTCAAACCGCGTCCCAACGCCGCGAACGCTCCGAAAACGCCCGAGCGAACCGCGTCGAAGCGCCAAGCGAACGTCCCGACCGCCGCGACAAAAGCGACCGTCGCCGCCGTCGCGTAAAGCAAAACGCGCTCGCTCGACAGAGCCGCCCCGACGAACGTCGCGACCGAAAAAAGAACGCAAAGGCTCCCCGAAACCGCCGCGCCCCGCGTTAGCGCGCTCCCGCCTTCTTTCGCCGAACCGTCGACGCCGACGCGTCCGCCGTTTTCCGTCCAACCGTTCATCGTCCTTTTCTCCAACGTCTGTTATTTCAAGAACTTTAACTCGTTCAAAGCCAACGTTGCGCGCCGAACGAAACGACGTAAACGCTCCAAACGCTCGTCAAACCGCAAAAGATCGCGACCGCGAAACGCCCCCAGTCGCCCGCCGTCGACGCGAAAAAAGCGCAAAACGACGCCGCGCAACGCAACGCCAACGCGCCCCAAGCGACCGCGCTCGCAACGACCGCCGCTCGAACGCAACTCAAAAGGGTCGCCGCGACAAAAGGCGCGAACCCGCCTTCGCCCCCGCCCGGCGTCGCAAGGTAAAGGAGCGCCGCCCCGACGCCCGCGAAAAGAAAAATCGCGACCGACGCCGCCGACGCAAAGATCGCGGCCCAGTCGAGCCGACGCGCCCAAACAACCGCCCGAGCGCCGAACGTTTCGCGACGCGCTTCCCTTTGTTTCGTCGATTCGTTCATCTCGTTTCCTCCAACGCTTTTATTTTAACGACTTAAACGTCAAAAAACGTCTTTTTCTCGACGTTTTTCGGCGACTTAACGTCATTATATCCCGTCGCGACGTCGATTTCAAGCGCGACGTCGAGTTGTTTCGCAATTTTTCGACAAAAAGTCAAGAAATGTCGAAACGCGCCGCTCGGTTTCTCGCAACCGAACGACGCGTTCTCGCTAAACCGCCTAAATCAACGCGCTTTCGCCGTTTTTTGGGCCGTCGAGTCCCTTAAATTTTCAGCGGTCGACGCAAATTTGCAGAATCCGAACCGCGTTCCCGGCGCTCCGCTTGTCTTTTTCCGCCGCGATTCGACAAACGACCGAATGCCGCCCGCGCTTCAAACCGTCCGCCAACGCGACCGCTCGCGGGTAATGAAGACCGCCGCTATAGTCGTGAAAAACTTCGACTTGCGTCCAGTCGCCGCCGTCGATTTTCACGTCGAGACGCCCGGCGTCCGGCCCGGCCAAGACGTACAGCGCGAGCGAACGCCCTTCAAAGTCGAACGAAAACTCCGCGCCGACCTTTTCTCCGCAAAGGAGCGGCAAGTTCGCAAAGGTCGAGCGGAACGAACCGCGAATCTTCGACCAATCGGGAACGTAAAGTTTGAACCCGCCGTCTTTTACCGACGCGCCGTCGTCGATTTTACCGACGTTCGTCGCGACGCCGTCGAAGCCGCGGAACCCGGCGTTCATAAAGGAAAATTCGTCGAGCGGTTTCGGCGTTTTATGCGGCGTCAACCCGGCTTCGGCGCTCTCCGCGCTCTCGGCGCAAGTTTCGCTCCAAGCGTCGTCGAGGAGCGCGGCGATCATATCGGCGCAAATTTTGTTTCCGCGCGGCGCCGGATGAACGCCGCCGAACTCTTGCCAAGTCAACCGTTTATCGTCGATTCGCTCTTGAATTTCCTTCGCGAGGTTAATCGTCGAAATCGCCCAACGTTCCGCGACCGCCGAATGCGCTTGAATACTCGGCGCGACCTTTCCGGCGCGGTAATCCGCCATCAGCCGTTCGTTGACGAAAAACGTCATAACGACGTCGACGTTCGGGTTCTCCGCGCGCATTCGCCCGATAATCCCCTCCATCCCGCGAATCGCCCGCTCGACCGAAAAGCGCCCGTCTTGGTCGTCGTTGACCGAAAACTCGACGAAAAACAAGTCGACCGGCCCGTTTTTGAGGACGTCCGTTTCGAGTCGGAACGCGCCGACGTCGGAGCAAGTCGACGAAATCCCGGCGGCGACGAAGTCGAACTCCGTTTGCGGGAATTTCTTCGTCAAATAGTCGCAAACCATCGGGCGGTACCCGTCCATCTCGGTGATCGAGCCGCCGAGAAACGCGACGCGCCCTCGCCCGGTCGTCTCGAAAACGCGCTTCGAGTTCCGGTACTCGCCGCGTCGAACGACGTTTTTCGGGAGTTTTCCCGACGCCGACGTTTCTTCCGCCGAGCAAACGCCGACGCTCGCCCAACGAAGCGCCGAAACGCCGAGCGCCGTTCCGACGACGCCGTTCAAAAATTCCCGTCTTTTCATCTCCGTCTCCTTGGTTTCTTAAAAATTGCAATAAAGACTTTTACGCTCAACCCCGCCGCCGCGGACGCGAACGCCGGTCGCGTTCCCGTTCGTCGCGCGCCTCCGCTAATTCGTCTTCGGCGTATTCGTATTCGCGGCGCTCTCTTTCGCTCCGTTCGTCGCGCTCCCAATCGCGGCGGTCGGCGCGCTCGTATTCCCGACGTCGAGGGGCGTCGCGACGTTCGCGGCGGCGCGCCTCTTCCCCGACTTTTTCGCGCTTTTCGTTTTCCGCGCTTTCTTCGCCGTTCTCGTCCTCTTCGTCGTCAAAACGCGACGGGAAAAAGAAAGCGACGGCGTAAAACAGACACAACGTCGCCGTCGCCGCGCAAACCGACGCCAGCAACCCGCACGGGCCGATCGGGTCGAAACGGTCGACGTTAAAAAACGAACGCAACGCAAAAGGCCCCAAACACGAGCCGACGAAGCCCAAGCAGAGCGTCAACCACGGCCCGCGCACGACTCGCGCCGGAATCAAAAAACGCGCCGTCAGCCCGATCCAAATCGCGACGCCCGACCAAAAAAAGAGAAGCGTCGCCCATTCGCGAACTTTCGGCGGAAACTCCCAAAGCAGTAATTCTTCCATCGCGTCGTTTTCTCCTTCGCCCGGCGACGATGTTTCGCCATTATTTTTTGCGCGCTTTTTTAGTCGCGCGGCTTATTCTTCCGCGTTTTTATTTATTGTACTCGGTTCGGGCCCCCTTGTAAAGCGTTTATTCTCTTTCTCGCCCTTTCCTTGTTAAAATTACCGTTCGCGCCAATAAAAAAACGGTTTCGCTCGACGTCTTTCGACGACGCGACGAAACCGTTTTTCAATTATTGCAACGCAAACCCGTCTCGCGAGGCCGGGTTTCCCGCGGCGATTAGTACATCGCGTTGGCGGCTTGACGCTCGGCGTTGATTTTGTTCATTTGGTCAACTTCCTCTTGATATTGGAACTCGTTGCCGGACGGATGATATTGAATATCGTCTTTGAGATACTGCGGACTCGGCAGCGTTTGACCGTTGCGGGTAACTTGGCACCCGACGAACGGAACGACGAACAACGCCGCGAGCGCGAGAGCGCCGATGGTTTTCATCGATTTCATTTCAAATCCTTTGCTTTCATGAAAACAGGAGACGCGTCGCCCGGCGGCTCGAAGCGCGTTCCGGAACGCCTTCGTCGCGCTTGACCTAAATCAACGGACTTCGTTCGACGGAACGTCGTCGCGGCGACGGACAATACTTCGCCCTATTTCGAGGGGTCGCGGCGTCTCGCAATTAATTCTTAAACGGCTTCGCGTCCTTGACGTAAGCCCCGACCGACGACGACGGAACGCGCCGACGCCGCTTGTCTGCTGAATGTATCGGTTATTCCGTCGGCGCCGCTTCAAAGTTTTCTTAAAAATCGGAGTTTTTTTTCTATCGGCAAAAGAAGCAAACGAGGCAAATTAGGCGCTTTAGAAAAACAACGTAAAAAAACGACGCGCCGCCCCGACAAGCAAGGCTCAACGCGTCGTTTTTCCTTTTAATTGCGTTAAAACGGGCAATTTAGGAGATTACGGGGCGACGTTAATCTCGACGACGTCGCCGTCGCGGACGACGTAATCGCCTTTAACGACCGTGCCGTCGTGCACCGCTTCGCCCCAAACGCGCGCCGACTTGAATTTCGCGGCGTAATCTTTGTGAATTTGGTCGCAAAGGTCGAAAACGTTGCTTCCTTCTTTGAGCGTGAACGGCTTGTCGCGGTCGGCTTCTTTTTTCGTCGGCTGTTTGGTGTAAACGCGGACGACGTTCATCGCTTCGTAAATCGCGTTGCGCAGCTCTTCGGTTCCGCTTCCGTCGACGGCGGAAATTTGGAACTCGCGGAACGGCGTCGAGCAGAACTCGCGGAAGAGTTCGAGTCGGTCGTTGAAGTCCGGCAAGTCGCATTTATTGAAGACGAGAAAAGTCTTCGTGTACGAGAGCCCGACGTCCTCTTCGTCGAGCGACGATTCCGCCGCCAGCCGCGTTTTCGTCCCTTGCAGACGGTCGAGCACGTCTTGGCACTGCTGGATTCCGTCGTCGTCGCCGAGGTCGACCATCAGCAGAACCAACTCCGCGCCGCGAATGTAACCGTATAAATACGACTCGAAAAAGTCCGGCGTGATCGGCGGCGTGTCGATGAGTTGAACGAACACGTCCTCCCAAGCCATCATCCCGGGCGACGCGGTTTGCGTCGTGAACGGATACGGCGCGACTTCCGGCTTCGCTTTGGTAAAATAGGTAAGAAGTTGCGACTTTCCGGAGTTCGGCCCGCCGATAATGACCGCGGTTCCGGCGCCCTGACGCGGAATCTTGACCGATTTTCCGCCCGATTTTTTCCCGGCGCCGCGCGACGCTTCGACCTCTTTTTTGGCGTCGGCAATCTTCGTTTTCAGCATCATCTGCATTTTTTCGCTGGCTTTGTGCTTCGGAATCTCCTGAAGCATCACTTGGAGCCAACGCAATTCTTCGTCCGGCGACTGCGCGCGACGATACTCTTCTTCGGCTTTCAAATATTGGGGCGTTAAATTAGCGGCCATCTTCTCTATTTTACTTTTAAAGGGGAAAAGGCGAAAATCAACGACGTTTCTCGCTTCGCCGTCTCGAAAAAGCAAGAAAACGCCGTCCGGAGTCGCGCGTTCGTTTGAAACGCTCGGCTTCGCGGCGGCGTTCGCTTAACGTCGCGCGAAAATTCGACTCGCCGTCAAGCGACGCCGTTTCTCAACGACGCCGCTTCGACGTTTTAAAATTTTCGCGCGTTCGACCCGTCGACTATTGAATGTCTTCGAGTTTGACCCAGCTGCGTTCGGCGATCGATTTGTCGCAAGCGGCCAACGTGCGTTGGACGTTGAACGCGTCGCGGAAGGTCGCGATCGGGGATTCGCTTTCGTAAGCGACGCCCTTGTTGAGCGCGTCGATGGCGCGGAGGTTTTCGAGAATACCGTAAACGGTAATGTCGCGATAACCGATCATATGGCCGTCGGCGAAGTCGAAGTAGTTGCCGTAAACCGCGCGGTTCGTGCAGATTTTGCTCCAGCCCCAGAGTTGCGGGTCTTCGGCGGTTTTATCGAAGACTTCGAGATAGTTCATTTCGTCGAAGCAGAACTTAATCGTCCCCTTTTCGAAGCGGAGTTCGTAACCGTTTTGGTTTTCCGAACCGCAAGCGTTGCGGGTAACGGAGAGCGTCCCGATGGCCGAGTTGTCGTCCAACGTGAACATAACGCGCATCGCGTCGTCGACGTCGCAGTCGCGGATTTCGAAATCGTCTTGCGCTTGTTGACCGGCGCCCATATTGCTCAATTGCGACGCGAAGGTTTTCTTCCATTTGCGTTGTTTGACGTGCGTCGCTTGCATCGCGCAGAGTTCGATCGGACGAAGACCGGTGATGTAGTAAAGCATGTCGAGGGAGTGCGAACCGAGGTCGCCCGCCGCGCCGCCGCCGTGCGATTTTTCGAAACGCCAGCTGCCGTCGGCGCCCCAACCCCAACCTTGGTTGTAGAACATACGGGCTTCGATCAAGCGACCGAACTTGCCGGAACGCGCCAGTTTGCGAGCGTAAACGTTCGCCGGAACGCGACGGTAAATGAAGTTGACGCTGTTCAATTGGCCTTTGCAAGCGTCCGCTTTGTCGGCCATTTCGCGACCTTGTTCGAGGTTCGCGGAGAGCGGTTTTTCGCAGAAGACGTGTTTGCCGGCGTCGAAAGCGGCCATCGCGGCGGCGTAGTGCGCGGCGTTCGGCAAGCAAATGTCGACGTAATCGGTGTCGGCTTTCGCGATAACTTCTTTCGAAGCGTCCGGCCCGACGATCGCTTTCCAGCCGTCGCGTTCCGCCATCGCTTTTTCGCCGTCGTTCCAGCAGGACGCGTAACCGAGAACCGGTTGAATCGGAGCATTCTTGAAGTAGCCGACGACGCCGCGGTACGCCAAGCTGCGAATAACGCCCATCATCCCGTAACCCAAAACCGATACGTTCAAATTATCCATTAAAAATCCTCTTGCGCTTGATAAAGCCGGTAAAATATTTCGTTTACGCAAAATATTCGCGCTAACGGCTCGTCAACGTCGCCGACGCGCTACTTTTCGCTCATTATACCAAATTCGCCGCGCGGTTGCAATCGTTTTTCCCGGCTTTTCCGCGTTTTTTCAAAAATTCTTTTCCGCCGCGAAATCGCTTTCAAGTCGCGTCGGCGACAAAAGTTTCGCGTTTTTCCTAAATTTCGCGTTTTTTTAAAGCGACGCGTCCCAGGGCTGGACGCCGACGCAAAAACGGTTACAATTGAAGCGGTTGCGCTTGCGACGAGCGCGTTATTAATAATGTAAGGGCAAAAAATGACGACTCAACGCCTCTCGACCGGCGTTCCCGGTCTCGATGAACATCTTGGCGGCGGGCTGCTTCCCGGAACGACGACCGCGCTCGTCGGAAGCTCCGGCGCCGGAAAAACGCAGTTCGGTCTTCAATTTCTCAACGCCGGACTCGACGCGCCGGAACGTCGACGCGGAATTCTGCTCGACTTGACCGCGCGCGGCGACTCCCAAAATCACGCGGCTTACGCTAAGTCGCTTTTCGGTTGGGAAATGAGCGAAGAAAGCGGCGAACGCCCGTTCGACCCGGCGGCGTTTTTCGCTTGCGTCGCGGCGAACGAACGTTTCGCGGGCGACTATTTTCACGCGTTTTCGCAAGCGGGACGCCGCGTTACCCGTCGCGACCTCGGCGACGACGCTTGGCGCGAGTGGAAGCTCGATTTGACGAAACGCCTGCAGTCGACGATCGCGTTCCTTTACGCCAACTTTGCGCAAGGCGCGCGGCGGCTCGTCGTCGACGGCGTGGAGCCGGTCGAACGTCAAGGCGAGTCGATTCAGTTCGAGTTGCTCGAATACGTCGAGCGGCAGATCGTCAAGAAGGAGTCGGCTTGGGTCGCTCGCGATCTTTTCCGGCAAAATTTTCGCGAGTTCGAAGCGCAAATCGGCGCCCGACCTTACCCGGAAAACGAAATCGGAACGCTCTTCTCGTACACCGCGCCGGAAACGTCGCTCGACGCGCTGATCGAGAAACCGCTCGAAGAGGGCGACTTCTTCGCGCAGGCGAACACCGTTATTTATCTCGGCAAAATCCGCGACGGTCGCCGCTTCCGTCGCGCGCTGTACATTATGAAGCATCGCGGTTCCGCTTGCTCCGACGAAATTTTATTTTACGAAATCGACGACGCCGGTCTTAAGATCGTCGACTGACGCGCCGCTAATTCCCGTTAATTCCGCGCTTTAAGAAAACGTAGCAATGAAAAACGATAAAAGCAATAAAAAAACGTCGTCCATCGTGAAAATGTCGACCGGAGGGAGCGCCGACCGCTTTTGGAATCCGCGCATGTGGGACGGCGTAACCGTTTCCGCTTGGCTGAAAATCTTGAACGCCGGTCGTTGGCGGGTCGCGCCGACGCGCTTTCCGATGTTCTGCGTTATTTCCGGGTTGGCGGTTACCAACTCGCTTTTAGCCGGTTGGCAAAAGTTGACGCGCGGCAAGAAAATCCGAAACGCGCAACTCGTCGACGCTCCGGTTTTTATCGTCGGACACTGGCGCAGCGGCACGACGCTCCTTCACGAATATATGATGCGCGACGAACGCTTCGCCTGCTCCGACACTTACGACTGTTTCGCTCCGGCGCACCTGCTCGTTTCCGGGCCGCTTTTCCGTCCTTGGGTTAAATATTTGATGCCGAAAAAACGCCCGATGGACAATATGGCCGTCGGGCTCGACCGTCCGCAAGAGGACGAGTTCGCCATCTGCGCGCTCGGGTCGCCGTCGCCGTATCGCGAAATCGCCTTCCCGAACAACGGTCGAATCGACGCGGATTATTTGACGCTCCGCAATTTAAGCGACGCCGACCGTTCGCGTTGGCTCGACGCGCTCGAATATTTCCTTAAAGAGCTGACGGTCGGACGCGGCAAGCGAATTATTTTGAAGTCGCCGCCGCACACCGCTCGCGTTCGCGCGATTTTAGAGCGGTTCCCGAACGCGAAATTCGTTCACATTTCCCGCGATCCGTTCGCGCTCTTCCCGTCGACGGTCAACCTTTGGAAAAAGCTCGCCGCGACGCACGGTCTGCAATCGCCCAAGGGAGGCGCCGCGCTCGAAGAGAAGGTTTTGAGCGATTTCGAAGCGATGTACGACGCGTTCTTCGCCGACGTTAAACTCCTCAAAAAAGAAAACTTCTGCGAAATTTCTTACGACGAGTTGGTCGCCGAACCGGTCGCGACGCTCGAACGTATTTACGCCGAACTTGGAATCGACGGTTTCGACGGTCGCCGCGCCGCTTTCGAAGAGTTCGCGTCGACGCAAAAGAAGTATCAAAAGAACAAATTCGAACTCGCGCCGGAAATCAAAGAAACGATTTCGCGCCGTTGGAAGGCTTACTTCGACCGCTATTACCCGTCGAAGTAACCGTTGTTTAACGGTTTAACGCAAACGCAAAACGCCGCGTCGACGGTTAATCGACGCGGCGTTTTTCGCGTTTTAACGTTTTTTTACGTCGGAGCGCGTTTTACTTCGCTTCCGCTTTCGTTTTCGAGAGGAGCCAAGTATAAAGTTCCGGTTCGGCGTAAGCGTTAATCCAGCTGTTGTGTCCGACGCCGGGGTAAATCGTCAGTTTCGCTTCTTCGTTACCGGCGGCTTTAACCGCGTCGATCATTCGTTGCGACGCGCCGAGCGGAACCGCTTTGTCTTGGTCGCCGTGGAACGCCCAAATCGGCGTCGACGCCATTTTCGCCGCCGCGTCGACGTTCCCGCCGCCGCAGATCGGAGCCGCCGCCGCGATCTTTTCCGGCGCTTCGGCGAGAAGATTCCACGTCCCGTAACCGCCCATCGAAACGCCGGTTACGTAAACGCGGCTTTTGTCGATCGGGTACTTTTCGCAAAGTTTGTCGATCATCGCGCTAAGTTGCGGCGCCGACCAACCGACGTTGCGCGGGCATTGCGGCGCGACGGTGAAGAATTTCCAGTCTTTCGCGCTCTCCGCCTTCGAGCAATACATCGCCGGGCCGTAAACCTTCAATTTGTTCAAATCGTCGCCGCGCTCGCCCGAACCGTGCAACATCAACATCAGCGGAAAACCGGCGTCCGTCTTCGCCGACTCGTCCGACGGTTGGAAGACGTAATATTTCAGCGTTTCCGTTTTCGTTTCGTCGAGTTTATCCGCGACGCCGCGACCGCCGCGAACGACCGCCGGAAGCTCGATCGACGCCGCGACGAGAACGCCCGCTTTCGGCGTTTCGTCGTCCGCGACCGGTTCGACTTTCGCCGGTTTGCCGCTCGCGCGCTTCGAAAGGAGCCAATCGTAAAGCGCCGGATCGTCGTAGGCTTTGTTCCAAGAATCGTGTCCGACGCCGGGGTAAACGGTCAGTTTAACGTCCGGGTTGCCGGCTTTTTTGTTCGCGTCGACCATCGCTTGCGACATGCCGAGCGGAACGACGTTATCTTTATCGCCGTGGAACGCCCAAATCGGCGTCGTCGCCATCTTCGC
The DNA here is from genome assembly GCA_017937485.1 of Thermoguttaceae bacterium. Lineage (GTDB taxonomy): Bacteria > Planctomycetota > Planctomycetia > Pirellulales > Thermoguttaceae > RUG369. Next base: position 41,005 of record JAGBDN010000020.1, read on the forward strand.
CGCCGCGTTCGGGTCGCCGCCGCCGCAAATCGGAGCCGCCGCCGCGATTTTTTCCGGGCAATGCGCCAATAACGACCAAGTTCCGAAACCGCCCATCGAAAGACCGGTAACGTAAACGCGGTCTTTGTCAATCGGATACTTTTCGCAAACCTTGTCGATCAAGACGCTAAGCTGCGTTGCCGACCACCAAGAATCCGCGAAACATTGCGGCGCGACGGTGAAAAACTTCCAATTTTTCGCGCGTTCCGGGTTCGAGAGAATCGCCGTCGGGCCGTAAATCTTCAAGCGATTCAAGTCGTCGCCGCGTTCGCCGATCCCGTGCAGGAAGATAAGGAGCGGAAAGCCCGCGTCCGTCTTCGCCGACTCGTCGACCGGTTGGAACGCCAAGTAACGCAACGATTGCGACTTCGTTTCGTCGAGCGTTTCCGGCCCGAAGAGTCCGCGTTCGCGTTTCGAAAGGGGAACTTCGACCGCGCCTTGAACCAACTCGCCCGCCTTGGGAGCCTCGTCGAGCGCCGCTTCTTGAATCGGTTCGACCTTCGCCGGTTTGCCGCTGATTCGCTTCGAGAGGAGCCAAGCATAGAGGTCGGCTTCCGCGTAAGCGTTAATCCAGCTGTCGTGTCCGACGCCGGGGTAAACGGTCAGTTTCGCGTCCGGATTCCCGGCTTTTTTGTTCGCGTCGATCATCGTTTGCGATTGTTCGAGGCGGACGAGCGGGTCTTTGTCGCCGTGAAACGCCCAAATCGGCGTCGTCGCCATTTTCGGCGCGGCGTTCGAGTCGCCTCCGGCGCAAATCGGCGCGGCGGCCGCGATCTTTTCCGGGCAAGTCGCGAGGAGCGACCAAGTCCCGAAACCGCCCATCGAGACTCCGGTAACGTAAACGCGGTCGCGGTCGACCGGGTAAAGTTCGCAAACTTTGTCGATCATAAAGCTAAGTTGCGCCGCCGACCACCAGCCGTTCGCCGGGCATTGCGGCGCGACGGTGAAGAATTTCCAGTTTTTCGCGCTCTCCGCCTTCGAGCAGAACTCGACCGGGCCGTATTTTTTCAACAGTTCCAAATTGTCGCCGCGTTCGCCCGCGCCGTGCAACATCAACATCAACGGGAAGCCCGCGTCCGTCTTCGCCGACTCGTCGCTCGGTTGGAAGACGTAATATTTCAACGTTTGCGGAGCCGCCGACGGGTCGAGCGTTTCCGGCCCGCGACGCCCGCCTTCGCGCTTGACCGCCGGGAGTTCGACCGACGCCGCGACCAACTCGCCCGCTTTCGGCGTCGCCGCGCCGCCGTTTTCTTGCGCAAAAATCGCCGTCGCGCCCCAAAGCGCCGCGACGCATCCGACGACGCAAAGCGCCGCGAATCGAATCGTTCGTTTCATTTTTTTGCCTCGTTTCGTTATTCAAAAAACGCTAATAAAACAAAAAACGCCGCCGTCCTTGACGAACGACGACGTTTTTTAAACGCTTTTAGACGGCGAAAGTTCCGCGTCAAACGCCGCCGAACGCCGCTTTTAAGCGTTTTCGTCTTTTAAAACGCTCGCGTTAACCGCTTATTTTTCGAGCTTTTTCGACAGGAACCAACGATAAAGTTCCGGATTGTCGTAGGTTTGCGTCCAGCAGTTGTGGTTGACGCCCGGGTACGTCGTGAATTGAATATCGTCGTTTCCGGCTTTTTTAACCGCTTCGACGAGATTCTTCGTGTACTCGTACTTGACGGCGCCGTCCGCGTCGCCGTGGAACGTCCAAATCGGCGTTTTCGCCATTTTCGGCGCGAATTTAACGTCGTAACCGCCGCAAAGCGGAGCCGCCGCCGCGATAATATCGGACGAATGCGCGATCAGGCCCCAAGTTCCGAAACCGCCCATCGAAAGGCCGGTAACATAAATGCGGGAACGGTCGACCGGGTAATTTTCGCAAATTTGGTCGATCAAGACGCGCAGTTGAGCCGGCGACCAAAAACGAACGCCCGGGCATTGCGGCGAAACGGTCAGGAACGGCCAATCCTTCGCTTTTTCCGGTTTCGAGCAAAGCATCGCCGGGCCGTGAATTTTCACTTTTTCCGGATTGTCGCCGCGTTCGCCCGCGCCGTGCAGGAAGAGCATCAACGGGAAACCGGCGTCGGTTTTCGCCGATTCGTTCGACGGGAGAAAGAACCAGAATTTCAGCGTTTCAGTCTTCGTTTCGTCGATCGGGTTCGGGCCGCCGAGCGGCATAGCGTCGCCGCCGGTCCAGGTTCCGCCGGTCGCCAAGGGCAATTCCGCCGACATCAAAATTTGTTCGCCCGCTTTCGGGGCCGGATTTTTCTCTTTCAAAGTTTCAGCCTTCGCGACGCTTCCCGTCGAAAACGCGGCGCAAAGAGCCGCGACCGCGAGCGCCGACGTTAATTTCGCAACGTTTTTCATTTTAACAATCTCCCGTCGACGCGCAAGCCGCCCCGCCGACTTGTTATTTTTACTATTTCGCCTAAATTCCGTCGACTTCCCAAGCGAACGCCGACGTTTAGCGTTAATATAAAGGAAAACGCGCCGCGACGCAAGCGCTTTTCGCGCTTTCCCGCTCTTTTCCGCTCTTTTCCGCAAAATATCGGAAAGTTCGCCCTTAGAAAACGCGGCGAAACGACAAATTAGTTAAAAGAAATAGAATAGAAAAACCGATCGACGCCGAACGCGCCGTCAAGAAATAAAAAAACCCCTTCGAACGCGACGAGTCGAAACGACTTGGCGAAGGAACGGGCAAGGTATCCTAACGCCACCCAGCGCGCCGCGTTCTCAAGGGGAACGCCCGCAATTAAGCAATCGCGGCGCCAAACCGAAAAAACGCCGTTTTTTTTCTCTCCTCTAAACCTTTTTCAACGCGACAAAGTCCAACAACTCCCTTAACGAAAAAACTTACAACTCCGTCTAAATCTCAAAAAAATTTTCGATACAACTTTTCTTTTTCTTTTTCCCGATCTGAAAAACAACAAAACAAAGCGCGGCGCCGCGTTTTAAAGCGCTTCAAAACGCGGCGCCGCTCCTTTTCGCTCGCCGCTCGACCGTTCGACCGTTCGAACGCTTTCGCCGCGTCAACGAACGAGCGCCGGAACGCCTTGAATCGTCAGATGGAAGTCTTCCAAAACGCCGACGGTCGGCTTTTCGAACCGAACGCGCCAAAATCCGGGTCGCGGCGGCGCGGTCGGGCGTCCCGTCGTTTCGTCGACCGGAAGCGTCCAAGTCGCGATTCCGGCGATATTTTCGCTCCGCCAAACTTGCTTTCCGGTCGGGTCGAAGAGGGTCGCCGAAACGCGCTCCGCGTCGTCGCCGCTAACGCGGACGCCGAAATCGGACGCGTTTTTCGGAATGTAAACCCAAAATTCGCCGGTTGTTCCGATCAAATTCAACGCCGGACGCGCGGCGGTTAAAATCGGCGTCGACTCCGCTTCCCAACGGAACGCGTTCGCGCCGACGTCGACGGCGACTCGGAACCAACCGCTCTCCTCGACGCGAACGGCGAAGCGCGTCAAAACGCCGTCTTTCGACGCTTCGCCCGCAAGGTTCGCCGTTTTCCCGCTCGGCGCGATCAGTTCGGCTTTCGGCGCGGTCAACGAATACCGTCCGACTTGCCGCAAACGAACCGCGAAGGAAACGTCGGCGCCGCTTTCCGCGTAAAACCAGCCGACGCCGCCGTTTCGAACGCGCAATTCGCTCCGCTTCCCGTCTTTTTCCGCCGCTTTCGAACGCCAAGCGTCGGCAAGTTCCGCCGCAAGGGCCCGTTCCGTTTCGTTCGTCGGCGCGGTCAAACGGTCGAGTTCGAACGGCGCGACGCGGCGGAACGCCAATTCCGGGAAGAGCCGGTCGAAATTTTCGTCGTCGAGCCGCGTTTCGGTCGCTTTTTCTCCGCGAACGATTCGGAGCGCCCCGCTAATTTCCTCCGCGCCGCAACCGTCGCCGGAACCGTCGTAAATCGAGAAAAGACGCGTCTTTTCGTTTTCCGGCGCGTCCGCGTCGACGATTTCGACGTTTTCGAACGCGACGCCGCCGAGCGGTTCGGTTCCGTCGGCGGTCGCGCGCAACGTTATCCCGGCGCCCGGCGACGGCGTTTTGTCGATAACGAAGAGCGGCGCCGTTTGTTCGTCCGCGTTCGGCGCTTCCGCGTCGGCGCTCGGCGTCGTCAAGCGAACGTCGCGGAAAACGAGCGGCCCGCAAGCGGTCGTTTTGTTGATCGCCAAGATTCCGCGCCCGTTTCCGAGCAGTTCGCAATTCTCGACGAGCGTTTTCCCCGGGAGCGCGCGGTTCACCCCGCCCTTGGCCGACCAATAGAACCCGCAGCCGCGGTTCCGAACGGCGCGGCAGTCGACGATTTCGACCGTCGTTTCGGGCCCGTCGGAGTCGAGGTTCCCCAAGTAAAATAGGAACCCGTCCCCGGCGTTGTTTTCCGAGAGGACGCGACGCATCACGACGTTCGAAATTTGCTCGTCCTCGCGGTTCGGCTCGAAATCGATTCCGGATTGCGGCGCCGTCCCGAACGTGTCGCGCAGAACGCTGTCTTCGATCAGCAAACCGTCGACGCTAATGACGCTGATTCCTTGGCGGTTGTTCGCGACGCAGTCGACGCGGCGAATTACGACGTCGCGGCAAGGAACGCCCCGGGTCGCGACGCCGAGATAAATCCCGTCGCCGCCGGTTTCCGCGATTCGCAAATTCTCTATTTTAACGTTTTTCGAACTCAAAATCGAAATTCCGTGCCGCCATTCCGACTTCTCGTAAGGCGCTTCCCAATATTCCGGCTTGCGCATTCGGAGCGTCGCGCCGGCGCCTTCGCCGCGAATCGTCAAATTTTCGACGTTTGCCGCCCGCATTAGGCAATCGCCCTTCGGAAGGAACGCCCCGACTTTCGCGACGATTTCGACGCCCTCTTCCAAAACGAGTTCCAAATCGCTCCGCAACGTCAACGGCGTTACCGTCCAAGGCGCGTCTTGCTTGTCGACGACGACCGTTCGCGCTCCGGAGTCGATCGCCGCTTGCAGAAACGCCGTCGAGTCCGCCGCGTCGAACCCAAACGACGACGCGACGACGCGTTCCGGAGGCGCCGCTTTTTCCGGTTCGTTCGCGTTAACGCTCGCCGTCGCCGCCGCCCAAACGCCAACCGCCGCTAAAATCTCTCTTATTTTCCGCCGCATTTTTCGCTCTCCTCGCTTCGCTTCGTCGTTTATTTCCCGAGAAAAAAGACGCGCCGCCGACTTTTCCGTCGACGACGCGTTGCGTTTCCGTTTCAATTAACGGTTTCCATTCCATTTCTTCGCGCCCGGTTTCGGGTAGTTTTTCGACGCGTCGTCGAGAACGAGAACCCAGTCGAGCGTTTCGCCCGGCGTCGGCGGGAGGAAGCTCCGTTCGCCGGTGTTTTCAAATTCGCCGATCAAACGCGCTTCGCCGGTGCGCGGGTCGAACCAATGCGCGCGGATTTTTTTCGCGTTCAACGCTTCCGTTTTGACGGTAAACTCGCGCCCGAGCGGAACATAGACGAACGCGTAAGTTCCCGCTTCGTCGCGAGTCGCCGCGAAACGACGCGTTCCGGCGCCCGGGATCGAACTTTGAATCCGGTCGGCGACGATCAGCGACATATCCGGAATCCGCGTCAGGAACGGACGCGACTCGATCAACGCTTTGCCGTATTGCATTTGCGCGGCGCCGGGCGCTTCAATTCCCTCGCGCCAACTCGTCAGCGGACGGTTAACCTCCCACTGCGCCGGGTCTTCCGGGTCGAACATTTGCCAAATCGAGTGGCAGCCGTAAGTGTGTCCGAACGCGCCGTTAAACAAGTCCCAATAGAGCGGGCGGCGGACGTCGGCGGCGGTCGTGTGCCCGAGATTGTCCGGATTGAACGCGACCGGGTGGTCTTCGTAAACCGGTTCGCCGTCGAGAATCGGCTTTATCGGCGTTCGCTCGTACTCGCGGCGCGTTCCGTCGTAAGTTCCGTATTCGACGCCGTGTCCGTTTTGCCGCATATTAAAGTCGAGCCAATCGTCGTTGTGGAAGTAATCCGCCGAACTCCCGCCGCCGCGCGGGTGGAACGTGCGCAGGTGCGCGCCGCCGTCGCCCTGTCGCAAACCGCGCGCCATCGCGACAACCGTCGCCCGTTCTTCGTCGTTATCGATGTTTCGATCGCCGCCGAGAATCCAAACGATTCCTTTGTCGCGGTAACGTTCGCCAAGCCAACGCCCGTAACGCTCGGCGTTTTCCGGGTTGAAGAAGCCGCCTTGGTCTTTCTTCCACCAACGTCCCCAAGTCGGCAAGAAACCGACGTAAATCCCGCGCTTGTTCGCTTCGTCGACGACGAAATCGACGTGATCCCAATAATCGTTGTTCGGGCCCGGAACGGTCGCCGGTTCGACCGATTGCAAATCTTTAAACGGAAGGAACCCGTAAGCGTTCGGCTCTTTCGGGCCCTCCAGCTCCGCGACCGCGACCGCTTGCACGACCGTAAAACCGCGCTCTTGGCGGTTGTCGAGGTAACGAATAACTTCCTCGCGGTTCAAGCGGTGAAAAAGTTCCCAAGCGGTGTCGCCGAGCCAAAAGAACGGCGCGCCGTCTTCGGTCGTTAAAAAACGCCCGTTTTCGCTAACTTTCAAACGCGGAAGCGGTTTCGCCTCCGCCCCTTGCGTCGAACCGCCGCAAAGAACGGCGCCCCCGACGACCGCCGCCGTCGCGACGCCAAGAAACGTCCGAATCCCGTTGAAGTTCCAAGTTGTTTTTCTCATTCAAACGCTCCTTTATTAAAACGTTTTTCAAAAACTAAAAAGAAACGCCGGAACGTCGGCGCTCTCGCAAGTTTAAACCCCGAGAAAGGCCCGACGTTTCGGCGTCGCAAAAATCGCTAATCAAACGCGGGAACGACGGAAAGCGCCGCCCGAACCGCGACGATTAGAGGCTCGCGTCGGTTTCGCCGCCGGCGCGGGTGCCGATAGCGCCCCAAACGCCGTAAGGCGATTTCCCGCCGTAGTCTTGCGGACGCGATTTGTTCGTCGCGACGTCGGCGGCGGAAAGGGATTGGTTCCCCGCGTCGACCGTTTCGCTAATGAAACGAACCGAACCGTCGCACATCACCGCGTTGACGCCGCCCGAGTGGTAGCTCGAAGCCGCCGCGATGCACCAGTCTTCCGCGCTGCCGTTCGCGCAGGACGGCGAGTTCGGCGGGAGAATCGTAAAGAACAGCGTGTAGTTGCCGTTGCAGTCGCCCCAACGGTAACCGTTTTGCCAGTCGCCGCTCCCTTGCGCGCTCGTGCCGGAAACGTATTCGCCGTTCGAACCGCGAACCGCCGCGCAGTTAACCGGTTTGAAACCGAGGGCCGGCCAATCGCAGGAGTGCGAACCGAAGTTCGAGCCGAGAATCGCGATGCCGCCCTTGACCTTGTTGACCGTCGAGCCCGTGCCGATGCAAACTTCCGACGCGAACATCGTGTTCGACGTGCCGTCGGTGATACCGGCGTAGTTCAGGTCGATTTTATTGTTGTCGGCGGCGATCCCGCGACATTCGTCCCATTCCCAACCCATCGCGATGTCGCCGCAGTTAATGCGGTAGCTCGTCGGTTGGATTTGACCGTCGGAGCGTTGCGCGCCGCCGTCGGACGGGCAAAGGAACGCGTCGATTTTGTTCGTCCAAATGAATTGACGGTCGGTCGACCACGGAACGCCGTTGCGCCCCTTTTCCGCGTCGTCGATGAAATCGTTGTACATCGCGGTTTGTTCGATGAACGGAAGCATAACCGTCAGGTACGACCAACGTTCCCAACTGCCGTTGTTCGCGGCGTATTTTTTCAAAATGTGTTGCGCCGAACGAGCCGGAAGCATATTGTTGACGTCGTGGAAGTTTTGCGCGGCCAAACCGAGTTGTTTCAGTTGGTTCGTGCATTGCATACGACGCGCCGCTTCGCGCGCCGCTTGAACGGCCGGAAGCAAAAGACCAATCAAAATACCGATGATCGCGATAACGACCAACAGTTCGACAAGGGTAAAACCTCGACGTTTGGACATAACTCAACCTTTCAAAATTCTTACAATCGTAAAATAAAAAACGCGTCGACCGCGCCCGCGCAAGAAATAAAAATTCGCGAACGTTAAACGTCGTTAAAAATTTCGTTTCTTGCGCGGGAACGGTCGACTTCAAGCGACGAAACGTCCGAAGGATTTCCGAACGCTTTTGCCTCTCGCCGCTTTTAATCTTCTTTTATTTTACTCGTTTGTTTCAAGAATCTCAAGCGATTTGCAACGTCAAACAAAAAATTTTATAAAAAAACGTTTTTTTTGCGAAACATTTTTGAAAAACCGGAAAACCTTAACTTGCCGGTTGCGTAAAATAGGCGCTCTACATAAAAAAATAAAAAAACGCCGAAACGTCGGCGCTTTTTACCAAGCGAACCTGCGTTTCGGCGTTCTTCGTTAACGTCGCTTTTCGCCGACGCTCAAAAATCCGAAATTACTCTTCGAATTTGAGGTCGAAGTCGAATTTGTTTTTCGACGCGTCGTCGGTAACCGTAATGGTCAACGGCGTGGCGGCGGCGCTGGAATAAATTTCCGGGACGAGGTTTTCGCCGACGGCGCCGGTTCCGCTAAGACCGCCGTTCCCGTACTTGCGTTCTTGAAGTTCGTCGTAGGTGATTTCGCCCGCTTCGAAAGCCGCTTGGTCTTCGTCGACGACTTCTTCACGTTTCGAAATCGTAACTTTGTATTCGCCCGGAAGGAGACCTTCGCCGACGCTGCCGGAAACAGCCGAGTACGCGCCTTGAGCGTCGGTGATCGCGCTGCCGCTTTCGCCGCCTTGAACGTTCGGAATGAAAACGATCGTCGCGCCTTCGATCGGCGCGCCGTCGACCGTAACGACGCCGGTCGTTTTGCGATGGCCCGTGTCTTTAGCGCAACCGGAAACCAAAACCGCGCTCGCGGCGATCGCGAGCAAAGCAAACATTTTCATTTTCATCGTAAAATATTCTCCCGCGAACGTCGTTCGACAATTCGCCGTTATTTTTGGAAAATTAATAAACGCGCCGACGCAAACTAACGTTCGCGGCGGCGCGACTTTTAGCGCGTCGCGCTCTCAAACGCGCGCCGCTTTTTCGTTTTTATTAGAGGCTCGCGTCGGTTTCGCCGCCGGACTTGGAGCCGAGAGCGCCCCAAACGCCGTAGACGGATTTACCCGCGTAGTCTTGCGGACGCGATTTGTTCGAGCAAACGTCGTACGCGTTTTTCGATTGGTCGCCGGCGTCGACCGTTTCGCTGATGAAGCGAACCGAACCGTCGACGAAAACCGCGTTGACGCCGCCCGAGTGATAGCTCGAAGCCGACGTAATAACCCAGTCTTCCAAACCGTTGACGCCGCACGACGGGGAGTTCGGCGGGAGCATCGTGAAGAAGAAGGTGTAAACGCCCATGCAGTCCGCCCAGCGCGTGCCGGAAAGTTGGTTGCTCGTCGTGCCGACTTTCGTGCCGGAAACGAATTCGCCGTTCGAGCCGCGAACCGCCGCGCAGTTCGACGGACGGAAGTTGATGTTGCCGTGGTTGCCGCCGATGAGAGCGACGCCGCCCTTGACTTTGTTCGTCGTGCCGCCCGAACCGACGCAGGCTTCCGACGCGAAAATCGTGTTCGACGTGCCGTCGGTGATACCGGCGAAGTTCAGTTGGATTTTGTTGCCGTCCGACGCGACGCCGCGGCATTCGTCCCATTCCCAAGACATCGCAATATCGCCGCTGTTGATGCGGTAGTTGGTGGCTTTCATTTCGCCTTCGGCGCGTTTGTTGTTGCCGTCCGACGGGCAGAGGAACGCGTCGATGTTGTTCATCCAAACGCGACGTTGACCGGTCTTATGCGGGTCGTCGGTCGTCCACGGCGACATACCGCCGTCTTCGAGGTCGCTAATGAATTGTTGGTACGCCGCGTTTTGTTCGATGTACGGAAGCATCGTCGTCATGTACGAGAAGCGTTCCCACGAGCCGTTGTTCGACGAATATTTCTTCAAGATGTATTGCGCCGAACGGTTCGGGAGGTGGTTGTTAATATCGTGGAAGTTTTGCGCGGCCAAACCGAGTTGTTTCAGTTGGTTCGTGCATTGCATACGACGAGCCGCTTCGCGCGCCGCTTGAACGGCCGGCAAGAGAAGACCAATCAAAATACCGATGATCGCGATAACGACCAACAACTCGACAAGGGTAAAACCTTGGCGTTTAGACATAGCTCAACCTTTCAATGTGCGATAAAAATGGAACGCAAAGACGCCGAACCCCGCGAAAACGCGTAATGCAATAGAAGTCCCGTCGTTCGGAGCGGAGCGCCCCCAACGTTAAGTAGGTTCGATTCGTCGCGACGAAACGTTTCGGAACTCTTTCCAAAGCGTTTTTGCCTCTCGCCGCTTTCAATTCTTGTTCATTCTAACAGCCGTTACGATTCCGGCAAGAGTTTTGACGAGTAAAACGTTGAAAAATTCCAAAAAAAGACCTTTTTTTGCGAAACTTTTCCCCAAAACCGGAAAATTTCGCTTCTTCATTTCGGCGTTCTTTTCTCGACGCGCCCCCCGACGCCAAGAAACGCCAAACGCCGAAACGAAGATTTCGTCTCGGCGTTTTTTACTTTCGCTTGACGCGAACGATTAGAAAGTCAGGTCGAAATTGAAGACGTTGTCTTTCGAGCTTTCCGTAACGGTCGCCGTCAAGTCGGTCGTCGCCGCGCTCGAATATTGTTCCGGAACAAGACTTTCGCCAACCGGCGCGCCGCCGCTGAGGCCCTTCTTCGCCTTGCGCTTTTGGAGTTCGTCGTAATCAATTTCGCCCGCGTCGAAGGCCGCTTGGTCTTCGTCGACGACTTCTTCGCGTTTCGAAATCGTAACTTTATATTGACCCGGCGCGATACCTTCGCCGACGCTTCCGGAAATAATCGAGTAAGCGCCTTTCGCGTCGGTGATCGCGCTTCCGCTCGCGCCGCCCGACGTCGACGGAACAAAGACGACGGTCGCGCCTTCGATCGGAGCGCCGTCGACGGTAACGACGCCGGTCGCTTTGTACAGACCGTTGTTGCCGCCGCAACCGGAAACCAACATCGCGCACGCCGCGAACGCAATCAACGTCAGCGTTTTCATTTTCATTATTCTACTCTCCCAAACGGTCGACTCGCCGCCGACCGAGTTTTTACGTTGTTGAAAAGACTCGCTAAAAGAAAACGACGCCGCCGACCTAAGTCCGCGACGCCGTTTTGATCCGTTTTTCCGGGAAGCGCTCGACGACGCGTTCCCGAACGTCGCCGTTATCTATTAAAGATTGACGTCGGTCTCGCCGCCGTAAATGGTGCCCATCGCGCCCCAGACGCCGTACGGGGATTTCCCGCCGTAGTCTTGCGGACGAGCCGAGTTCGGCGCGACTTGGTCGATCGAAATCGATTGGTCGCCGGCGTCGACCGTTTCGCTAACGAAACGAACCGAACCGTCGCAGAAAACGGTGTTGACGCCGCCCGAGTGATAGCTCGAAGCCGCCGCGATGCACCAGTCTTCGCCGCCGCTGTTCGCGCAGGTCGGGGAGTTCGGCGGAAGAATCGTGAAAAACAACGTGTAGTTGCCGTTGCAGTCGCCCCAACGGTAACCGTTTTGCCAGTTGCCGCTCGCTTGAACGTTCGTGCCGGAAACGTAGGTTCCTTCCGAACCGCGAACCGCCGCGCAGTTGACCGGTTTGAAGCCGAGCGCCGGCCAGTCGCAGGCCGCGGAACCGAAGTTCCCGCCAAGAATCGCGATACCGCCCTTAACTTTGTTCGTGCCGTTAGAGGTCCCGATGCAGACTTCGGACGCGAAGACGGTGTTCGACGTGCCGTCGGTAATCCCGGAGTAATCCAGCGTGGCTATTTCGTTGTCGGCCGCGACCCCGCGGTTTTCGTTCCATTCCCACCCCATCGCGATGTCGCCGCAGTTAATGCGGTAGCTCGTCGGTTTCACGTCGGAGGAGCGTTTCGAGCCGCCGTCGGACGGGCAAAGGAACGCGGAGACGGTCTTTTCCCAAACGAAATCGGCGTTAGCGTCCCACGGAGTCGGGTTTTTACCGGCTTCCAAGTCGGAGATCAGGTCTTGGTACAGCGCGCTTTGTTCGATGTACGGAAGCGTCATCGCCAACCACGAAATACGAATCCAAGCGTCGGGGTTATTGCCGGAATACTTCTTCAGAATTTCTTGGCTCGAACGCCCCGGGAGGAACCCGTTCGTGTCGTGGAAGTTTTGCGCGGCCAAGCCGAGTTGTTTCAGTTGGTTCGTGCATTGCATACGTCGGGCCGCTTCGCGAGCCGCTTGAACGGCCGGCAAAAGCAAGCCGATCAAAATCCCGATAATCGCGATAACGACCAGCAATTCGACGAGGGTGAAACCGCGAAGTTTACCCCCCCCCCCCAGTTTAACATTTTTCATTTTCTGCCTCTGTTGGTTTGATAAGATTTATCAACAATAAACGCGACTTCGTTCCATAAAGCCGCTAAAAGTCCCAATTATAAGTCGCGCAGTTTTTCGCGCAAAATAAAAATAAGCCGTTCGGAGGAAACGTCGTCGTTCCTCGCGTCGGGATTCTTTTCCGTTGAAACGCGCCGCCTCAAGTCGACGCGCAACGGCGACAATCGTTTCCTTAAACCCTAAAACTTCCCCGACGGTTCCGCTAATTTTTCTAAAAAAGACTAAAAAAAATCGCGCCGAGTCTTTTTTTGACCCGGCGCGACAAAATTGCGCAAAACAGAACGGTTAAACCGTTTTTGACGGCGCGTTCATTACGCCTTCGCGGCTTTCGCCTTTTCTTCCGCTTTGACCAGTTCCGGCGAGCGGAGGTTCAGAATCGACGCGAACAGAGCCGCGGCGATCAACGACGAAATAACGAGCATCCCGAAAACGCGCGGCCAACCGGCTTCGGCGATTTTCGCGCGTTCGAGCCCGGCAGTTTTCTTCACTTCCTCGACCGTGTCGACGGAAGGCTGAGCGCCGGTCGCGGCGCTCAGCTTATCGATCAACGCGACGCGCGCGTCCCCAACTTTCACCTTCAACGCTTCCGCTTTCGCCGGTTTCGCGTTTTGGAAGCGGCGTTCGGCGTCGTACAGCCCTTCGGCGGCTTTGACGATACCGGCGAGGTTTTCGTCGTTCGCTTCGATTTGAACGATCGCGGCGATCGTTTGGTCGCGTTCCGCTTTCACCGGCGCCGTCGCGGAGTCGACCAAAACGCCGACGCCGAGCCCGGTAACGAGCGTCGAAAGGTAGCCGAAAAGCCCGGTGAGACCGCTCGACGCGGCGGCCGCTTTCTTCGTCGCGACCGTCGAGGCGACGCAACCGATCAAGCATTGCGGGCCGTAAATGAAGAACCCGATCAAGCTCATCAGAAGCGCGTTCAGCACGAGGTTGCTCGAGTTAAACTTCCAGAAGAGGAACGCCGCGCCCGCGCAGCCGAGCATATAATAGAAACACGTCTTCGCGCCGCGACCCCGGAAAAGTTTGTCCATCATGAAGCCGCTCAAAAGAATGCCGAACGCGCCGAAAATTTCGTAACTCGCGGTCGTCCAGCCGGCGGCTTTCAGGTCGACGCCCTTCGCTTGCGTCAGGAAGGTCGGCGCCCAGTCGAGAATCGAGAAACGAACGACGTAAACGAAGAAGTTCGCCCAGCAGAGAACCCAAATCGCCCAGTTCGAAAAGACGTGTTCGCAGAGGTTCGCCCAGCAACCGGCGTCTTTCTCCGGCTCCGCGTCGACGACCGGCGCCGCTTCGACCGCGGAACCGTCCGCTTTGCCGCGGGTCCGTTCGTAATATTGTTCGACCGGTTCGAACCCTTCTTTCTCCGGCGCGTCGCGCAACGCCCAGAAGAGGAAAATCGCGCCGCTCAAGCTCAACGCGGCCGGAACCAGGAAGCAGTAATGCCAACCGAATCCGACGACGAACGAGTTCAAAATGAAGACCAACCCGGCGCCGAGCGAGTGCGAAATGTTCCACGTCGCGAACTTGACCCCGTGTTCGCGCGGCGCGAACCAGTGCGTCAAACTCTTAGCGCAGGGCGGGAACCCCATCCCTTGCACCCAACCGTTGATAATCCAAAACGTCCCGATGACCCAAGCGAGTCTCGTCGCGCCGATCGATTCCGGAGCGACGCCGCAGAATACGTTCGTCGACGCGGCCAGGAAAAGCCCGATCGACATAAAGTAACGCGGGTTGACGCGGTCGCTCCAAATCCCGTTGACGAAGCGCGAAACGCCGTAAAGGACGCCGTGAATCGTCAAGAAAAGACCGAGCGTCGTCTTCGTAACGCCGACCTCTTCGAGGCCCGGCATCGCCATCGTGATCGATTTGCGAACGAAGTAGAAGAAAATGTACCCGATCATCGTCCCGAACAGGATGCGCCAACGCCAATATTCGTATTGCGAGTCGGGGCGCGCCGGTTGCGGGGTCGCGGTGTTTGCGAGTTGCGGAGAAGACATAAATTGCTTCCTTATTTTAAAATTGCGACGAAAATTTTCCAAAAAACGGAACAAAACAACGTCGGCGCCCTCGCCCGCTCGACTTTTCGCCGTCGGGAGAGAGCGTTGCGTTTCGCCGTTTTACGCAAACCGCGTATTTTTACTTTTTCTTCGTTTTCGCTTCGACGAGCAAGTCGGCGAGGACGGAGATGTCGTCGAGAACGAGTTCCGGCGTCCACCCGGCTTCTTTGAGCGTTTCGAGCGTCGCTTCGCCGGTGAGAACGAGGACGCCCGGAATCTTGGCGCGACGGGCCATTTCGAGGTCGGTGTAAATGCGGTCGCCGACCATCAAGATTTCGTCGCGTTCGAGACCGTATTTATCCATCACGCCGCCGATCGTCGCCGGGTCGGGTTTGCCCGGGACGGCTTCCGGTTTGCGCCCGGTAACGTTTTCGATCAACGCTTGAACGGCGCCGCAGTCGACGAGAATCGTTTCTTGGTCGGTCGGGCAGACCGTGTCCGGGTGCGTCGCGATATACGGTTTGCCCTTGCCGATCCAGTAGGTCGCTTTGCAAAGGCGGTCGTAGGTAAGCGTCGTGTCGAACGCGACGACGACCAAATCCGGCTCGTCTTTTTCGTTGTATTCGTCGATCAGCGTATAGCCTTGTTCGGCGAACTCTTCGCGGAGCGACGCCGTCCCGAGGACGTAAACTTTCTTGACGTTCGGGTAATTTTTGCGGAGGAAGAAATACGTCGCCGTCGCGGAAGTCGAGACGTTGTCCGGCGTCGCTTTGAGATTCAAGCTCAAAATCTTTTTGAGGTAATCCTTCGCGCTTTTCGACGAGTTGTTCGTCAGGTAGGTGTACCCGATCCCGAGCTTTTCGAGCGTTTCGAAGACGCCGGGCGTGAATTCGAAGAGCGTGCCGCCCTTGTAAATCGTGCCGTCCATATCGAAGGCGACGTGCTTAATTTTCGTCAAATCGACGGTCGGGTTGATATAGTGAACCGGGTAATGATCGTTTTTCGCGTCGAGCATTCGGGAAGCTCCTTTCAAAAAAACTCGCTTTCGCCGCTTCCGACGAGAAACGAGAAAACAGCCGACAAAGGCGACGCGGTCGACGCTAAAAATTCTGGCGAACCGCGACGGAGAGAAAAACCTATTATACATCGTCGGAACGGAAATTTCACCCCCCCGAACGCCGAAAAAACCGGCGTTTTTTAGAAAAATCTAAAAAAACGCGTCGCGCCGCTCCGCCTATTTTAACCATTTATCCCAATCCTATTATTTTATCTTCCGTTTGAGTTATCTCCGCCTTACTTCGCGGTTAATAGGAACGCTTCCCCTTAACAAAACTCCGCTAGGCGCTATAATAATAAGGATAAATTTTTTCGCTCGCTCGCCGTTTTTCAAAACGAAACGCGACCGAGCCGTTCCCGTCGGGCCCTCTCGTTTGGAAGGAAGCGTTATGACCAGTCGACTCAACACGATCGAAGAAGCGATCGAAGCGTTCAAAAAAGGCGAAATCGTTATCGTTATGGACGACGAAGACCGCGAAAACGAAGGCGATTTCATCTGCGCCGCCGAAAAAACGACGCCGGAACACGTCAACTTTATGCTGAAACACGGTCGCGGTCAAACGTGCGTTCCGCTCCTGCCGGACACGTGCCGCCGCCTCAACTTGACGCAAATGGTCAAGGACAACACCGCGCCGCTTCAAACGGCGTTCACCGTTCCGGTCGACCATAAGGACGCCCGCACCGGCATCACCGCGCAAGAAAAAGCGATGGCCGTTCGCGCGCTCGCCGACCCGAACTCGCAAATTTCCGACTTCGTTCGCCCGGGCCACTTGTTCCCGTTGGAAGCGAAGGAAGGCGGCGTTTTGCGTCGCGCCGGACACACCGAAACGGCGGTCGACTTGGCGCGCTTGGCGGGCCTTTTCCCGGCGGGTCTTCTCATCGAAATCCTCGACGAAACCGGCGACCGCGCGACGACTGAAGAACTGTTCGAAATCGCGAAAAAATTCGACTTAAAGATTATTTCGGTCGCCGAATTGATCAAGTACCGTCGCCAACGCGAAAAGATCGTCGAGCGCGTCGCGGAGGCGAATCTTCCGACGAAATACGGCGACGGAAAGATTCTCGCTTACAAGATCAAATACGAAGAAGGCGAACCGATCGCGATCGTTTATGGCGACCTTTCTTCGCAAGAAGCGCCGCTCGTCCGCCTGCATTCGTCGTGTTTTACCGGCGACTTGGTCGCGTCGTTGCGTTGCGACTGCGGCGACCAGCTTCACTTGGCGCTGAAAAAGATTCAAGACGAGGGCGGCGTCGGCGTGTTGGTTTACCTCCCGCAAGAAGGGCGCGGCATCGGCTTGACGGAAAAGATCAAGGCGTACAAACTGCAAGACGGCGGGATGGACACCTGCGAAGCGAACCTCGCGCTCGGCCACGGCGTCGACCTGCGCGACTACGGCGTCGGTATTCAAATCTTGAAAGACTTAGGCTTGCATAAAGTTCGCCTGATGACGAACAACCCGAAAAAAGTCGAAGCGTTCGTTTACGACGGTTTCGATTTAAGCGTCGTGGAGCAGGTTCCGCTCGTCGCGCCGTGCAACAAGCACAATCGCTTCTATATGGAAACGAAGCGCGACAAAATGGATCATACGCTCGAAGAGATGTGATTCGCCGCCGCAAAATTTCTTAAACGATAAAAACCCCCGCCCGCGCTCCCCAAGAACGCGGGCGGGGGTTTTCGCTTTTAAATCTAATCGCCGCTTACTTCGCGACTTCGGTCGCCCGCGTTTCTCGAATGACGGTAACCTTGATTTCGCCGGGGAATTGGAGCCGCTCCGTCAACGCTTGCACGACGTCGCGGCACGTCTTCGCGGCGCTTTCGTCCGTCGTCAAGAGCGGATTCACCAAAACGCGCATCTCGCGGCCCGCTTGCACGGCGTACGCCTGTTCCACATACGGGAACTCCATCGCGATCTTTTCGAGTTCCTCCATTCGCTTGACGTAATGCTCCAACGTCTCGCGCCGAGCGCCCGGACGCGCCGCGCTGCACGCGTCCGCCGCCGCGACGATCGTCGTGTAAGGGTCGGCGACGCGAGGGTCGTCGTGATGGTTCAACGCCGCTTGAACGACCTCCGCCGGTTCGCCGTAGCGTTTTAAGATATTCGCGCCAATTTTCGGGTGCCCGCCTTCAAGTTCGTGGTCGGCGGCCTTCCCGACGTCGTGCAAGAGACCGCAACGCCGCGCCAGTTTCTCGTCCAAGCCCATTTCGACCGCCATCATTCCGGCCAAAAACGCGACTTCGATCGAGTGCCGCAACACGTTTTGACTGTAACTCGTGCGGAAATACAAACGTCCGAGCAAATTCACCACGCGATCGTTCAGCCCGTGAACGTCCGCCTCTTGGCACGCCTCGACGCCGGCTCGCTGAACGAACGCCTGAATTTCGCGGTGCGTTTGCGCGTAAACCTCCTCGATGCGCGACGGGTGAATCCGACCGTCGGCGATCAAACGCGTCAACGCTAAGCGCGCCGCCTCGCGACGAATCGCGTCGAACGCGCTCACGATCACGACGCCGGGCGTGTCGTCGATGATCACGTCGACGCCGGTGATTTTTTCAAACGCGCGGATGTTGCGCCCTTCGCGACCGATAACGCGGCCCTTCATATCGTCGTTCGGAATGTCGACCGTGCTGGTCGTCGACTCGGCGGTGTGCGCCGCCGCGTACCGTTGCAACGCGGAAAGCAACGTCTCGCGCGCCTGTTCTTCGCAACGTTCCGCCGTCTTTTTCTCGTGTTTCAGAATAAGCGCGCCCTGTTCCTCGATCAATTCTTGGTCGAGTTTTTTCAGGATTATATCCTTCGCCTCCTCCTTAGAAAGATTCGCCAAGTCGTATAAAACTTGATCTTGCGCGGCTATCTTTTGTTCGAGTTCGGCGTTCAACTCCGTTTGACGCGCAATTTTTTCGCTCAACTCGCGCCGCGTCGACTCGACCGCCTTCTCCTGTTTGCGCAACTCGTCGGCCTGTTGGTCGAGAACGTCTTGCCGTTTGTCGAGCTGTCGTTCCTTTTCGTTTTGCTCCGCTCGCGCCGCACGTTTTTCGTTTTCCAGCTCTTCCTTTTGGCGCATTCCTTTTTCTTTAAGCTCAATTTCCGCTTCGCGACGGAAATTTTCGGCGTCGAGTTTAGCGCGCCGCACGACGTCGTTCGCTTCGTCTTCCGCTTCTTTTTGACGGAGTTTGTTTATATATTGCAGACCGAAGAAGACGCCGCCTCCCGACAGGAGCGCCGCGCCCAAGGTCGAAATTGCCGTTACAATAGAATTCACCCAAATATCCTCGCGCGTTTGCGCGACGCCGCGGACGCGTTTCCCGGAGAACGTCGAGCGCGAACCAAACGCCGACGACGAACGCCGATCTCCAAGCCGACGCCCAACGCGACGAGAAAAGGATATTATTCGGCCTCCGACGGCCCATAAAATCGCGATTCAAGAAAAGCGCGTCCGACAATTCCCTTCCAACAACGCGAACCGTCGACGCTGCGCTCGACGTTTGCCCGTTCGTTCAAAAGTTTCGACGCCGACGAGCGCCGAATAATTATCGTCGAGTCGCTCGCCCCGTTATTTCGGCGCGAAAACAACCCTTTCGCTATTTTAACAAAGATTCGCGGCGTTGGCAATCGAAAAACCGGAAATTTTCGTTCGTTTCAAGAAAAAAACGTCGCGACGCTCGCCAACTTGACAAACGTCGCGACGTTTCGAGCCGCCGTCGAAGATTCGACGCGCCGTCGTTAGTCTTCCATCACGTCTTTTTCGCGATTCTTGGCCAACTCGGTCGCCATTTCTTCGTATTTTTTCGTCAACTCTTGAATCGATTCCTTCGCGTCGTCGCGTTCGTCCTCGGAAATCGCCTTCGCTTTTTCTTCGGCGTCGACTTGTTTGTTGCCGTCGCGGCGGACGTTGCGGATCGCGATTTTGCACTCTTCGCAGAGTTCGCTGATCATTTTCGCCATTTTACGACGCACGTCCGTCGAGAGCGGCGGAATATTCAAGCGAATGACTTTGCCGTCGCTGTTCGGCGCGTACCCGAGTTCGGAGTTGATAATCCCCTTCTCGATATCCTTCAACGTTCCGACGTCGAACGGACGAATCAAGATTTGTTGCGGTTCCGGGCAAGCGATCGTCGCGATCTGCTTGAGCGGCATTTCGGAACCGTAAGCGACGACTTTAACGCCCTCGACCAACCCGGGATTCGCGCGCCCGGTGCGGACGCCGGTCAACCCCTTGCGAAGTCGAGCGACCGCTTTGTCCATTCGGTCCTCGACGTCGAATAAAATTTCTTCCGTCGACATAATCGATACTTTCGTTTGGTAATCGGTGAAACAAGGCCCGCCGACCGACGCGCGGAAAGCGGCGCAAAAGACGCCCGCGACGTTCGCGTAAAAACGCCCGCCGCAAGCGACTTCCGTTATTTGGCGCCAAAACGCAACGTCGGCGCCCGTACCCTAACAATATAAAGCGAATTCGCCGTCGACGCAAGGAGCGGACGCGATATTTTCCAAAAATTTCCTTAGGAAACCGCGCGTTCCGCTCCGTTTGCGCCGAACGCGACGCGTTAACCGACCGCCGAATCCTTCGAATCGTCCGATTCGTCGTCATCGTACCCGGCGCCGTAACCGTATCCGGCCCCGTAACCCGCGCCGTAGCCGTAACCGGCCCCGTACCCCGCGCCGTAGCCGTAACCGCCGCCGTAACCGTAGCCGCCGCCGTAGCCGTACCCGCCGCCGTAACCGTAGCCCGCGCCGTACCCGCCGCCGTAGCCGTAACCGTAGCCGTAATCGCCGTTTTGGTCTTCTTCGGCGAACTCGTTGTAAAAACGGTGTTTTTCATGGCAGTTGACGACGCAACCGATGATATTCGCGCCGACTTCCGCCAACGACTTAATACCGGCGACGACGTCCGGACGTCCGCGACGGCGAACGCGGAAGACGTAGGTAACGCCGTCGACTCGCGTCGCCATCGACGCGGCGTCGGAAACGTACAACGTCGGCGGGGAGTCGATCAAAACGACGTCGAAATTCGAACGCAACTCTTCGAGCAACGCGTCGAACTCGGCGCCGGCGACCAATTCGGCCGGATTCTTACGTCGCGCGCCGGCGGTAACGACGGTCAGGTTTTTAACCGGAGTCGTTCGCAAAACGGATTCCAGCGCCATTTCGCCGCTCAACACGTTCGAAACGCCCTCTTTATTGTCCAATCCGAACCACTTGTGAACGTCCGGCTTGCGCAAGTCGCAGTCGACCAAAACGACGCGTTTGCCCGTTTCGGCGATCTTCACGGCGAGGTTCGAGAAGAACATCGTCTTCCCGTCGCTCGGGTGCGGACTCGTGTTCAAAACGACGCGACCGCGACCGTTCGACGGCTGATTGAAAAGTCGCGTGCGGATTTGTCGGAAAACTTCGCACGCCGGGGCGTTCGGTTTATAGAACGCGAGCAATTCCGGGTCGGGTTGCCGAGCTTCGCGCGCTTCCTTCTTCTTTTTCGGCGTCGCGTCTTTCAAAGCGGACTTGAACGACGGCAAATGCGTCAAGATCGGAACGCGAAGCGCGCGGGAAATTTCGCTCGGCGAGCGGAAGGTCGCGTCGCAAACGTCGACCAAATAGGCCAACGCAAAACCGCAAACGAACCCGAGCGCGAAACCGACGAACGCGAATTTAATCAAGTTCGGGTAAACCGCGACGTAATTCAAACTCGGCTCCGCGACGCGCAACTCGTGTTCGTCGACGTTGCTGACGAGCGCGAGACTTTCCAAACTTTGCCCAAAGTTCTGGTGCATCGTTTTGAGCGACTCAAGCGCGACCCGTTTCGCCGCGAGTTCTTCGCGGTACTCGTTCATTTTACGAACTTCCGGATCGTAAGAACGCATATATTCTTCCGTTTTCATTTGAATCGCGTTCAATTCCGCGATCTTTTGACGAACGGCGTTAACGTATCCTTCGAAGAAGTCCGGATAATTGAGCGTGCCGATCGAGCCGACGTCGTTAATATTCGCCAACGTCTCCGCCAACTGTTCTTTCCGCAACGCGAGTCGTTTTTCAAGTTCGACGACTTTCGGGTGCGAGTCCGCAAACTTAAGTCGTTCGGCCGACAGCTCCCCTTCGAGCTTGGCGACCTCTTCTTCTTCGCGTTGGCGCGCCGTGGTGGCCATCATACTGGCGGAGAGCGTTTCCGTGTCTTGCGAACCGCGCGCCGTGTTCAACATTTGCGACAAAATCGTATCGTTGTCGCTGGAGCCCAACATCGAAATAATTTCATGCGTCGGCACGTCGTGAATATCGCGGCCCATCAACGCGTCTTCAAGGCTGTCCAACCGCGTGTTCCACTTCATAATTTCGAGGTCGATCGCGACTTGCCCTTCGCTCATCCCGACCAAACGCGCCAACAACGGGTTGTTTTCCTCGTTCCCCATATGCGTAACGTCGGCGGAACTGGCCAAATCGAGCAGCTCGCGCGTTTTTTCTTCGATTTCGACGTGCAACGCGGCTTGGTGCTTTTCAATCTCTTTGCGAACAAACTCGCTCTTGTTGTTGTACGTTGCGTGGAAGTATTTCTTGAATTCGTCGACAACGACTTGAACGATCAGCTGCGCTTCTTCCGGATCCAGCGTAACGCAGGACACCGAAATAACGTTCGCGTCTTCGAAATCGCGCCCCTTCCCGCCCTTTTTAACGGAAAGCATTTTACGCAACATACCGATGGCGATCGCTTTTTTCCGTCTCTCTTCCTTCGCCGCGACGGAAGTCGCGCGGGTTTCGTCTTGCGTCTCCTCGACGGCGACTTCGCCGTCGGATTCGGCGACGGGTTCAACGTTCGCTTTCTTTTCTTGCGCTTCCGGCTCGACGCCTTTCGTTTCCGCGACCAATCGCGCGCTCGCTTCGACCAGCTCATTAAAACTCTGAGAGAAAAACGGCGCGTCTTGCGAATATTTCCCCAAAAGCGCGTTGCTCACCGGCTCCAAAATCACGTCGCTAACGATAACCGTGGAAAGCGTCTCCAGGTTGTCGATTTTCGTTTGATTATTCGCGGCGCTCGTTTGGTCGTAGGAACGCAACAACGCCGACGCGCTCGCCGACGGGAAATACATTTCCACGCTCGACTCGTATTCTTTGGGCGTAACGGTGTATTTGTAAACAGCCAACGCGCCGCCGATAATCGTCATCAAAACGACGATCCAAAGTTGACGACGTAAAATCCCCAAAACGTCGAAGAAATTTAAATCGCGTTCGCCCATTCCGGTTCCGCCGATTTGCGGAGCGGGTCCGCGCGGAACGTCGACGGAACGCCGTTCCCCCCACGCCCCGCCGCCGACGTCGCGTTTTTTCTTCGCCGTCTTCGGCGCGCCGTCTCGAAGCGTCGAGGAAGTCGACGCCGCGTTCTTCCATTGCGGAGAATTGTTCTGCGAACCGTTCTCTGTAGTCATATCTTTCATCCCAATTCCTAGTTGCGACTATACCGCGCGACCCACTAGCCGTCGCGAGTCCGACCGGAGACGGAGCGACCTTTACCGTCTTTCCGTCCCGTCTCCAACGCTTTTTTTAGTTTGTTCTATTATACAAAACGCTTTCCATCTCGAAAAGAGGAATTACAACGCGCCTTTTTTCAATACTCTCTTTTTTTCCAAACGGAATTTTCCTCCAAATCCCCCGCGCCGACGCGTCGATACGCTTGTTCAAACACAAAGGACAACAAAATAGACAAATCAGATAATCTACGCCGTCCTAAATAAGAAAGTTAGCCGTTTAAGCGAAAATAAATCGGAAGCGCAATAAAAAAATACTGCGCAAAACACGTAAAATAACGAAACTTTAACACCTTCTACTTGGGTAAAAAAATTTTTTAATTTTATAAAAATTCTTTTCCTTTTTGTCCTTCAACGTCTTTAAGCGTTTCGCGCGTTTCCGTTTTACGTCGCGCCAAGAAATAAAAAAAGAGTCGATCGCTCGACTCTTTTTTTACGCCTTAATCGACTCCGTTATTAACGTTGGCACGGAGTAACCGGGCACGCGCAATCGTCGTCGACGCCGAGGGCGATCGCCGTCGCAACCAAAGCGCCGGCCAATCCCAAGATTCCCCAGTTGTTGCCGGAATAAGCAACCGCGCCGGTCGGAATTTGCGTCGGAACTTGCGCCGGAACTTGCGCCGGGAGATTAACGACTTGGTGCACCGTCATCGGTTTGCCCGAGAGAACGACGGTCCCTTTATCGTCGTCTTCGTCGACCAGCTTCAAACCGTCGTCCTCCAAGACGAAAACATAATCGTCGCCGGCTTCCGGAACGTCGAACGTCGTCGCGCCGTAACGAACGTGATTGTTCGCGACGTTTTGTTCAACGGTGATACCGTAGTTACCGGCGGGAACGTCCATCGTGAATTCGGATTTTTCACCGCTGGCGACAACCTTACCTTCGGCGTCCGAAACCGCGTATTTAACGTTTTGCGCCGGAACCAATTCTTGATTGGCGGCGCGTTCTTTAATTTCAATTTTAACATCGGCGGCTTGAACCGACGCGACGGTCGCCATAGCCAAAACCGCAACCAACATCATTAAGGTACGTTTCATTCTGTTCACCTGAATTTCTTAGACGGCAACCGTGCGCGCGAATCAAGAAAACGCTTCTTAAACCGCAACGCGAAATAATCCGCTTTATTCTCTATTATTCTATACGCGATTATCGCTTTTGGCAAGTCTTTTTTTTGTTTTTTTGCTATTTTTTTACAAAATAATACAAAAAAAACGTAAAAACCGCTTTAAATAACCCGCATTTTGACGTTTAAATCCGTTTTCACCGCTTCCGAACCGCCGTTAATTTTACGAGCCCTTCGAAAATTGCTCAAAAAAACGTTCCGATCGACAAAAATCCAAACTTTCATTTCGCGGCGATTTTTTATTTCCCGCCGAGAATCTTTTTCAAGCGTTCGATCGCGGCGGTTAACTCGTCCGCGATCGGAGCCCCGCGTTCTTGCAAAATCGCGGCGACCGATTCGTAATACCAAATCAAATCGCTCGCGCCGCCTTTGAATCGCGACAACGTCGTCTCGCTCCCCGCGATTTGCGTCGCTCGAATAAGCGACGTTACGTTGTCCAACTTATCGCACCCGCTCACGAGCGCGGCGGCCTCGGAACCGGTTCGCAAATGCGCTAAATACGCTTCCTTACGTTCGCGCCAAGGCGCCTTGCGGTTCGCGTCGGCGGTCGTCGAATCGGAAGTTTCCAACACGACGTCGGCGACGAAATCGCCGAAACGCTCGCGAATAATCGCCTCGGTCGCCATTCCGCCGCAATCTTCGACCGCGTCGTGAAGGAGCGCGGCGATCGCGACGTCTTCGGACGCGCCGAAATCTAACGCGAGTCCGGCGACGCGAAGCAAGTGCGACACATACGGAACGCGTCCGATTTTGCGCAATTGTTCGCGGTGAAGTTCGGAAGCGAAAGCATACGCTTCGTCAAAACGTTCGCTCAACGGCCCGGCGCCAAAAACGTCGTCGATTTCTTTCGCCGTCATTTTTGATTTCCGCTCCTTAAACTGCAATTTCCACGTCGGCGGCTTTCGCTCGTTACGTTTCTTATTTTTTCACATTTTTACGTCGGCGTCAAGTAGGTTCCGCGCATTTTCTACTTTTTTTGTCAGTTTTCTCGATTATTTCGCCGACGTCGACGTTAATCTCGGCGTCGATTGCCGCGTTCGGTCTTTTCGAACTTGTTTTTCAACTCGATCGCGTCGAGTTCGACCGTTCCGACGCCTTCGAGAATCCCGATTTGCAACGACGCTTCGGTCGCGCGACGCGGCACGGCGATTTCTTCGCTCATTTCGCGCCAATCGAACATCCCGGCGGACGCGGCCCAAAGGATTTCGTCGGCGATCGGCTTGCGGTTGCGGTCGAAAAAGACGATTCGCGCCAACGGAACCGTTTGTCGGCCTTCGGTCGCTTGCAAGTCGAGAGCGCGCGCTTGGCCGGTCAAGACGATTTTCTTCACCTTCGTTCCGTCGACCGGAACGAACTGCCGCAAATGACAGTACATTTCCCGCTCGCGCTGACGCTCTTTTAGATTCGCAAAATCGCTCGAAAGTTCCCGACGGTTTTCCGGAAGCGTCGCCGCCGAAAAGCGCGCTTCGTTGCGGTCTTTTTTGCGATGTTCTTCCTTCACCGAAGCGTTGTCGCAAACGCAAACCCGGCTTCCCTCCGGCGCGTCGTCTCGTTCGGCGACGTAAACGTTCCGCGTCGCATACCAGCCGACCGGCGTCGGAAGGCGCGGCGGAAGTTCGATCGCCAACTCGTTCGACTTCTCGTCTTTTTTATCGGCGGAATCGTCGCTTTTCGCTTCTCTTTCTTGCGCGGACGCTTCGTCTTGACCATCTTTCCCATTTTCACGCGACGCGACGAGCGCGGAACGAACAATTTCCTCGAAACCGCCGCCGACGATTTGAGGATTCGACGGATCGGGCGCGTCGGCGCGTTTTTCCTCCGCTTCGCCGGTCATCGGAACGAAACAGATCGGAATCAGTTCTTTGCGTTCAATCTTGCCGTCTTTCTTTTCGCAAAGAACGAAATACTGTTGGTACCGCTCGCCGACCGGAATAATCAGCTTGCCGCCCTCTTTAAGTTGGTCGAGGAGCGGTTGCGGCACGTCCTCCGGCGAACAAGTAACGATAATTTTGTCGAACGGCGCGGCTTCCGGCCAACCTTGGTATCCGTCGCCGACGCGAACGAAGACGTTGTCGTATTCGAGCTTTTTCAGCGTTTCGGCGGCGCGGCGCCCGAGATTTTTAACGATCTCGATCGAATAAACTTCGGAAACTAAGCAACTTAAGACCGCCGCTTGGTACCCGCTTCCCGTCCCGATTTCCAAGACGCGGTCGGTCGGTTGCGGATCCAACATTTCCGTCATGTACGCGACGATAAAGGGCGCGGAGATCGTTTGCCCGTCGCCGATCGGAAGCGCGGCGTCTTGATAGGCGTATTCGCGAAATTCCTTCGTAACGAACTCGGCGCGCGGGATTCGCGCCATCGCCTTCAACACGCGAACGTTGCGCAGTTCCTTCGTCGGAATCAGTTCTTCGAGCGTCATTCGGAGCGCGTCCGGAACAACCGGATATTTCGCGTCGAGTTCTTGCGGCGTTCGCGGTTCGAGCGGCGACGTCGGCGGCGGCGTTAAAATCCCGGAATCGGCGTTCGGTTTGACCGACGTCGACGGTTTTCGGGTCGACGTTTTCTTCGCCGGTTCCTTTTTCGGCTCGGCTTCCGCTTTCTCCGTCTCTTTTTCCGCTTCCTTTTTCGGCGACGCGACCTTTTCAACGCTCGCCTTTTCCGGCGCCGGTTTCAACGTAACGCGCTGCGCCGACGCGACGTCCGCGCTCAGCGCCAAACTCGCGACCAACGCCGCGCTCAAGCCCCAACGTTTCATTCGTTCCGTTCCTTTTTGCGAAAAGTCCTGCCGCGATAAGCCGACGGCGCCGGAAGCAAACGAACGAACCGGCGCCCTTTAAAAGCGTTTTCCAATAATTTTAAGCGGTAATCCCGCGCGTCAGCGTCATAAACGCCGTTTCGAGGTTCACTTCCTCTTCGCGGAAAGAGCGAATCCGGAAGCCGCGTTCGATCAGCCGCGTTAGGAGCGCGGAGTAATCGTCGAGCCCCTTCCCTTTTTCGATCAAGACCCGAAGCGCGTCGTTTTTCGTCTTCTCGACCGACTCGACGACCGCGTCGTCGGTCAGGAACTTCGCGCACTCGTCGATTTTCTTCCCGAAATTTTCGTCTTTCGGCTCCGCCAACTCGACCAAAACGACGACTTGGTCGCGAACGCGCTTCATCACGTCTTCGACGCGGGCGTCGACGAGGAGTTCGCCGCGCTCGATAATCCCGACTTTATTGCAGACGTCGGCCAACTCCGGGAGAATATGGCTCGACACCATAATCGTTTTGCCGCGACCGCCCAAACGTTTCAGCAACTCGCGAATTTCGATGCGAGCGCGCGGGTCGAGGCCGCTGGCCGGTTCGTCGAGGAGCAAAACTTGCGGGTCGTGCAACAAGACGCGCGCCAACCCGAGCCGTTGCGTCATCCCGCGGCTAAGGCTCGTAACCAACGCTTCCCGCTTGTAGCCCAAGTCGACAAGTTCGAGAACTTCGTTGCAAATTTTCCGACGCGCTTCGCCCCGCACTCGGTACGCCGCCGCGAAAAACTCGAGGTACTCGATGACCTTCATGTCGTCGTAAACGCCAAAAAAGTCGGGCATAAAACCGATCAAACGGCGGATTTCCTTCGGTTTCGTATAAATCGACAATCCGCAAACATACGCTTCGCCGTAAGTCGGTTGCAGAAGCGTCGCGAGCATCTTCATTGTCGTCGTTTTGCCGGAACCGTTCGGGCCGATGAAGCCGAAAAGGTCGCCTTCGTTCAACTCGAGCGTTAAATTTTTCAACGCGAAAAGTTTTCCGTATTGCTTCGTTAAGTCTTCGGTTTTAATCATCGAACGCGGCCCAATTTCTTTCTTATTTCGCTCGCCCTTTTGACGCGACGTTTTTCTTTTTTATTTAATATTCTTTTCGACGTTTGCGCGTTACCGCTTTTCGCCCGGCGCGGCGCCCCGACGCAACGGCAACACCAAGCGAACGGCGACCGTTCGTTTCGACGGCGAAACGTCGGTTCCGTCCCCGGTCGACCTCGCGACGGACGGCTCCGTCTCTTCGCTCGATCCGAACAAACCGAACTTTTCAACGGCGATTTCCGCGTCCGTTTTCCCTTTCGCGCCTCCTTTTTGCGGCTTCGTTCCGTCTTCGAGCGGACGATATTTTTCGGCTTCCGGGTCGACGATCGTTCCGTAAACGACGGCGCGTCCGCAACGAATTAAGTCGCTGAGGTCGACGTCGCCTTGAAGTCTCTTTTCAAGCCCGTAAGTATCGAACCCTCCGCCGAGATCGTAAAAGGACGCGGCGCGCAAAATATACGGAACGCGGCGCGAACCGGCGTTGTAGTCGGTCGAATTCCAACGTTCGGCGCGTTCGGTCGGAACCGAACTTCGATGTTCGTTAAGAACGCGGCGCGGTTCAAGCCGAATCGCGGAGCGCTCGAGTTTCGTTTCGCCCGGCGCGAGCGTCCCCAACGAATACGCCCCGCCCGCGTAAAGAACGAACGCCGAATAAATCGGAACGTCGAACGGATTAACGATCGTTCCGCGCAACCCAAGCCCGTCGTCGTAAAGATCGCCGCGCGGCAATTCGGCCAAGCGCCCCGTCCAACGTCCGACGAAACTTTTACTCGAACGCGCTAAAAACGGGACGTCTCGCAAACTCGCCGTCGAATCGGCGGCCGCGTCGCCCGAATAAGCGACGTCCCAAACGCGCGGCGTAAAAGTTTGTTGTTCCGCTCCGCCGACTCCGTCTCCGGAAAGCGTCAACGGCGTCAGCGTCGCCGACGGCGCGTCGATAAATTTCGCGTCTTTCCCAAACGCCGACGCGGCGCCCGGCGCGAACGTCAGATCGCGCCGCCCGTCTTGCGCCGAGTAAAGTCCGAGCCAAGAAACGTCGCGGACGACGCCGCTTTCAACGTCGACGTCGATCAAATCGATTTGATTCAAACGCGGTTCGTTCGTTCGCGTCGCGCTCGTCGTCCAAACGGCCAACGCGCCGAACAAAAGAACGAACGCCGGAAACGTCGCCCAAGTCGTCGACGGTCGCTTGAACGCTTTTTTCGCCAAAAACCAATCGAGCGGGCCGACGGCCAACAAATAAACGAACGCTAAAATCAACGCCAACGCGAAAGACGGCGCGGCGACGCCTTCGAAAACGTCGTTCGCGCTCCTCAACTGTCCGGAAATATCGCGATACCCGCGTTTAACGTAAACCGGCGCGTCGGCGGCGGTCGCCGTTCCGGTCGACTCGGCGCCCAAAATCTTCGCCCAAAGAACGCCGCGTCCCGTCCAATTCGAGAACGGCGGAGTCGCCAAATCGGAAGCGAAAAACGCGACCGTCCCCAAACCGACCGGACGTTCGACAAAAAGGGGCGTTTCCGCCTCTTGCATTCCGACGAGCGCGTTCGGCTTCAATTCGGAAACGACGGGAACGCGCAGATAAGGCGACGACTTCGTTCCGGTCATCGCAAGGTTTTTAACGCCTTCCAAATTGGCCAAAAGCGAGTTGACGACGCGAAACTCGTGCGCCTCGTCGGCGACCTTCGCGCCCGGCGAAAACGAGAAAAACGCGCCGTTTTCTTTCAACAACGAAACCGAATCCGCTCCGGCGAGCAAAACGACGTCGCCGCCCCGCTCAAGCCAACCTTCGATCGCGAGAACGCGAGCGTCCGTCGAGCTAACGCCCGCAAAATTCTCCGGTTTCGCAGTCGTCAAAATCAACCGCTCGACCGCTTCGTAAGAACGCCGATCGGTCGGCGCGGAGTCGAGCGAATCGAGTTGAACGACCGTCGGGCGGCGCGCTTCGCTCCAACGCAACGTCGAAAACGCTTCGTCGAGCCCAATATCTCCTTCGCCGACAACAAGATAAATCGATTTCGACGCGGGCGCCGGCGCGGTGAAAACGGTCGCGGAATCGGCGGAACGCGGGCCCGGCTTGAACGTTTGCTCGACCGCCGCGCCGTTCGCGCCGACGCAACGCAACGTCAACGCGGCGTTGGCTTTAGGCAAAACGACCGAAAATTCGGCGCGACCGGCGACGTTTTCTTCGGCGGTCGGCGTTTTCGCGACGACGAAAGGCGTTCCGTCGGAATCGAGCGTTTCCAACTCGACGCGCGCGGCCTCCCCTTTCCAAAACGCGACGACCCGCGTCTGAAAACCGTTTTTATAAACGCCGTTGAGACCGACGTTAACGGCCGACGCTTCCAAAACGCCCGACGCGTCGTCCTCCGCGCCCAACGCCGAAAAAGCGCCGGCGACCGTCAAAAGCGCCGCGAACAACGTCGCGAAAACTCGCGTCGTCGCGCGACGCCGCCAATTCGCGTCCGTTAAGGTTTCGTTGCCGTTCGTTCGTCGCCTCATTTTTTCCTCGCTCGTCGTTTCGCCGTCGCCTATCGCCCAACGTCTTTACATTCAACAGGTTGCCGCTCGCTTTGCGCGCGCCGTCAAGGTTTTTCCGAGTCGGGACATTCGCAAACAAGTTTGCCGCATCCCGGACAACCGGTTCCGTATTTATCGGCCAACGCTTTGTTTAAGTCGACGTCGACAACGTTCGCAATCGTCGTCAGCCAAGCGAAAACGTCCGCAAACTCTTCTTCGCGCTCTTTTTGCGTTCCGTCGCGCAACGCGGTCGAAAGTTCGCCGACTTCCTCCATCAACCACATAAAAGTGCCGGCGACGCCGCGTTCGCGGTCTTTTTCGACGTACATTTTACGAATCAACGCTTGAAAGTCGGGAATGGAAAGTTCTTTCGTCGACGCGACCGGCGCGTCGTTTTTCGCTTCTTGATTTTGCATCGTTCGTCGCTTCTTTCGAATCGATTACCGTTTTAATCTTTTTATTTCAACGTCTTAACGTTTTTTATTCGTCAAAATTTCAAGAGCGGCTCGACTTCGGTCGGCTCGCCCCCGCTTTTATTATACCGCAAAGCGAACGGTTCGCAAGCGCCGCGTCCCGTTCAACGCGTTTTCGCGACGTCGGCGAACCCCGGCGTCGCGAAAACGTCGATTTTTTCGGCGGTAAAAGGCGGTTCCGCGTCGTCTTTGACGCGATAAAGAATCGTTTCGAGCGTTGCGAAACGCCCTTGCGCTCCCGCTTCCTCCGCGCCGACGTTTTTCAAACGTTCGAGCAATTTCGGCGTTTCGTCGAGCCCTAAAACGCAAACGGCGCTCGCCAACGCGTCGGCGGCGGTCGCGTCGGCGGCGATTACCGTCGCGACGCAACGTCGTGTCAACGGTTCGCCGGTTCGCGGGTCGATAATGTGCGAATATCGAACGCCGTCGAGTTCCAAATAGCGGTTCGCGTCCCCCGACGACGCGATCCCGACGTTCGCCAGCGTTCGGTAAAACGCCGGTTCTCCGTCCTTTACGAGTCCGGCGATTCCGATCGTCCAACCGTCTTTTCCGGGCGGCGCGGCGCCCAAACGCAAATCTCCGCCCGCGTCGACCAACGCCGATTCGATTCCGAACGTCTTCAACGTCGCCAAGGCTTCGTCGAGCGCGAATCCTTTTGCGATTCCGCCGACGTCGAAGCGGACGCCCGGCGCGGTTTCGACGCCCGCGTCGGTTAGTTTCCAACCGTCGAGCCCGACCGTTTTTTTCGCCGCGTCGAGGATCTTTTCCGGCGGACGTTCGTTGAAGTAACGGCTTCGTCTCCAAAGTTTTACGACGGGACTAACGGTCGCGTCGAAAGCGCCGTCGGTCAAAACGCAAAAGCGCCGCGACTCTTCCAGCGTTCGGCGCAAATCGACGCTAATCGCGACCGGAGCGCCGTCTTTTCCCGATTCGCGACACGCGCGAACGA
Source organism: Thermoguttaceae bacterium (assembly GCA_017937485.1). Classification (GTDB taxonomy): domain Bacteria; phylum Planctomycetota; class Planctomycetia; order Pirellulales; family Thermoguttaceae; genus RUG369. Next base: position 72,910 of record JAGBDN010000020.1, read on the forward strand.
TTTCGCTTTCCGAGTCGTAATCGGAAAGCGCGGCGTTGAGTTCGTCGAAACGCTTCCAAACGGCGGTCGCGGCGGCGTTTGCCGTTTCCGCGTCCGGCGCGTGCATAATGATTCGCGCCGGAATCCCCATTTTCTTTTCGGCGAACTCAAACCGTTTCCATTCGGCGTTTTGCGAGCCGTTCTCCGCCGTTTTCGCGTTGTACGTCGGCTCGGTCGCGCCCGCGATCGCCGACGTTATCCCGACTCCCGTCGCGACGCCGCAAAGCGCGCTTATAAACGTCCGTCTTTTCATCGCGCAACTTTCCCGCTTTTAGGTCAACGGCATAATGACGTAAGAATAGCCGTCGGAAGTCTCGAAAAGAGCCGGTTTATCCGCAAGGAAATAGAACGAAACCGTTTCTTCCGGCGCGAGGCACCGCAGGAAATCGTTCAAAAACTTCGAGTCGAGACGCAACGCCGTTTTTTCGTCGTCGTAAGAAATCGGAATTTGAACGCTCGATTCGCCGATTTCCTCGCCCGCCGCCGCGACGACGACCTTGCCCGGTTCGAAATTGAGCCAAACGCCCGGTTTCTTTTCCGACGCGACAATTTCCGCTTGCCGAACTGCCGACGCGAGCGGGCCCGCGATAAAATCGACCTTTTTACGCCCGCTTTTATCCGGGAAAATCGCGCGCCAGTTCGGAAAACGCCCGTCGATCAAGGTGCTCGAAACGACAAACGAGCCGATCTTGATCAACGCTTGTCCTTCGTTGACCGCGACCAACGCTTCGTCGACGTCGCCGAAAGCGCGTTCGAGCAAATTCAGCGTTCGCGGCGGGAAAATCGTTTTGTTTTCCGATTCGTGTTCGCCGACCGCTTCCGCGACGCCCTCTTGGAACGCCAACCGCCGACCGTCCGTCGCGACCGCCGAAACGCGGTCGGCGACAAAGTTCATCAAAACGCCGCCCAAAGCGTAATGCGAATTTTCCGCGTCGATTGCGAAGGTCGTGCGACGAATCATTTCGCCGAACACTTTCGTCGGAATCTTGTGATACGCTTCCGCGTTAAACGAAGCGACCGGCGGAAAATCGCTGGCTTCGCAAGTGGTGAGTTGATAACGAAAGTTTTCGCCGGTAACGGTTAACGACGTGCCCTCCGCTTCGATAACCGCTTCTTCCGAAGTGGTTTCGGCAAGGATTTTGCGCAACAGCTTCGCCGGAAGGATAACGTCGCCCGTTTCTTCGACGGTTATCGCGTCTCCCGTCGCTATTTCAACGCGAGCGCCGACGTCGCCGTCGGTCGCCATTAAAAGAACGCTCGACTCGACCGCCGACAATTTCACGTTTTGCAACGCCGGACGAACGTCGCGCGTCGCGACAAAAGACGCGGTTAACGAAAAAAGCGGTAAAAACTTATCGCGACGGCAACGAATCTTCATAAAAATCCTCTTTGATTTTTCAAGGCAATGTTAAACGCGACGGCGGCGTCCGACGCGCCGCAATAAAAACAAGAACGCGTATCTTTCTTATCGTCCTTTTTAATTCTCTTCTTTGCAAGAAAAAGAAACAAGAGTCTTCCCGTTAAATAACACGGGTAATAAAACGGTAAATACGCCATATAAAACAGTCGAGACGGGACAAGAACGAGTAAAAGCAATAATAAATATAATAAAAATATAGTAGTAATAATAGAGATTTTTAAAAATATGTAAGCAAGTTATAACAAACAAATGCAATTAGTTGAAAAACCGGTAATTGCGATTTATACTAGACTGTGGGAAATAAGAAACTAAGCTGTTTAAGGTGTGTAAGATGTAAAAAGATGTTTGAATAAAAATAAGAAATAAAAATAAATAAAAAATTAACTGAAAAATTTAAATAACAAACAGCGTCAGTTTGCTGACATTTAATACACTGAAAAACGGGACTGCTTTACCGTGGAAAATTTAGAAACAGGGGCTAAAAAGTCAAGGAGTAAGAGGATTGGCGAACAAGGCTCGGGCTCGACCGTAATGAAAAAAAGAAGACGCGACCGCGGCGTTCAACGTATGCGTTAACGAAGTTCCGCGGGGGCTAGTAAGCGCGGTTCGCCGGTTGCCGCGTTGAGCGCAAAACGCTTCGTTTCGCGTTCGGCGGCAACTTGAACAAGGAGTTCGTCGTTGGGAAGGGGTTGAATATCGTCGACAAAAACGAGAGCGCGTTTGTCGCAAGAAGGAAAAAAGGGCGCGAAGTCTTGGGCGCGACGTTTCCAGACTAAACGCCCTTGCGCGTTAGGGTCGAGCGCGATCAGGAGATTGTCTTGGCGAAAATTGGCGGGGGCGGAGGAGAGCGCGCGTCGAGCGGAGACGTCGTTAAGGAAGAAATAAACGCGTCCAAATATTTCCGTCGCGGGAATCGTTGGAATGTCAAGTTTCGTAAGTTCTTTAACAGCGTTGGTTTTGGAATTGGAAACGCGAAAAACGACTCCGTTTGGCGACCAAAGAGGCGCGTTGTCGACGAGCGACCAAGCTGAAACGACGCCGTGTCGTTTATCGACGAGCCAACGCGCGTTGGAACTAACGCGGAAAAATTGGTCGAGATTGTTTTGCGGGGTTTGCGACTTGGAGTAGCCGCTTGGCGGTTGGACACGATTTAACGTATCGGACGCGAGGTGGTTAAACGTCGATAATAAAGAGGTTGCGGCGACTAAACACGCGACGGGAAGTTTCATTATGGAAAAATTTAAGCGGCGTAGTGTTGTTGCAGTGTGAAGCGTAGTTTTAACCGCGTTGAGCGACGTTGTTTCGACGGCGCGTCGCGATGTAATAAATCGTTCCGAGGGCCGCGACGCATACGGCGGTCAACCGAAACGCGACCCCGATCGTCGCCCCGTAACCCGCGCTAAAAGAAGCGTTTGCGGCGTTGAAGAGCGGGTAAAGTTCGTCGAGAAAATATTCGAACGGGCCGGCGCTTAACGGGATGGTGGAACCGACGTTGGCGGAACAATAGAGAACAAAATGATCGACGAGCGACGGAACGTCTCGGTAAAGTCCCGCGGCTAAACAGTATAGCGAAATGGAAAAAAAAGAATGAACGACGAGCGTAACGGCGAAAGCGGCGAGCAACGTTTTTTTTCGAGCGCCATAAAGCAAAGCGGCGGTCGCGGCTTTTTGAAGAAGCGGCCCGATTGCCGGAAGCGAACCGGCGAGTTTCTCTCGGCGTCGTCGCGAACTCGGCGGAATAACGACAAAAAGTAAAAATATTGTGGAAATTAGGGTTAGCGCGACGAGTCCTTGCGTGGTGAAACGCGCCAACGGTTCGGGATTAGCGTAAAATCCGGACGCGAACGCGACGCATAGTCCTAGCGCGAACATTGCGTAAAGTCCAAGAAAACGGTCGATTACAACGCTTGCGGCGGCGGATTCTGCGGAAATGGTCGTTTTTTTGGCGACTAAAATAATTTTGGTCGCGTCGCCGCCGACGACGCCCAACGGCGAAAGATTGAACGCAAACCCTAAAAAACCGAATCTTAAAGCGTCGACGAGCGAAAGCGGCGCGTCGAGCGCTTGAACTAACGCTCGCCAGCGGACGATCGTAATCGTCGTCGCGGCAAAATTGAATAGGAACCCAAGCACCAAAAGAAACGCGCCGCGAGCGTCGACGCGAAGCGCGGAAAAAGCCGAGCCGTGCAACGCGCGAGCGAACATAATGTAAAAAAGCGCGACGATAAGCGCCAATTTGGCGGCGGCGACGATGAATTTCTTGACCATAAAACTAAGGACGACTTAACGTCGAAGCGGAGTTGCGGAGCGTTAGGGAAAAGCCGGTAAGGGCGGCGCGTTGTCTAGGAGCCGTCAACGCGTTTTCATTGTAAACAATAAGGAGCAACGCGCAAGTCCCGGGGAGGCGGCTAACGCGGACAATATCTTGAGTTTTTTTAAAGCGCTTCTTTAAAAAATAAAATTTTAGGTTATAATAGGGAAGTTGGGAATCCTTTCGAGAATTTCCGCAAATAAAGAGAAAATAGAGAGTTTTTGACGTTTGCGCCGGTCGTTCCGTTCGGTAAAAAGGCGCGGCGTAAAAAAGACTCTTTAATCTTCGGCAACCGTTCGGACGAAAACGTTATCCGACCGGCGAGCGACGGCGAAGAGGTCGGCGACGCGGCGGACGGCGAAATAGATAATTTGGAGAGACGAGACAAAATGGGCTCTTCCTTGCGAAACGTCAGTCGGGAAACGATCGAAGCGATCGTTCGTCAAATTCTTCGCGACGCCGGGGGCGCGTCGAGCGCCGAGGTCGCGAACGCGGTCGTCGGAGCGTTGGGCGGCCAAGCGCCCGAGCCGGTCGTTCAACCGCGCAAGTCGGAACTCGTCGTCAGCATCTCCGCGCGTCATATTCACCTGACCGACGCCGACGTCGAGACGCTCTTCGGCAAGGGAAAAACGCTGACGAAAATGAAGGACTTGTACCAAGACGGCTTCTTCGCGGCGGAGGAAACGGTGATGTTGATCGGCCCGCGCAAACGAATGTTGCCGTCGGTGCGTATCTTGGGCCCGACGCGAAAAGAGTCGCAAGTTGAATTATCGTTTACCGACGCTATTTCTTTAGGAATCGACGCTCCGGTGCGCGAAAGCGGCAAACTCGACGGTTCGCCCGGGTGCGTTTTGGTCGGCCCGGCGGGCGTCGTCGAACTAAAAAAAGGCGTTATCCGAGCGGCGCGACACGTCCATATGGGCCCGGAAGACGCGGCGTATTACGGCGTCAAAGACAAAGATATGATGAAACTGCGCGTCGAGTCGAACGACTGCTCGCTCGTCTTTGAGAACGTCTTGGTTCGCGTCGGGAAAGGAATTAAGCTCGAAGTTCACCTCGACACCGACGAAGGGAACGCGGTCGACCTCGAACACGCGACGAAAATTGAGTTGCTGAAGTAATAAACCGGCGCGAGTTTGAGTTGCGCTTGGTTCGCGTCGGCAAAGGGAATTAAACTCGAAGTTTGCCTCGACGCCGACGAAGGCGTCGAGGTCGACTTTGTGCGTAACGAAAATCGGATCGCTGAAATAATTCGCCGTCAAACGAAGCGAAGAGGGCAAACGATGCAAGTTTTAACGATTAATGAGGTTCCGGGCGCGCAAATCGAACGAGCGTTGGGGCTGGTTCAAGGTTCGGTCGTTCAGACGAAACACGTCGGTCGCGACATTTTCGCCAATTTGAAGTCGCTCGTCGGCGGCGAACTTGCCGGATACACGGAGCTTTTGAACGAAGCGCGGCAAATCGCGACGCGGCGAATGATCGACCGCGCGACGGAAATGGGCGCGGACGCTATCGTCGGCGTTCGGTACACGTCCGGCGAAATCGCGCAAGGCGCCTGCGAAGTTTACGCTTACGGAACGGCGGTCGCGTTGAAAAAATAAACGAACGTCGCGAAAAACGGCGTTAGAACGAATAACGCAACGTAAATAAAACGTTAATTAGAGAATAAACGACGGTCGCGAATCGGACGTCGGCGCTTTGACGCGGCGGCGAAAGGCGAACGACTCGACATTATTAATAATACGGAGAACTAAAATGGCAAAACCGATGCAAGCGTTGGGAATTCTCGAAGGCAAGGGCTTCATCACCCTGTTTGAAGCGACGGACGCGATGATGAAAGCCGCGAACGTTGAATTTCTCGGTTGGGACAAACCGGGTAGCGGGATCGTTACCGTCTTCGTTACCGGCGACGTCGCCGCCGTCAAAGCCGCGACCGACGCCGGCGCCGCCGCCGCGTCCCGCATCGGCGAAATCACCGGCGTTCAAGTCATTCCGCGTCCGAACGGCGACGTTGAAAAAATCTTGCCGCAAATCAAAAAATCCGCCTCGAAATAGTTGAAACGAACTCCAAGGTTCGTTTTTTCGAGCGCGACGGCGCAAGAAATAGAGTACAAAACGAAAGTAAACGCTAAATACGAAGGAAATAAAAATGAACGACGCTATTGGATTGATTGAAACGAAAGGCGTTCTCGCTCTCGTCAACGCGACCGACGCGATGGCGAAAGCCGCCGACGTCGAAGTGGTCAAACGCATTCAGATCGGCGGCGGTCTCGTTACGACCGTCGTTCGCGGCGACGTCGGAAGCGTTCGCGCCGCGGTCGACGCCGGCGCCGCGGCCGCGCAAGCGGTCGGCGAATTGATCGCCGCGCACGTCGTTCCGCGTCCGGCCGAGGGCGTGATCGAAGCGTTCACCGCTTGAGATAAAGCGAACGAAAAAAGTTCGCGTCGTTAGGCGAAGGCGAGAGCTTTTAACGCGACGCGGGCGATTTCGCAACGTTGAAAACAAGTTTTACACGCTTTTTGAAGCGGTAAAACGTAAAAATTTCAGCGTATAGGGGCGTTTTGCGCAAACGCCGGTCGAATCGAACTCGAAACAGCAAAACGAGGAGCCAAAGCGATGAAAATTTTGGTGGCGAACTTAGGGTCGACCAGCTTCAAGTACAGTTTGTACGATATGGACGGCGAACGCCTTTTAGCGCGCGGTCGCGTCGAGCGTATCGGCGAAGCGTCGAGTCCTTGCCAAATTTCGATCGGCGACTTTAAAAAGGAAGAAAACGTCTCGGCGCCGAACCACGGCGTCGCGGTGCGCGAGTGCCTGCGTCAGTTGACCGACCCGGAAACCGGCTGCCTGCAAAGCGCGGACGAAATCGCCGGAATCGGCTTTAAAGCCGTTTTCGCTTACGGTTACACCGGCGTTCAACCGGTAACGGACGAGCTTCTCGCGGCGATGGAAGAGTTCAACGCGGTTCTTCCGGCGCACAATCCGCCTTACGTCAAGGCGATGCGCGAATTGAAGGAAAAACTTCCGGAAATTCCGCTCGTCGCGGCGTTCGAAACCGGGTTCCACGAAGAAATTCCGGCGCGCAACCGTTATTACGGCGTCCCGTTCGAATGGACGGAAAAATACGGCGTCCGACGTTACGGTTTCCACGGCGCGAGCCATCGTTATATTGCGACCCGTTGCCGCGAGTTGTTCGGCGCCGACCGTCGTATCGTCAGTTGCCACCTCGGCGGTTCGAGTTCGATTTGCGCGATTGCCGACGGGAAAAGCCGCGCGTCGAGTATGGGCGGAAGTCCGCAAACCGGGCTCCTTAACAACAACCGATGCGGCGACTTCGACCCGTTTTGGTGTTCGTATTTGACGAAAAAAACGGGCGTTTCGCTCGACGAACTCCTGCAAACGCTCGCGACGAAGAGCGGTCTGCTTGGGCTTAGCGGCGTTTCCGGCGATATGCGCGACATTTCCGAAGCGCGTTCGCAAGGAAACGAACAAGCGGCGGTCGCGTTCGACGTTTTTGTCGGCGATATTCGGCGTTACTTGGGCGCGTCGTTGGTCGAACTCGGCGGTTCGGACGTTATCGTCTTTACCGGCGGCATCGGCGAACACCGAACGGAAATCCGAGAAGCCGTCGTTAGCGGGCTCGAAGATTTGGGAATCGTTCTCGACCGCGACGCAAACGCGGCGGCGCTCGGCGTCGAAGCGAAGATTAGCGCGCCGTCGAGCCGCGTCGAAATTTGGGTTGTTCCGACGAACGAGGAAATTATCGTCGGGCGGCAAACGAAAGCGCTCCTCGAAGAGCGCGGCGCTTGATTGGCAACGATTTAGGGGCGAAGAATGTTTATTGCGAAGGTGGTCGGTTCCGTCGTCGCGACGCAGAAAACGGAGTCGATGCGCGGTTCGAAACTGCTGATGATCGAGCCTTACGTGATCGACCCGAAGTCGCGCGACCGATTAATAACGACGAGCCGTTCCTTGATCGCCGTCGACGTCGTCGGCGCCGGGCAGGGGCAGTACGTTCTCGTCGTGCAGGGGTCGAGCGCGCGGATGACGCCGGAAACGAAGCCGCTTCCGGTCGACTGCACGATTATCGGCGTCGTCGACACGGCGACGGTCGGGAAGACGTCCTTGCCGCTCGAATGAACGGCGTTCGGCGCGAAATTTGCGGGAATAAGAGAATATTTAACGATTTTGACGGGGCGTTTAAGCGCGTTTACCGTTAAAATCGACCAAAATAAAAGATAATTAGCGGGAACGACGATGCGACGACGACGGACGAACCGTTCGGAAGCGGAGAGCGAAGCCAAGCGGCGCGCTCGACGACGCTTCGAGTCGGAGCGGAAGCGTTCCTTTCATCAAGGGAGCGATAATAAAATGGCGGAAATTAACGAATCGCTTGTTCGCAGCGTCTTGCAAGAAGTGTTGTCGCGTTTGGGCGACTCGGCGTCGGCGGCGAGCGCGGTCGGCGGATCGGCTCCGAAAAGCTACGCGGGACGTTACGGCGTCTTCGACGACCCGAACGAAGCGGTCGAAGCGGCTCGCCAAGCGTTCGAAGAACTGTCGAAACGGACGCGCGCCGAACGCAAAAAGATGATCGACAAAATCCGTCGTATTTGCATCGAACAAAGCGTCGAGCTCGGCACGATGGAAATGGAAGAGACGAAAATCGGTCGTCTCGAACATAAAATCGACAAACTCCTCAACGTCGGTTACAACGCGCAAGGCGTCGAAGCGTTGTCGGCGGAAGTCTTTAGCGGCGACTACGGCCTTACCGTCATCGAACACGCGCCGTTCGGCGTCATCGGCGCCGTTACGCCGGTTACGCACTCGCTTCCGACGATCGCGAACAATTCGATCAATATGATCGCCGCCGGCAACGCGGTCGTTTTCAACCCGCACCCGAGCGGGCGCAAGGTCGCGATCGAAGGCGTTCGCCGCTTCAACCAAGCGATTTACGCCGAACACGGAATCGACAACCTGATGGCCGCGATCGCGAACCCGACGCTCGAATCCGCCGACGTTATTTTCAAGCACCCGAAAATTAACCTCCTCGTCGTTACCGGGGGCGCCGGCGTCGCGAAAGCCGCGATGTCGCAAACGAAGCGCGCCATCGTCGCCGGGCCGGGGAACCCGCCGGTCGTCGTCGACGAAACGGCCGACCTCGACCGCGCGGCCCGTTCGATCATTTTGGGCGGCGCTTACGACAACAACCTCCTTTGCTTGGCCGAAAAAGAAGTTTTCGTCGTCGATTCCGTCTTCGACAAGATGATGGACGCGATGGAACGCGCGGGCGCCGTCCGCTTGAACGCCGTCGAAACCGACGCGATGACCCGTCGCGGTATCGTTCAAGTCGGCGAAGGCGCCGCGAAACACGACGCGCCGAGTCGCGAATTTCTCGGGAAAGACGCCGCCGTTTTGGCCGCCGGTATCGGCAAGAGCGTTTCGAACGACGTTCCGATGTTGTTCGGCGAAACCGATTACTCGAACCCGTTCGTTCCGGTCGAGCAAATGATGCCGTTCCTCCCGTTCGTCCGTTGCCGTAACGTCGACGAAGCGATCGAACGCGCTTACGAAATGGAGCACGGCTTCCGACACACCGCGATTATTCACTCGAACAACGTCGTTAATATGACGAAGATGGGCAAGTTGCTCGATACGACGATTTTCGTCAAGAACGGCCCCAGCACCGCCGGAAACGGCGGCGGCGGCGAAGGTTACGGCTCCTACTCGATCGCGGGCCCGACCGGCGAAGGGATCACGCGTCCGCTGACGTTTACCCGCAGCCGTCGTTGCGCGTTGGTCGAAAGCCTGCACGTTTTGGGCAAATAAGGCAAAATTTTAGGGTAAAACGGAGCGCTTCCGACGGTCGCGTTCCATTTTGCGACTTGCCGCGCGTCGTTGGAAACGGCGGGGCGCGGATTTAGCGCTCGAACGAGCGTTTTTAGGGATTAACGAGGAAAAGCGTCGCGACGATGACGATCGAAACCTTTCATTGGGGCGACTTTTGGGCGTCGACTTGGAGCGCGAGCTGGTGCGAAATCGGCGCGCTCGTCGCCTTGGCCTTCCTTTGGCGGCGCTTGCGAACCGGTAAACTCGGCGCCGACGCAAAGAACGACGTTCGCTCGTTTTTCCTTTTGGCGGCGGCGTTCGCGTTGACGACGTTAAGCAAATTATTCAACGATTTGGACGTCGTCGCGTTAGGCTGGGCGGCTTTAACGCTGGGGACGGCGCTCGATTATTGGAAAGCGCGTTCGCGGCGCCGTCGGGAGTCGCAAGCCGCCGAATTGAATCGACGCAAAGCGGAAGCCGCGCGCCGACGAGAATTTTGGGGCGGAAGCGGCGCGAGCGACGGAAGTTCGCGACGCCGTCGACATTCTCGGCGTTCCGGTCGCGGCGAAAGCGAACGGTCGAGTTCGGAGCGTTCGCGCCGTTCCGGAAGTTCGCGAAGTCGCCGCGACGTCGATTCGAGTTCCCAAAGCGACGAGAGGAGCGGCGAATGAACCGGGCGAGAATTGTCGGTTACGCGACGTCGGTGATGAAACATCAATCGCTTACCGGCGCTAAAATGTTGCTCGCCGTCCCGGTAACGACCGACGGCGAACGTCCGGACGGCGAACCTTCGATCGTTTTCGACGCGCTCGGCGCCGGAATCGGCGATTTGGTCTTAATTACGAGCGACGGTTCGTACACCGGCGGCGAAATTATCGGAACGAGAATCACTCCGGCGCGTTGGGGCGTCGTCGGGATTATCGATTCGGCGAAAAAAGAAGAGGAAATCGATTGACAATGGGCGGTTTAGGTTGGAATTTGGACGAACTGGTCGGCAAGGTGATGGCCGACTTGCGGGGCGACCGCGCCGCCGATTCCGCCGCTCGTTTAAGCGCCGCGTTGTCGAACGATTTTAAAGCCGTTCAAACGTCGCGGTCGGAGACCAAAAAAAACGAAGATAGCGAAAAGAAAACGGAGAACGCGTCTTGCGGTTGCGTCGAGCGTTCGTCCGCCGCGTCGACGTCGGGCGATACCGCTTTTTACGTCGCCGAAAAGTTGCTCGTCGCGGAGACGGTTCGCCGTTTGGCCGCGTCGACGAGCGAGAAACGTTGGTTGGTTCGCCCGAATTTGATCGCGACCCCGGCGGCGAAGGACGAGTTGCGCAAACTCGGCGTCGAATTAGTCGTCGACGGCGCTGCGGCGGACGTCGCGAACGAACCGAATCAAGCGGCGGCGCGACCGAAACCGCCGCGCGTTACTTACTCCGCGTCGAACGTTTTCGACGACGAGCCGATTCGCCCGGTCGCGACGCGATTTTCGGCGGAAAAGAACGCGGCGACGTCGGCGAACGTTTCGGGACGGCTCTTTTGGGCGACTCACGTCGCGGAGGGCGAGCGTTTTCCGGCGTTTGTCGAGAATTGCCCGATTCGAGAAGCGGCGTTCGCGCAATCGCGTTTGTCTTGTTTGAAAGAAACGACGAAGCGAATCGCGGCGGAAATTGCGCAAAATAGCGAAACGCGAGCGGTTTTGACGACGAAAAACGCGGCGATCGCGTCGATTTGGGCGAATCGGCTTTCCGGCGTCCGCGCCGTCGTCGCGTTTTCGACGGAACAAGCGAAGCGCGACCTCGAAGCGACGAACGCCAACGTGTTGATCGTCGACCCGAGCGACGTCGGCCCGTTCCCGTTCCGGCAAATCGTCGAATTTTTTGCGACGCGACCGTCGAAACGTTGAACGGCGGCGACGCAACAACTGACGAAAAAGCGAATTAAGTAAAATAGCGAGTCGAGGCGAAGGAGGAAAAATGCGAGTCGCGCAAGTCGTCGGCAAAGTCGTTTTGAGCCGCGTTCACCCGCTGTTGATCGGTTCGCAGTTTAAAATCGTCGTTCCGTTGACGTTTAACGATTTGGCGACGCCGGATCCGGTCGAAGCGGCGAACGCGACGTTGCAAGCGGAAAAAGAAGCGGGCGTCGACGAAGAAACGGCGGCGACGAACGCGGCGAATCGGCTGTTAAATCCGGAGATTCCGCGAAAATGGGGAAACGAGGTCGTCGCTTACGACGACTGTTCGGCGGCGGTCGGCGAATGGATCGCGTTGAGCGAAGGCGCGGAGGCCGCGGCGGCGTTTCACCCGACGCAAAAACCGGTCGACGCGTTTTGCGGGGCGATTCTCGACGCGCTCGTCGTCGACGCGGAGGTCGTCGCGGCGTTGGCGGCGAAAAAGTAAAGCGTCGGCGCGTTAAAATTCAACGTAAAAAACGGTTGCGCGGGTCGCGGCGACTTTAAAAAAGCGGAAAACGCGAAAAAGTCGATAAAACGGAAGAGAATAAATTTATTTTAGCGGTATAATTTGACTAACGCGAACAACGGGGACGGGCCGCGAGGCCGCGTTCGGGGCGTTTAAAAGCAAAAGGAACCGATATGCTCAATTTGCATCAAGTTAAAGAAGAAATCTGCGACATGGGTCGCCGGTTGTACAACAAAGGTTTCGCGGCGGCGAACGACGGCAACATCAGCTACCGCATCGACGAAAACCGCGTCGTCTGCACGCCGACGCAAATCTGCAAAGGCTTCATGAAACCGGAAGACCTCTGCATCGTCGATATGGACGGAAACCAAATCGCCGGGACGCGCAAACGCACCAGCGAAATCTTCCTTCACCTGACGATTATGAAGGAACGTCCGGAAGTGAAGTCGGTTCTGCACTGCCATCCGCCTTACGCGACCGCGTTCGGCGTCGCGAAAGAAGCGATTCCGCAATGCGTTCTTCCGGAAGTCGACATCTATATGGGCGACGTTCCGATCGCGAAGTACGCCATTCCGGGCGGTCAAGAATTCGCCGACACCATTTTGCCGTTCATTCACAAGTCGGACATTATCGTTTTGGCGAACCACGGCACCGTCAGCTTGGGCCCGACCGTCGAAAAGGCGTACTGGCTGACCGAACTCCTCGACGCGTACTGCCGTATTCTCTTGATCTCCCGCGACTTGGGCAAGACGAGCTACTTCACGCGCGAAGAAGCGGAAGACCTCCTCCAACTCAAGACGAAGTGGGGCATCAACGACCCGCGTATGAAGGTCGAAAACTGCGAACTTTGCGCGAACGATATGTTCCGCGACAGCTGGAAAGAAACCGGCGTCGGGCACCGCGCGTTCGACCCGCCGCGCTTCCGTCGCAACGACGAAGAGCCGTGCGGCTGCGCGTCGAACCCGATTCTGAATAACAACGTCGAACTCGGCAAAGACCCGCAAACCGAAGCGCTCGTTAAGGCGATCGCCGACCGCGTGATGGAAATGATGAACAAACGTTAATCGTTGCAACGTCGACGCGTAAAACGGAAACCGACGGCAAACGCCGGTTTCCGTTTTTTTATGCCGCCGCGGAAAGCGTCGAAGCGCGAAAATAAAACGGGCGTTAGAAGAACGACGACGGTTTCAAAAAGAAAGGAAAGCGAAAAAATGACGACGGAACGAAACGAATCGTATCGGCGCGCGCGGTTGCGCAAGACGATGGACGAAACGCGACTCGACGGTTTTTTGATTGTCGACCCGTTGAACGTTTCGTATTTGACGGGCTTTCGCGGCGACGATTCTTATCTTTGGGTCGGCGATTCCGGCGCGGTTTTGCTTAGCGATACGCGGTTCGAAGAGCAAATCAAAGAGGAGGCGCCCGATCTCGACGCGCTGATTCGACGCAGCGGCGAAACGACGCTCGGACTTCTCGACGGCGCGGTCGCGAACCCGGCGTACTCGTCGCGGCGTCCGAAACGGGTCGGAATCGAAGCCGCGTCGACGACCGTTTCGCTCTTCAATTCGTTGCGCGAGAAGTTTCCGGACGTCGAGTTTGTTGCGCGAGCGAACGACGTCGAACGGTTGCGCGAAATCAAGGACGCGTCCGAAATCGCGGCGATTCGAACGGCGGTCGACGTAACGATCGACGGGTTCCGCGCGCTGAAATCGGCGATTTTGCCGGACGCGACGGAGGTCGATTTGCGCGACGAGTTGGAGTATCGGATGCGCAAGGCGGGCGGGGACGACGTCGCGTTTCCGACGATCGTCGCGTTCGACGATCGAGCGGCGCTTCCGCACGCGATACCGGGACGTAAGCGGAAAGTCGGCGATTCGTCGCTGATTTTGATCGATTGGGGCGCGAAAAAAGACGCTTACGTCGGCGACTTGACGCGGACTTTCCGGACGGAGCGCGGGCTGAACGCGGCGGCGGAAAGCGAGTTCGCGCGAAAGTTTCGGGAAGTTTACGACGTTGTTCTCGCCGCGCACGACGCCGCGATCGCCGCGATGAAACCGGGCGTCCGTTGCGACGAAATCGACGGAATCGCGCGTCGAACGATCGCCGACGCCGGGTTCGGCGACTTTTTCGGACACGGGCTCGGGCACGGAATCGGGCGTTTTGTTCACGATTTCGGCGGTTTGAATCCGCGAGCGGAGCGATTGTTGGAACCGGGGATGGTTTTAACGGTCGAACCGGGGATTTACCTGCCCGGCTGGGGCGGCGTTCGCACCGAAGACGACGTCTTGGTAACGGAAACCGGCGTCGAAATTCTTTCTCAACGACTTTCGACCGACGACGCGGCGCTTTTTTAAACCTTGAAGCGTCCCAATAGAACGGGGGCGCGTTCCATTCTCCGGACGCGTCCTCGTTGGATTTTAACGTCTTTAAAATGTAAGGAATACGGCTATAACGCGGATTTTTCCGACTCTTTGCGTTAGGATAGACGCGTAAAAAAACGCGGCTTTTTTCTTAAAAACTCTCGAAGAACGCGCGTTCCTTGGCCGATACTCTTAATATCGGATGAAAAAACCTTGCGTATTTTACCTAAGTTGTCCGTCTTAACTTTTCCGTTAGGGCGCGTCGAAGGGAAAGGCGCGGTTTTTCTCCAACATCCCCCCTTGGTTTTTAGTTTTACGTTTGAAAACATATGGTTAGCAACAATATTTCGTCGATTAAAACGCTCGACGAATTGCAAAAGTACGTGTACGCGACGCTTTGCAGCGATCACGAGCTTTTGACGGACGCGTTTCCGACGACGGAAACCGCGATTCGCAAAAATAACGGCGACGTTTGCGGTATGATGTTTTGCGTGCACGGGCCGCGCACCGTTAATTTTACGGCGATTTGGGAAAAACAGAAGAACCGCGTGTTTTTCTACGGGCCTCGCGGAGAGCGATACCGGCAAACGACGCTCGACGATTCGCCCGTCGCCCTCGAAACGTCCGAAATTTAAAATAAAAGCGCGGGAAAAGAAAAAAGGAAATTTTTTCGTTTTTCCGCGAAGTTTTAACGGTTTCTTTTCGATGTAAGGAAAGAGCGTTAGAGCGCGAACGAACGGCGCGACGCGTCGAACAAGGCTAAGGATTGGCCGCGAAGATTAAAGGAGTAGGCATGTTGGTGTTGTCGAGACGAGAGGGCGAGTCGGTTTGCGTCGGCGGCGGAGTCGTTGTAACGGTCGTTCGGATTTGCGGCAATAAGGTTCGAATCGGCGTCGCGGCGGAAAACGCGTCGATTTTGCGAGCCGAGTTGCGTGAAAAAGACGAAGCTAAGAACGTTGCGGCGGCTCAAACGTTTGAGTTTGAAACGACGTTGGACGACGGCGCGCTTTGCGTCGAACGGCCCGCCGCTTAAAAAAGCGATTGAAAAAATAAAACCTTGCGACGCGAATCGCAAGGTTTTTTTATTGCCTTTGTTCGTTTAGCGTCAAACGAACGTTAGAAAAAAGCGGCGATTACTCCGCGTCGGCGGGCGCCTCGGCGTCTTGGGAAGCGGCTTCCGCCTTCATTTGTTCTTCCATTTGACGCATTTGCGCGGAATACGCGGCGAGGTTTTCGGCGAGCGTTTGAAGCGTTTCGTTTTTCGATTCTTGGCAGTAAGCGACGATCGCGTCGAACGTTTCGACGAAAAGTTCCGGTTTTTTAAGTTGTTCGCCGATTTGGTCGAGCGCGGCGCGACCCATCAACAACGCGGTCAACGATTCCGGACGCTTTTCGATTTCCGCTTTGAAGTTTTCGACGAATTTATCGAAGTCGGCTTGCGTCGCGCCTTTTTCGGCGAGCGCGTTCAGTTGCGCGGCGACGCGAGCGGCGTAAAGTTGCGAAACGGCGCTTTCGAACGCCGGATCTTTCGCCGTTTCTTCGAGGAATTTTTCAAATTGCGCGAACGTTTCCGGTTCGGCGGCGATTTTTTGTTGAATCAACGACAACTTAACGCGCATTAATTGCGATTTGAGTTGCGCGTCGGCTTCGGCGATTTGTTCGTCGACAAATTTCAGAAGGCCGTCGACGTCTTTTTTGACGGTGAAGGCTTGGATTTTCAGGCCGATCGCTTGCGTTTTCAACTCCGGTTTTTCTTCCGCGAGCGCGAGCGTTTCGTCGGCGAACTTGTCGAGCGCGGCGACGGCTTTTTCGTCTTTTTGCGCGGCGTCGATCAAGAGTTGACCTTTAACCGAAACGGCGAGGTTTTGCAGTTCGGCGTCGTCTTCTTTCTTGAGACGTTCGACGATATCTTCAAGTTTCGCGGTCGCGGCTTCGTCGCCTTGTTTATGCGCTTCGAGAAGCGTTTGAAGGCGAAGTTGATAAACGGTTTTCTTCGTCGCGGCGGAATATTTGCCGTCGAGAAGTTGCGCGAAGAGTTTTTCCGCGTCGTCGGCGTATTTGGCGTCGGCTTTTTCGCCTTTTTCTTTTTCGAGTTCGGCGGCGACGACGAGCGCGACGAGCTTCATTTCGAGCGCTTTTTCAACGACGGCGGAAGCGCGTTTTTTATCGGCGACAATTTTGTCGGCAAATTCGAAAACGGACGCGTCGACGGCGCCGGTCGCTTGCGTCGCGGTCAGGAAGGAACGCGCTTTGACTTCGACGGCGAAAACTTGGAGGTCTTCTTCTTCGCGGGCGAGCATTTCGTCGGCGAGCGCGTTGATTTTGGCGGTCGGGTCGTCTTCGCTAGCGTCGAGAACTTGAAGTTTCAGTTGATACGCTTTGACGAGTTCTTCAGTCGTTTTCGCGTTTTTCAGCGTTTCGTCGACAAGTTGGTTCAACGCGTCGGCGGCTTTCGGGTCGACGTTGGCGCGGCTCGTCAACGCGACGACTTTCAGTTGCGTCGCGCGTTCTTTTTGTTCGGACGTCAAATCTTTCGCGGCCAAAATTTGGTCGGCGATTTTGAGATAGGCTTCCGAAAGCGCGTCGACGATTTGGTAAAGTTCTTCTTGCGATTTCGGTTGCGGGAGTTTTTCTTGAAGCGTGTCGACAAAGGCGAAAAGTTCGTCCGGGGTCGCGTTTTTCGGCGCTTCGAGAACGGATTTATCGAACGCCGGCGCGGCGGGCGCGGCTTCTTCGCCCATAATTCCGTCGAGGGAAAGGGCGGCCGGTTGAGCGGCGGGAGTTTCTTGGGCGAAAACGGGCGTCGATTCCAACGCGAGGGCGCCGGCGACTCCGAGAGCTAAAAGGGAAATGCGTTTCAGCATAAGTGCGCTTTCTAATTGACGTTTCGTTGGCGCCGTCGAGCGAGACGGGCGATTATGTACGGGAACGCGCGCGTTTCATTATCGCGAGAACGTTCGTTTATTTTATTTTAGCTTATTTGACGAAAAATCCTAGTGAAATTTGCCGATTTTTAGGATTTTTTTTAAAGTTCTGGAAAAATAGGTCGCTTGGGCGCAAGACGAAGAAGAAAAAAGGAAGAAAAACGGAGAAGAAAAGCGGAAAAACCGGTCTTTCCGCAAGAAAGCGGAGGTTGTTCGGCGCGTTGTTTTATCGACGTAACGCGCCGATTCGCGGGGAAAACGTTAAGGACGGAAAAGAACGAAGCGCGACGGCGTCGCGAGCGCGTCGACGGGAAGATCGAACGCGTCGCGAGGCGTTTTTTCGACGATCTGCTCGTCGAGCGCGACGCCGATTAGGCGCGTTGTTTTCGGAAGCGTCGCGAGGAAGCGGTCGTAAAAACCGGCGCCGCGACCGAGTCTGCCGCCGTTGAGATCGAACGCGAGACCCGGGACGAGAACGAGATTGAAGGCTTCGGGGGCGACAAGTCGCGTCGGATTAGGAAGGGGCTCCCAAATTCCGAACGCTCCGGACGTTAAGTCGGTCAAGCGGAAAACGCGTTCCGGCGAAAACGCGTCGCGGTCGAGAAAGTCGCCGGCGTCGGCGATTTCGGCGTCGGCGGCGAGAAAACGAGGCGCGTCGAGTCGGTAAAATTCCAGTTCGCGACCGACGCAACGCGGAACGGCGACGACGCGGCCCGCGCGTTCGAAAAGGCGAGGAAGGAAAGGACGGATCGGCGCTTCGAAACCGAAATCGAGGTAAACGGCGATCGTTTGCGCGTCGGTAAATTTCGGAAACCGTTCGAGATTGCGGAAAATTTGCGCGGCGACGGCGAGACGGTCGAAGCGCAGGTCGCGAAGACGGCGTTTCATCGCTTGGCGAGCGGTTTGTTTGGCGGCGGCGATTTCGGAGTCGGCGGGAAGAGGCGAGGAAGTCATCGGCGAACGAGGGAATTAAAGGGAACGGAGGCGAAACGCGATAAAAACGACGCGTTTATTATAAAGCGGGGAAGGCGCTTGGGAAGCGGGGAACGCGACGTTTCACGTGAAACATTTTAATTTTCTCGTTTGCATTCTTAACTTTCGAGGATATAATAAAGGAAGAGCGTTCGGCGGGCGAGCGCGCGTCGCCGGGAAACGCGTCGGCGAACGAGAAGGAAAAAAGAAGGAGAAGAAACGCGAACGGCGCTTGACCGCGCAAAAGACGAAAGGCGTTTCATCGCAAAGGGGAGTCGAGCAAATGAGCGAACAAAACGACGAAATCAAAAAAGAAGGTTGTTGTTGCGGCGGACATAACGGCGCGGAAGGCGGATGTTGCGGCGGACATAACGACGGCGGCTGCGGTTGCGGGAATCGCGGCGACGAAGGCGGTTGTTGCGGCGGGCAAGCGGAAGAGTTCGATTTCAACGCGCCGTTGCCGAAACCGACCTTGGTAACGATCGCGACGACGTTCGCGCAACAAGCGATGGTTTCGATGGGGATTTTGCCGAACCCGATGACCGGAAAATCGGTCTTTATGATGAATCAAGCGGCGTATTTTATCGACGCGGTCGATCTTTTGTTGGAGAAAACGGAAGGAAATCGAAGCGAAATGGAAACGCGAACGCTTGAGAACGTCGCGCACGAACTGCGAATGCTTTTCGTTGAAGCGAATAAAGAAAAAGCGCGGCGCGAAGCGGAGGGAACGACGAAGTAACGTCGAAATGGGAAAAAAAGAAGCCGTCGGGGAAACTCGACGGCTTTTTTCGTTAACGAACGAACGATTCGGGGGCGGTTTTTAATCGCTCGACGAAAAGGCGAAGGGAACGGAAATCGCGTTCCGGCGACGCGTCGGGCTCGTAAAAAACGTTGGGCGGAAGGGCGAAGTCGGCGTCGAACGCGTCGACGGACGGCTCGGCGAGGAGCGAGGGGAGATCGAAACGTCGCGCGGCGGCGAAGTCGAGAAGGGTCGCGGTTGGGCGAGCGGCGTCGATCGAATCGGCGAGGAGAACGCGAGCGGGCGTTAAGGCTCCGGCGACCCAACCGACTCGATGAAGAGCGGCGAGCGCGGAAGCGAGTTGCGCGAAAAGCGCGTCGAGCGTTTGGGGAGAGAACGTCTCTCCGTCGGCGAGACGCGTTTCAAGCGTTCGGCCGGCAAAAATCGGAACGACGACGCAACCGCGTTGCGCTTGAGTCGCGGAAAAGAGGCGAGGACGAACGAAATCGACCGTCGGGAGAAGTCGCGGCGTAAGGAGCGAGCCGAGAAAACGATCGCGCTCGACGGCGGCGGCTCCGACGACGGTCGCGCTGGTTCGGGCGGTCGTCGTTTTGAGAACGAAGTTGGGAGCGAGGCTCGAACCGCGCGGGCGGGCGAGGTAAAAATCAAATTCGGCGTCGGCGCGGAGGCGTTTCGTCGTTTCCCAACGCGAAAAGCCCAAATCGCCGTCGACGCGAAGGGGGCGCGACAATTGCGCGACGTTGTTTTGCGTAGACATAAAGCGCCTATCGAAAAAGAAAAGGAAAGAGGAAAAGGGGAGCGCGTTCGCTCCTAAGGAAATTATCGGACGCGGCGGCGTAAAGTTTAGAATAATCGTTAAAATTTCGCTATTTTATCTTGGGGGCGGATTTTTTTCCGCGAAAACAAACGCGACGTGAAAGAATAGAAGAAAAAGCGCAGAGAGGCCGCGTCGAACGTTGTGCGAATAAAAAGAAACGCGCAAAACGCGTCGCGTCGGTAGGGGAATAACGCGACGCGCGGCGAACGACGCGGCGTTTTAACGCCGACAGCGGGGACTGCCGACGTTAAAAGGGGGCCGAAAAAAGTAAAACGCAACCGCGGAGCGACGCGCTTTACTCGAACGAATCTAACCGGCGAACCTCGTTGAAAAAAGGAAAACTAACGAAACGCCGACGTTTTATCGCGCGTCGGTTCTCGCCGCCCGCGCTTCGATTCGCGTTAAATCATTGGACTCCCGGGTAAGCCGCCGCGGGATAGGAAGCCGAGGCGCCGCGAGCGGAACCGCACGGGTCGCACGGCGAGCAAGCGTTCGGCGCGCAGGGATCGCAAACGGAGTTGACGCCGTTCGTTTGCATCATCACGACTTCGTCGTAAGCGATCGGGGAGGATTCGGCGGCGGAGGTTTCCGCGATCGCGCTCGTGGGGACGCGGGAGCCGTTCTTGGTGAAACAACTGCCGAATCCGCTTTTGCAACCGACCAAAGCGGTAGTCGCGGCAAGAATCAGGAGGGAAACGATCAGGGACTTTTTCATATTGCGCTCGCTTAAACGACCATTTGTCCGAAGGGTTGAAATTGCGCCGAAAATAAACGAAATCGGCGTTAAAAGAGGCGAAAACGCTCGACCTCTAGTTCCGCCTACGTTGGCGCGCGATATTTATTAGGATACTCCCAACTTCCGGTTTTGGCAAATTGTTTTTTATCCTTTTTTCTTTGTTTCTCCTGGATATTTGCGGCTTTTCTCGTTTTCTTCCATACAATCGGCGTCCTTTGTCGCGCGTCGACGACGGACTTTGGTAAAAAAGTTTTAGTCGCGATAATCGTTAAAAACGTTAAAAGCTCCGTTGTTTTTTTATTTTTTTAGAGCCGCAACCTTTCTCTGTTTTATTTAATTTGACAGGTAGCCGTTCTTGATAATGATAACGGCCCTTTGGGAAAGACGACGCGTCGCGATAGAGCCGTTAAAGAATAATGGTTAAATGGAGTTTTGCGGCTTTACGCCCGTCGCGTCGAGAAGGAAAAGAAAATGCATCGGTTTAATGTAGCGACGTTTGTGAATCTGTTGATCGTCGGTTTGGCGGCGACGACGATTTCGCTCTTTGTTTTTGGTTTGCCGAAAGAGAACGCGAACGTCCGAACGAACGCGCCGTCGGATAACGCCGTCGCGAACGTTGGGGACGCGACGGGAGAGACGATCGAGGAAACTTCGATTCGCGAGTCGGACGCCGCGTTAACGGAAGGAGCCGTCGATTCGCTTTTCGCGGAGGAAGCGGTTGAGGTTGAGACGGAAAACGACGCCGACGCGGTTGAAACGGACGCCGTCGACGCGCTTTTCGCGGAAGAAGCGGTTGAGGAAGCGGAAATCGACGATCTTAATTCGCTCTTTGCGGAAGACGCGATCGAAGAAACCGAAGAAATCGCTGTCGACTCGGAAGCGGTCGCGGTTGAGGAAGCGGAAGAAGTCGCGGCGGACGCGGACGGCGAAGCCGTCGCGGAACCGCTCGCGGTTGAAGAAACGGAGGAAGTCGCGGCGGACGTCGAGGTTGTCGACCTTGATTCGCTTTTCGCGGAAGACGCGATTGATGAAACGGGGGAAGTCGCGGCGGACTCGGAAGCGGTCGCGGTTGAAGAAGCGGAAGAAGTCGCGTCGGACGTGGAGGTTGTCGACCTTGATTCGCTCTTTGCTGAAGACGCGATTGAAGAAACCGAGAAAGCCGCTGTTGACTCGGAAGCGGTCGCGGTTGAGGAAGCGGAAGAAGTCGCGATTGAAGCGGAAGCGGTTTCGGTTGAAGAAACCGACGAAGTTGCGATTGAAACGGACGTCGCCGACGTTGAATCGGAGGTTGTCGACCTTGATTCGCTTTTCGCTGAAGACGCGATTGAAGAAGCGGCGGACGCGGAAGCGATTGCGGTTGAAGAGCCCGAGGAAGTCGCGGCGGACGCGGAAACGGTCGCGGTTGAAGAGAACGCGGAAGTCGCTGTTGACCCGGAAGCGGTCGCGGTTGAAGAAACGGAAGAAGTCGCGGCGGACGTGGAGGTTGTCGACCTTGATTCGCTTTTCGCTGAAGACGCGATTGAAGAAGCGGCGGCCGCGGAAGCGATTGCGGTTGAAGAAACCGAGGAAGTCGCGGCGGAACCGGAAACGGTCGCGGTTGAAGAAACCGAGGAAGTTGCGACGGACTCGGAAGCGGTCGCGGTTGAGGAAACGGGCGAAGTCGCGGCGGAACCGGAAGCGGTCGTTGTTGAGGAAACGGACGAGGCCGCGGCGGAATCCGACGTCGAAGCGATCGATCTTGATTCGCTTTTTGTCGACGACGCGATTGACGCCGACGAAGAAGTCGCGGTTGAGAATAACTCGGT
Organism: Thermoguttaceae bacterium; assembly: GCA_017937485.1. Taxonomy (GTDB): domain Bacteria; phylum Planctomycetota; class Planctomycetia; order Pirellulales; family Thermoguttaceae; genus RUG369. The sequence continues at coordinate 95,288 of JAGBDN010000020.1, forward strand.
GGAAGTTGCCGACGTTGATTCGCTTTTTGCGGACGAAGCGATTGAGACGGACGCCGCCGTCGCGGAAGAAACGGTTGAATCGGACGCCGCCGTCGCGGAAGAAGCGGTTGAATCGAACGCCGCCGTCGCGGAAGAAACGGTTGAATCGGACGCCGCCGTCGCGGAAGAAACGGTTGAATCGGACGCCGTCGTCGCGGAAGAAGCGGTTGAATCGAACGCCGTCGTCGCGGAAGAAGCGGTTGAATCGGACGCCGTCGTCGCGGAAGAAGCGGTTGAATCGGACGCCGCCGTCGCGGAAGAAACGGTTGAATCGAACGCCGTCGTCGCGGAGGAAGCGGTTGAATCGGACGCCGTCGTCGCGGAAGAAACGGTTGAATCGGACGCCGCCGTCGCGGAGGAAGCGGTTGAAACCGCGGTCGTCGCCGACGAAATCGCGAAAGTGGAAAATCTCGCCGAGGCGCAAGCGGTCGAACCGGAAGCGATCGCCGTTTCTAACGCGCCGCAAACGGTCGAGCCGGAAACCGCCGTCGCGCCGATTCGCGAAAACGAACTTTGGGTTCTCGGACAAGCCGGGAACGGTTTTTACCTGTATCGCTTGGAAGGCGGCGCTTGGGTCGCGAAGGACGTCGCCGATTTTTACGCGGACGCCGCGGAGTTCGCGACCGTCGTTTACGCGCACGGGTATCAAACCGATATGACCGACGCGACGCGCGACGCCGCCGCTTTTAAAACGGTTCTCGCCGCCGCTCGTCAAAACGTCGGGGCCGATCGCGCCTTCCGACTCGTCGTTTGGAAATGGAACTCCGAACGCGACGCGGCGCGCATTCGAATCGACGCGCAGTCGAAAGCCTCGCTCGCCGATTGGAGCGGAAAAGCGCTCGGACGCTTCCTCGGCGGTCTCGACGCGAACGCCGATTTCGCGCTCGTCGGGTTCAGTTTTGGCGCCCGCGTCGTCGGTTCCGCGTTGGAAACGCTCGCGCAAAACGGCGCGCAAGCGGCCGCGCTCGACGTCGAGTTCGACGAAAACGACGAGTTCGCGTTCGCCGTTTCCGGACAAGCGAACGTCGAAGAAAACGCTTCCCAAACGAACGCCGTTTCGGCCGCCGTCGCCGAGCCGTATTTGAGCGAAGCGAACGAAGGACGCAAAATCGCGTTGATTCTCGTCGCCGCCGCTTGCGACCTCGGCTCCTTTGAAGCGCGCGGCGTTTACGGTCGCGGCGCGACGCTGCCGACCGACGTCTTGAACGTTTACAACCCGAACGACTTCGCGTTGCGATATTATCGACACGTCTCCGAAACGCGCTCCGACGCGCAAGGCGTCGCGCCGCTTCGCTCCGGAGTCTTCCCGAACGCCGTCGGGAAAACGTTCAATATCAATTCGAATCCGGCGCTCGGCAAACGACACGCGTTCGTCGACGCTATCGGAACCGTTCCGACGCAAACGATCGGCGCGCTGGCGTTCTAGTCGCCGAGTAAAAATAAAAGCCCGCCGATCTCGCTAAAAGGACGGCGGGCCCGAGATAAAAAACGACGCTCTTTCGGGCGTCGTTTTCGTTTTCTTGCGGGCGAGCGCGGCGGAACGCGGAAAAGAGAGGGAAAGGTCGCGAACGACGGCGGATTTTGGAAGCGCGTCCCGGTTTCGCAAAACGACGTTTCACGTGAAACATCGTCGGGGAAACGCGGAAAACCGTCCGTCCGGCGCCGTCAAAGGGAAGCGCAAAGAAGCGCGAAACTGGTCGCGTTCAAGGCGACGTGCATTCCGACGACCGTCGCGTAACGGCGAATGCGCCAATAAACGACGCCCTCGGCGAGCGCGAAAAGAAAAATCGGAAGCGGGTCGACGATCGCGTTTGGGAAAAGGGAACGAAGGCCCGCGTTCGCGCCGAAAATAATCGGCGCGATAAACGCGAACGCGGCGGCGCCCCGATAAAAGTCGAGCGCGAAACGACAAAGCGACGCGAAACAAAGACCGGCTTTGTAAGTGAATTCGGGCCCGAGACCGACGTCGCCGGTCGTCGCGCCCGCCGAACGACGGAGGAAAAAAAGACCGACCGCGAGCGTCGCGACGTTGGCGAGTCCGGCGGCGAGCATCGTGCGGAAGAGGCGGTTCAGCGTTTCCGGGTCGCGGGCCTCTTCGGGCGTTTCCGGGGCGCCGGCGTGAATCAGGCCGAAAATGAACGCCGGGACGAGAATGGCGAACGCGGAACGGAGGTAAAAGGCGCGACGTTCCATCGGCGTCGTCGGGTCGGTCCAACGAAACTCGGTCGCGCTCGGAACGGCGGAAACGGCGGTTTGGGGCGCGTCGGCGACTTGCGCCGCGTCGGAGGTCTCGGCGTCGGGGACGACGTCGGAACTTTTCGGTTCGGCGGGCGAATCCGACTCCGCGTCGGCGAAGGGGCGCCGCGACGTTCCGGGCGGGGGCAAGACCGCTTGAAGCGCGTAATTCTCGAACGTTCCTTGGAGGAGAACGCGGAAGAGAAATTCCTCGGCGAACGGCGCGGCGATCACCGCGACGAAAAAACAAAGGAGAAGCGTTTCAAAGGCCCAAGGCGTCGAGCGGGAACGGATAAGGAGGCGAGCGAGCGGATGCTGCGTCGCGAGGTTCCTTTCTTGGGCGGTTTCGGCGGTTTCCGGCGCGTCGTCGGTCGGAGCGTCGGGCGCGGCGTCGGAGGCGTTCGGGGCGACGACTTCAACGCTCGCGAAGTCGGGGAACCAGCTTTTCGGAAGGATCGAAACCGCGTTGGCGGCGAAGAGCGGGAAGAGAATCGCGCCGCAAACAAAAACGCCGAACGCCGCGCCGACGCTCCAAGGAACGAGACGTTTCGGCGACTGCGCCGGGGACGCGTTTCGGAAAACGTCGCCGACAAGTCGACGCGAACAGAAAAGGAGCGCGAAGTATAAAATCGGCGCGGCGAGCCAAAGGGGCGAGGCGGAGGTCGACGCGTCGAAGGCGCCGAAAAGCGGAGCGAGACCGAAAAAAGACGGCGTTAAAAAATTCATCGGGAAAACGCGGAGAAAAAAAGGAAAAAAAAGAACCCGATCGATTTCGGGTTCGGCGCGAAACGAGAAAGAGCGGCGGGCGATAAAATCAAGCGTCGCTCTCGACCGATTCGTCGGTTTAACGGGCGTCGGACGGCGCGTCGGCTTGGGGCGCTTCGATCGGCTTCATCGCGGCTTTAACGTAAATCCAACCGGAGTACAGCGTCAAATAAACGACCGCGTAAAGCAAAACGACGAACGCCGCCGACAACGCGACCGGAATCGCCTCTTCGCCGCCGCGTTCCAAAATAATTAAATAAACGAAGCCGAGCGGGAGCGCGATACATTGAAGCGTCGTCTTCCACTTGCCAACCCATTTCGCGGAAAAGTCGCCGCCCTTCGCTTCGACCATCGAGCGGAGCGCCGTAACGAACATTTCGCGGAAAACGATCGCGACGACCATCCAAGTCGCCAAGCCGAGCGGAATCTTCGCGAGCGGACAACCGCAAGCGTCCGGATTCGCGAAGAGGCGAACGTCGTGCAGCTCCGGGATCGCCGCGAAGTAAATGAACGTCCCGCAAACGAGGAGCTTGTCGGCGAACGGGTCCATAATGCGACCGAACTGCGTTTTTTGGTTGAAGCGGCGCGCCCACCAACCGTCGACAAAGTCGGTCAGCGCGGCGATAACGAACAGAACGAGCGCGGTCGTATAAAACTTAAATGGAATCAGCGCGAACATAATCAGCGCGAGAACGATTCGCGCCAGTGTCAAAACGTTCGGGACGTTCCAAACGTCGTTCGAGCGGTCTTTTTCGTCGGTCATTGGAATGCCTTTCGGAAAAGAGGGAAGTCGGAGTTAAGGAAGGGAAAGCGGTTGCGTCGGAAAGCGCGAGGACGTCAACGCGTCGCGTCGGCGAACGCGTCGACGTTCGAAAGGATCGCCAGCGCTTTAATCAGCGCCTGCGTGCCGTATCGTCCGCCGCCTTGCGCGATCAACGCCAAGTAAAGTTGGCGGGCCAAGGCGACCCCGGGAAGCGCGAGGCGGAGGCGCTCCGCGTCGTCGAGCGCGATTCCCAAGTCTTTGACAAAGTGTTCGACGTAAAAACCGGGCGCGAAATTTCCTTGCAAAATTCGCGGCGCCAAATTCGACAGCGACCAACTTCCCGCCGCTCCGGACGAAACCGACGCGAGAACGGCGTCGAGATCGAGTCCGGCGCGGTAAGCGTAAAGGAGGGCTTCGCAGACGCCGATCATATTCCCGGCGATGAGGATTTGGTTCGTCGTCTTCGTTCGCTGACCCGCGCCGGGCCCGCCTTGACGGCGAACGTTCGTCCCGAGGCAAGCGAAAATCGGCGACAACCGCTCGAACGCCGCGTCGGAGCCGCCGACCATAATCGAGAGCGTTCCGTTTTTCGCCCCGACGTCGCCGCCGGAAACGGGAGCGTCGAGCGCGTCGAACCCGGCGCGAGCCGCCGCGTCGGCGATTTCGACCGCGAGTTCCGGCGAGCTGGTCGTCATATCGACGAAGATTTTGCCGTCCGCGTCGCCGGTCGACCAAGCGCTAAGGACGCAGTCGGCGCCGAAGAAAATTTCGCGAACGTCGCGCGGATACCCGACGATCGAGAAAACGACGTCGCTTTGTTCGGCGACCGCTCGCGGAGAGTCGGCCCAAACGGCGCCGGCGGCGAGAAGCGGTTCCGCTTTCGAACGGGTTCGCGTAAAGACGGCGACTTCGTATCCCGCCGCCAACAACCGCGACGCGCAGGCGCCGCCCATCACTCCGGTTCCAATCCAGCCGATTTTCGGTTTCATTTCGTTTCGCTTTCGTCAAAGGGGAAAGAGCGGAAAACGCGGCGAGTCGGCGACCCGCGACGACGCTTCGCTTTCATTGTAACGAATTTTGGCGCGACGGCAAGAAGCCGTGCGGGAACGACGCGAAAAGAACCGCTTTTTTTAAGACGCGGCGAAAAAAAAACGGCGAGAAGCGAAAAGTCGCCGAGGGAAAAATGCGTTCGGAGAAAACGTCGACGACGGGACGTTGGACGCGCGGTCGCCAAGAGCCGGAAACGTCGGCGCGAAACGACAAGAAACAAAAAAACTCCGAAACCTTGCGATTCCGGAGTTTAGTGCGGAAGAAAGGACTCGAACCTTCACGGGATTAACTCCCACTAGGCCCTCAACCTAGCGCGTCTGCCAATTCCGCCACTTCCGCGTGTTACATCAATTATTTTAACCGATTTGCGACGTTTGACAAGCGCCTTTTTCGGATTTTTCGTTAAAAAGTGAAAATTTTTGAAAAACGACGGTTTAACGCGGTAAAATAAAGAGTTAAGCGAAGATAAGAAAAGAACGCAAAGAAGAACGACGCGGCAAGTCGACGAGAGCGACAAGAAATAAAAAAGCTCCGAAACCTTGCGATTCCGGAGCTTAGTGCGGAAGAAAGGACTCGAACCTTCACGGGATTAACTCCCACTAGGCCCTCAACCTAGCGCGTCTGCCAATTCCGCCACTTCCGCGTTACGTGTTATATCTTAGCGCTTTTTTTCGTTTTGTGAAGGGGCTTTTTCGGAATTTTTTCCGAAATTTTTCTTTTTTCGCTCATTCGGCGCCGAGATCGAACTTTAGCGCGTCAAACGCTCGATAAAACGACTGCCGCGACGCGTGAATATGCTCCGCTTCGTTTAAAAAACGCAACGTCGGTTTGCGCGGAATCCGGAATTGGCGAAACGTCGCGACCGCGTCGCTTAAATCGTCGCCGTAAACGGAGAGAAGTTTGTGTTCGTCGAATTGGATTTCAAGCGGTTGTTCCGCGTCCAGCACGGCGACCCCGAGGCAACCGTCGTTGAGCAAAACGTCTTCGTAATCGCAAAAAACGCTCTTCAAAACCGGCGCGTCGACGCCTTCGCGAGTCGAGGAATCGCGCGTTCCGTTTTGCCGATGGCTCGACTCGACGACGACGTCGACCGTCGTTCCGACGCCGTCGAAAAGCGCCAAAAAAACGTCGAAAAGTTTTTCGCGGGAGACCGCCGCGATCGCGACCGGGACGCCGGCGCCGCTCTCCGGGTCGACGTAACGGTCGAAACGCCAACCTTCTTCGGGGATTATCGCCAAGTCGAAGGAAGGCCGAATCGCTTCGGTTAAACGGAACGGGCCGTATTGCGCGACGGCGAGGTGCGCTTCGAGGCGTTCGCGGTCGAAGCGGCGAAATCTTTCCGATTTCTCCCGTTGGGGAAGCTGCGTCGTTCGATTGAAAATTTGCATAAAGCGCGACCTTGAAAATAGACGGGATGCGGCGTCGGGGAAAAACGCGTTGTCGACGAAATTTTCGAAGACGCGATAATTTAGGTTGAGTTTTGCAACGGCGCCGTTTGCGCGGAAATTTTTTTCGCGTCGCGACGTCGTTTTGAGCGTCGAGCGCTTGAAAACCGGCAAAATCGTCGCGACCGACTTAACTTTTAACCTTGCGCCGTTCGGAAAAATACGTTAAATTGAGAAATCTTCGAGCGCGGCCCGTCGGCGGTCGATGTTAGCTTTGACGACGGCGCCGGAGAAACGGTCGAGCGATTTGCGGCGGCGTCGGACGACACGTCAAAAAGCTCGAAATAAGGACGCTCGACAACGAAAGGACGCGACGATGCGAACGGACTCCGCAAACGCGAAACGGACGGCGAAAGAGTCGTTTTTGTCAATATTAATATATAAGGGGCGTTTCGCCGTTCTCGCGGCGCTCGCTCTTTGCGGTTTTTCGGGGTGCGCCGCGCTCAACGAAAATCCGAACAACGACCGCTTTTGGTTCCCGACCCTTCGCGCTCCGTCGGCTGAAGAACGCGCGATGAGAGCGTCGACTTTTCCGGACGGCGGCGACCCTTATATGAACGCGAACGTCGGGCCCAAGTCCCTTTCGACGCGTCCGATCGGTTGGGAAGTGCAGCGGTCGTTCCCGTCGCAAGTTTACGACGTGCATCCGGACGTCGATTACGATTGACGAAAAACGATTAATTTCGTCTAAAAAAAGCCGTTTCTTCGATAAATTTTGAAATATCTATTAAAACCGCTCTTTTCTTTAAGCGGAAAAAAGGTTATAATCGTATCGGCGAGGCGCGTTTGAAACGAGAACGCGCGCCCCGCCGCTTCAAACCTTGCGAAAGAAAACGAATCTCGAAATTCGATTTTAACGCGTCGCGGATTTTCGACCGTCGACGGTCGCGTAGGGATTGCGCGAAATTTCCCCCAAAAAGAACGAACAGTTAATAAAGGAGACGGCCGTTATGAAACGCGTCGCGTCGTTGGATTCTAAGAAATCCGGTTTTACGTTGTTGGAACTTTTGATCGTGTTGGCGATTCTCATCGTCATCATCGGCATCTTGGGCACGACCGTCTGGAACTCCTACAAACGCGCCCTCATTCGCGCCGCCGAAGTCAAAATTAAGACGCTCACTCAAGCCGTCGAAGAATTCAAGATGGATCAACACGAATATCCGACGTTGGTCGAAGGCCTTTATATTCTCGCTAACGTCGACAACCCCGACGCCGCGGCCGCGATGCAACAAATGCAAATGCAGCAGCAAACGATGGGGATGACCGGCCAAAATAATATGAACGGCCAAATGAATACCGGTATGATGAACGACCCGATGATGGGCGGTCAAGCGGGTATGATGAACGACCCGATGATGGGCGGTCAAGCGGGTATGATGAACGACCCGATGATGGGCGGTAATATGAATATGAACGACCCGTCGATGATGGGAGGTCAAACCGGTATGATGAACGACCCGATGATGGGCGGCAATATGAATATGAACGACCCGACGATGGGCGGCAATATGAATATGAACGACCCGATGATGGGCGGCAATATGAATATGAACGACCCGTCGATGATGGGCGGTCAAGCGGGTATGATGAACGACCCGATGATGAACGGTCAAGCGGGTATGATGAACGACCCGAATATGATGAACGGCGGTATGGGGCAAATGAACGGTCAAATGAATATGACCGGAATGCAAACCGGCGCGATGCAACAAAACGCGACCGTCAACCCGATGAAACCGAAACGTAAGATTCCGGAACCGTACATCAAAGAAACCGACCTCGAAGACCCGTGGAACAACCCGTTCAAATACGAATGGCCGACGACCAAGGGCGACGGTAAAAAACCGGCGATCTGGTCGACGGGCCCGGACGGCGAAGACAACAACGGCGACGGCGACGATATTATCAACTGGGACGCGACCGATATGTCCGGCCAAATGAACGCCCAACAAAACGCGCAAGCGGCCGGCCTCCAAAACGGAATGACGCAACAAAACGGTATGCCGGGAATGAACACCGGTATGCCGGGTATGGACCCGAGTATGACCGGCGGTATGCCGGGTATGGACCCGAATATGACCGGCGGTATGCCGGGAATGAACACCGGTATGCCGGGTATGGATCCGAATATGACCGGCGGTATGCAAGGTATGGATCCGAATATGACCGGCGGTATGCCGGGAATGAATACCGGTATGCCGGGTATGGACCCGAATATGACCGGCGGTATGCCGGGCGCGGCGGGCGGTATGCCGCAGGGCGGTCAACAGCAACCGATGTTCTAGTCGCCCAATTTTGCTTCGAGCCGGTTTCGGTCGGCTCGATCGCTTTCTAATTTTTCCCGAAACGTTCGAAGCCGGTCGTCGGTTTCGGGCGTTTCGGCGGTTTTCGTTAACGTCGGTTTTCGCGGATTTTTATGCGACGCGCTTTCACTTTGCTCGAACTCTTAATCGTCTTGGCGTTGATTCTGGTAATTTCCGGGATTAGCGTCGCGTCGTTCCAGCGAATGATGGCGCGGTCGCGGTTCAAGGCGGGCGTCGTCGAGATTCAGATCGACTTGCACAAAGCGCGCCTCTTGGCGATGAAAACTGGAACGCCGTATATTTTTCGTTACGCGCCCGGTTCCGGCGTGTACGAGATCGCGCCGCTCAACGCTTTGCAAGAAGCGATTTACCGTCAAAACGAGTCGACCGACTTGACCGACGCGCTCGGCGGCGACGCTCTCGGCGGTTCGTTGACCGAAACCGCGTTCGGAACCGACGCGACCGCGTTGACTTCCGAAGTCGGTTTGTACGGCGTCGCGGACGCCGCCGCTCGCCCGATTTACTCCGACGACCTTTTTTCCCCGGCGAACGTTGCGGCCGATATGGAGGCGCTCGGACTCGCGACCTCGAATCCGTTCGGAACCGGGTTGGGGCTCGACCTCGGCGCCGGTTCGCTCGACCCGACGGCCCTCGGCGGCGATTTCGCTTCGCTCGACGGTTCGCTCGCGTCGGGCGGTTCGTTTGGCGACCCTAATTTCTCGACGTCCGGCGGCGACCTCGCCGCGTTTGCGATCGATCCGCTTACCGGCGCGACAACGTTCGGCGACGCGACGCCTTGGCGCGAACTGAATCCGGAAGAAAAAGCGTTTCTCGAAAACGGAACGACGCTCGCTTGGCGCGTCGCCCCGGACGGCGCGATCTTCCGCAAAGCCGCGTCCGGCGACGTTATCTTCACCTTTATGCGCATTTCCGCGTCGACGCCGTTGAACTTAAAAACGCGCCGCTCGACCGGGCTCGACCGGACGGAGGCGGAGTCGACCGACGACGCGCTCGGCGACGGAACGTTCGAGTCGCGCTTGACCGGCTCCCTTTCCGCGCCCCCCGAATTGTCCGAAGATTCGCCGTTCGCCGTTCCGCGGCTCGACGCCGACGCGTCGACGACCGGCGCGCTCGGCGGAGACCTCGCCGGACTCGACCCGACGTTGGCGCTCGACCCGAACGCCGCGCCGACGAGCCCCGCCGCGTCGAACGTTTGGTCGGAGCCGATCGTCTTTTACCCGAACGGTCGCGTTTCGGCGGCGGTTTTCGGAATCGCTTGCGTCGGCGACGTCCCTTATTATTCCGAGATTGCGATTCGCGGAATGACCGGCGTCGCGCGGATTTCGTCGATCTCGACCTTGCCGCCGGAAGCCGATCCCGCCGCGTCCGCGTTGACGCAAGAGCAACTTTTCCGACTTGCGAATCCGTTCGCCGACGCCGCCCTCAACCCGGACGGAACCCCGATCGTCGACGACGGAACCGGCGTTTTGACCGGCGGCGCGCTCGACGACGCGGCGGGAACGCCGGTCGACGAGCTTTGGAATCCCGGCGCCGAAGCGGGAGGCGAAGCGACGAGCGGGCTCGACGTCGGACTCGATTCGCTTTCGTCGGAAGCCGACGCCGCGACCGGAACCGAACGGCGTTCCGGGTATCGCTTCGACGTTCCGACGCCCGACGCGACCGCGTTTCCGGAAACGACGTCGCCGTCGTCGCCGCTCGATTCCCTCGCGCCGCCGCAAAATTTGCCGACGACGACGACGGGAAACGCCGCCGACGAAGAAAACGCCTTCCCGACGAACGCCGGAGGGTTTTGATGACGCCGCGAAAAATGAACGGTTTAAATAAAACGGGCGCTTTGCGTCGACGAGGAAATCGGGGCGGTTTTACCCTTCTCGAAATTCTCGTCGCGTTCGCGATTTTGATAATGGGGCTTTCGCTCGTCGCCGCGCTTGCGACGACGTCGGCGCGTCAAGCGGTTCAAGTCGAAGAGGAAACGGGCGTTCAACTCGCTTGTCAAAACTTAATGAACGCGATTTTGGCCGGCGACGCGACCGTTTCGATCGGCGTCGAAGTTCCGCTTCCCGACACGCCGAACTGGGCGGCGCGCGTCGAATTGCTCGACGGGCCGATTTCGAATCTTGTCGCGATTCGAATCGTCGCGACGCGTTTTGAAATCATCGAGACGCCGCACCCGACCGACCCGACGCTGACGATTTCGCGGCGTTCTTTTGAAGGCGGGCGGCAATACGTCTTGAAGGAATGGGCCCGGCGCGCCGACGTTCGAATGCAAACGGTTCGACGCAACCTCGACGGAACGTTTTCGACCGTCGATGGAACCGCGGCGGATATTCAGGCGACAAACGTCGCGAACGGTTCCGGCGTCGAAGGGAACGTCGCGGGCGGTTTGAGCGGCTTCGACTCCGCGTCGGGCGACGCTTTCGGCGAACTCGACGGCGCTTTCGGCGCTTTGGACGCTTTAGAAGGTTCGGGCGGTTTTGGGGGAACGGGAAACGTCGGAGGTTTGGGCGCGCCCGGAACCGGTTCGTTGACGTCGCCGTTTCCGGAACTCGACGCGGCGACGCAAAATTTAAACGAACCGACGTTCGCGCCGCCGTCGCCGTTTTAAAGCGGCGCGTTCGACGAGCGAAGAGAAACCCGATTTCCGCGAGCGTCGAGCGACTTTTTTCCCGCCGCGACTGGTTTTTTTCGCCGTTTTCGTTATATTATTAATATAAGGGGAAACCGCGTCTCCCCGCAAGCGACGCGTCGGTCGCCCGCCGCGTCGTCGCCGACCGCAAAAGAAATAACGGAACGAAAATCTCAATGACCTCGACGAATCGCCCGACCGCCGCGCCGCGTCCGCCGTTTTTCCGACGTCCGCGCGCCGGTTTTACTCTTTTAGAAATCTTGCTCGCGTTGGCGTTAATCGCGGTTTTGCTCGCCGGGGTGAGCGCGATAACGAGTCTTTATTCGCGCAATTACACGACGACGGAACGCCGCGTCAGTCGGGCGCAGTTGGCGCGATCGATTTCTCAAATGTTGAGCGAAGATTTGGGCGCCGCCGTTCAAGACCCGATTCAAGCGGTCGCGGACGACCCGAATCGCCAGTTCATTCGGCGTTTCGGTCTTCGCGGCGACTCCCGCTCGTTGCAAATCGACGTCGTTCAGCCGAACCTTTTCGCGACGACCGCGACGCCGGAGGAAAACCGCCGCGTCGCCGAGGGCGGCTCGAAGTCGCCGGAGTCGCGGCAGGTTCCGGAGTTGAAAACGATTTTTTACGAGTTCGTTCCAATCAACGCGTTGGAGCCGCTCGACGGCGAGGAAAACTCCGAAACCGCCGAACTCGACGCGGCGTTCGAAACGGAAACCGGCGGAAGCGAGTTGACCGGTTCGCTGTCGACCCCGACCGGCGCGACCGGATTCGACGGAGAGGTTGGCGCCGTCGACGAATACGGCGCGTCGCTCGACGGGACGACCGGAACGATCGCCGACGGTATTTTTACTTCCGCCGACGGAACGACGACCTTCCGCCCGTTGACGCGCAAGTTCGGATTGTCGCGTCGCGAACTCGATTTTGAAACGCCGATACCGGGCGCGGAGGTCGCGACGGTCGACGACCCGTTCGGCGAATACGAAGCGTCGGCGGAAGAGGGGCGCGCCGTTTCGACGTTGACCGGCTCTCTTTCCGCGCCGCCGGACGCGTCGCAAACGACGTTGGCCGGAAACGGTTTTATCGACGGAACCGGCGCGCTCGAAGAAACGGCGACCGACGCGACCGCGACCGAAGAGACCGAAAATCCGTTCGACCGTTTGCCGTTGACCGCGGCGCAGGTCGCGATGGACGCCGACGACGGAACGACTTGGGCGCCGGAAGCGCTCGACTGCCGATTTCGTTATTTCGACGGCGAAAATTGGCTCGATTCTTGGGACAGCATCGAAAAAGGCGGGCTCCCGGTCGCGATCAAAGTCGACTTAAAGCTCGCGCCGCTCGACGACGTCGACCTTTACCGCGCGTCGCCGCTCCTCTTTAATTTGCCGATTCCGCCGGAGCCGAGCGCGATCGCGAACGCCGGCGCGTCGAACGCCGACGCGACCGACCCGACCGCGCTAACGAGTCAAGTAACCGGTTCGCTGACCGGCGGCCCGCCGACCGTCGCCGCGTCGAACGGGCCCGGCGTCGACGTTTTCAACTCGTATCGACCGCTCGCCGCGATTCGAATCGCGCAAACGGCGCCGCCGTTGACCGCTTTCGCCGAAACGACCGGCGCGACCGCAACGAACGCGGGCGCCGCGAACGCGTCGACCGGAACGGAAACGGACGCGGACGGCGAACTCGGTTCAAACGCCTTGTCGAGCGATTTGGGCGGCGGACTTTCCGGCGGTTTTGCGTCGACCGCGGACGACGCGGCGCTTGGCGCCGATTCCGCGTCGACCGATTTGACCGGCGGACTCGGCGGAACGTCGTTTGCCGACGCGTTGGCGAACGAACTCGGACTCGGCGCGTCCGCCGCGTCGAATTCGTTCGCGCTGGCGACTTTTAACGATAAAGGGATTTGCGTTGATTACGCAAACGACGGAAGTTACGTAACGCTCGAAGGAATGGCGGCGGAACTCGGGCTTTCGCAGCCGCAGGTTTTCGAGTTGGTCGTTTATTTGCCGACGACGCCGTCGGGACGCGCTCGAACGGTCGAGCGGCGACGTCCGACGATGGTTCGACAAGGCGCGGTCGCGGTCGGCGGTCGCGGCGGGCCTCGAACGCCCGGTTTTTCCGGCCCGCGAACGCCGGGAGCGAACCCTTACGCGACCGGAACGGCGCGCGAAGCTCGCCGTCGAACGCCGAATCAACGCGAATTTAACGAACGAACGGCGGCGCGTCGCGGCGCGTCGGAGCGAACGGCGGCGACCCGAGGCGCGGAAAATCGGTCGGCGGGAACTCGCGAAGGAGTCGACCGGACGGCGGCGACGCGAGCGGCGGTCGGTCGCGGCGCGACGCAACGAGCGGCGACGCAACGTCAATTAAGAACGCGTGAAATCGGGCCGCCGTCGAGCGCGCTCGATTCCGAATTGGCCGCCGCGCTCGACGCGGAAGGGGGCGTTTTCGGCGAACCGGTCGGCGCGACGGAAGAGTTCGCCGGAACCGCGATCGTCGGCGACCCGGCGTCGGGCCCCGACCCGAACGGGCTCGGCTCCGCGACCGTCGGCGGTTTGACCGGCGGCGGACTTGGTGGCGGCGACGTCGCGACGACGCTCGCCCCGACGCAAACGACCCTCTTTTCGGACGCGAGCGCCGGTTTCGCCGACCCGAACGCCGCGTTGTCGCCCGGTTTAATCGAAACCCCGACCGGAGCGCAAACGACCGTCGCGCCGACCGCGCCCGCGCCGTCCGCTCCGCGTCGAACGCAGCAAACTTGGATTCGCGGTCGTTAAAATTTAAAATAGGCGATTTAGGCGAATTGCTAAAATGCGTTTTCGCAAGTAAACAAGTTGGAAAACGTTAAAATAGCGAGATTAAGCAAAAAGGAGAAGGACGATGACCGACGAAACGACTCGCGTCGACGCGCTCGACGCTTCCAACGCCGCGCAAAATCCGGCGCCGACGCTCGACGAAACCGACGAACGTCGCGCGACGCGGCGGTCGATTTACGCCGTTTTGATTTTTCTCGCGCTCGGCGTCGGGTTTGGCAAGATCGTCGCCGTCGATTCGCTCCCGGATCGCGCGATTCAAAACAACCGCTTGGCGCAAATTCCGAAAACGTTGCAAGCGAAAGAGAAAGAACTCCGCGAAAAAGGCGTTTTCGGCAAGCGTCTCGAAGCCGAGTTGGAGCGAGTTTACGCCGCCGCGTTGCGCGACGCCAACAAGGCGCGTCCGACGTTGAGCGCGAACGACCGCAGCCGCTGGTTGACGATTCGCGCGCTCGTCGAGCCGAATGCCCGCGTTTACCGTTACGTCCCGATTTATAAAGAGAGCGCGAAATCGGAGATCGAAGCGGAACGCCGCGCCGCGCTTTCGACGTATCCGCCCGCTTCCGGCGTCGCGCCGTCCGAGGACGAGCTTGTCGCTAAGTTCGCTCCCGGCGAGATTTTACGCAACTGCGCGAGCCCTTGTCCGGAACGTTGCGACGAGGAAAATTTAAAAGCCGATTCCCGAGTCGCCGAGTATCGTAAAGAGTTGGTTCCGTACGCGATCGACAAGGCTTGGGAAACGCCCGGTTGGGATTCGATCGACGTCGTGAAACACGGGCTTCCGGACGAAATTTACGACCCGTCGAACCCGGCGTCCGGTTATATTTATTCGAGCAAACCGACGCTTTTGCCGACGGTTATGGCGGCGCCGTATTGGGTTTTGAACCGTTGTTTCGGCTTGTCGCTTGCGAAGCGTCCGTTCGAAACGACGCGCGTTTTGCTCGTTATTTACCAACTGATACCGCTTGGAATCGCGTTTTTCTGCTTGGCGTCGATCATCGAATCGGTCGGGAAAACCGACTGGGGCCGAATGTACGCGGTCGCGGCGGCGACGTTCGGGACGTTCGCGCTGACGTTTGTTCCGACGTTAAACAACCATTTGCCGGGCTTTGCGTCGATTTCGATCGCGCTTTGGGCGGCGTTCAAAATTTTGCGCGACGGGAAAAAGAATCCGCTTTATTACGCGGCGGTCGGATTTTTCGGCGCTTTTTCGGTCGCTTGCGACTTGCCCGCGTTGGCGTTCGCGGCGGGGCTTTGCGGCGTCCTGCTCGTAAAACGTCCGGCGAAAACGATTTGCGTCGCGATTCCGGCGGGGCTCGTCGTCGCGGCGGCGTTTATCGCGACGAATTATATCGCGCACCACTCGATTATGCCCGCGTATTCCTGCAAGCGCGACCATATGGCGATGCAAGCGGAGGCGAAAGAAAAGGGCGTCGACGCGAAAACGTTGTTTGACGCAAACGATTGGTATTACTATAATTACTATCCGGCCGGACGTCCGCGCGAAGCGAAATACGCTCGCTTGAGTCATTGGGCGAACCGAACCGGAATCGACCGCGGCGAACCGTCGATTTTGCGGTACGCGTTTCACTCGACCGTCGGTTCTCGCGGCGTTTTCTCGTTGACGCCGATTTGGATTTTGAGCGTTTGGGGACTTTGCGTTTGGGCGTTTAAGACGAAAGACGACAAAGGCTTGCGGGCGTTCGGCGTCGGCGCGTTGACGTTGACGGTCGTCTTTTTCGCGTTCTTTTTGACGCGCGACCAAGGCGACCGCAATTACGGCGGGATGTCGTGTTGGTCGCGTTGGTTCTTCCCGTTGGTTCCGCTTTTCGTTCCGGCGCTTTTGCCGATAGTCGACAAGGCGTCGAAATCGCGCCTGTTGCGCGGCGTCGCGTTGGCGGCGCTCTTTTGGTCGGCGGCGTCGGCGGCGTTTCCGACTTGGAACCCTTGGGTCGCGCCTTGGCTTTACGATATCGCCGTTAATTGGGGTTGGATGAAACCTTATTAACGGCAAGGTTTAAAAACGAAACGCGGGGGAACGCTTCCGCGTTCTTTTCGATAAAACAACGAACGAACAGAGATGGCGAAAAATAAAAAAACGAAGAAAGAGGACGACGGAATCGAACGCGTCGTCAGCGAAAACCGCAAAGCGCGATTCGATTACGACGTCTTGGAGTCGCTCGAATGCGGAATCGAGTTGGTTGGGAGCGAAGTGAAGAGTTTGCGGTGCGGAACCGTTTCTCTCGCCGAGTGTTACGCGCGGGTCAAAAAGGACGAAGTCTTTCTCGTCAACTGCGATATTCCGGAGTATATCGACGCGAACCGTTTCAATCATAAACGCAAGCGCGACCGCAAGTTGCTGCTGCACCGACGCGAAATCGAACGGTTTGCGAAACGGGCGCTCGAAAAGGGGTTAACCCTTGTTCCGCTCAAACTTTACTTCAAAAACGGGCGCGCGAAATTGCTCGTCGGGCTTTGCCGCGGGAAACAGAATTACGACAAGCGGCAAGCGCTCAAAAAAGCGGACGTCGAGCGCGGGCTGCGTCAAATGAAGATGTTTCGGCGTTGAGAAATTGCGTTAAGTCGCGTTAGGAGAAGCGTTTGAAACGAACGACTAAAAAGCCGCTCGACGCGGAAACAAACGCCGCGTCGGCGGAAGCGCTTAACGTTTTGTCGGCGTTCGACTTCGAACGAGCGCGAACCGCTCTTTTGCGTTGGTTCGACGCGAACGGTCGAACGTTTCCTTGGCGTTCGGAGCCGACGCCGTATCGCGTTTGGGTTAGCGAGATTATGCTCCAGCAGACGACGACGCAAACGGTCGAAGGCTATTTTTCGCGCTTTCTCGATCGTTTCCCGAACGCGACCGCGCTCGCCGAAGCCGACGAAGCGACCGTCTTAAAGTATTGGGAAGGGTTGGGTTATTACCGTCGAGCGCGTTCCTTGCGGGCGGCGGCGATTGAAATCGTCGAGCGGTTCGACGGCGACGTTCCGGCGCGGTTCGAGGACGTCTTGTCGCTTCCCGGCGTCGGGCGGTACTGCGCCGGCGCGATTCTTTCGTTCGGATTCGACGCCCGCGCCCCGATTTTGGAGGCGAACACGACGCGCCTGCACGCTCGACTTTTGGGCTTGCGGCTCGAAACGACGACCGCGGCGGCGCAAAAAATCCTTTGGCGCGCCGCCGAAGATTGGCTTCCGCTCGACTCCGGAAAGAGCCGCAAACCGAACGTTTACCGGCGTTTAAACGGCGCGTTGACCGACTTGGGACGCTTGATTTGCTCGCCGACGTCGCCGAAATGCGACGCTTGCCCGCTCGCCGAATTTTGCGAAAGTTGGCGTTGCGATCTACAAGACGTCGTTCCCGTTTTAAAGAAAAAAGCGGAGACGATTCCGCGAACCGACGTCGCGTTTTGGATCGAGCGTCGCGATTTGTTCGGCGATTGCGGAAGCGGCGGTAAACGTTGCGACGGTTCGACTTGCGGCGAGGGAGACCCGACCGATGTTTTGCTGATTCGCCGTCCGGAAAACGCGCTTTGGGCCGGTCTTTGGGATTTTCCGCGTTTCGAAATAACGAACGAAGCGTTTCGCGACGCGCTCGATTTCGCCGCCGACGTCGAACTTTGCGACCGATTGCAACGCTTTCTCGAAGAGGAAGTCGGCGCGCCGCCGTTCGACCGTCGCCCGGGACGCGTTGTTTATACGGTAAAACACGCCGCAACGCGGTTTAAGATAACGCTCCGCTTTTGCCGACTCGCCGGAGCGGAGCCGATTTTGGCGTCGTCGCAACGCGAAAAAACGCTTTTCGACGGGTTTGAAAACGACGCGGCGTCGCAAGTTCTGCCCCCGACGTCCCGACGCTCGAAAGTCGCGAAAAAGACGCAAACGCCGAAAACGCCGGAATCGGGGCGCGTCGCGGCGGAGGTTCGCTGGGTTCCGCTCGCCGAATTGGACGCTTATCCGTTGAGTTCGCCGGGCCGCAAACTGGCGCGCTTCGTGTTGAAAAATCGCGGTTAAAATGGGAAGATAGCGTAAATTTATTGGGTTTTGACGGAATGCGGAACTTTTTTTCGTTAAAAACGTTAAAATAGCGTCGACGGCCTTTGCGATTTCGCCGTCGTTGTGTTAAAATAAGAAAAATTCTCGCCGTTTTTTCGCTGTTGAAGGGCGGCGGCTTTTGGGCGAGCGTCGACGCGGCGCTCCCGCGACTCATCGGATTTTATGAAAGGATTGTCTCGATGAAAAAAACGTTGTCTTTTCTGACGGCGGCGCTCGTTCTTGGCGGAACGTTCGCTTTCGCTCAACCGGCTCAAGACGGCCCGCAAGGCGATAACGCTCGTCGCGCTCAACGCGGCGAACGCAGCCCGCGCGGCTTCGGTTTCGGCCCGATGATGGGGCGCGGCGCCGAAATGGTTCCGCTCTTCGGCGAAAAACTCGAAAACGGCGACTTCCCGGAAGGCGTTTGGTCGTTCAACGACGAAGGCGAACTCGTCGCGACGAAAGACGCCGTCATCTGGACGAAGGAAAAATACTCCTCGTTCGTTTGCGAATTTGAATTCAACCTCTCCGAACACACCAACGGCGGCTTCCTGATTCAATGCTCCGACAAGGGCAACTGGATTCCGAACACCATCGAAATCCAACTCCTCGACGACGCCGGTCAAGAACCGAACTACCACTCCTGCGGTTCCTTCTACGGTTTCCAAGCGCCGAGCAAAAACGTTACGAAAAAGCCGGGCGAATGGAACAAAATGCGCGTTTCTTGCTTCGGTCGTATGATCACCGTTCAACTTAACGGCGAAGTCATTAACCGCATCAACACCGCCGAATGGACGAACAACGAAAAGAGCCCGGCCGGCACGGATATCGAAGCGAAGTTCCACGGTCGTTCCCTCGCGTCGTTCGAACCGCTCGGTTACATCGGTTTCCAAGGTTTGCACGGCAACTCGCCGATGAAAATCCGCAACGCGAAAATCGCTCCGATGACGCAACCGAAAGCGGAAGGCGAAGGTTGGGTCTCGCTCTTCGGCGAAAAACTTGAAAACGCCGAATACGATCCGGCCATTTGGTCGATCGACGACGAAGGCGTTATGAAGGCGACGAAAGACAACGCGATTTGGGCGAAAGAAAAGTATGAAAACTTCATGCTCGACTTCGAATTCAAAACGACGAAAGGCGCGAACAGCGGTATCGTTATCCAATGCACCGACAAAGCGAACTGGATTCCGAACTCGTTTGAAGTTCAAATCTTCGACTCGTTCGGTCGTAAAGTCGATATGAGCGATTGCGGCGCGGTTTACGGTCGTTGCGCTCCGATGTTCAACGTTTGCAAAGCGCCGGGCGAATGGAACCGTATGACGGTCGTCTGCATGGGCCCGATGATTCAAGTTTACCTCAACGGCCACCTCACGACGTCGATGAACAAACGTCAATGGACGAAAGCCGACGTCAACCCGGACGGCACGAAACCGTACTCGTGGTTGATCAACAAAGCGCCGGCCGAAACCGAAAACGCCGGTTACATCGGCTTCCAAGGCCTGCACGGCAACGAACCGGTCGTCTTCCGCAACGCGAAGATCCGCAAAATCGAAATGCCGCAACGTCGCGCGGCGGGCGGTCCGCAACGTTGAGCGAATCGCGATTAGCGGCGACGCTTAACTAAACGAAGAAGCGGCGAGCGTCTCGAACGTTCGTCGCTTTTTTTATGTTTCGACGCGTTGGCGTCGGAACGGCGGACGCGGAAAACGTCGCCGAAAGGTTGATACCAAGAGACGCGACGGCGCGGCGGTTGAAGCGGAAGCGTCGTCAAGAAACGAAAAAGCCCGCGCTTTGCAACGCGGGCTTTTCTCGTTAGAATCGAATTAAATCGAATCTCACGCAGCCGGAGCTTCTTCGGCGGCCGGGGCTTCAGCCGGAGCTTCAGCCGGAGCGGCTTCTTCAGCCGGGGCGGCGGCTTCGTCGGTCGCGGCGGCTTCTTCAGCCGGAGCGGCGGTTTCGTCGGTCGCGGCGGCTTCGGTAGCCGGAGCGTCGGTGGCCGGAGCGTCGGTCGCGGCCGGTTTGCAACCAAGGGACATGCAAGCGGCGCAAGCCGCGACGAGGGTAAGAGCAAAGAATTTCTTCATTTTTTTTTCCTTTTAAGTTGTGTTAAACACATTGCAAGGACGCGTCTAGGCGCAAAAACGCTCTAAAATCGCGCGTCCTCGTTGCTTTAATAATAATCCTATAGTTACGTTTTTTCAAGGGCTTAAAAGCGAAATTGTTTAAAAAAACGCAATGTTTCAGCGGAAAAAACGTCGCTGCCGTTGGTTTTTGCCTAATTTTCCCGGATTAAACGCGCCGACGTTACTTTTTACCCAAAAGTAAAGAAATCCCGTAAAAAATCGCGACAACTAAAATAATCGTTGGCCCCGTTGAGAAATTGAATAAAAAACTTAACCAAATTCCAAGCCAAGAGCCGACGAAGCAAATCGCGATCGACGCGACGATCGTCGCGCTAAGTCGTTTGGTGAAACGGCCCGCTGTCGCCGCCGGTAAGGTTAAAAGCGCGACGATCATCGCCATTCCGACGATGCGCAACATCAAAACGACCGCGACCGCGGCGAGCGTTAACAAAAGCCGGTTTTGAAAGTCGACGTTAACGCCGCGTAATTCGGCGTATTCTTCGTCGAAGCAGACCGCTTCGAGCCGCTTAAAATCGCAAAAAACGACGAGCAAAATAACGCCGCCGAGCGCCGTCGCCGTCCAAATGTCGCTTCGCCCGATGAGGAGAACGTCGCCAAAAAGGTAGGTCGAAACCGAGACGTACCCGTCGACGCGTTCGATAAAAAGGAGACCGAGCGCCATTCCAATCGCCCAAATCGCGCCGAGCAGCGTTTCCTCGCGCTCTTTTGCGCGCCGACGAATCGCGTCGACGAGGAGCGCGGATAAGACGGCGAACAGGAGCGCCGTCGGTATCGGGTTGAGAAACGAACTCCAACGTTCGCAAAGTTTAGACGCGTTTTCGGGCGACGTGAACAACGCCGCCAACGTTAGCGTTCCAAGCGCGCCGGTTTTTAACGCTTGTTGAAACCAAAGGCCGAAACCGATTCCGCCGAACGCGCAGTGCGAAATCGCTCCGGCAAGATAACCGATACGTCGAGCGACGACGAGGGCGCCGATAAGTCCGAACGTAACGCTGGAGATCGCGCTTAAAAGGTAAACGTTTTTTAAAAAATCGGGCGTCATTTAAAAAATTTGTCGAACGCGTCGACGTTTTAACGTTAAAATATAAGGAAAACGCAAAATAAGCAAAGCGGCTTGGGAACGAAAAACGGGAGCCAAAATCGCGACGCGTTCAAACGTTTCGCAAGTTTGACTCCCGTTTCAGTTTCGGCGCAAAGCCGACGTTTAAGCGCCGCGCTCTAGAAAAGATTCCGTTCGGCGACGCTTAAACGCTAAATTTAAGGTCGTAAAACCTCAAATTACATGTTGCCGAGCTTGTAGATGAGGTCGGCGGCGCGGGTGCTGTAACCCATTTCGTTGTCGTACCAGGACAAGATTTTGACCATGTTGTCGCCGATGACCATCGTCCATTCCGGAACGAAGATCGAGCTGTAGGTTTGGCCGACGACGTCCGCGAGGACGATCGGGTCTTCGCAGTAATCCAAAACGCCTTGCATTTGTTCCGAAGCGGCGGCGGCTTTGACGGCGGCGTTGACGGCTTCGACGGTAACCGGTTTCGCGGTTTCGCAGACGAGGTCGACGATGGAGCCGGTCGGGGTCGGGACGCGGAGGGAGATACCGGTCAGCTTGCCGTTGACTTCCGGAATGACGAGACCGACGGCTTTCGCGGCGCCGGTGGTGGTCGGGATGATGTTGACGCCCGCGGCGCGACCGCGATAGATGTTTTTGTACGGTTTGTCGAGCGTAACTTGGTCGTTCGTGTAGGAGTGGACCGTCGTCATCAAACCTTTGACGATACCGAAGTTATCGTTGAGGACTTTGGCGACCGGCGCGAGGCAGTTGGTCGTGCAGGAAGCGTTCGAAACGTATTTGTGTTCCGGCTTCAGTTTGTCGTCGTTGACGCCGAGAACGCAGGTGAAGAATTCGTCGCCTTCGCCTTTCGCCGGAGCGGAAATGACGACTTTGCGAGCGTTGTGGCTGTTGTAACCTTCTTTGCCGTCGGCGGCCGGGTTGGTGAAGAAACCGGTGCTTTCGAGGACGACGTCGGCGCCGAATTCAGCCCACGGAATGAGGGACGGTTGTTTTTCGGCCGAAACCGGAATCTTTTTGCCGTTGACGATGAGGTTCTTTTCATCGTATTCGACCGTGCCGTCAAAACGACCTTGCGAGGAGTCGTATTTGAGAAGGATGGCGAGGGTTTTCGTGTCGGTCAAGTCGTTGATACCGACGACGTTGTACTTTTCCGGAGCCTTCATCATTTGACGGAAGACGATACGACCGATACGACCGAAACCATTAATACCAACGTTGACAGCAGCCACTGTAAATCTCCTTTGAGCGCTTAAACTACCGTTTGAAAATCTTCCAAAATCGCGAAAAAAAACGACGAACGTCGCAACTCGCGTCGGAAGAGCGGGTTATCGAGGAAGGCGCGCGACGATTCGATTCCAAAGCGAAACCGAGCGCGTCGACGACCCGAAGACGGGAAAAACCGCTTCTCGATAAAATTTAATCTAATTATAAACCCTTCCGCGCGTTCTACAAGCCCCCGAAGGCTGACTTTGAAGGACAAAAAACGTTTTTTTTGAAAATTTTTCTTTTTCTAAATTGCCTATTTTATGTATTTTATAATTAGCGCCGTCGACGTTAAGCAACAGTTTGGCCCGCTTAAACGCAACGGTGGCAAGCGACGAAAAAAGCCGCTCGACGCGAGGTCGGCGGCTTGGCAAAACGAACGACGGGACGCGTCGCGGCGTCCTTATATATTAATAGCGTCGGCGCAAGGGAACGCGGCGAGCGTCAAACGACGCGAATCGGGTCGCTTTCTTTGTCGCTCGCTTTGACGGCGAGCTCCGGGAATTTGCGGGCGATTCGGTCGGCGAGAATGCAGGCGGCGAAGCGTTCGGTCGCGTAATGCCCGGCGAGAATCAAGCCGATTCCGCGAGCGCGGGCTTCGAGGCAGGCGTGAAAACGCGCTTCGCCGAGGAGGAGCGCGTCGGCGCCCGCGTCGGCGGCGGCGCCGACGAAATCGTCCGCCGCGCCGCAACCGATCGCGACGTTGCGAATCGGCTTTTGGGCGTCGCCGACCGCTAAAAGCGCCGGGATTTGCAACATATCTTTGACTTGCTCGATCAACGCGGCGAAGGTCGTCGGTTTTTCGCAACGTCCGATTCGACCGGTTCCGAGGAGCGGCGCGGCGGCGTCCGATTTCGCGCCTTTTGCCGGGAAATCTTGCGCGACTTCGGCGGCGACGCTCGGCTCGAGTCCGTCGAGCGCTTCTTGCGACGCCGGAATCGTTCCTGGAATCAGCGGGCGAACGTCGAGGAGGCCGAGTCCGGCGGCGAGTTGGCGATTAATGCCGAAAAACGCCGAGTCGTGCGCGGTGTGCGGACTGTAAACGGCGATTCGCGCGCCCATCAACTTCGAGAGGATTTCGCCGTCGGTCGTGTCGAACGTCCAACGTTTCGCGGCGCGGAACGGGAACGGATGGTGCGAAACGACGCAGTCGACGCCGGTCGCGACCGCTTCGTCGGCGACGGCGCGGTCGATCGTCAAGCAAGTAAGAACGCGCTTGATTTCGCGGCGGCGGTCGCCGATCAAGAGGCCGACGTTGTCCCAACTTTCGGCGAGTTCAAGCGGGAAAATTTTCTCCAAAAATTCGACCAACGTTTGCAGCTTCATAAACGCTCCTCGACGGCGAAACGTTAAAATAGGGGGATTGGTGAAACGGGGACGCGACGCAAATCGAGTCGGCGTCGCTTTTTATTTTAAGCGAAACGCGTCCGGTTGACAAGCCGCCGCGCCCTTATTATAATAAACTTCGAACGAATCGCGGGAGCGTTCGAGCCGTTTTTGCCGCTTTTAAGGGCGAGAAAGGCCGGCGCGTCGCGTTTTTTTGACGAATGAAAGTTAGACGATGCTAAAATTTTCTCGAACCGCGCTTGGACGATTTTGCCGGGCGGCGACGCTTGCGTTTTGCGCGGCGGCGTTGGCGGCGTTTTTGCGTCCGGCAACCGAAACGTCGTTGCGCGACGGCGTCGTCGAGCGGTCGACGGAGCGGCGGACGACCGACGTTGGCGAGGTTTGGGAAAGCGGCGGCGACTTTGACGGCGTTTCTTGCGTTAAAACGGCGAAAAAGGGACTTTTCGGCGGTTTAGAAAAGCCGGGCGATCGGCGCGACGTCGAGCGTTTTCGAGCCGATTTCGACGAGCGGTTGCGCGTCGGGGCGGCGGAGTTTTGGGCGTCGCGGCGTTTGGAGCCGGGGGCGGGCGTCGCGTTGCGGGCGGTCGCCGACGGTTGGGCGCGTTGGAACGTCGGGGCGGAGGCGACGTCGCGCTTTCTCAAAACGTTGACGGCGAGCGAGCGTTCGGCGTTCGAGCGTCGGCGGCGTTCCGGGGCGGCGTTTGACTTTGCGGCGGAGCGGGCGGCGTCGGCGGAAGCGTCGCAAGAAGCGGCGACGGCGTTGACGGCGTTAAAATCGGAAGACGGGGAAAACGGCGCGGAGTTTGACGGCGGCGTCGACGCGGCGTTGGCCTTTTTGCGGTCGCTCGACGGGAACGACGGCGCTTCCGAAAGCGGCGCCGACGATAATATAAAGGGCGGCGAACGCGACGTTGAAACGTTCCTTTGGGCGGCGGCGTTCGACGGTAACCCGTTGAACGCGGTCGGAGCGTTTTCGACGGCGGACGTCGTCGCGATTTCGGTTCCGGCGGATTCGACGGCGGCTCGCTCGGCGTTCGCGGCGTCGGCGACGTTCTTTTTCTTAGCGACGTTCGGCGTTTGGGGCGGCGCTTCTCCGCGCGCTTGGACGATTTTGGGCGGTCTCGGCGGCGAAAACCGTTGGGAACGCGAATTTTGGCGGGCTTTAGACGCGGCGTTTCGACGGCTCGGCGTCGCGGCGGAGCGGTTGCGGCTTCTTTTCTATTTTGCGCGTCTTGCGCTTTTTAACGCGTTTCGACGTTTCGACGCCGAGGACGGAACCGCGTCGAAACGGGCGCAGGCCGTTCTTTGCGCGTCGACTCGGCTTCTTAATTGATTCTTGTTTGATTTTAGCGTCGAAGCGGCGGCGCGGTCGGCTTTTCTTGTCGTTTAGAATCTCGACGAAAGCGGAAGATTTTGCGCGTCGGCGTTTGCGTTTTGAAAAGTAAAAATGCGCTTTTAAAATAAGTTGAGTAAAATAGAATGTGTTTGGAAGATTTTGAGGGAAACAAGGGAAAGCGAACGTCGCGCGTCGTCGGCGACGGGGTTCGGAGGCGGACGCGGCGAAACGGTCGGCGGCGCAAGCCCGGTTTTACGTTGGTCGAATTACTCGTCGTGATCGCGATTATCGGAATCTTGATCGGGCTCCTCTTGCCGGCGGTTCAGGCGGCCCGCGAGACGGCGCGTCGGATGCAATGCGCGAACAACGTCAAACAGTGGACGCTCGCGCTGACGAATTATTCCGACGTTCAAAACGGTTTTCCGCAGTTCACCAGTTGGGGCCGAAGCGCCGCCGACGGCAAGGTTTACGACACGGCGTTTTCGATTCAAGCGCGGATTTTGCCGTATATCGAACAGGGCGCGTTTATGGCGGGAATCGATTTCGGCGATTACGACAAATACCGCGTCTATTGGCAAAAAACGGCGCTGAATTCGGCGCTGTTTGAGAAAATGGACTTCCCGTGTCCGACGCTGGCGTGTCCGAGCGAAGATCAACCGCGCGTCGCCGAGCAGCCGAAAAACGACGGACTTTACGCCAACGGCAATAATTACGTCTTTTGCAGCGGAACGTCGACCGGGCTTGGGAACAACCTCGACAATTGCCGCAACGACGGCGCGTTCGCTTGGCGGCAAACGTCGTTCGCGTCGCTGACCGACGGAACTTCTCAAACGATGGTCGTTTCGGAGACGCGCTTGCAGTTTCCGACCGCGCCGAGCGAGCCGGGCGACGACGATTGGGATCGAATGTACGTCTTGGGCGCCGGGACGTTCGAGGATTACGTCGACCCGGATTTGGCGGCGCTGAAACCGCAAGCGACCGGAACGCATCGCGGCTTTCCTTGGATAACGGGGCGGCATTACGCGTCCGGTTACTCGGCGTATTCCGTTCCGAACGCTAAGGTTCCGTCGATTTGGTTGCGCGGAACGGAGCTGACGTTCGACGGCGCGGCGTCGAATCACCCGGGTATCGTCGTCGTCGGATTCGCCGACGGTTCGGTCCGCAACGTTTCGGAGACGGTCGCGCTCGACGTTTGGCGCGCCGCCGCGACCCGGGCCGGAAACGAAACGAACGTCGAATTTTGACGTATAATAACGGCAAGAAACGCGCCGCTCGCTCGACGGTTCGACCGGGCGGCGTTGAGACAACCGCTTTTAAAAAAGGAATTAACGATGAAAAATCGAAACGATAAAAACGATAAAAAGAGCGAAACGACGAAACTTCTCCGCTGTTTGGGCGCGATGTGTTGCGCGGCGTCGCTGACGTTCGGAACGGTCGCTTGGGCGCAAGACGGCGGCGGAAACGTCGGTCGCGCGACGAGAAACGGCGGCTTCGCGGCGGACGGTTCGGGCGTTCGCGGCGTTCAAGGCGGCCCGGGGGTGGGCGGACGCGGCGGACAAGGCGGCCCGGGGTTGGGCGGACGCGGCGGTCAAGGC
>JAGBDN010000084.1 GCA_017937485.1 Thermoguttaceae bacterium
AAAGAACCGGGAAAGAACCGGGAAAGAACCGGGAAAGAACCGGGAAAGAACCGGGAAAGAACCGGGAAAGAACCGGGAAAGAACCGGGAAAGAACCGGGAAAGAACCGGGAAAGAACCGGGCAAGAACCGGGCAAGAACCGGGCAAGAACCGGGAAAAAGAACCGGGGAAAAGAACCGGGGAAAAGAACCGGGGAAAAGAACCGGGGAAAAGAACCGGGGAAAAGAACCGGGGAAAAGAAAACGCCGACGCGGGAACTCGTCGGCGTTTATAACGGACGCGCCCAAATGCAAAACGGCGCGAGGTAGGCGGGGAATGACGGAACGAAAGGAAAAGAAGAGGAAAAGGAAATAAAAAACGCCGTTCGGAGGTTGAGTGAACCGAACGGCGCCGCTAACCGTCGGCGAGAGGCAAATATCGACGACGGATCGCTTTAACGATGTGCGAAAAAACGGTTTTACGCGCGGCAAAACCAACGATCGGCGGCAAACGCGCCGATTCAAACCAATTAACGCGACGCCAACTCTTCTTCGCGGCGTTGGCGCTGTTCCCAATAACGGCGTTCCCAAAGGTCGTACTGCGGGTCGCCGTAACGGAATGTGAAGGACGCGTCCGGGAGTTGACGACCGTCGGCGCGAGGTTTCGAACGCATTCTAACGATTAAAACGGCTCGATTTGGACGCTCGACGACGTAAGATTCGGGATTCATTGGCGACGCTCCAAGGCGAAGGGGAAAGGAGCGAACCGCGTCGCTCTCGATACTGGTTAAACCGCGCGGAAGCGACGAGGTTTCGCGAAATCGTATTTTTTTTGCGAATTTTTAGATAAATTTTTAACGTTGGGGACGCGACCGGCGGTCGAGCGCGGAATTAACGGCGGCGCAAACGACCGACGGCGCGCTTCCCGAAGTCGACGGCGTAAAACGCGGCGACGGCGGCGACTTCCGCGACGATCGAAACAAGCCGTTGAACCAACGCGACGATCGTCGCCAACGTTTCGGCGGACGCGGTAAACGTCGCGTTTT
This sequence comes from Thermoguttaceae bacterium, assembly GCA_017937485.1. Classification (GTDB taxonomy): domain Bacteria; phylum Planctomycetota; class Planctomycetia; order Pirellulales; family Thermoguttaceae; genus RUG369. Next base: position 1,024 of record JAGBDN010000084.1, read on the forward strand.
CCGGCGCTTGCAAGAGCGTTTTAAAGAACGGTATCAGCAAAATCGTCAACGCCGCCTCGCGAACGCCGAGTCCGCCGGGCGCGACCGCGACCGCGAAACCGAAAACGACCGCCAACGCCGACGCCGCGACGAGAAGGTGCGCCGACGACCAAAACGAACCGACGGCGACGCCGATCGCGCCGATCGCCGCCCAAAGCGAAAGACCGAAAAAGAGCCAAAGAACGCTCGTCAAGCCGACGCCGACGAAGAGCGAACGCCAAGTTAACGCGCGGAAACGTTCTTGAAGCGTCGGATCGTTTTTCCCAACCCTTAAAATCGATAGAATCCGAACGAAAATCGGCGGAAGGAGCGGGAGACCGACGCAAAAGGCCGTCAAAAGCGCCAACGCCGAGTAAAGCCAATGTTCGCGAAACCAAACGGCGACGATCAACGCGGAAATAAGAGCGCCGGTCGCCATCATCGTCAGCGTTTCGTAAAAAACGCAAACCGCCGCGACGCTCGCCTTGGTTTTGTCGTTCGCGACGAGCGCGGAGCGGATAACGACGACGAGCGCCTTGCCGGGAACGTACTTCCCTAATTGACTGACGTAAAACGCTTTGAACGCGGAAAAAACGCCGGGCGCGCCGCCGAGCCAACGAATCGAAAGGCGCCAAAAATACGCCGACGGGACGTAAGCGGCAAGGTAGAAGAGACCCGAGGCGAGCGCCCAACCGGGACGCGGACGCCAGTCGTATCGCGAAATTTCCGTCCAGTCTTTGGCGAAACGGTTTGCGATCCAAGCGACGATTAGCGCGAAAAGAAGAAGTTTCGCCGTCGCGACGAGGCGTTTTTTCCAAGGAAAGCGCGATTTTGGGGAGGGCGGCGTCGATTCCGAAGGATTGACGGACGGAGCGGCGGGAAGAGGCGAAGCGGTCGCGCGGGTCATACGGATTTTTCCGGTTCGTTGGAGCGTCGAGAGTCGGCGTCTTTCAGTTGAAGGACTTTTTCGCGAGCGCGGGCGAGGAACTGCTCCTTATTTTCGTTGCGCTCGTACCAAATCGGCGGGCCGAAAACGACGCGTGAAAGGAGGAAAACGGGTAAAATAACGCCTTTGGGCAAAATGCGATTCATATTGGCGAGATAAACCGGAACCAGTTCGAGGTCGGGCCGTTTCTTCACCAAGTAAAAAACGCCGCTTTTGAATTCGCCGACGACGCCGGTCGTCGACCGCCCGCCTTCGGGAAAAATAATGATCGAGTATTGGTCGCCCATCTCGTCGAGCATATGATAAAGCGGATTGTTCCGTTTCGAGACGTTTTCGCGGTCGACCAAAATCGCGTTCATCACCGGCCCGGCGAGAAAACGGCGAATCGGGCCGCCGGTCCAATAATCTTTCGCGGCGACAAGCCGGGTTTTCGCGCGAACGCTCGGCGGAAGCGCGGCCCAAATAACGAGACCGTCGAGATGGCTCGTGTGATTGGCGATGTAAATCCGTTGGCCGCTTTCGTCCGGTTGGTTGTCGACCCAACGAACCGAAGCGCCGCTAATGAATTTCGCGAGGAGAATCAGAAAGGCGCGTGCCAGGGAAGTGAACATCGACGTTTCCTTATGTCGCGTCGCAAACCGGCGCAAGGTCGGCGTCGGCGACGCGTTCGTGAATGTTGACGCAACGCGGCGTCGGCGTTTATAAAATCGACTCCATCAGGAGGCGCATTTTGCGCAATTCGCTTTCGGGCGAGAGGTTCGGCAACGGCGCCAAATCGACGCATAAAGCGCGGTTGTAATCGTTTTTGCGAAGTTGGGCGACTAAGCGGTTGTACTCCAAGACGCCTTGTCCGATTTGCACTTGGAAGTTTTTCGCGGTCGTGTCGCGCAAACGAACGTGCGAGGCGCGCGGAATGAGCGCTTCGTAGTCGGCGGGCGTTTCGCGGTCGAAAATGAAGTGCGACGGGTCGAGCGCGACGGAAAGTTCCGGAACGCCTTTGCAGAGGCAGTCGAGCGAATCGACGGAACCGGAAATCGCGTCGCGTTCGGTCAATACGGCGACGGCGACGCCGGCGTTGACCGCCGATTGCGCGACGCGGCGCAGGCGCTCGAATTCCTCGTTGTACGGGGAGCCGAGCGGGGACGATTTGACGACGAGCGTAACGGCGCGCAACGCCTTCGCAAGGCGCAGGCAAAGCTCGAACTTCGCGAAATATCGCGGGTCTTCCGGCGCGACGTCGAGAAAAAAAGCGACCGGCGCGATTTGTCGGTTGACGAGGCAAAGGCGCGCGACGGCGTTGAAGTCTTGCGCGATCCATTCCGGTTTTAAATCGCTCGGGCCGTCGCCGACGACGATTTCCGCGGCGCCGTACTCCAAATCGGCGAGTTTGTTCAAACTCTTAACGAGCGAAAGGTTCGGAAAACAACGGGTCGAGGCGGCGACAAACAACGCGAAAACTCCAAAAAATGCGAGGGGGAAAACGACCGTGCGTCGGCGGAAAATTGGGACGCGCAAACGCTCGAATAGTTTTATTATAACGGTTCGAACGATTTTTTCAACGGGCTTTCGGCGATTTTTCGTTTTTTTGCGGGGCGAGGCGGCGCCGAAATTTTAACGTTTCGAACGCCTTTTTCAACGGACTTTCGGCGATTTTTCGTTTTTTTGCGGGGCGAGGCGGCGCCGAAATTTTAACGTTTCGAACGCCTTTTTCAACGGGCTTTCGGCGATTTTCTCTTTTGCGGAGCGAAGCGGGGTCGAAATTTCCGCGTTTCAAACGCCTTTTTCAACGGGTTTTCGGCGATTTTCGCTTGTGCGGAATAAGCCGACGTCGAGCTTGCAACGGTTCAAACGAAAAAAGAGCCGCCGCGACTCGAACGAACGCGTCGCGGCGGCGGAAAAGGGAACGAAAATTATTCGCGGACGATAATAACGCGGTCGACGAAGACTGCGTCGACTTCGCCCGGGCGCTTCGGCGGCGCGAACCAAATGTATTGCGACGGCTTGAGCTCGAGCAAGCCGAGGTCGACGCAAGTATATTCGGGCTTCGCGATCTCTTCGACCGACAGGTCTTTATGCGCCGTTCCGCGTTTCGCGTCTTCGTCGTAAACGCCGAGCGTCATCGCGGAGCCGTCTTGCGCGGAAGCGTCGGCGCGGACGAAGGCGTAAACGCGGTACTTCGGCGCTTCGCCTTCCGCGAGTTCCTTGCCGGACGCCGATTTCAAACGGGCGAGCGTCGACGGGAAGCGCCAGTTCGTCGCCCATTCGAAGTGCGTTCCGGGCATCTTGACCGCGCGACCGTTCGAGGCGGCGGCGTCTTTTTCGACGAACGTCCACTTGCCGAATTGATTTTTGTTCATATCGTATTCTTGGACGTCGAGCCAAGAGCCGAGCGGGAGGTCGGCGCAAACTTCCGGCGCGGGCGGCTCGGAACCGTCGTAACCTTCGTAACGGTCGATCAGTTCTTGCTTGAAGTTTTTGAAGCCTTCCGCCGAGTCGGCTTCGCGACTCCGAGTGAGGCCGAATTCGTCGAGCGTCGCGCTGAAATCGAGCGCCGCCTTATGCGGGTTCGCCGGGCCGACGAACTCGATTCCGGTCAGTTTCGACTCGAGCGCCATTCGACGGTACTCTTGCAACCAAACGAGATCGAGCGGGATGCGTTCGCGGCGAACCTTCTTAACGAGACCGGCGAAACGCTCCGGATTCTCCGCTTCGAGACGTTTCGCGACGGCGAGCGCTTCGTTTTGAAGGCGCGTCGCTTCGTTCAGCGAAGCCGGGTCGAGCCAATCGTTCGTCGACGTGCGGTAAATGCCGAGATAAACGTCCGATTTTTCAACCGCGTCCGAGAGAACGTCGAAATAACGTCCGTAAATCGGAACGAGTTCCGGCGCGTAATAACCGGCGACGAACTCGTCGACGAGTTTTTTCGGGTCGAGCGACGGGTTCCAAAGGAGTTTCGCGATCACCCAAGCGCGGAGCTGAACGAAGTCGCCCGTTTCCGCTTGGTAGTCGCCCTGTTCGAAGAGCCCGACGACGTTGTGATCGACGTAAAAATCGATGTTCGGGTCGAGAACGCGGTAGTTCGGGAACGGCAGCAAATAAAGGGCGAAGTCGGTAACGTAGTCCCAAACGAAGAGCTTGTCGGCGATTTTGCTCCAGCCTTCGACGTCTTCGCGGAACGTTTTATTTTGTTCCGACGCAAGGGGTTGCGAGAACGAACACTCGATCGAGCAAAGCCGAATAACGACGTTGTCGCGCGGACGGGCGATCTTCGGCGGCTTGCGAGTGTATTGGTAGGCGAGCGTTTCGACGTAAACGTTCGGGAACTCTTTCTCGACCGCTTCCGCGACTTTGTTGACGCCGTAAAGGAGCGAACCGGCGGGCGAGCCGTTTTCTTCGTCGATTTTGCGGCACTTTTCGCATTGGCAGTTGCCGCGCCAGTCGTTTTGACTGATCGAGAGGAACGACGCCTTCGGGTTTTTGCGCAACGCTTCGAGCGCGTTTTTCGTCATCTCGGCGAGCATTTCGTCGTTCGTGAAGCAAAGTTGCGTCCCGGGTTCGTGGATTTGCTCCGGTTTCAGTTCCGCGACCAATTCGGCGTAACCTTCCGGCGAACCGGCCCAAGCCGGCCAACCGACCTTGCGAACGCCGTCGATTTCCGAGAACCATTCCGGGTGTTCGCGGTAATATTTCGCCGGCGGAATCAGTTGATAAGCGGAGTGAACGAAGTATTGGAAGCGGTGGCGGTCGCCGAACTCTTCCGGCGCGGGGGAGCCGTTGCCGTTGCACTTGAGCCGCGCCGCGAAAACGCCGTTGCTCGTAACGTCGCGATAAAACGAGTCGCGATATTCGAGTTTTGGCGCGTAAGCGTAGTCGAGTTCGTCGACTTTAACGACGGCGCTCTTCGGAACGGTCGTTTCGGCCGACGTCCACCAACGGACGCCGAGACGCGTTTCGAGGAACTCGTAAACGGCGTAAAGGGAGCCGCGTTGGGCGTGCCCGGTCAAGACGATCGAGTCGCCGACGCGCTTCATAACGATCCCGTCGTAGTCGAGTTTCGACTCGTCGACGGCGGCGCCGAGGAGTTTTTGCGAGAGCGGGCCGGGGCCGACGACGATAAACTTCGCGTCGGTTTTGCCGGCGGCGTCTTTTTCGGCGAGAATCGGGAGTTCGACGCCGGTCGCTTGCGCGAAGTAGGAGCGCAGTTCGTTCGCGGCGGTTTGCTGGACGGGCGTCGGGGCGTCCGGAAGAACGATCGCGTAATCGGAGCGGCCGTTTTCCGCCAAAACGAGGTCGGCGGCGAAAGTCGACGCGGCGCCGGTTCCGACCAAGAGCGAGAACGCCGTCGCGACGCAAAGGAGCGCCGACGAAAGCGCGGGGAACGATAAACGTCGCATAAAATTCCTTTCGTGATGAAAAACGGGAGGGAAAACCCGTTCGCCGCGCCGAAAACGGAGGCGAACGGACGAAACGAATCAAAATTTTGTCGCTTATTCTATAGGGGGGCGAAAACGCGTTTTGACGTTATTAATATATAAGGGGAAAAATCGGCGTTCGCGCTTTTGCGGAGGCGACGTTTCGCGCGGCGTTACTCGGCGACGTCGGGCGTCGCGGCGGTTTCCGAAGTTTCCGTTTTTTCCGGATTTGACGTTTCTTTCGGCGTTTCGGCGGCTTGCGAAGCGTCGGCGTCGAGCGTTCCGAGCAGGTAGTCGACGGCGCGGTCGAGTTGCGGGTCGAAGTAAGGCGCGCGTCCTGACGGGGCGAACGGCGCTTTCGAGACGGACGAGCCGTCCGGGGTTTTCGCGCCTTCCGACGTTTCCGGATGGAACAATTCCAACGCCGTTTCCGGGTCGAAACCGAGTTCCGCCAACGCTTCCAATCGGACGAGCGGGTCGTCCTGTTGCGCGGCGCGTCGGAAAAGCGCGTCGGTTTCGGCGGTCGCGAACGCGAAAATTCGGGCGTCGTCGGCGTTCGTTTCCGAGCCGGAGACGCGAACGGTGCGGAGCAGGCGGCGGTAAAAGGATTGCGTCGCCGTTAACTCGACCGCGAGCGCGGCGTCCGGAGCGACGCCCCAAGCGTCTTCGCCGTCGATTCGACGAATCGGTTTCCCGGACGGGCGGAAAAATTGGGCGGTCGTAACGCGCAACATCCCAAGGTTAAACGGAAGCTCGAAAAGGCTTTGAATCGTGCCCTTGCCGTAAGAGCGGGCGCCGCCGACCGCCGCGATTCCGGAGTCTTGAAGCGCCGCCGCGACGATTTCCGAGGCGCTCGCGCTTTCGTCGTCGACGAGAACGACGACGCGGAACGCTTTTTTCGGACGGTCGCTTCCGCGGAAAACGCGCTCGACGTCGTCGTTTCGGTCGCGAACTTCGACGATCGTCGCCCCGGCTTGGACGAACTCGTCGCAAATCGCGACCGCGTCCGGAAGGAAGCCGCCCGGGTTGCCGCGGAAGTCCAAAATAACGGACGAAACGCCCGCTTTTTCGAGCGAGGCGAGCGCGGACAACGTTTGCGGCGTCGTCATATCGGCGAATTGTTCGATTGCGACGTAACCGATTTCCGGGTAATCTTTTAACGTGTAAATCCAATCGCCGTTTTCGTCGAGGCGGTCGCCGGAAACGAGGTTTTCTTGAACGACGGCGCGGGTTAGCTCGACTTCGCGGAGAACGTCGTCGCTTTCCGGCGTTTGCGCGCCGTCGACGGACGCGGGCGTCGCGTCGCTTTCCGGCGTTTGCGCGGCGTCGGCGAAAGCGGAAATCGAGGCGCGCGGGCGAATCTTGAGCTTAACCGTCGTCTTTTCTTCGCCGCGAATCGCGTTTGCTAAGTCGTATAGCGCGAACCCGTTAACGCTTTCGCCGTCGACTTCGACGATTCGGTCGCCGAATTTCAAACCGGCTTCGGCGGCGGGCGCGCCGCGCAACGGAACAAAATAAAATTCGCCGGTTTCGCCGTCTTTAATGAAATGGGTCAGCCCGACGCCCGCAAACTGCCCTTGGATTTCGCGCATATAGTCTTTTTTTTCTTCCGGCGGAATGTAAGACGTGTAGCGGTCGCCGACCGCGTCGGTCATTCCGGCGAGCGCGCCTTCGAACAAGCGTTCCGGCGGCGTAACGTAAAGCGCTTCGTTTTCAAGTTGCGAAGCGACGCTGCGAAAAACTTGCTCTTTCAACGACGTTTTCGCCGCGATGAAAAGCGAGACAAAAATAACGACTAACGCGATATAAACGTTTCGGGCCGGCATTGGCGCGCTCCTAAAAGCGGAAAGAGCCGAAAATGGGCAAAATAGGGGGACGTCGGGCGGAGCGGCAAAAAAGAAAAAGACGCGGACATTTGCCCCTCCGCCAAAGAGCGTTTAACGACGTTTAAACGTCGGAAACGGCGCTCGCGCGGAGCGTCAGGTTCGTTCCGCTTCCCAACGAGCGACGGACGCGGCGAACTCTTCCGGCGTCGGTTCGAAGCCGCGTTCGTATTCTCGTTCGTAAAACGCCCGCATTTCGTCGAGCGCGGCCCGAGCTTCGAGTTGCGCCGCCGGCGACGCTTGATCGACGAAGCAACGCCCGTTCAGGTGGTCGGTTTCGTGCTGAACGATGCGCGCTTGAAACCCTTTCCAACGATAGGTTTGCAGCTGGCCCTGCAAGTCGATCGCTTGGAACTCGACTTCGTCGGCGCGTTCGACCGGAACGTAGAGCTCCGGAAAGCTGAGGCAGCCTTCGTCGCCGTATTGGCGGCCCTTGCGCTTGCGAATCGTCGGGTTAATGAGGACGTATTCCTCTTCCTTAATATCCGGGTCGCCCGACTGATTAAGGACGACGAGTTGGTAAGGCAGTTCGACTTGGTTCGCCGCGAGCCCGACGCCTTTGAACTCGTACATCAGCTCGAACATCTCGGCGACGATGTCGCGGAGGCCTTGGTCGATCTTGCGGAGCGGCTTGCTGCGATAAGAAAGGATCGGATGCGGATATTTTGCGATGCGCATTCTGGAAATTCTCCAAATTTCATATATAATTATTGACGGGAGCTTTTCGCGGCGACGCGGGGCGCTCCTTCGGTCGACTTTTCATTCGATCGTTATTATAACCGAAAAAACGGGGCGCGACAATCGGCGCGGCTCTGAAAAAACGGGATTTTCAACCGGAACGAGGAAAAAAATGCGCGAAAATAAGGCCGTCGAAGAGAAGCGGACGCAAGCGAAGCGTCGCCGCGACGCGGTTCTTTCGTGGTGCGGTTCGTGGTGCGGCTCCTTGACGTTGCACGCGCTGGGGCTGATTTTGCTGATTGTAGCGATTAGTCGGGAAGCGCAAGACGGCGGTTTCGGAGGCGAGCGGCGGACGGACGAGGTCGGAATCGTCTTTACCGATTCCGTGGAGGACGCCGGGGGCGAGGAAAACGCCGATCCTGCGTCCGAGGCGACCGCGACCGACGCTCCGCAAACGCCCGAAACGACGCAAACCGAGGAGTTGACCGCCGTCGCCGAAGCGTTGCTTCCCGCCGATTCGCGCATTGGCGTCGGAGCGCAAAACGCCGAAACGTCCGCTTTAGACTGGAACGGCGCCGCGTCGAACGGAAGCGCGACTCCCGCCGGAACCGTCGGCGCCGGACGCGGCGAAGGACAGCGCGTCGGATTCGCCGGAACGAGCGGCTCCGGACGCCGCTTCCTGTACGTGATCGACCGTAGCGAAAGTATGAGCTGGAACGGCGGCGCCCCGATGCGTCGCGCGCTGGACGAGGCGGTCGCGAGCGTCGAATCGCTCGACCCGAAAAAGGGCGCGACGAAGTTTCAAGTCGCGATTTTTAATCACGACGTCGAAATTTTCGAAAACGCCGATTCGCTAATCGACGTCAATTTTGAAAATAAAGCGCGAATCGTCCGGTATTTGCGTTCGGTCGTAGCCGACGGCGGAACGCGTCCGGAACTTGCGCTCGAAAACGCGTTGCGTTTGAAACCGGACGTCGTTTTCTTCCTAACCGACGCGGACGAAGAACTTAGCGAAGCGGCTCTTGAAGCGATTCAAACGGCGCGCCGACGTTTCAACGTGAAGCAAATTTGCGTCGTCGAGTTCGGACGCGGTTCGCAGCCGAGAAAAAAGACGTTCCGCCGCTTAGCCGGAGAAAACGGCGGCGTTTACGTATTTCGCGATATTGAAACGTTTTAGCGTTAAACCGAAATGCCGAAAACGACGCGGCGCCGACGCAAAAAAAAAGCGAATAACAAATTTAAGATTTTTCAATTTTTCCGACCTTATTTGAAGAAAAGGGAGAATAATGAGCGCGTTGCGAGAAAAGAAAAGACGGCGTTTACAAAGCGTCGTCGGAAGACGCTTCGTCGTCGCGGCGGCGTTGAGCGCGAGCGTTTTCGCGTGCGATTTTACTCGAACGACGATGACGCAAAACGTCGTCGCGGAAGAAGTTGCGAAGAACGAAAACGGGGGCGCCGCCGTCGCTCGACCGCTCCTGACGATGGAGCGAATTTTCGCGTCCGGCGAGTTCGGCGAACGAGGCGTCGACGCGAAATGGGCTCCGACCGGCGCCGCGTTTGTGCGCCGCGTCGCGTCGAGCGAACCTTGCGGCGGACGCGACGTCGTTCTCGTGTCGCCGAGCGACGGGACGTCGACGCCGATTGTGAAAGCGTCGGAGCTGATTCCGCGCGACGCCGAGTCGAATAAACCGATCGAAGGCGCGAAACCGTTGAACGTCGAGGATTACGCGCTTTCGGACGACGCGAATCTCGTCCTGATTTATACGAACTCGAAGCGCGTTTGGCGACGCAACACGCGCGGCGATTATTGGATTCTCGACCGCAAAAACGACGTCCTGCGCAAGCTCGGCGGGGATATCGCGGCGCCGTCGACGCTCCAATTCGCGAAGATTTCGCCGGACGGAACGCGCGTCGGATACGTTTGTAAAAACGATATTTACGTCGAAGAAATTTTGACCGGGAAGATTCGCCGCGTTACCTTCGACGGGAGCGCCGATATTATTAACGGAACGTTCGACTGGGTTTACGAAGAGGAATTCGACTGCCGCGACGGCTTTCGATGGTCGCCGGACGGCAAAAAAATCGCGTTTTGGCGGCTCGATTCGTCGCGCGAACCGGCGTTCGTAATGCTCGACGGCGTCGGACTTTCCGGCGTCTCCGGCGCGGCCCGCGTCGTGCAAGTCGACGGCGACTTCCGAACGCTCGACGACGACGTCGCGAAACCGGCGCAAAAAGAAGACGACGCCGCGTCGAACGACGCGGAAAAGAAAAACGCGCAAAAGATTCTAAAAGAACGACTTGCGTCGTATCCGACGATGGTTTCGTTCAAATATCCGCGCGTCGGTTGCGAGAACGCGACGGCGCAAATCGGAATCGCGACGCTTCCGGAACTTGGCGACGAGACGTCGGAAATTCCGCTGAAATTTGTCGATTTTAAGGACGGAAACGAGTTCTATCTTCCGCGAATGGAATGGTTTAAGGGACGGCCCGGCCCGATCGTGCAAAAGACGCCGCGTTCGCAACGCCAATGCGACTTTTACGCCGTCGACGCGGAGACCGCCGAACCGACGCTTCTTTTTAGCGACGCCGATCCAAACGGGGCTTGGCAAACGGTTTACGACGTGAAACCGTTGAGCGACGGCGAGCGATTTTTGGTCGCGTCGGAGCGGGACGGTTTCCGCCGTTTCTACTTGGGGAACTTTAACGACGCCGCGTCGCTGAAACCGATTACGCCCGCCGGTTCGGACGCGATCGATTTCGTCGCGTTCGATTACGACGCAAACGGCGGCGAAAACGGCGTTTACTTTTACGCGTCGCCGGAGAACGCGACGCGGCGCTTCCTTTACCGCTCCGCTTTCGACGGTTCGACGGAGCGCGTCGTTTTAACGGAAGGCGACGCGGCGTCCGAAAACGCTAACGCTCCGACGGCGAACGAGTTCGGTTTCGAAACTTGGAACGTCTCCGCCGATTCGCGTTGGGCGATCTTGCGCCGTTCGGCGTTTGGCGTCCCGTCGCGAATCGACCTGGTGAAGTTGGAAAGCGGCAAAGCGCAAGTCGTTAAAACGTTGGAAGATAACGCCGCGTTGCGAGAGCGTTTGGCGAAAGAAAATCTCGGCGCGTTCGAGTTCGTTTCGCTCGAAATCGACGGCAAGGTCGACGTCGAATTTCCTTACGACAAGAAGACGCAAAACGGCGCGCAAACCGACGCGAAAGTTCAAATCGACGGTTGGGTTATCCTGCCGCCCGACTGGAATCCGAACGACGCAAAACGCTATCCGGTTTTAGTTTACGTGTACGGCGAACCGGCGGGACAAACCGTCGTCGATTCTTGGGGCGGTTCGACGTATATGTACCATCAAGCGCTTGCGCAACGCGGTTGCGTCGTCGTTAGCTTCGACAACCGCGGGACTCCGGCGCCGAAGGGCCGCGAATGGCGCAAGTGCGTTTATCAAAAATTCGGCGCGGTCGGGCGGAGCGACCAAGCCGCGTCGTTGCGAGAATTTGCCGCGACTTGGCCCGGCGCGTCGAAGCTCGATTTAAGTCGAGTCGGCGTATGGGGTTGGAGCGGCGGCGGCACGTCGACGTTGAACCTGCTTTTCAACTATCCGGAGCTTTATACTTGCGGCGTTTCGATCGCGCCGGTGCCGGACTATCGCAATTACGACACGATTTACCAAGAGCGTTATTCGGGCCTAATTACCGAAACGCCGGAGAGTTACGAGTTAGGTTCGCCGATCGGTTTCGCGTCCGGGTTGAAGGGAAAACTGCTCCTGATTCACGGGAGCGGCGACGACAACTGCCACTACCAAACGTCGGAGCGGTTGATCGACGCGTTAATCGCCGCCGGCAAAGAGTTTGACGCGTTCGCGTACCCGTTCCGTTCGCACGGGATTTTCGAAGGTCGCGGCACGTCGCTTCACTTGCGCAAGAAAACGTTCGAATTTTGGTCGCGGCATTTGTTCGACGGCGGCGAAAATTCGGCGGAATAACTAATCTTTTTACGGCGCGTCGACAAACTTTTGGAACGACGCAACATCCGTTTTAAAACGAGTTGGCGCGCTTAGTCTTTTAAGGAGTTTACTATGTCGAAAGAACGAAACTACCGTCGACGTTTTTGGCGTTCGACGGCGCTTTTGACGCTTGCGACGACGCTCGGTTTTGCCGCCGCGACGTCGTTTAGCGTTGCGACCGACGTAATGCCGTCGCCGACGTATCCGATTTCGTCGGTTGGACTTAGCGTTTCCGATTTTAAAGTCGAAGGCTTGACCGCGCCGGAGGGAATCGACGTCGCGCGACCGCGTTTCAGCTGGAAATTGTTTTCGCAGGACTTGAACGAAGGTCAGTCGGCGTACCAACTTAAAGTCGCTAAAGAGTTTGGCGATCGCGTGTTGGTTTGGGATTCCGGGCGCGTCGAGTCGGACGAGCAACTTTTCGTCGAGTACGACGGTAAGCCGCTCGAACCGGCGACGGAATATTCGGTCGAGCTGGTTGTTTGGAACAAGGACGGCTCGCGCAAGTCGCAAATTTTCGGTTGTTTTTCGACCGGCCTTTTTGCGACCGACGCGAATCCTAACCCTTGGAAAGGCAAGTGGATCGGGCTTAGCTCGACCGCGCCGGAAATCGAACCGGCGGACATTAAAAAGTCGAGTTGGATCGCGTTCCAAGACACGTTCTCGCTACCGAGCGGCTTTTCGACTTATCGCTTTTCCTTCGACGTCGCCGACAAAGCCGAAATCGCCGCCGCGGTCGCGAACTTTTCCGCCGACAACAGCAGCTATATCTACTTGAACGGCGAAGAGTTAGGAGGTTCCGACGAGTACCGCTTCGCCGCGACTCGCGACATGAAGTCGTTGCTGCGCGACGGAAAAAACGTTATCGTTATTAAGGTTAACAACGTCGGCGGCTCGCCGAACCCGGGCGGTCTCCTCGGCGCGTTTTATCTCCGCGATAAGTCCGGCAAACAAACGGATTACATTACCGACGAGAGCTGGAAATCGATCGAAGGTTTCGACGAACGTTATATCGCGCCCGAATTCGACGATTCGAAGTGGGGTAATTCCTTTGTTTTGGCCGCTTGCGACGCCGACCCTTGGAAGACGGTCGAAACCGCTCCGGCGGAGCTTCCGGTTCCGGCGCGTTATCTTTCCAAGGTTTACGAAGTGCGTCAAGACGTCGAAGTCGAGCGCGCGGTCGTCTTTATGTCGGGGCTCGGCTATTCGGAATGCTACCTGAACGGCCTGAAACTCGGCGACCAAATCTGCGGGCCGATGTTCACCGATTACGATAAACGCGTTCCTTACGTTACTTACGACGCGACCGACGTTTTTAAAGCGACGAAAGCGGTTGGCGCCGACGAAATCGAAGTCGGCGTAACGCTCGGCAACGGGCGGTTTTACGCGCCGCGCATCGACAAGTGCGTTCACTACGGTTTGCCGCGTTTGCTCTTCCAAATGCAAGTCGAATACGCCGACGGAACGACCGATATTTTCGTTAGCGACGAAACTTGGAAGGGAACCGACGCGGGTCCGATTCTCGAAAATAACGATTACGACGGCGAGGTTTACGACGCGCGCCGAGCGACGGTAATCGACCCGAATTCCGACGCCGCGAAGTATGTTGACGGGACGTCGCGTTTCGTCGAAACTCGCTTCGGAAAGTCGGTCGCGATTGCGACGGATCGTCAAGTCGAAATTTTCGACGCGCCGAAGGGGAAATTAGTCGCGCAGTCGATTCCGGCGATGCGCAAGACGGTCGAAGTTAAACCTAAGTCCGTCAAGGAGATCGCGCCGGGCAAATGGATTTTCGACTTCGGTCAAAACTTGGTCGGCGTTCCTTGTCTACGCGTCCAAGGTCAAGCCGGAACGGAAGTTAAGATGCGCTTCGCCGAAACGCTCATACCCGACGGCCCGAAAGCCGGGAACCTTTACGTCGCGAACCTCCGCACGGCGAAACAGCGCGATATTTACGTTTTGCGCGGCGATTCGACGCAAGAGGTTTACGAGCCGCGCTTTACCCATCACGGTTTCCGTTACGCCGAGCTGACCGGCTATCCGGGAACGCCCGATCTTAACACGTTGACCGCCAACGCGTTAAACACCGACTTGCCGGTCGTCGGCGCCTTCGAGACGTCGAACGAAACGATCAACCAAATCTACTCGAACATCGTTTGGGGGACGCGCGGCAATTACCTGCATATGCCGACCGACTGTCCGCAACGCGACGAGCGGATGGGCTGGCAGGGCGACCGCGCCGCCGAGTCGAAGGGCGAAATGTACATTTTCGACGCTAACACGATGTATAACAAGTGGATGCAAGACGTCGAAGATTCGCAAATGGAAAACGGCAACGTCGCCGACGTTTGCCCGGCTTACTGGCGGTTCTACAGCCCGAACGTTACTTGGCCGAGCGCGCAAGTCATTATCCCGCAAACGCTTGCGGTGATGACAGGCGATTCGCGAGCGATCGCGAAACATTACGATTCGCGCAAAAAATGGCTCGATTATATGTTGTCGCTCGTCGACGAAGACGGAACGACGTCGAAGGACAATTACGGCGACTGGTGCGTTCCGCCGGAGCGCAAGGAGCTGATTCACTCCGAAGACCCGTCGCGCCGCACGAATCCGAGCCTCGTCGCGACGGCGTATCTCATTTACGATATGAAAATCGTCGCCGATTTCGCCGAGAAACTCGGGAAAAAAGAAGACGCCGATTTCTACCGCGCTCGCGCCGCCGAGATGACGAAAGCGTTTAACGATAAGTTTTACAACGCGGAGAAGGGCGTCTACGACAACGCGACGCAAACGTCCTGCGTCTTGCCGCTCTATTTCGGAATCGTTCCCGAGGGCGACCGCGAAAAAGTCTTCGCGACGTTGACGCAAAATATCGAAAGCGTAACGAATATGCACGTCGGCACGGGGCTGATCGGCGGACAGTGGAGCAACCGCGTTTTGAGCGATATGGGGCGAATCGATATTCCGTTCGCGTTCGCAACTAACCGCGATTACCCGAGTTGGGGCTATATGATCGAGAAGGGCGCCACCACGATTTGGGAACTTTGGAACGGCGACACCGCCGACCCGGCGATGAACAGCGGCAACCACGTGATGCTCGTCGGCGACCTCGGCGTCTGGTTCTACGAGTACCTCGCGGGGATTAAAGCGGACGAAAATTCGCTCGGTTTCAAGCGGATTATAATGCGTCCAAACGTCGTTGGCGACTTGACTTACGTTAAAGCGAAACACGAATCGCCGCGCGGGCTGATTATCAGCGACTGGAAGATCGACGAGAACGGAACGTTCGTTTGGAGCGTCGCGGTTCCGCCGAATACGACGGCCCTCGTTTCCGTTCCGACGACGAAGCCGGAATCGTTAAGTATTCGTTCGACGCGACTTAAGATCGTGCCGCCGGAACCGGGCGAGATTCGCGGCGTCAAGTACGAGCGAATTTTCGCGCCGTTTGACGCGGCGTCGCTTGAAAAAACGACGACCGACGGACGCGTCGAGTTCGAACTCGGCTCCGGGTTTTACGAGATTACCGCCGAGTTGCAACGTTAGTCGTAACTTGGAGTTAGCTGTTGTTTAGGAAGGACGGCGCGGCGTTGGACACGATGTCGCGCCGCCGTTTTGTTTTTTTACTTTAAATCGAGCAGATGACGTCGACAAAATATCGCTATTTGTTTTTGTTTTTACTAACGACTGTAATTTGGGGCTTTGGATTCCTCGTCGTTAAGAACTTGACGAACCGAGAGACGCCGGTTTACTTTATCTTGATAGGGCGCTTTGTTTTAGGGTTCGCGACGTTATCGCTCTGCCGTAAGTTGGCTAAATCGCCAAGGTTAAGCGCGAAGGAAGCCCTGCGCGGCGCGATTTGCGGGACGGCGCTCTTTGCCGCGTTCGCGACGCAAACTTGGGGAACAACGATGACGACGCCGGCTAAAAACGGAATGCTCACCGGGACTTACGTTCTCTTTGTTCCGCTTTTTTTGACGGCTCTCGAACGCAAAATTCGCTTGCGACCGTTTGTCGACGCGGCGATTTGCGCGGTCGGGCTTTTTGTGTTTTTCGAAGTTTATCGCGACGCGACGTCGTTTAATTTGGGCGCGCTTTTTTCGCTGGTTTCCGGAGTTTTCTTCGCGATTCATTTCCTTGCGACGGAACGTCTTACGTCGCGTTTCGACCCGCTGAACTCGGCGGCGGCGCAGTTGGCGACGGTCGCGGTTTGGGCGACGCTTTTTTCGGCGGCGTTCGAACGGGACAAAATCGATTTCGCGTCGATTGCGACGTCGCGAAGCGTCGCGGAATTTCTTTATCTCGGCGTTATTTCAACCGGGTTTGCGTATTGGTCGCAAGTCCTTGCGCAGTCAAAACTTGAAGCGACGGTTATTTCGGTTGTCGCGTGTTTGGAGTCGATTTTCGCGGTTGTTTTTTCGATAATTTTCGGATACGAAACGATTTCGGCGGGAATCGTCGTCGGAACCTTAATCGTTCTCGTTGCGACAGTGCGAAGCGCGACGGCTCCGGCGAATTCCGGAGAAAAGGACGGAGAAAAAGCGCAAAAGAACGCGGCGTAACGCGTTGAAGACGAGAGGTTTGCGTCGCTTTAAATGTCGAGCGGCGCGGACGGACGCAAAAAAAGCCGACGTCGAGAAGCTCGTCGTCGGCGCGTTATTCGTCGTTTGAGGTAAATCGTTAATCGACGTCGCTTGCGTTGCGTTCGACGTCGACTTTTTTATCGCGGGACGCGGCTTCGCGGAGCATATTGCGCGTGTTGTGGCAACGTAAAATGTGTTCGTACAAGCCGATCCAGCTTTTGTCTTTTTCCGGGTCGCGACGGTAACACGGGTCGGCGGCTTCCGGATCGCGTTCTTCGCCGATAAACCGCCCGCCGTCTGGGTTTCCGCCGAGGTTGCGCGGGTAGCCTTGGCGGTCTTCCAGCGCCCATTGGAGCGAGTGAAGCCATTCGTGCAGCATCGGTTCGCCGTCCGGCTCGCGCGACGCGGCGCCGGTTCCCCAATTGAACGAAATATAGGTCGCGCCGCGGGTTACGGGCGCCCATTCGCCGATCGCGCCGCCGAAAAGAAGAAGCGGAATCGCGTCGTTTTTGACGTCGGCGGACGCGGTTCCGCCGGTTTTTACGAACGTCATAATCGTATCCGTCGAGTTGACGGGGATTTCCGGCAAGAGCGGAAGAATCGCGGTCGGCCCGGCCCAGTAACGCCCGTCGACGTCCGACATTTCCGTCGCGGTCTTTTCAACGACTTCGAACGTCCATTCGATTCGGAGCCAACCGTCCGAAAATTTTTCGACAAATTGCGCGAAACCGCCCATTCCGCGGCGAATGCGTTCGATTTCTTCGTCGTCGTAAACGTATTGGGCGCGGCGCGTTGCGTCGCCCTCTTGCCAAGAAAAATCGAGCGCGCGAACGACGAAAGCGCGAACCTTCCAAACGCCCGCTTTCGCCGGGTCCCGGTTTGGGGCGACGCGTTGACGCAGAACGTCGAATTTGTCGCGAAGGAGCCGACGCGTCGCGTCGTCGGTCGGCGTCGTTTCGTAAATTGTTTCGGCGAGTCGGAGCGCGTCGTCCCAAAGTTCCGCTTTTTCAAGACGTTCGACTTCGGCGAGTTGCTCGGCTTGCGTTGGCGACTTGACGTCGTCGGCGAAAGAAAAGGCGGCGCAACCGACGAACGCGACGGCGGCGAAAGCGAGGGAACGACCGAAATTGCGGAAAGAGCCCTTCGGCGAAAAAAGACGAACGGTCAAGGCGCGAACTCCTTAAAGTAAAAGGCGTTGGAAAAATTAAAGGCGTTGGGCGGGGATAAAAAGACCGGCGTTCGAGCGTCTCGGCGCGGGAAAACGACGAGATTCAACGTTAAGCCGCGTCGGACTTTGCGTCGTTCGACGTTATGCAGAAACGCAAAATCGGACGACCGGTTCCGACTTCGGCGTCGACCGTTTCAAGCGACACGACGTCGGAGTCGGACGGGCGTTCGGCGGGCGCGACGTTTTCGTCGTCAGTTTTAAGCGACGGCGGCTGAACGGTTTGCGTCGGCGCGTCGGCGGGCGTTTCGGGCTCCCGTTTGGTTTCGGCTTCTTCGCGTTCGTTGAGGCGTTCTTCGCGAAGGGCGCGAATATCGGCCTGAATCGCTTCTTTTTCGAGCGCGATTTCGTACCGCCAATAATCGGCGCTTTCGAGTTTTTCCAACGCCGCTAAGGTTTGTCGCGCTTCGGAAAAACGTTTGACGTGTCGACAAAGCGTCGCGAGGAGGAGAAGCGCTTCGGCGTCTTGCGGGTTCTTTTTTAACACGGATTTCAGCGCGCATTCCGTTTCAAACCATTCGCCGCGAAGGTAATGGGTTTGCGCTTCGAGGAAAAGTTCGCCGTCCGCGTCGTAAAGGAGCGATTTTTCGTAACGTTTAAGCCGTCCTCCGGCGACCGCGCCGAGAAAAATCCAAGCGATAATGAAAACGAGCCCGGTCGAGGCGCGCAAATAACCGCTTAAATAGTCGCTCCAAAAAAAGTTGACGAAAAGCGTCGCTTGGGCGAGAGCGCCGAAAAGGAGCGCCAACGCTAATTGATCCCAAAGGCCGCGTCGAACGACGCCGGCAAAACCGGGCCAAAGCGAGAGGGGCGAAAAAACGACGCGCAATGGAACGCTCCTTTATTAATAATTAACGGCAAAACGGCGTGCGTCCGGCGCGATCGGCCTAGAACGAATTTTTTCTCCGCCTTTTTTAACTTTTCGAGTATACGCATTTGAACGCGTCTTGTCAACGGCGGTTTTTTATGTTATTTTTATAGGGTTGCGGGACGAAGGGGTCGACGGCCCGCTCGACGTATTGGCGACGTTTTTTTGATTTTGGGAGACAATAACGAAGATGAAACCGGAATTTATCGCGCTCCAGGGCGAAAACGTCGACGAAGCGGCGGCGGTTCGACGAGTCGTCGACGCGTTGCGGGACGGGAAGTTGGTCGTATTGCCGACCGAAACGGTGTACGGCCTCGCGGCGCTTGCGTCGAACGCGGCGGCGGTCGAGCGGTTGATCGCGGCGAAGGGGCGACCGGCGGGGCGACCGCTCGCGCTCGCGATTTCCGGCGCCGACGTTTTGGAGCGGTTCGCGCCGAACGTTCCGACGTTGGCGAAGCGGTTGGCGCGCCGACTTTGGCCCGGGCCGTTGACGCTCGTTCTCGACGCTTCCGACCCGGCGAGCGAGCTGGCGCGACTTCCGGAAATGTCGAAAAAAGCGATTTTGCCGGAAGGTAAAGCGGGCTTCCGCGTTCCTCGCAACGCTTTTGTTTTGAAGGTTTTAGAAACGTTGGGCGAGCCGGTCGTTTTGACGAGCGCGAACCTCAGCGGGGAACCGCCCGCAACCTCGGCGGCGGACGCGAAAGTCGGCTTGGACGACCGACCCGATTTGATCGTCGACGACGGCGTCGCGGCGTTCGGCGAACCGTCGAGCGTCGTTGAAATCGTTAAAAACGGTAAAGTCGACGGCGACGGCGCGGAAGGAACGGCGAAAATTTTGCGCGAAGGGGCGATTTCGGCGGAAAAGTTGCGCGATTTTTCGGCGAAAGTCGTTCTTTTCGTTTGCACCGGAAACACTTGTCGGAGCCCGATGGCGGAAGTTATCGCGAAAAAAGAGGTCGCGGCGCGACTCGGAATCGACGCGCAGACGCCGGAAGAACTCGACGCTAAACTGCAAGAACGCGGAATTTGGATCGCGTCGGCGGGCGTCGCGGCGGCCGATTTTTCCCCGGCGAGTTCGAACGCGAAGACGGTTGTTCGCGAAGATTTTGGAACGTCGCTCGACCGACACGCGGCGCAGTCGGTAACGCCGTCTCTCGTTCGGGTCGCCGACTTGATTTTGACGATGGGGCGTTCGCATCGGGCGGCGTTGTTGGCGCAATATCCGGAGGCGGCGGAGCGGGTCGAGCTGTTGCGACCGGACGGCGGCGACGTCGCGGATCCGTTCGGCGGCTCGGTCGAGGTTTATCGGCGGTGCGCTCGGGAAATCGCGGCGGCGGTTCGCGAACGTTTGCCGGAAATAATGTAAAAATTGGAAAAGTCGCCCTTGTTTGACGCAAAAACGCGCGGCTTTTTTTGAATCGGCGTTAAAATGCGGCGAGTTTGCCGGTTTTGACGGCGTTTTGGTTTTATTGATCTTTTAACGTTAATGATTTTTAAAGCGAAAGTTTGAAAAAACGATGAAAAACTTGGCCGATTATATCCGTTCGATTCCCGATTTCCCGAAACCGGGGATTATTTTCCGCGACATTACGCCGCTGATCGAGAACCCGACCGGGCTGAAAGAGGCGGTCGACGGTCTCGCCGAAGCGATTTCGACTTGGGGCCCGATCGATAAAATCGTCGCTCCGGAAGCGCGCGGGTTCGTTTTCGGGGCGCCGCTCGCGTTGCGTCTCGGGGCGGGGTTGGTTCCGGCGCGGAAACCGGGTAAGTTGCCTTATAAAACGGTTTCGGTCGAGTACGCGCTCGAGTACGGAACGAATACGCTCGAGATTCACCTCGATTCGATCAAGCCGGGCGACCGCGTTTTGTTGCTCGACGACTTGCTCGCGACCGGCGGAACGGTCGCCGCTTGCCGCAAACTCGTCGAAGGACAGGGCGGCGTTCCGGTCGGGTGCGCGTTCGTTATCGAGTTGGTCGACTTGAAGGGCCGCGAAGCGTTGGCGGGCTTGCCGGTAGCGTCGCTGATCGAGTTCGAAGGCGAGTGAATCGGCGTTAAGTCGCTTCGTTAAAGACGTTGAG
Organism: Thermoguttaceae bacterium; assembly: GCA_017937485.1. GTDB lineage: Bacteria > Planctomycetota > Planctomycetia > Pirellulales > Thermoguttaceae > RUG369. The sequence continues at coordinate 21,723 of JAGBDN010000084.1, forward strand.
AAACGTCGGAAAAGAAAGACGGCGCGAGCGTTGCGAAAACGTTCGCGCCGTTTTTTTATGAGTAAAGTTTTGTAGGTTGAGCGCTGAACGATGATAAGGAAGCGCAGGGGCGCGGCTAGAGATTGTATACCTAACAGAAATGGTAGATTTGATGAAAAAAATAATTTTTGTTGGAAAAATCGTCTTTTGGCGCTTGATGTTTTAACTGCGCGCCTATAATAGACTTGTAGACGTTGAGTCTTTAATTTCATAAAATTTTTAATAATTTTCCATCTTTGCCCCTCTTAGAAAATGAAAATAACGCCGCCGAATTAAGGCGGAACGCCTCGCGCAAGGAAAGCGCCGCGTTTTCCTAAAAGAGGCTCTGAAAGACGCGACGTTGCGAAAAATAACGTTAGGAGAAGATTATGTTTAACGGTTTTTTGAAGAAAAATAAATCTCGTTCTAAGGCGCAAGCTCCGAAATCGCGTTCTTTGCGTATGGAATATTTGGAATCTCGCGAATTGCTGAGCGTTACTCCGGTTACGGAAACGCTCGTGGAGCGGACGATCGTTGCAATGGAAACGCCGCCGGCGGTTGAGCGGTCGGCGGTAACGAGCGAGGTTTTAAACGTCGAATCGATCGTTGTTGAGGAGCCGCTTAACGACGGCGCGGAGGTTGCGACGGATTTTTCGGAGGGAATGTGGCAACTGATTGGCGGTAAAGAATTTCAGGGCTCCGGTAACGCGAACGAAGTCGTGCCTTCGATGAAAGAGTCGAAAGACTTAATCGACGTTGATTCATTGCGCAACGACGTCGAGTTGGGGAAATATAAAGGCTCCGGGTTCACAACCGTTATTATCGACACGGGGATTACCCAGGGTTCTATTTCTGAATATTGGGGAAATCGCGTCGTATATCAATACGACTTCGCACACAACGATTCTGTCGCGGACGATAACTACGTCAATTCGTATCATGGCACGAACGTCGCGGGGATTGCCGCCGGCAACGACGGAATTGCGCCCGAAGCTAATGTGATCGTTTTGAAGGTTTTTCAGAACACCGGTGAGGCCTCTAACTTGGACGTACAGAAGGCGGTGCAATGGTGCGTCAACAATGTCGAAAAGTATAATATTGCCAGCGTAAATCTTTCGTTGGGGGCACGTGATTCGGCGAGTGAAAGTCAAGTGAACGGTTATTTGTCTCCCTTATTCGAGGAATTGAAGGCGAAGGATGTGATCGTTTGTTGCGCCGCCGGAAACGAGTATGACGACAATGGGAGTTTAGGTTGTTCTTATCCCGCGAGCGATCCGTCGGTCATTTCCGTCGGTGCGGTTTGCGACGCCGATTATGGGCGGTTATACTACTCTAACGGAAGCTTATACGGCGACTTACGTAAGGACGTCGTTATTCCCTTCTCTCAACGCGCCGACTATCTTTCGGTGTTGGCGCCGGGCGGATTTGCTATAACGGCGGCGGGAGTGGAATTGAAGGGCACAAGTCAAGCGTCGCCGATGATTGCAGGGCTCGCGGTTATTGCGCAACAAATCGCTAACGAATACTTAGGGCGTTCCCTAACTGTCGACGAATTTAAGGAGTTGTTGCAAAAAACAGGGAAAAAAGTATATGACAGCGAGTCGGTTTGCGTGGACGCTAACGATCCGCTTGAAAAAGATTGCGTAAATAACACTAATAAAGTGTATACGCGCGTCGACGCTTATAAACTTATGAAAGCGATTCGCGATATGAATCCGGGAACAGGTTCGCAACCGGACTTGACGCCTTATAAATTTGACGGTTGGAGCGATTCTCTCGTGATTTCGACGGTTGCGGGCGCTAAGACGGACTCGTCGTCCTTTACGACGAGCGACACGATTTACGCGTCGTTCGGAGCGGCGAACCTCGGTTCCGCGGACTCCGGCGCTTTTGATATGACGATTACCCTGAAAAACTCTTCCGGCTCTACGGTGGAAACTTTGAGTATGAGTTCCGTTGGGTTTGAAGCGAAAAGCGGCGGAGTTTGGACGAACAACGCCAACTACAATTTCGGCAAACTTTCCGCCGGAACGTATACGGTAACGTTGACGGTGGACTCCGGCAAAGCGATCGCCGAATCGAACGAAAACAATAATACGTACACGCGAACCTTTACGGTAAAGAACGCGACCGTCTCGCAACCGGACTTAGCGCCGTATACGCCGAGCGGCTGGAGCGACTCTCTCGTGATTTCGACGGTCGCGAATTCGACGACGAACTCGTCGTCCTTTACGACGAGCGACACGATCTACGCCTCGATCGCGCAAAAGAACTTGGGAACCGCCGCCGCGGGCGCTTTTGTCACGTCGATTACGCTGAAAAATTCTTCCGGAACCGTTTTACAAACGTTGACGGCGAATAGTTCGGGATTGGCGGCGCAGGATTATGATTGGGCGAAAGGCGATTCGTCGTGGAATTTCGGCAAACTTTCCGCCGGAACGTACACGCTGACGATGACGGTCGACTCCAGAAAGGCGATCTCCGAATCGAACGAAAATAACAACGCGTACACGCGAACTTTCACTGTGGTCGGAAGCGGCGAAGACGCGGGCGATACGATCGCGACCGCGACTCCGTGGAACGCCTCCGGGACTCTCGCCGAACAGATCGGGAACGGAACCTACGGTTTACAAGACGTCGACGTTTATAAGGTTTACCTAACCGCCGGAAAGACTTACGAGTTTGAAACGGCGGAGCAATCTGGGAAAACGACGATCGACACGTTTTTGCGAGTCGCGAATTCCTCGGGAACGGTTTTAGTTTCCAACGACGACGGCGGCTCCGGGACGTATTCTCTTGCGTCGTATACGCCGACGACTAGCGGCTATTACTATGTTGCCGTGTCGCACTACTATAATTGGAATTCGAGTTTAACGACGACTTCGGGACGCACTGACGGGAGCGTCGGATATTATACGTTGACCGCGTCGTCGAAATCGCCCGCGCCGCTTCCTCCTACGGATTTGAAATTCGGGGCTTACGACGCGACGAACAAGCGGGCGACGCTTAGCTGGACGGACAACGCGACGAACGAAGTTCGTTACGAGATTCAAAGCTCTACGAACGGCGGCGAATGGAAGCCGCTTTCTGACCTCTCGGAGAACGCGACGAGCCGGGTTTGCTCCGGTTTGCTCCCAGGGAATACGTACTCGTACCGTATTCGAGCGGTCGCGTCGGACGGAACGGCTTCCGCTTGGGTTTCGGCGTCGATTACTCCGGAACCTGTTCCGCTTGCTCCTACGAATTTGAAATTCGGGGCTTACGACGCGACGAACAAGCGGGCGACGCTTAGCTGGACGGACAACGCGACGAACGAAGTTCGTTACGAGATTCAAAGCTCTACGAACGGCGGCGAATGGAAG